>NZ_BOOA01000077.1 GCF_016862995.1 Acrocarpospora phusangensis
CCGTCTTGGCCTCCTTGGCGAGGGCGTCCCTGGCGGCGGTGAACTCGGCGGGAGGCAGCGCGTAGAGGGTTTCCGCGGCATCGTTGAGATCCACGTCCGACATATACCCAGTCGCGATATATCTCTGGCAGATTGTTGGTATGGCGGATCCTTCCTTCCCGCGCGACGATCTGCGCGCGACCATCGCGGCGCGGCGCGATCTCGGACCCGAGTACGAGGCGGCGCTGACCGAGTCCTTCCTCAACCGGATCGAGGCCACCATCGCGGCCCAGGTCGCGGCCGAGGCGTCCCGGCGCCTGCCCAACCCCAAGGAACGCGCCCGCGAGGACCGCGCGGAGGGCGGGCGCGCCCTCGGCCTGGCGCTCGGCTCGCTCGGCATCGCCATCCCGCTCACCGGAGCCGCCGCCGTGGGCGCGGGCCTGCCCGGGATCATCACCGCCTGGACCGGCATCGTCCTGGTCAACTTCGCGTACGCGCTGGGGCGTCGCCGCAACCGCTGAGTCTGTGGTTGGCTCGGAGGATGACCGTGCTCAAAGGCACCAGGCTGGTCCTTCGGCCCATTTCCGGCGACGACGCCTCCTGGCTGCTCGCGCACTGGAACCGGCCGGAGGTCCGGCGGTTCCTCTTCGACGACGAGGCGGTCTCCGCGACGCTGGTCACCGAGATCGTCGAGGACAGCGCCGAGGACTTCGACCGGTACGGGTACGGGCTCTGGCTCCTGCTGGAGGAGGACGAGCCGGTCGGGGTCTGCGGGTTGCGGGCAACCGACGACGGGCAGGCCGAGCTCCTTTACAGTGTAGATCCGCCGCATTGGGGGCGAGGGCTGGCGACCGAGTCGGCGCGGGCCGTACTCGACCATGTCGGGCCGATCACGGTGATCGCGGAGACCGACGCGGGGAATCACGCCTCCGAGCGGGTGACCGCGGCCCTGGGCATGTCCCTCGAAGGGGAACGGCCCGGGCCGAACGGGATTCTCAAACGGTTCGTCCTGCCCGGGGAGGGCGAATCTGGCGCATAGTGGAGACGCGTCTTCTTATGCGGACGGAGGTCCCCCGTGTTCGAGCGCTTCACCGACCGGTCCCGGCGCGTCGTGGTCCTGGCTCAGGAGGAAGCCCGGCTGCTCAACCACAACTACATCGGCACCGAGCACATCCTGCTCGGCCTCGTACGCGAGGAGGAGGGCGTGGCCGCGCAGGCGCTGCGGGACTGCGGCATCGACCTCGCGGGTCTCCGGGACAAGGTCCAGGAGACCATCGGCGTGGGCAAGAACCAGCCGATGGGGCACATCCCCTTCACACCCCGGGCCAAGAAAGTGCTGGAACTGTCCCTGCGTGAGGCGCTACACCTCAACCACAACTACATCGGCACCGAGCACATCCTGCTCGGCCTGATCCGGGAGGGCGAGGGAGTCGCCGCCACCGTCCTCCACGAACAGGGCGCCTTCCTGCACCAGGTCCGCGAACGCATCATCGACATCCTCGGCGTCACCGCCCCCGAACGCCCCGACGAGCCCCACCCCACGACCTTCGACGCCGTCGCGGCCGCGGTCAACCGCCGCATGACCGCCCAATACCCCCTCCTCCTGCGCATCCAGGCCAGCCTCGACGCCATCAACCGCCGCCTGGACGCCATGGGCGCCCCCCCAGACCCCGGCCGCCCCCTCAAAGACCCCCCCGAAGAAGAAGCCAGCTGATCGTGGCTTCCACCCTTTCCGAACTCGTCGCTCCTCGCCGTTATCCGGCGCCGACGACGTAGCTGCCCAGTTCGCGCCGCACCGGCGCCAATCGCGACCGGTCTCGCTCTTTCAAAGCCTCTGACAGGCTGAGCCAGCTGATCTCAGCGCCGGTGCGGCGAGTAGTGTCACCTGCGTTAACGGCGCCGGATAACGACGAGAAGCGGGGACTTTGGGTCATTCGTTTGGCGCTCTACGGCCTGGTTTTCTCGGGTGTGGAGCGTAGTTCGTTCTCGAGGTCTTCGACGATGCGGCGGGTGAGCGCGCGCAGGCGGGTTCTGCGTCCGGCGAGTTCGCCGGTGAAGTCGCGCGCTGCCGGGCCGACCCAGACCGCTTTGCCGGTGAATGCCGCATGTGCCGGGTCCAGGGCCGCTTCCAGGCGTGCCGCGTGCGCGCGCACCTGCGCGAGTGCGCGCTGCAATTCCTCCCTGCGGGGATTGGGTGCCATATCCTGCGGTTCGGGGGCCATACCTTTCCCCTATCTCCTCGGAACGGCTTGCGCGCTCTCCCGGACGATATGAGATCGTGCGCTCAGACGGCCAGCTCTTCGGAGGATATCCAATGCCCCGTTCCAACCGGAGCCTTCTCGTACGGCTCGGCGCGACGCTCCTGGCGGCCGTCCTGGTCGCGGGGGTCGCCCTGGCCGTGGTCGACCGCCGCGAGACGGAACCGACCGCGGCCGAGGCGGGGGAAACCCTCAAAACGCATATCCTCACACTGCTCAACGAGGTGTTCGCCCAGAACATCCAGATCACCGACGCCGGCGGCAAAGACATCCCCTGCCCCGACGACAGGGTCAAACGCACCTTCGCCGCGACCGGACTGGACAGTGCAGAACAGACCCAGCCCCGGACGCTCAATCTCCAGATGCTCAGCGCCCTGAACGAGTTCGCCGACTACGAAATGACCGGTCCGGGCGATCAGCAGTTCAGCGTCGTCAGCGAAAACACGAAAACGTCGCTACATCTGAACTCTTCCGAAAACGGGCGATACGCCGTCAGCGGCGAGACCGACTGCCTCAATCCGTCGTGAGCTTGTCCGTATAGAGGCGAGCCCGCTGAAAAGCAGGGTTCTTCGCTCCGTCGAAGTTTCTCGCCTGGCGAAGGCTCAACTGCCCGAAAGCGAACTCGTCTCCCTTGCCCATGCCGTTGTCGATGAACCACTGGTCGAGAACCTTCAAACCCGACTGCCCCCGCTCGACGATCTCGGTGAAGGGCCTCACTCCCCCATCCGAGCCGGCGAGGAATCCCGTCGGCGGCACCACCGGGGCGAACCCCTGTTCGCCGAGCACCTGCGCAGCCATGTACTGGCGAGCGAGGGTTTCCGCCCCATCCAGCTTCTCCAGGTCTTCGACCTGCACCTTCGGATCCCGGCCGTAGGTGTAGTAGGCGGAGACTCCGGCAGAGAGCGCGCTCCACGTCCTGGGGATGGCGGTGACGGGATGAACCAGCCCGGCGACCGCCAGAGCGAGCCCCGACAGGAAGCTCTCCGCCTTCTCGGCGCTATCGACGTCATCGTCCTCGGGCTTCAGCACCCGAACCGCGGCGGCCAGCTCGAAGCCGCGTACGTTGCCCATCGCCGAGAACAAGTTGTCCAGCGGGACGGGATCCTCGCTGCTACGAGCGAGTTGAGAGGCACGCGGAAGGAAGCGGTGAAGAAGCGCGTCCATTCCCACGTCGAAGGGCTGGCGGGTCACCGGGGTCGCGGCGAACGTGGTCATGAAGCGGAAAGTGTCTTCGGGGCTCAGCCGGAAGGCGCCGCGCAGCCCCGGGGGCGGCGTCCACTCGAACAGGCCGGGCGTAACCTGCATGGCGCTGTCTTTGGTCATGTCCGCGTCGCCCAGGTTCGCACCCAATGTGATCTCCGTGGCGTACGAACCCGCGATCTCCGCCATATGGATTCGGGTGGCGTCGTTCAGGCGCCACTCGTCCGCTGAGGTCATCACGGTGTAGGCGAAGAACGCCGCCTCCTGGGTGTGCTTGCCGTCCTGCTCGTCGTAGGTGCCGGAGGCTGCCGCCAGGAGCCTCCCGAAGGCGTCTGATGTCTCTCGTTGCCCCTTGGCCCGATCGTTGAGTCCTTGAAGGAACTCGGCTAGTTCGGGGCGGTCGTCCCACTTTTCGGGGAACAGGGGAAGCCGGCCGAAGGGCAGGTCGAGGGTTGGCGGGGCTGGGCGGGGGCTGAGCCGGGCCGCGCGGCCGATCGCCAGGCGGGCCGCGCCGGGGTTGTTGCCCAGGGCGTTGAGAAGATTGGCCAGGGTCAGCACGCCGACGCCGCTGTCAGGGCTCAGTGCGGGTGTGACGAGGTCGGCCAGCCATACGTCCGGGTAGTTGCCCTGGCTCACCAGGGTGGCGAGGGCTTCCGTGTTCTCGGCGTCTTTCGATTCCTCCACGGCCTTCAGGGCGTTGGCGAACCCGGGAACATCCTGCCCGCCGCCGACGGCCGTGGCGAAAGCCGTACTGGCCGTGAGGCGGGCGGCTGCGCGGTCCTCCTCGGGGAGACGCCAGAGGTCGGAGATGACGCGGCGGATTCCGGCCGGGCCGATGGCCGCGAAGAAGGCGGCGGTGAAGACCGCGTCGTGCTGGTGTTCGGCCAGGTCGGCGAAGACCGCCGCGATCCGGTCCGACGCGTACGGCCCGATCAGCCGGAACTCGTCCGGATCGACGTCCGAGAACCGCCGACCCAGCTCGGTCCCCCGGCGGCGCGCTTCGGCGGGAGCGAGCGTCGTCTCCCGATACGGCCGCAGCCCCGTACCGAAACTGCCCAGGGCAGAGGGCACAGGGGCGGTGATGGCCGCGACTCGTTGCCGGAGCCGGGGCACCTGTTGCTCGGCCCAGCCGCCGATCTCCCGGATGGGCGCGAGCCCCGCCGCCGGAAGGTCCACGGCGGCCAGCTCCCGCCGGATGTTCTCGGCGTGTTCGGCGATGACCTGACCCGCCCGCTCCATCTCGCCGATGAACGCGTTCATCAGCCCCGCGTCGATCCCGGCGAACTCCGGCGCGAACGGCCCGGTCCCCGGTGGTACAGAGGATCTCTCCGCCATGCCCTCCATCATCGGGGACGGACGCACCTCCGCGAGGTTCAGCGCCACATCGGCAGGCGTTACAGGGTCGGGGCCGCCGCGAGCACGCCCACCGCGATGCGGGCTTCGAGGACGCCCGGGTCCTCGGTGTAGTTGAGTGTGGCGCCCAGCGACAGGAGCAGACGGCGCATCCGGGTGTTGTCGGACAGCAGGGTGGCGCGCACTTCGGCGAACCCGAGGTCGCGGGCCTCGGTGAGGAGGGCGCGGGCCAGGGCGGTGCCGAGGCCGCGGCCCTGCCAGCGGTCCTCGATGAGGAGGGCGAACTCGGCGATGCCCGGGTCGGGCGTGAAAATCAGGGAGGCGAGCGCGACGAACTGGCCGTCGCGGCCGGCCACCAGGGTGTGGCCGCGCTTGCGGTCGCAGAGGCGATCGAAGACGCGCGGCGCGAGCGTCGGCATCGCGGTGAAGTAGCGGAAGCGCCGCGCCTCGGGCGAGCACCGTTCGTGCAGGTCGCGTACGGCTTCGCGGTGCAGCGGGTCGAGCGGCTTGACCTGCACCTCGGCCCCGTCGGGCAGCCGGATGGAACGGTCGCCGGAGGCCTGGTCGGCGGGCGGCTGGGCGAGCCGGACGAGCGCGGCGGCGCGGGCGGCTTCGGTGAGGGTGAACGGCAGCCCGGCCCGGCGCAGCCGGATCGAGCGGCGGGACGCGACGGGCACGGTCAGCAGGGTCGGGTCCGGCATGCCGGAGACGTCCGAGCCGAAGACCCAGCGGGCGTCGTCGGCGCGCAGCAGCTCGCGGAGGATCTCCGGGAGGCGCCAGGGCGTCGCGCGCAGCCGGGACGCGAGGAGCAGGACGCGGGTGGGTTCGTCGGTGAGCTCGTGCGCGCTGGCGGGCAGGACGAGCACGCGCCGCCCGCCGGCCTCCTCCAGCGCGGCCCGTACGTCCTCCGGCGAGGCGGGGATGTCGGCGACGAACTCGTCGACCGTGCCGTCGGTGTCCGGTTGCACGGACAGCCCGAGGATGTTGCCGCCCTTCTCGGCCAGCGCCGAGGCGAGGGAGGCCAGCCGGCCCGGACGTTCGTCCACCGTCGTACGAATGCGCAAGAACCCCATGAACTCCGCTCCTTCCAGTACGGACCAGACTGCCGGACAACTGTTACACGATTGCTACACAAGGGTGTGTCAGTCGTTTCTTTACCGAAAAGTCCTTACAAAGCTTCGCTTCTCGCGGTGGCACGCGGGATCGGCCGCGACTTCCGTCGCCAGATGACGAGACTATGACGGATATAGCAGGATGAACGCATGAACGCTCCGCTCGCTCCGGGTTTCGTCAACGGGGACGTGTCCTTCTGGTATCGCTCGCTCGGCGTGCCTTCACCCGCCGAACCCCTGGCCGGGGACGTCCAGGCGGATGTGGCCGTCGTCGGAGCGGGATACACCGGGCTGTGGACCGCGTACTACCTGAAGAAGGCCGATCCCGGGCTGCGGATCGCCGTCCTGGAGAAGGAGTTCGCCGGTTTCGGCGCGTCCGGCCGCAACGGCGGCTGGCTGGCCGGCCTGCTCCCCGGCTCCGCCGCCCGGTACGCGAAACGGCACGGCAGGGACAGCGCGATCAGGTTCCAGCGCGAGATGTTCGCCGCCGTGGACGAGGTGATCAAGGTCGCCGCCGACGAGGCGATCGACGCCGACGTGGTCAAGGGCGGCCTGTTCAACGTGGCCCGCACCCCCGCCCAGGCCGCCCGGCTGCGCGCCGAGATCGCCGGCCAGCGCGCCTGGGGCTGGACGAGCGACGACGTGGACCTGCTCAGCCCGCACGAGACCGCCACGAGGATCAGGGTCGAGGGCGCCCTCGCCGCCTCCTGGAGCCCCCACTGCGCCCGGATCCAGCCGGCGAAACTGGCCAGAGGCCTGGCCCAGGCCGTACGGGATCTGGGTGTGACGATCTACGAGGGCACGCCGGTCACCGAGATCGGCCCCGGCCGGGCGGTCACGCCGGGCGGGACCGTCCGCGCCGAGCTGGTGCTGCGCTGCACCGAGGGCTTCACCGCCGCCGTGCCGGGACACCACCGCGACTGGCTCCCGATGAACAGCTCGATGATCGTCACCGAGCCCCTGGCGAACTGGGACGAGATCGGCTGGGACGGCCGCGAGCTCCTCGGCGACATGGCCCACTACTACATGTACGCCCAGCGCACCGCCGACGACCGCATCGCCTTCGGCGGCCGCGGCCGCCCCTACCTGTACGCCTCCCGCCTCGACGACCGCGGCCACACCCACGACTGGACCGTGGACGCCCTCTGGCGCCTCCTCACCGGCTTCTTCCCCGCCCTGCGGGAAACCAGGGTGGAACACGCCTGGTCGGGCGTCCTGGGCGTGCCCCGCGACTGGTGCGCCACCGTCGGCCTGGACCGGCGCGGCGGCCTCGGCTGGGCGGGCGGCTACACCGGCCACGGCGTCGCCGCCGCCAACCTGGCCGGGCGCACCCTCGCCGACCTGTCCCTCGGCCGCGAGACCGGCCTCACCAGCCTGCCCTGGGTCGGCAGGCGGGTCCGCCGCTGGGAACCGGAGCCCCTGCGCTGGCTGGGCGTGCACTCGATGTACCGTCTCTACCGGCTCGCCGACGCCCGGGAGGCCGGCGGCATGCCGCGCACCTCCGTCCTCGCCCGTATCGCCGACATGATCACAGGACACTGAATATGACCGACTTGCTGTTCCGCGGTGGCCGTGCCTTCACGCCCGAGGGTTTCGCCGAAGCGGTCCTGGTCCGCGACGGCCTCGTCGCCGCCGTGGGCTCCGAGTCCGAGCTGGTACGGCTCGCGCCGCACGCCGAGCCGTACGAGCTGGACGGCGGACTGCTCACCCCGGGGTTCACCGACGCGCACATCCACCCGGTGCAGGCGGGCCTGGAACGCGCGCGCTGCGAGCTGTCCGAGGTGTTCGGCCTGGACGCCTACCTCGCCCGAGTCACCGACTACGCCACGAAAAATCCCGATAAATCGTGGATTGATGGTGGCGGCTGGGATATGTCGGCGTTTCCGGGTGGGTTGCCGCATCGGAGCCAGCTGGACTTCCTGGACCGGCCCGCGTACCTGATCCAGCGGGACCACCACGCCGCCTGGGTGAACACGCGCGCCCTGGAACTCGCCGGGATCACCGCGGCCACCCCCGACCCGCCGGACGGCCGGATCGAGCGCGACCCCGACGGCACCCCCTCCGGCGTGCTGCACGAGGGCGCGATGGACCTGGTCGGCCTGCTGACCCCCCGCCCCACCCCCGCCGACCTGACCGCCGCCCTCCTGGACGCCCAGCGCTACCTGTTCTCCCTCGGCATCACCGGCTGGCAGGACGCCATCGTCGGCTCGTACGCGGGCTCCGACGACCAGCTGCCCACCTACGTGGCCGCCGCCGCGGACGGCTCGCTGAAGGCCCGCGTCGTCGGCGCCCTGTGGTGGGACCGCACCCGGGGCGCCGAGCAGATCGCCTCGCTGGCCGAGCGGCGCGCCTCGGCCGAAGGGCTGGACCGCTTCCGCGCCACCGCCGTCAAGATCATGCAGGACGGCATCGCGGAGAACTTCACCGCCGCCGTCATCGAGCCGTACTGCCGCTGCGGCGGCACCGGCCTGTCCTACGTGGACCCGGACCTGCTCAAGAGCCACGTCCGGGAGCTGGACGCCCTCGGCTTCCAGGTGCACTTCCACGCCATCGGGGAGCGCGCCGTACGCGAGTGCCTGGACGCCCTCACCGGCACCGACCCCGCCAACCGCCACCACATCGCGCACCTGCAGATCATCACGCCGCCGGACGTGCCGCGCTTCGCCGAACTGAACGTGACCGCGAACCTGCAGCCCCTCTGGGCCACCCACCACGCCCAGATGGACGAGCTCTGCATCCCGTACCTGGGCTTCCCGCGCTCCGACTGGCAGTACCCGTTCGCCGACCTGGTCGCGCACGGCACCCGGCTGGCCGCCGGCTCCGACTGGCCGGTCTCGTCGGCCGACCCGATCCAGGCCATGCACGTGGCGGTGAACCGTACCGAGCCTCCCAGCTCCCACCATTCCGGCTACCCGACCGCGCAGACGCCGTTCCTGCCCGGCCAGAGCATCGGCCTGCGGACGGTGCTGACCGCGTACACCTCCGGCTCGGCCTGGCTGAACGGCTCCCCCGCCGGCGTCATCGAGCCCGGCCGTCCCGCCGACCTGGCCGTCCTGGACCGCGACCCGTTCACGCTCGACCCGGCCGACATCTGGACGACCTCCGTGTCCGCCACCTTCGTCGACGGGGAACAGGTCCACTGAAACGCGAAACCCCCGGCTCCGTGGAGCCGGGGGTTTCGACGTGACCGCCTAGTAGATCGGGCGAGAGGAGGAGCGCAGCCGCTCCAGCGCCTCCGCGAGGATCTGGGCGCCGTCGTTGTCGCTACGGCGCTCCTTCACGTACGCGAGATGCGTCTTGTACGGCTCGTTCCGCGGCGGAGCGGGCGGGTTGGCCTCGTCCTGACCGGCCGGCAGGCCGCACCGGGGACAGTCCCAGTGCTCCGGCACGGCCGCGTCGCTGGCGAAGCTGGGCCGCGTCTCGTGCATGTTCGCGCACCAGAACGAGACCCGCACGCGGGGGGCCGCCTCGCCACGCTCGGCCTCGCCCATCGGACCGGCGCCGACACGGCTGCCACGGATCGCGTTGCCACTACCCACGGATGAACTCCTCCTCGATCGCCCCGCGAGATTGGCGGGGGAGAAATGAATCTATGTCACGCGGTGGACTGCTACGGCTTGAGCAGCAGGCCGAGCGCGATGATGCACACGAACCACACGGTGCCCGTGATGATCGTGAGGCGGTCGAGGTTACGTTCCACGACGGACGAGCCACCGAACGACGACGCGAAGCCACCGCCGAACATGTCCGTCAGACCTCCGCCTTTGCCCTTGTGGAGCAGGACGAGAAGGATCATGAGGAGGCTCGACAGAATGAGCGCGATGGAGATTCCGATAGTCACCGTAGACCTGTTCCCGGTAGCGCCTTAAACGGCGTGACGATTCAATCTTGCTTGGCCAACGAGAAACGCGCCCCACGGCCGGCCATGGCCGCCTGGATCACGCGTTTCTCATTGATATGAGGGTACGGCTTGTTGTCAAGTCGCACCCACCAAACGGGTGAGCTAGCCAGACATCTCGCCAAAACGACAAATCTTGACGAACTCTCCTGGATCCAGACTAGCCCCGCCGACGAGCGCGCCGTCGACATCGGGCTTGGCCATGATCCCCGCGGTGTTGTCCGACTTCACCGAACCCCCGTAAAGGATACGGACGGCGTCGGCCACCTCGCGGTCGTACAGCGCGGCGAGTCGGGTCCGGATGGCCCCGCAGACCTCCTGCGCGTCCTCCGGGGTCGCCACCTCGCCCGTGCCGATGGCCCACACCGGCTCGTACGCGATGACGATCGACTTCGCCTGCTCCGCGCCGATCCCCTCCAGCGCCCCGTCGACCTGCGCGATCGTGTACGGCACCTGGTCCCCGGCCTGCCGGATGGGCAGCCCCTCGCCCACGCACAGGATGGGCGTGAGCTCGTGCCGGAAGGCGGCCTTCACCTTGGTGTTGACCAGCGCGTCGTCCTCGGCGTGGTACTGCCGCCGCTCGGAGTGGCCGGCCAGCACGAAGGTGCAGCCCAGCTTGGCCAGCTGCGCGCCGGAGATCTCCCCGGTGTAGGCGCCGGAGTCGTGCGGGGACAGGTCCTGCGCGCCGTACTCGATCCGGAGCTTGTCGCCGTCCACCAGGGTCTGCACGCTGCGCAGGTCGGTGAACGGGGGCAGCACCGCGATCTCGACCTTGTCGAAGTCCTTGTCGGTGAGCTCGAAGGCCAGCCCCTGAACCAGCTTGATCGCCTCAAGGTGGTTCTTGTTCATCTTCCAGTTGCCGGCGATGAGCGGTTTACGACTCAACCTGATCGTCCTCCAGCGCGGCCAGTCCCGGCAGGGTCTTGCCCTCAAGGTATTCCAGGGAGGCGCCGCCGCCCGTGGAGATGTGGGAGAAGCCGTCCTCGGGCAGGCCCAGCCTGCGCACGGCCGCGGCCGAGTCGCCGCCGCCGACCACCGTGAACGCGTCGGAGGCGATCAGCGCCTCGGCGACCGCGCGGGTGCCCCCGGAGAAGGCGTCGAACTCGAACACGCCCATCGGGCCGTTCCAGAACACCGTCTTGGCGTCGGCCAGCTTGGCCGCGAACAGCTCGCGGGTGCGCGGGCCGATGTCCAGGCCCTCCCGGTCGGCGGGGATCGCGGTGGCGTCCACCGCCTCGTGGGCGGCGTCGGCGGCGAAGCCCTCGGCGGCCAGCACGTCCACCGGGAGCACCAGCTCCACGCCGCGCGCGGCGGCCTCGTCCAGGAAGCCGCGCACGTCGCCCAGCTTGTCCTCCTGGAGCAGCGACTTGCCGACCTCGTAACCCTGCGCCTTGAGGAAGGTGTAGGCCATGCCGCCGCCGATGAGCAGCCGGTCGACCTTGGTCAGCAGGTTGGCGATGACGCCGAGCTTGTCGGACACCTTCGCCCCGCCGAGCACCACCGCGTACGGCCGGGCCGGGTCCTCGGTCAGCCGCTTCAGCACCTCGACCTCGGCCAGCACCAGGCCGCCCGCCGCGTGCGGCAGCAGCCGGGGCACGTCGTAGACCGAAGCGTGCTTGCGGTGCACCGCGCCGAAGCCGTCGCCCACGTAGAGGTCGGCGAGGGCCGCCAGCCTGCCCGCGAACAGAGCCCGCTCCGCGTCGTCCTTGGACTCCTCGCCCGGCTCGAAGCGCAGGTTCTCCAGCAGCGCCACCTGGCCGTCGCGCAGGCCCGCCATGGCCGCCTGGGCGGACTCGCCCACCACGTCGGAGGCGAACTCCACCGGCTCGCCGAGCAGCTCGGCCAGCCGCTTCGCGACCGGGGCCAGCGAGTACTTGGGGTTCGGCGTGCCCTTCGGCCGGCCCAGGTGGGCGCAGACGATCACCATGGCGCCGCGGCCGGCCAGGTTCCTGATCGTGGGGATCGAGGCCCTGATCCGGCCGTCGTCGGTGATCGTCTCACCGTCCAGGGGCACGTTCAGGTCGGCGCGTACGAGCACGCGCCGACCTTTCACGTCGAGTTCCTCGAAACCACGCATCAGAGCGAGGCACCCACGTACTCGATGAGGTCCACGAGGCGGTTGGAGTAGCCCCACTCGTTGTCGTACCAGCCGACGACCTTCGCCTGGTTGCCGATGACCTTGGTCAGGCCGGCGTCGAAGATGCAGGAGGAGGGGTCGGTGACGATGTCGGCGGAGACGATGTCGTCCTCGGTGTAGCTGAGGTAGCCCTTGAGCGCGCCCTCGGCGGCGGCCTTGAACGCGGCGTTGACCTCTTCCACGGTGACCTCGCGCTTGAGCTCCACGGTGAGGTCGGTGGCCGAGCCGGTGGGGATCGGCACCCGCAGCGCGTAGCCGTCCAGCTTGCCCTTGAGCTCGGGCAGCACCAGGCCGATGGCCTTGGCGGCGCCGGTCGAGGTGGGCACGATGTTCAGCGCGGCGGCCCGGGCCCTGCGCAGGTCGCTGTGCGGCCCGTCCTGCAGGTTCTGGTCCTGGGTGTACGCGTGGATCGTGGTCATCAGGCCCTTCTCGATGCCGAACGTGTCGTTCAGCACCTTCCCGAGCGGGGCCAGGCAGTTGGTGGTGCAGGAGGCGTTGGAGATGATCGTGTGCGCCGCCGGGTCGTACGACTCGTGGTTGACGCCCATCACGACCGTGACGTCCTCGTTCTTCGCCGGAGCGGAGATGATGACCTTCTTGGCGCCGTTCTCGGCGTGCACCTTGGCCTTGTTGGCGTCGGTGAAGAAGCCGGTCGACTCCACCACCACGTCCACGCCCAGGTCGCCCCAGGGCAGCTTGGCCGGGTCGCGCTCGGCGAACGCCTTGATGGCCTTGCCGTCAACCGTGATCTCGTCCGCCGACGCCTTCACCTCGTACGGCAGGCGGCCCAGGATGCTGTCGTACTTCAGCAGGTGGGCGAGCGTGGCATTGTCGGTCAGGTCGTTGACAGCGACGATCTCGATGTCCTTGCCGCTGGCGGCGGCGGCACGCCAGAAGTTGCGGCCGATACGGCCGAAGCCGTTCACGCCTACGCGGATGCTCACGGGATCCGATCTCCTCGTACGTCGTTACGTGACTGAAACCTCGGTCCAGACCCTATCGGACTCAAATTGGTTTAGACCACGTGAGGGTCCCACAGGTCGAGACGTCATAAAACTGACGCTAAATTTTACGGTTTGCCGCAAACCGTCCTGCTTCCGGGGGTCTGTCAACGCCCCTCCGGATCAGCCCGACAGCATGTCCGCGGTCAAGTTCGCCTCCGTGTTGGGCAGGCCGAGGTCCTGGGCGCGTTTGTCGGCCATCGCGAGCAGGCGGCGGATGCGCCCGGCGATCGCGTCCTTGGTCAGCGGGGGGTCCGCGATCTGGCCGAGCTCCTCCAGCGACGCCTGCTTGTGCTCGACCCGGAGCCGGCCCGCCACCACCAGGTGCTCGGGGGCCTCCTCGCCGAGGATCTCCAGGGCCCGCTGCACCCGGGCCCCCGCCGCCACCGCCGCGCGGGCGGACCGGCGCAGGTTGGCGTCGTCGAAGTTGGCCAGCCGGTTGGCGGTGGCCCGCACCTCGCGGCGCATCCGGCGCTCCTCCCAGGCCAGCACGCTGTCGTGCGCGCCCAGCCGGGTCAGCAGGGCGCTGATCGCGTCGCCGTCCCTGACCACCACGCGGTCCACGCCGCGCACCTCGCGGGCCTTGGCGTGGATCTTCAACCGGCGGGCGGAGCCGACCAGGGCCAGCGCGGCCTCCGGCCCCGGGCAGGTGACCTCCAGCGACATGGACCTGCCCGGCTCGGTCAGCGAGCCGTGCGCCAGGAACGCCCCCCGCCAGGCCGCCTCCGCGTCGCAGGTGGCCCCCGAGACCACCTGGCGGGGCAGGCCGCGGACCGGGCGGCCGTGGTTGTCGATCAAGCCGGTCTGGCGGGCGAGGGCCTCGCCGTCCTTGTAGACGCGCACCACGTACCGGGAGCCCTTGCGCAGCCCGGCGGGCGCCAGCACGAGCACCTCGGCCTTGTGGCCGAAGACCTCGCCGATGTCCTTGATGAGCCGGCGCGCGGTCACGTTGGTGTCCAGCTCGGCCTCGATCACGATCCGCCCGCCGACCAGATGCAGGCCGCTGGCGAAGCGCAGCAACGTGGACACCTCGGCTTTGCGGCAGCAGGGCTTCAGCACGGGAAGGCGACTCAGTTCATCCTTCACAACGCCCGTCATCGCCATCGCCAGTGTCCTCCGTGTCTATGTCCGCGCCCGCGGGCGCGGCTGCTCCGGCGCCTTCGCCGGTGTCTCCCTCGTCGTCCCGGGTCGCCTCGCTCCCCGCGCTCCTCAGTCCAGACACCGGCGCGCCTTCGCGAAATTCCCCGAAGCGGCCATCCGACCGGTGGCCTCAGTTCCGGGCAGCCGCAGAAACCCTCTCGGCGACCGCCCGGCGCCGTGGTCAGTCTCTCGCACCCCGGTAGGGGGGGATCACCGCTTCTCGCGGAAAATCTCGTCCAGGACCTGGGCAAGACGGGGTGCATCGTGCCGCGGAGACCCGTCAGAGGCCCCTACATCCGCCAAAACCAGACGCCCGCCGAGGGCCACCACGGCCTTCTCCAGCTCGGTCGGGTCGCCGGTCACCGAGGTGTCCGCGACGACGGCGTCCACCAGCAGGGTGGGGGCGTGCTGACGCAGCACCTCCAGGTGCTCCTGGGGGGAGAACCCGTCGGTCTCGCCCGGCTGGGGGGCCAGGTTGAGGATGACCAGGCGGCGGGCGCTGGTCGCGCACAGGGCGCGGGCCAGCTCGGGGACCTTCAGGTGCGGCAGCACGCTGGTGAACCAGGAGCCGGGGCCGAACACCACCCAGTCGGCGTCGTGGATGGCCCGCACCGCCTCCGGCGAGACCGGCGGATCGGGCGGCACCAGCGAGATGGCCTGCACCCGCCCGGGGGTGAGCGCGCAGGCGACCTGGCCGCGCACGGTGGTGACCAGGCCGTCCAGCTCCACCTCGGCCTGGATGTCCAGCGGCACGGCGGCCATCGGCAGCACCCGCCCGTGCGCGCCCAGCAGCCGGCCCACCCACTCCAGGGCCTGCACCGGATCGTCCAGCAGCTCCCACAGGGCCACGATCAGCAGGTTCCCGACCGCGTGCCCGTGCAGCTCGCCGCCGCTCCTGAAGCGGTGCTGCACGACCCGGCTCCAGGTCTGCCCCCACTCGTCGTCCCCGCACAGCGCGGCCAGCGCCATCCGCAGGTCCCCCGGTGGCAGCACCCCCAGCTCCCGCCGGAGCCGCCCGCTGGACCCGCCGTCGTCCGCCACCGTGACGACGGCCGTCAGATCGGCCGTGACCCTCCTGAGCGCCGACAGGGACGCGTGCAGCCCATGGCCACCCCCTAACGCGACAACTTTCACTTCGGGGGCCGCATCACTCACCGGTACCTACAGTGTGCAGACTCTGTCCTTCAGGGCGGAACTGGAATGCGGAACGGTCCCACATGGCAGCCTCCCGGTTCTGTCGGTCGTGGCGGCTAACTTGTTCGGCGTGTCCCGCTACCGGCTGCAGCCGACGTCCGCCCAAGAGGCGGCGCTGCTGGAGCACTGCGCGGTCAAGGCGGGCGATGCGCGCCGCCTGTCCCGCCACATGGGCGAGGTCCGCGTCCCCAAGGTCGGCTGGGTGCTCTTGCGATGGTCGCGGCCGATACCGGTCGGAGTGAAGTCCTACCGGGTGACTCGCGACGCCTCGGGTCGCTGGCTCATCGCCTTCGCCGCCATCCCCGCCCCCGCCCCAGCGCCGGGAAACGGAGAGATCGTCGGCGTGGACCGGGGTGTGGCGGTCTCGGCGGCCCTGCCGAGTGGACAGCTGCTGAAGGCGCCCGGCCGGGTGGTCAAGGTCAATCCCGCCTACACCAGTCAGCGGTGCTGTGCGTGCGGGATCGTGGACCGGGAGGCGCGCGAGAGCCAAGCCGTCTTCCGGTGCAGGTCCTGCGGATACGCCGGCCATGCGGACGTGAACGCGGCCAGGGACATCGCACACGCGGCAGGACATGCCGTGTCCGCGCGGGAAGGGCCACGGGCTGCCGGGCCGGTGCACCGCGAACCTCAACGCGATCGCCTCCTAACGGGGTAGACGCTGTTGGAATCCCCCGCTGTTTCACGAGGGGAGGATGTCAATCGCGGCCTACATCGCGATGGCTCACTTGCACCTCCATGCCGCGCTCGCGCAGACGGCCGCCCAGTTGCTCAGCCATGGCCACGCTGCGGTGCCGGCCGCCGGTGCAGCCGACCGCGAGGGTGGCGTAGCTCTTGCCCTCGCGGGTGTACCCCGCGGCGATGACGCCGAACAGGTCCTCGTAGCCGTCGAGGAACTCCTTCGCGCCGGGCTGGCCCAGCACGTACTCCCGGACGGGGGCGTCCAGGCCGCTCATGGGGCGCAGTTCCGGCACCCAGTGCGGGTTCGGGAGGAAGCGGCAGTCCACGACGAGGTCGGCGTCCACCGGCAGGCCGTACTTGTAGCCGAAGGAGACGATGTTGACCTTGAGGCCGGGCCGGTCCTCGCCGCCGAAGAAGGAGACGATCTTGCTCCGCAGCTCGTGCACGTTGAGCTTGGAGGTGTCGATGACCAGGTCGGCGTTGGCGCGGACCTCGCGCAGGATGCCGCGCTCGCGGTCGATGCCGTCCACCAGGCGGCCGTCGGCCTGCAGCGGGTGCGGCCGGCGCACGTTCTCGAAGCGGCGCACCAGGGCGTCGTCGCTGGCCTCCAGGAAGACCACGCGGACCCCGACGCCGCGGCCGTCCAGCTCCTCGATGGCCGCGTTCAGGTCGGTGGTGAACGCCAGCGAACGCACGTCCACCACGGCGGCCACCTTGTCGGCGGCCAGGTTGACCCGCCCGGCCTCCTCCGCCAGGGAGAACAGCAGTCCCGGCGGCAGATTGTCGATCACGAACCAGCCCAGGTCCTCCAGGGCCTTCGCGGCCGTGCTGCGCCCGGCCCCGGACATGCCCGTGACGAGCACGAATGCGGGCTCGCCGGTGCTCTCGCTCATCTCTCTCCCTGCAACGCCGCCACGATCGCCTCAGCCGTCGACGGACCGATTCCCGGAACCTCGCGGATCTCCTCGGCGGTGGCGTCACTCAACCGTTTCACGGATCCGAAGTGTCGCAGAAGCGCCTGCCGTCGCGCCGGGCCGAGACCAGGAACCTCGTCCAGGGCGCTCTCCTTGAGCGTTCGCGACCTCTTGGCTCGATGGTAGGTGATGGCGAAGCGATGCGCCTCGTCCCGGACGCGTTGCAGCAGGTAAAGGCCCTCACTGGAGCGGGGCAGGATGACCGGCTGGTCGTCGCCGGGCAGCCAGACCTCCTCCAGCCGCTTGGCCAGCCCGCAGACGGCCACGTCGTCCACGCCGAGCTCGGCCAGGGCCCGGTGGGCGGCCGCGGCCTGCGCGGGCCCGCCGTCCACCACCACCAGGTTCGGCGGGTACGCGAACTTGCGCGGCCTCCCGGTCTCCGGGTCGATGGGTTCCCCGACGGGCTCGCCGCCGAGTTCGCCGGTGGCGCTGCGCTCCTCCAGGTAGCGCTTGAACCTGCGGGTGATGACCTCGTGGATGGAGGCCACGTCACCTTCCGCGCTCTTGATCTGGAAGCGCCGGTACTCGCTCTTGCGGGCCAGCCCGTCCTCGAAGACGACCATGGAGGCGACCACGTTGGTGCCCTGGATGTGGGAGACGTCGTAGCACTCGATCCGGAGCGGCGCCTGGTCGAGTTCCAGCGCGTCGGCGATCTCCTGGAGGGCCTTGCCGCGGGTGGTCAGGTCGCTGGAGCGGCGCAGCTTGTGCTGGGTGAGGGCCTCTTTGGCGTTGCGTTCGACGGTCTCCATCAGGGACTTCTTGTCGCCGCGCTGGGGCACCCTGACGTCCACCCGGGCGCCGCGCTGCTCGCCGAGCAGCTCCAGGACCGCGTCGTGGTCGGGCGGCAGGGCCGGGACGAGGATCTCCCTGGGGATCTCGGCCTCGGAGTACATCTGGAGCAGGAAGTGCTCCACGAGCGCGCCGGGCGAGGTCTCCTCCACCTTGTCGACGACCCAGCCGCGCTGGCCGCGGATCCGGCCGCCGCGCACGTAGAAGACCTGCACGGCCGCTTCCAGGGGGTCCTCGGCCAGGGCGATGACGTCGCAGTCGGTGGCGTCGCCGAGCACCACGGCCTGCTTCTCCAGCGCCTTCTGCAGGGCCTGCACGTCGTCCCTGAGGCGGGCGGCCCGCTCGTACTCCTGGGTGGCGGCGGCCTCCCGCATGGCCTGTTCGAGGCGTTTGATGAACCTGGTGGTGTTGCCCGCCATGAAGTCGCAGAAGTCCTCGGCGAGGGCGCGGTGCTCCTCGGGCGTCACCCGGCCGACGCAGGGCGCCGAGCACTTGTCGATGTAGCCGAGCAGGCACGGCCGCCCGATCTGGCCGGCCCGTTTGAAGACGCCGGCCGAGCAGGACCGGATGGGGAAGACGCGCAGCAGCAGGTCCACGGTCTCGCGGATGGCCCAGGCGTGCGAGTACGGCCCGAAGTAGCGGGTGCCCTTGCGTTTGGCCCCGCGCAGGACCTGCACACGGGGGAAGTCCTCCCCCATGGTGACCGCGAGGTACGGATACGACTTGTCGTCCCGGTACTTCACGTTGAAGTGGGGGTCGAACTCCTTGATCCAGGAGTACTCGAGCTGGAGCGCCTCCACCTCGGTGCGGACCACCGTCCAGTCCACCCGGGCGGCGGTGGTGAGCATCGACTGGGTCCGGAAATGCAGGCTCGCGAAGTCCGCGAAGTAGGAGTTGAGCCGCTGCCGCAGGCTCTTCGCCTTGCCCACGTAGATCACCCGGCCGCCGGGGTCGCGGAAGCGGTAAACCCCTGGCGACTCGGGAATCGATCCGGGCGCCGGTCGGTAGGTTGCCGGATCTGCCACGCCCAAAAGCCTACTGGCCCGCACCGACATTCCCGGCTGGAAAGGCCCGGCCCCGCGTCCCTGGGCAAGGGACGCGGGGCCGGTACGCGCCGAGAGAGCTTCCCGTAGCCGCGAGCAGCCCTCCACCCCAGGAGTACCGGCGCGCGCGAGACCCCCATCCGGCCACACAGCGGATGGATCCCGCAGTCAGGGGCCGATCAGGTCAGCCGAGCGCGATGCTGTCCCCGGTCACGCTGATCTTCTTCTCCTCCAGGGGTCCCTTGGCGGGACCGCCGGCCACCGAACCGTCCTCGATCTTGAAACGGCTGCCGTGGCAGGGACAGTTGATGGTGCCGTTGGAGATGCTGGCGACCGTGCAGCCCTGGTGGGTGCAGACCGCGGTGAAGCACTTGAACTGCCCCGCCGTGGGCTGGGTGATCACGATCTTCTCACTCTCGAAGATCTTGCCACCGCCCTCGGGGATGTCCGCCGTCTTGGCGAAGGCCGCGGCCGGCGGCTCCTCCTCGGCCGGCGGCGGCTCCTCCTCCTCGGTCCCAGTACCGTCCCCGGTCACCTCACCGGCGGGCGGGTCGTTGCCCGGCGGGTCGTCGGCCGGCGGGTCCTGCGGCTCCGCCACGGTCCCCCCACCCGACTGGTAACCCGTGCAAGCCGTCAAGGCGACCGCGAGCCCCGCGCCGCCCACGCCAAGCACCACGGCCCGCCGTGTCGGCTCCAGCCGCTCGGCCGTCGCAGAGTTCATCGTCGAAGAGCTCATCGTCGAAGACATCTCGGTAATCGGCAGGGAGTTGCCGGAAGAATCCATAGTCACGCCCTCCACTGGGGTCTGTTGTCCTTAAGTACGGCTGTCACCCCGATGAGGGTTCAGCATGCCGTACCCGTAACCGGCGGAGTATGGACAATTACCGATTGGCCCGAAGAACTCCTCACAGGCCCAGAATCTTGCGGAGGAACGCCCCGGTGTGGCTGGCGTCGATCAGCGCGACGTCCTCCGGGGTGCCGGTGGCCACCACCAGGCCGCCCCTCGAACCGCCCTCGGGACCCATGTCGATCACCCAGTCGGCGGTCTTGATGACGTCCAGGTTGTGCTCGATGACGATGACCGTGTTGCCGTTGTCGACCAGGCGGTTGAGCACCCCGAGCAGGCGGCGGATGTCCTCGAAGTGCAGGCCCGTGGTGGGCTCGTCCAGGACGTAGACGGTCCGGCCGGTGGAGCGGCGCTGGAGCTCGGAGGCGAGCTTGACGCGCTGCGCCTCGCCGCCGGAGAGGGTGGTGGCGGGCTGGCCGAGCCGTACGTAGCCGAGGCCCACCGCGTTGAGGGTGTCCAGGTGGCGGCGGATGGCCGGGATGGCGTCGAAGAAGTGCAGGGCCTCCTCGATCGGCATGTCCAGGACCTCGGCGATGGTCTTGCCCTTGTAATGGACCTCCAGGGTCTCCCGGTTGTACCGGGCGCCGTGGCAGACCTCGCAGGGCACGTACACGTCCGGGAGGAAGTTCATCTCGATCTTGATCGTGCCGTCGCCGGAGCAGGCCTCGCAGCGCCCGCCCTTGACGTTGAAGCTGAACCTGCCCGGCTGGTAGCCGCGGATCTTCGCCTCGGTGGTCTGCGCGAACAGCTTCCTGACGTGGTCGAACACGCCGGTGTAGGTGGCCGGGTTGGAGCGGGGCGTGCGCCCGATCGGGGACTGGTCGACGTGCACGACCTTGTCCAGCAGGTCCATGCCCAGCACCCGGGAGTGCCGGCCGGGCACCGTGCGGGCGTTGTGCAGCTCCTTGGCCAGCGCGTTGTAGAGGATGTCGTTGACCAGGGTGGACTTGCCGGAGCCTGACACCCCGGTGACGGCGGTGAAGACGCCGAGCGGGAACTCCACGTCCACGCCGGTCAGGTTGTGCTCCCGCGCGCCCTTCACGGTGAGCTGCCGCTTGCGGTCGCGCTTGCGGCGCTTGGCCGGGACCGCGATCTCCCGCCGCCCCGACAGGTACGCCCCCGTCAGCGACTCCTCACTCGCCAGCAGCTCGTCCACGGTGCCGGACACGACGACCTGGCCGCCGTGCTCGCCCGCGCCGGGGCCGATGTCCACCACCCAGTCGGCGGCGGCGATGGTGTCCTCGTCGTGCTCGACGACGATCAGCGTGTTGCCCATGTCGCGCAGGCGGATGAGGGTCTCCAGCAGCCGCTGGTTGTCCCGCTGGTGCAGGCCGATGGACGGCTCGTCCAGCACGTAGAGCACGCCGACCAGGCCGGACCCGATCTGGGTGGCCAGCCGGATGCGCTGCGCCTCGCCGCCGGCCAGGGTGCCCGCCGCCCGGTCCAGCGTCAGGTAGTCGAGCCCGACGTCCAGCAGGAAGCCCAGCCGGGCGTTGATCTCCTTGACCACGCGCTCGGCGATGTGCATGTCCCGCTCGGACAGCTTGAAGCCGCTCAGGAAGCGCGCGCACTCGCCGATGGACAGCGAGGACACCTCGGCGATGGAGGAGCCGCCGACGGTCACGGCCAGCGAGACGGGCTTGAGGCGCCTGCCCTTGCAGGCCGGGCAGGGCACCTCCCGCATGTAGCCCTCGTACTTCTCCCGGGCGGCGTCGCTCTCCGACTCGGCGTGGCGGCGCTGCACCCAGGTGATCGCGCCCTCGAAGTTGGTGTAGTACGAGCGCTCCCGGCCGTACCGGTTGCTGTAGCGGATGTGGATCTGCTCGTCGTGCCCGTACAGCAGGGATTTCTGGGCCTGCTTGGAGAGGCGGTCCCAGCGGGTGTCCAGGTCGAAGCCGAGGGCGTTGCCGAGGCCCTCCATCAGCTTCTCGAAGTAGTCGCTGGTGTGGCCGCCGGACCAGACCGAGATCGCGCCGTCGCCGAGGGTGCGCTCCGGGTCGGGCACGACCAGCTCGGGGTCGACCTCCATCCGGGTGCCCAGGCCGGTGCACTCCGGGCAGGCGCCGAACGGGGAGTTGAACGAGAACGAGCGGGGCTCCAGCTCCTCGAACGACAGGTCGTCGTAGGGGCAGTAGAGGTGCTCGGAGTAGAAGCGCTCCCGGTTCGGGTCGGCGGCGTCGAGGTCCACGAAGTCCAGGGTGATGGTGCCGCCGGAGAGCTGGAGGGCGGTCTCCACCGAGTCGGTCAGCCGCCGCCGGGCGGTGTCCTTGACCGCGAGCCGGTCCACGATGACCTCGATGTCGTGCTTCTCGTACTTCTTGAGGGTCGGCGGCTCCTCCAGGCGGATGACCGTGCCGTCCACCCGGGCCCGCGCGAAGCCCTTGGTGGTGAGCTCGCGGAACAGCTCCGCGTACTCCCCCTTGCGGCCGCGGATGACCGGGGCGAGCACCTGGAAGCGGGTGCCCTCCGGCAGTTCGAGCACGCGGTCGACGATCTGCTGCGGGGTCTGCCTGGCGATCGGCCGCGCGCACTGGGGGCAGTGCGGCTTGCCGATCCTGGCCCAGAGCAGCCGCAGGTAGTCGTAGACCTCGGTGATCGTGCCGACCGTGGAACGGGGGTTCCTGCTGGTGGACTTCTGGTCGATGGAGACCGCCGGGGACAGGCCCTCGATGAAGTCCACGTCCGGCTTGTCCATCTGGCCCAGGAACTGCCGCGCGTACGCCGACAGGGACTCCACGTAGCGCCGCTGGCCCTCGGCGAAGATGGTGTCGAAGGCCAGGCTGGACTTGCCGGAGCCGGACAGCCCGGTGAAGACGATCAGAGCGTCCCGCGGCAGGTCCAGCGAGACGTCCTTCAGGTTGTGTTCACGTGCGCCACGCACGATAAGGCGGTCAGCCACGGTGATCCCGGTAGGTCGATTTCGTCAACAGGAAGGTGCACGGGGCAGGCTACCCAGGCCCACTGACATTTTTCGCGAGGTCCGCGAGGCCCGGCCGCCCCGGCCGCCGACCCCGCCCACATCCAGGGTAAACGCGGCGTCAAACCACCGCTGGACATTCCCGGTACGGCTCCCGCCGCGAGCCCCTGGATACGATCAGGGTTCATGTCAGTCCTCGATGAGTACCGCGCCCAGCTGGCCGACTCGACCGCCCGCCTGATCACGACCGTGTCCGCCCTGACCGACGCCGACCTCCACGCGCCCTCCCTGCTGCCGGGCTGGAGCCGGGGCCACGTGGTCACCCACGTCGCCAGGAGCGGCGACAGCCTGATCAACCTGTTCACCTGGGCCCGCACCGGCGTGCCCACGCCGCAGTACCCGAGCATGGAGGTCAGGGACGCCGACATCGAGGCGGGCGCGCCCCGGCCGGCCAAGGAGCAGCTGGCCGACCTGGAGGCGGGCGCGGCGCGGTTCGACGCGGCCGCCGCGGCGATGACCGAGAGCGACTGGACGGTCCTGGTCAGCGCGCGCGGCGTGGACCACCCGGCCTGGTACGTGCTGATGCGCCGCCTGCGCGAGGTGGAGATCCACCACGGCGACCTCGGCACGGGCTACGGCTGGGCGGACTGGCCCGAGCAGTACGTGGTCTGGGACTTCCACGACACCATGCGCAGCTGGACCCCGGGCGCCGGGCCGGTCGGCGAGATCCGGGTGGTGGAGAGCGACGAGACGCGGGACGAGACCTGGACCGGCCTGGGCGAGGGCCCCAGCGTGACGGGCACCCGCCGGGACCTGCTGGCCTGGCTGTCCGGCCGGACCTCCGGCGACCGCCTGACCGCCTCGGGACCGCTGCCGGCGCCGCCGCCGTGGCCGTTCCAGGCGGCTCCGGAGGGCCTGCCCGCCGCCGTCCCGGACACCTGGCCGCCGTCCCTCTGACCGCGGTAAGACGGCGGTCAGGACGCCATGATCCTGTTCAGCGGGGTTCTGAACGCTTCATGATCGACTCACCTGGGGCGCCCGCCGTACGCGCAGGCCAGCGCCCGATCGCGGCGCGGGGCCTGGTTCGCCGCGCAGTGGCGGCTGTTGAGCGATACCGCCACGCCCAGATACGGAAAGCGTGAAATATCCCGCTATCTGGCCGAGGAGGGCGTATGGCCGCCAACGAGCAGTCGCTGCGACGCATCCCCGCATTCCGGTTCGCCGTCCCGGCCGCCCTGGCCGTCACCCTGGTCTGGGGCGGCGCCATCGCCGCCACCCTCTGGGTCCGGCCGCCCGCTGGCATCCAGCTCACCGCCCAGTTCGGCCACCTGCTGGCGCTCTGCGCCGGCTTCGGCGCGGTCCTCGTGATCGACACGTGCGGCCTGCTGTTCCTGACCGGACGGCAGGGCGCCGCGCAGACCATGCGCGTGGTCTCCGCCGCCGACCCCGTCGTCTGGCTGGGGTACGCCGGCCTCGTCGTCACCGGAGCGCTCCTCGAACCCGACCTGGACTCCCCGCTGACCTGGCTGAAACTGGCGGCCGTGCTGGTCACGGGCCTGAACGGGATACACGCGCGGCTGCTCACCCGCGAACTGGCCGCCCTGCCCGGCGATCCCTCCTTCGGCGGCCTGTCCCGCGCCCAGCGGGTCCGGCTGCTGCTCTCCGGCACGGCCTCCCAGGCGGCCTGGTGGACCGCGATCCTGGTCGGTTTCTGGCACAACCAGGCGGCCTCGGTAGCGTAGGCCGTACCGATCATCTGAGGAGAGTCATGAGCTACACCGGAGACGTGGTCAAGGGCGGGCCCGCCGACGTGCGGGAGCTGGAAGGACTGACCATCGCCAAGCTCGAAGTCGGGGACTTCGGGAACAACGCCTACCTGGTGCGCTGCACCGAGACGGGGGACGGCCTGCTCATCGACGCCGCCGCCGAGCCGGACCGGCTGATCGAGCTGATCGGGGACATGCCCATCAGCGCGATCGTGACCACGCATCAGCACCAGGACCACTGGCTGGCCCTGGCCGAGGTGGCGGCGGCCACGGGCGCCACCCCCATCGCGCACCCGCTGGACGCGCCCGCCCTGCCCGTACGGTCCCGCGAGGTCGAGCACGGCGACCGGGTCACGGTCGGGGTGCGCAGCCTGGAGGTCGTGCACCTGCGCGGCCACACGCCCGGCTCGATCGCGCTCCACTACCCGGGACACATCTTCACCGGCGACTCGCTGTTCCCCGGCGGGGTCGGCAACACGCAGAAGGACCCGGAGCGCTTCGATCAGCTCTACACCGACGTGGTCGAGCGCATCTTCGACCGCTTCCCCGACGAGACCTGGGTGTACCCCGGCCACGGCAAGGACACCACGCTCGGGGTCGAGCGCCCGGCGCTGCCGGAGTGGCGCGCCCGCGGCTGGTAGCCCCCGGCCGTACGAGCAGAAAGGGGCCCGGGTCACCCGGGCCCCTTTCGCGGAAGAACTCAGACGGAGCCGCGCTCCTTGCGCTGGGAGCGCTTGAACATCAGCACCCGCAGCGGGATGGCCGACACGATGGCGATCTGCATGATCGCGCCGACCTGGATGAGCTCGTCGCCGCCGGCCAGCCCGGCCGCCCAGATGGTCAGGCAGGCCACGTTGATCATCATCCAGCCGAGCACCAGCGCCGCCAGGTTGCCCTTCGGCTTCGGGTACTCGATCCGGCTGACCATCAGCCAGGCGATCGCGAAGATGCCCGCGATCGTCCACACCGTCGGCTGGAACAGCAGCACGACCGACACCACGGTCATCGCGCCCATCGGGATGGGCAGCCCCATGAAGTCGCCGCTCTTGGTCTTCACGCAGGCGAACCTGGCCAGCCGGATGACCCCGGCCAGCAGCACGGACCCGGCCGCGGCCAGGACCAGCCAGAGTGGCAGGCGTTCGGCGAAGCCGCCCCAGATGACCACCATGAAGGCGGGCGCGAAGCCGAAGCTGATCACGTCGGCCAGGTTGTCGAGCTCCGCGCCCATCGCGGACGCCCGGAACCGGCGGGCCACCAGGCCGTCGAACAGGTCGCAGGTGGCGCCGATGAGCAGCAGCACCACGGCGGTGCCGAAGAAGCGGGGGTCGGGCTCGAACTTGCCGTCCGACTTGAGCTGGTCGATCGCGGAGTAGGCGAGCACCACCACGGACAGGAAGCCGGACAGGGCGTTGCCGAGTGAGAGCGAGTCGGCGGCGGACAGGCGGAACGCCTTGCCCACCGGTCCGCGCGGCTCCTCCTCGGTCTCCGCGGTTTCGGCGATCGGGGCGTCGATGGACCAGCCCGCCGTGCCCCTCGCCCCGAGATCAGGCGCGGTCAATGCGGGTCACCCCAGCCACCGTCTTGTCTCCCACGGTGACCGCGGGCCGGATTCCCTCCGGCAGGTAGACGTCCACCCGGGAGCCGAGCCGGATGAGCCCGACCCGCTCCCCCTGGGCGACCTTGGCCCCTGCCGCCACGTACGGGATGATGCGCCGGGCCACCGCGCCCGCGATCTGCACCATCTCGACGTCGCCGAGCGGGGTGTCGAAGTGCCACACCACCCGCTCGTTCTTGTCGCTGTCCTTGTTGAACGCCGGCGTGAACCCGCCGGCGACGTGCTCCACCGAGGTGACGGTGCCGCCCGCGGGGGCGCGGTTCACGTGCACGTTCACCGGGCTCATGAAGATCGCCACCCGGGTCCGGCCGTCCTCCCACGGGTCGATGCTCTGCACCACTCCGTCGGCGGGCGAGAGCAGCCGGCCGAGGCCGGGCGTACGCTCCGGGTCGCGGAAGAACCAGAGCATGCCACCCGTGAGCGCGGTCAGCGGCACCGCCGCGAACGCCCATCGGCGGGACCTCCGGGTGAGAAGGGCTGTGACGGCCGCCGCCGCGGCGGTCGGAACCAGCCACGGGGATACCCCGCGCGCCAGCCGGAGCGCGCGGGGACTAACAGAATCGTTCGACACTGGGAGCCTTTGTACTCTTTTGCGACTAGGGACCGTAATGTGACTTAACCACCTATGTTACCGATCCCGTTGTCTTTACACGGCCACATCGAGACAAGCAAAGCGCCTCGGCCGTCGTTGCGCTAGTGGCGCTCCACTTCGGCCGGGGCGGCGGCCGCGTCCTTGCGGGACCTCATCAGGCTGAGCACCGTGGTCACGACCATGGTCACGATGATGACACCCAGCGAGACCGAAATGGGAATCTCGGGCGCCCAGCTGACCGTGTCATGCGCGGCTTCGAGGACGAGCTTGACTCCGATGAAGGCGAGGATGAACGCCAGTCCGTAGCTGAGGTAGATGAGCCGCTGCAGCAGGCCGCCGAGGAGGAAGTAGAGCTGGCGCAGCCCCATCAGGGCGAAGGCGTTGGCGGTGAAGACGATGAAGGCGTCCTGGGTGAGGCCGAAGATCGCGGGGATGGAGTCCAGGGCGAACAGCAGGTCGGTGGTGCCGATGGCGATCATCACGATGAGCATCGGGGTGACCATGCGGCGGCCGTTGACCTTGACGATGGTCTTGTGGCCGACGAAGTCCGGGGTGGTGCGGAACCAGCGGCGGGCGGCGCGGAGCAGGAAGTTCTCGGCGAAGTCGTCCTCGTGCTTGCCGTGGTCGCGGACCAGCGTGTACGCGGTGTACACCAGGAAGACGCCGAACACGTAGAACAGCCAGTGGAACTGGTTGAGGGCGGCGGCGCCGATGGCGATGAAGATGCCGCGCATCACCAGGGCGATCAGGATGCCGATCAGCAGGACCCGGTGCTGGTACTCCTTCGGCACCGCGAACCGCGACATGATGATGAAGAATATGAACAGGTTGTCGACACTGAGGCTGTACTCGGTGAGGTAGCCCGCGAAGAACTCGCCGGACTCGGTGGGCCCGGCGAACACCAGCAGCCCGATGCCGAACAGGATGGCCAGGGTGACGTAGAAGCCGACCCAGAACCCCGCCTGGCGGAACGAGAACTCTTTGGCCTCACCCCGGTCGACGATCCACAGGTCGATGGCGAGGACGATCAGCAGGCCGATGATGACGGCGGCCCAACCCCAGGCAGGAATGTTCACAGACGTAGCCCCTCCGGCGCGCGACGATACACACTGCCGGAGGTCTCTCCCGCCTGGCCGGCGGCGCCGAAAAGGCGCCAGGCACAGACCGACGGCCCCGGGCTCTGAAGCCGTGATGACGGGACCGTCGCGAAGGGATACTCCCCCCCAACCGTTTCAGTATAGAGATCCCATCGAATCTGACCTAACTCCGGGGTCTGTAATTCGTGGAACCACCTCGACCAACCCTTTAAGCACCGGTTTGATTCCCGGTCGCGGTCAGGTTCCGGCGTGATCGCCGTAGGCGCTCAGCACCGCGCCGACCGCGTCGGACTCGGCCGGCAGCCGTTCCCCGCGCTCGGCGGCGGCCCGGCGCAGCCGCTCGGCCAGCCCCGGTTCCGTCAGCACCCGGACGACCGCGTCGCGGATGGCCCCGGCGTCGCCCGGCGGCACCAGCAGGGCCGCATCTCCCACCATGTCGGGAATGCCGCCCACCCGGGTGGCGACGATGGGGACTCCCGCCCGGAGCGCCTCCTGCACGGTCAGCGGCTGCCCCTCCCACCAGCTCGGCACCACGTAAACCGATGCGACCCCCAAGAGATCCCCCACGTCCCCGCGGTCCCCCAGCAGCCGTACCGGCAGCCCCCGCCCGGCGATCCGCTCCTCCAGTCCGGCCCGCAGCGGCCCCTCCCCGGCGACGGCGAACAGCACCTTCTCCGGGTACGCCCCTGACGCGGCCTCCAGCAGCACCTCCAGGCCCTTCTGCTGGGCCAGCCGGGCCACCGTCAGCACGACGGCGCCCTCCCCCAGCTCGGCCCGGACCTCGGCGGCGGGCCGCCGCGCGCCCGCGAACTCGGGCGCGGGCACCACGGCCGCCGCCACCCGCCGCGCGCCCAGCCGCCGCATGCGCTCCCCGAGGTCGGGCGAGACCACCAGGATCCGGTCGGCTCGGCGGGCCACGACGCGTTCCAGGACGCCGTACATGGCGCCGATCGCGCCCCCGGCCGTCAGGGCGTTGTGCAGCGTCACCACCAGCTCGCCCCGCCCTCCGGCCAGGCCGGCGAGGGCGCCCGCGCGCAGGCCGTGGGCGTGCACGACGTCCGCGCCGCCGGTGAGGCGGCGCAGGGCGAGGACGCTGCGCAGGTCGTTGACCGGATGGGGCCGGTCGGAGACGGGCAGGGCGGCGAAGGCCGCGCCCGTCCCGGTGAAGCCGAAGGCGGACTCGGTGGCGGGCGGGCCCGCCACCAGGACCTCGTGGCCCGCCGCGACGAGACCGCGGGCGAGGGTGCGCACGTGCCGGCCGACGCCGCCGGAGCTGGTGCCCAGGACCAGGACGATCCTCATCTCGGGACGGCCTTTCTGGAGAGGAGGGCGCGCAGGTCGCCGCGGTCGATGGCGGCGGCCACGAGGATTCCCCCCGCCGCGGCGGCCAGGGCGGCGACGGCCGTCTCCAGGACGCTCCCCCAGAGGGGCTGCGGGCCGAACACGTGGACCACGGCGGAGCCGGACAGGTAGGCGGTGACCCCGCCGAGGAGGGCGGCCACCCCGGCCCGGGGCGTTCCGACCAGGGCCGGTCCGCCGGCCGCCCGGCGTACCGAGAGCAGGAGCAGAATCCCGGCGACGGTCATGCCGGCGGCCTGGCCGAGGGCGAGGCCGCCGAGTTTCCACGGCTGCGGGAAGGTGAGGGAGAAGGCGGTCTGGGCGGCGATGACGACGGCCCAGCCGGCCACCATGTCGCGGGCGGCGGGGCGGCCGTGGCCGGAGGCGTACAGGACGCGGGTGAGGTGGGCGGTGAGGCCGTAGCCGAGCAGGCCGGGGGCGAACAGGGCGATGGCGCGGGCGAACTCGGGGACCCGTACGTCCGTCGGGGCCTGCTGGAGGAAGACGTCCGCGATCGGGCCGGCGGTGGCGGCCAGGGTGCCGGCGGCCAGGCCGGAGACGAGCAGGACGACCCGGGTGGTCCTGGCGGAGAGCGCGGCGAACCCGTCGTGGTCGCCGGCCTCCGCCCGCGCCGACAGGACCGGGAAGGCGCTGGTCGCGATCGGCACGGCCAGCACCGCGTACGGGACGAGGTAGATCGCCCAGGCGTAGTTGTACGCGGCGATCCGCCCGGAGCCCGCCGCGTTGGCCAGCCACACCACCACCGCCATGGCCACCTGCTGGGCCAGCAGCGCGCTGAGCCCGGCCAGCGCCAGCGTCCTGACCTGCGCGGCCACCCCCGGCGGGAACCGGAGCGCGGGCCGCCAGCGCAGCCGGAGCCGCGCGGCCGGCCCGAGCACGGCGACCACGAGCGCGACCACGCCCAGCGTGGTGCCGCCGGACAGGACCAGCTCGGCCGGCTCCGGCACCAGGCCCGGCCGGATCTCCCCGTGGCTGAGCGGCACGAAGGCCAGGTACGCGACGATCACCACCAGGCTGGACACCAGTGGGGCCAGCGCCGGTCCGGCGAAGCGGCGGTGGGCCTGGAGCACGCCGTAGAGCACGACGGCGATGCCGTACAGGGCGATCTGGGGGGCGAAGACGACGAGCATGCGGGTCGCGGTCGCGACGACCGCCCCGGCGTCGCAGCCGGCCGGGTCGCCGACGAACAGGCTCACGACCGGCCCGGCCAGCAGGGCGGTGAGCAGGCTGAGCGGGACGAGCAGGACCAGCACCCAGGTGAGCAGCGCCGAGGAGACGGCGCTCACCTCATCCTTGGCGGCCCGCCCCGCGGGTCCCGCCAGGACCGGCACGACCATGCCCGCCAGCGCGCCGCCGACCACGATCTCGAACACCAGGTTCGGGATCTGGTTCGCCGTGTAGTACGCGGTGGCCAGGCACTTGGTGCCCACCGTGTGCGCGAAGGCGAGCTGCTTGCCGAACCCGGCGACGCGGCCCAGGATCGTGATGACCCCGATGAGCACCGCGGCCCCGGCGACGCCCCGGCCGAGCCGTCCGATCATGCGGTCACCGCTGCGCCGGCCTCCGGCCGATCATGTCGATCCGGTTCAGCACCGGGTTCCCGGCGATGACCTTCGTGAAGCTCACCTTCTCCGAGGCGGCCGTCAGCCCGGCGACCACGCCGAGCAGGCCGAGCCGCGCCCGCCTGCTCAGCCGGACCGACGCGGCCAGGCCGAGCAGCGCGCCCATGGAGTTCGCGCCCGCGTCGCCGAGCATGGCCCGCTCCGCCAGGTCCTCGGGCAGCAGCGCAACGGCCGCGCCCAGCGGCACGGCGGCCAGACCGGCGGCGGCAGGGCGGGAGCCGGACAGGGAGGCGGCCAGCAGCGGGGCACCGGCGAGCAGGCCCACCTTGATGGCGCGGCCGGGCCGCAGGTCGAACAGGTTCGCCAGGTTGGCGCCCCCGGCGATCAGCGCGCCGTCGATGAGCACGTCGGCGGCCCGCGCCCCGGCCGAGCCGGAGTCCCGGCGGGCGGACCCGGCCAGGGCCGCGGCGGCCAGACCGGCCGCGCCGATGCCGACGATCTTGACGGAGCCGCTGGTCACCTCGCGGCGGGCCAGCGCGGCCAGGTGGCCCTTGAAGCCCTTGGTCGCGGTGGCGCCGTAGATGTCGTCGTACCCGCCGAGCACGCCGCTGCCCACCCCGGCCAGCACGGCGGCGGCGCGCAGCCGCCACGGCAGCCCGGGTGTGAGGGCGGCGGCAGCGCCGGTGGCGGCGACGTAGGCGGGCCCCTCCAGGAGGGTGACGGATTCGCCGCGGTGGTTCGTGCGGGTCCACGTCTTCTCCTCGCCGACCGGCGGGCGGCGGCGGAAGGCCGAGTAGGCGGCGCGGGCCGCGACGGCCCCGATGACGGCGCCCGACAGGGCGGCCGGCCAGGAACGATTGCCCACAGCGGATGTCCTAACGATGGTGAGGGGTCAGCCGCCGGTCGCCGGCGGGCTGGGACTGGGGCTCGCGCTGGGGGGCGGCTCGAACGCCGTCGCCCCGCTGCCGATCCCGTACGCCCCGGAACGGCCTGCGTACTGCTCCCGCAGAGCGTAGACCACGACGGCCCGGCCCGAGGGCAGATCGAGGGTGTCCACCGTAGACACCTGAGACGCCTCGTCCCCCGAGTCGAGCAGCGCCGCGATGACCCCGCCGGTCGAGGACGCGGTGATCGTCCCGGCCAGCACGGTCCCGAGCCCGGCCTTGTCCAGCGCTCCCGCCACCGAGACGACCGCGCCGTTCTGCGCCTCCGCCGCCTCCCCCTCGTACGGCACCGCGGGCGCCACCACGACGGCGAGCGTGGCCCGCTTGCCCGGATCGTCCGACATCGAGATGAAGCCGCCCTCCTGGAACACCTCCAGCACCGAGGAGGCCGCCGCGTTCACCGTGCCCGCCTGCATGGCCACGCTCGTCATCAGCGCCCCGGCCAGCACCTGCCCCGCCTTGTCGTACGGCGTGGCCCCCTCCGGGAACATCGTGCCCACGGGCGCGAGCTGCGCGGCCAGCCCCTCGACGACCCCGGCCTGCTCGGGCGCGATGAACCTGTCGGTCAGCGCCACCCGCCCGGTGTAGGTGCCCCCGGCCAGCTCGATGGCCTCCCGCACCTGGTCGCGCAGGCCGCTCGGCGCCCCGGGGGCCTCCACCACGACCACGTGCTCGGCGGCCAGGTCGCCCTTGACCAGTTCGGCGGTGGCCCCGGCGACGAACGCGTTGTTGCCGTCCTCGCGCGCCTGGAGCGCGGCGATCTGGTCGCGCTGGTCCTGGTTGACCTTCTTGAGGCTCTCGGCGGTCGCCTGCGTCGAGCTGATGATCGGGTTTTGCAGGACCGTGCTGCCCAGCACGATGCCCACCGTCAGCGCCAGGAAGATCGCGACGATGGAGACGAGGTGATAGCGAAAATCGATCACGAGAAGAGTCCGACCACCCAGAAGATGAAGCCGTTCCACGTGTCCTGGAGCCCGTCCAGCCAGATCTTCCCGACCGGCGCGACGAACAGCACCACGCCGATGGTGACCAGGGTGGTGGCCACGAGAAGCAGCAGGGACGCCGTGGAGATACGGCTGCGATAGAGCCTGCTGACGCCCTTGGCGTCGATGAGCTTGCTGCCCAGCCGGAGCCGGGTGAGAAACGTGCTCGCCATGCCCGCGCGGCCCTTGTCCAGGAACTCGATGAGGGTGGCGTGCGTGCCGACGGCGACGATGAGCGAGGCGCCCTTCTCGTCGGCCAGCAGCATCGCGATGTCCTCGCTGGTGGCCGCCGCGGGGAACAGCACCGCGTCCTGCCCCAGCCGGTGCACGCGCTCCAGGCCGGGCGCGCGCCCGTCCCGGTAGGCGTGCACGACCAGCTCGGCCCCGCAGGTGAGCGCCCGGTCCGTCACCGAGTCGAAGTCGCCGACGATCACGTCCGGCTTGTAGCCGGCCTCGATCAGCGCGTCCGCGCCGCCGTCCACCCCGACCATGACCGGCCGGTACTCCCGGATGTACGGCCGGAGCGCGGCCAGGTCCTCCTTGTAGTGGTAGCCCCGGACCACGATGAGCACGTGCCTGCCGTCCATGGCGGTGACGATGTCGGGCACGCCCACGCCGTCGATGAGCAGGTCGCGCTCGCGGCGCACGTACTCCATCGTGTTGACGGTGAAGGCCTCGATCTGCACGGACAGGCCGGCGCGGGCCTCGGTCATGGCGGCCTCGACGGACTCGGCCGTCTCGATCTCGCCCTTCCCGGCGGGTTCGTCGTCGAGGTAGACCACGCCCTCGTGGACCCGGACGAGGTCGCCGTCGCGGACCCGCTCGAACAGTTCGGGGCTGGCGTTGTCGACCAGCGTCACCCCGGCCTCGATCAGGATCTGCGGCCCGAGGTTGGGGTAGCGGCCGCTGATGTTGCTGGCCACGTTGACCACGGCCGAAGCACCGCATGCCACCAACGCCTCCGCGCTCACCCGGTCGACGTCAACGTGATCGATAATCGCGATCTCCCCGGCCTTGAGGCGCTTGGTCAGCCTCTTGGTCCGCCGGTCGATCCTCGCCACTGCCGTCACCCCGGGAAGGTCGTTGACCTTCCTGCGGCGGAGGCCCGAAACCTTCACGCTCGGGACCTTCATCGTGACCATCCTGCCAGAGCGAACGACCATGACGGCCCGACACCCCGGCACGTGTCAGGTTTGTCACAACCTACCCGCCCGGGAAAAGGGCAGGTCGGCCACCGTCCGCCGTACGCCGGGACGGCTTCGCCTCGCGGGACCGGCCGCGGGCCGGAACCTTCCTCGCATGACGGGATATATCAGGAGATGGGGTGCCGGTGCGCGGCATTTTCGCGCACCGGTCAGACGGCGGCCTTCGCGGCCGCCGCCAGCGACAGCAGTTCCTCGGCGTGCGCCCTGCCCAGCTCGGAATCCTCCAAACCGGCGAGCATGCGGGACAGCTCGCGGGCCCGGCCCTCGCGGTCGAGGGCGACGACGCCGCTGCGGACGACGCTGCCGTCGCTCGCCTTCTCCACCACCAGGTGCTGGTCGGCGAAGGCGGCCACCTGGGGCAGGTGGGTGACGACGATCACCTGCGCGGTTCTGGCCAGCTTGGCCAGGCGGCGGCCGATCTCGACGGCGGCCTTGCCGCCGACGCCCGCGTCCACCTCGTCGAAGACGAACGTGGGGACCGGGTCGGCGCCCGCGAAGACGACCTCGATGGCCAGCATGACGCGGCTCAGCTCGCCGCCGGAGGCGCCCTTGCCGAGCGGGAGCGGGGGGGCGGCGGGGTGGGCGGCCAGCCGGAGCTCGACCTCGTCCACGCCCTGCGGCCCGAAGTCGGGGCTTCTGGTGATCTCGACGCTGACCCGGGCGTGCGGCATCGCGAGCGCGCCGAGCTCGGCGGTGACGGCCTCGGCGAACCGCTCGGCGGTGCCGGTGCGGATCCGGGTGAGCTCGCCGGCCTGCTCGTCCAGGCGCTCGCTCAGCTCGTCGTGCTCGCGGGTGAGTTCGGCGATCCGGTCGTCGTCGCCGTCCAGCTCGGTGAGGCGGGCGGCCGACCTGCGGGCCCAGTCCAGGACCTCGGCCACGTCCGCGCCGTACTTGCGGACCAGGCCGGTCAGCACGGCGCGCCGCTCCTGCACGGCGGCCAGCCGGGCGGGGTCGGCCTCCACCGACTCGGCGTAGGCGGCCAGCTCGGTGGCCACGTCGTTGATGAGGTAGCCGGCTTCGGCCAGCCGGTCGGCGAGCCCGCCGAGCGCCGGGTCGAACTCGCGCACCGCCTCGACGGCGGACTTGGCCATGCCGACCAGGGAGACCGCGTCCTGGGCCGCCTCCGGCCCCGACATGGGGTCGCCGAGGAGCGCCGTGTGCGCGGTGGTGGCGGCGTTCCTGAGCGCGTCGGCGTGGGAGAGCCGCTCGGCCTCCTCCTTCAGCTCGGCGTCCTCCCCCGCCCTCGGCTCGGCCTTCTCGATCTCGCCGAGCCCGAACCTGAGCACGTCGGCCTCCTGCGCGCGTTCCCGCGCCCGGGTGGTCAGCTCGGCCAGCAGCTCGCCGACCTGCTTGTGCCGCTTGTACGACTGCTCGTACGCCCGGAGGGGCTTGACCAGTTCGTCGCCCGCGTAACGGTCGAGGGCGGCGCGCTGCCGGCCGGGCTGGAGCAGCCGCTGCTGGTCCATCTGGCCGTGCACGGCCACCAGGTCGTCGGCCAGGTAGGTGAGCGTCCCGACCGGGACGGTGCGCCCGCCGAGCCAGGCCCGGGAGCGGCCCTCGGTGGAGACGGTGCGGGAGATGATGAGCTCGCCGCCCTCGACGTCGCCGCCGATGTCGAACACCTGCTGGGCCGCGCGGCCCTCGGGGTCCACCCGCAGGGTGCCCTCCACGGTGGCCCGGTCGGACCCCGGGCGCACCCGCGCCGGGTCGGCCCGCCCGCCGAACAGCAGCCCCAGGCCGGTCACCACCATGGTCTTGCCGGCGCCCGTCTCACCTGTGACAACGGTGAACCCCGGTGACAGCTCCAGGACGGCCTCGTCGATGACGCCAAGCCCCTGGATCCGGACCTCCTCGACCCTCGGTCGCACTGGGTCCCTCCCGTTCAGCTGCGATGTCGGATGAGATCCTACGCGCAACTCGCCAAGATTTTCGAGTCGGGCGCGGGCCGGTCAGTGGTTCCTGACCCGGCCGCGCCAGCCTGCCACCGGCAGCCCGAACTTGGCCACCAAACGGTCGGTGAACGGCGCGCCGGTGGTCTCGGCGCCGAGCATGCGGGCCAGGCGGACCGGGGTCTCGCCCCTGGTCACCTCCACCCGCGCGCCGGGCGGCAGGTCGAACCTGCGCCTGCCGTCGCACCACAGGATGCCCGCGCTGGTCTCCGGCAGGATCTCCACGGCCACCCGGGCCTTGGGCGATATCACCATCGGCCGGGCGAACAGGGCGTGCGCGCTGTTGGGCACCAGCAGCAGCGCCTCCACCTCGGGCCAGACCACCGGCCCGCCGGCCGAGAACGCGTACGCGGTGGACCCGGTGCTGGTGGCGCAGATCACCCCGTCGCAGCCCCAGCGGGACAGCGGCCGCCCGTCGATCTCGGCGACCACCTCCAGCATGCGGTCCCGCTTCTCCACCGACGCCTCGTTGAGGGCCCACGTCCTGGCCAGCACCGAGCCGTTGGCGCGGACCACGACGTCGATGGTCATCCGCTCCTCGACCTCGTAGTGGCTCTCCACCACCCGGTCGACGACCTCCTTGAGGTCCTCCACCTCGGCCTCGGCGAGGAATCCGACGTGGCCGAGGTTGACGCCGAGCAGGGGCACGCCGACGGGCCGCACCAGTTCGGCGGCCCGCAGCAGGGTGCCGTCGCCGCCGAGCACGATCATCAGTTCGGCGTCGGCCGCCAGGGCCGCGGCCGGGGAGACCACCTCAACGCCCGGCTCGGCGACCAGTTCGGCTTCGTCGGCGGGCACCCGCACGTTCAGCCCTTCGCCGAGCAGCCGGTGGATGACCAGCCGGGCGCTGTCGATGGCCGCCTGCCGGCCGGTGTGCGTGGTGATGAGAACGGTCCGCTTGCCGTCCCTGGTCAGGTGGGGAGTCATCCTGCTGCTTCCGTGAGCGTACGGCCGGACGGGCGGGTCATCGCGGTCCTCCAGGCTCATCGCGGGCCCTCGGCGACGGCGCGGTCGACGGCCGCCGCCAGGTCCTCGACCGGCTCGTGCCCCGCGCCCTTGCCGAGTCTGATCAGGTATTCGACGTTGCCGGAAGGCCCCGGCAGCGGGCTGGCCGTGACGCCCTTCACGGTCAGGCCCAGGCCGGCGGCGGTGGCGGCCACCTCGCGGACCGAGTCGGCGCGCAGGGCCGGGTCGCGGACCACGCCGCCCGCGCCGACCCGGTGCTTGCCCACCTCGAACTGGGGTTTGACCAGCATCACCAGCTCGCCGCCCTCGGCGAGGCAGGCGGTGAGGGCGGGCAGGACCAGGCGGAGCGAGATGAACGACAGGTCGCCCACGATCAGCGTGGGCGCCTCGCCGACCAGCTCCGGGGTGAGGTCCCTGACGTTGGTCCGCTCCATCACGGTGACCCGCTCGTCGGTCCGCAGCGACCAGGCGAGCTGACCGTAGCCGACGTCCACGGCGAGCACGTGCGCGGCGCCGTGGCGGAGCAGCACGTCGGTGAAGCCTCCGGTGGAGGCGCCCGCGTCCAGGCAGCGCCGGCCCTCGACGCGCAGGTCGGCGAAGGCCGCCAGCGCACCGAGCAGCTTGTGGGCGCCCCTGGACACATAGTCGGGACCCTCGGCGGCCTCGGCCACGACGATCGGGGAGGCGGTGTCGACCTGGGTCGCCGCCTTCCCCGCGACCCGGCCGCTCACGCTCACCCGGCCGGCGTCGATGAGCTGGGCGGCCTGCTCGCGCGAACGCGCCAGATTCCGCCGCACCAGCTCGCTGTCCAACCGCCTGCGCTGGCTCACCGGGCCGCCCTCACCGCCGGGCCGGGCGCGGCCCGGACCTCACCGCTCGCGTTCACGTACGCTCGTCCACCGATCCGAGCGTGCTCTCCAGGTCACCCAGAACCTCCTCGAAAACGGCCACATGCTCCCCGACGGGACGCTCGGCGAGGCCGTCCAGCCGCGCCATCGCGGTCTCGACCGACCCTTCGCCCCCCGAGGTACGCCCCGCGACCGCTCCGGGTTCAGGCGACCCCTCCGCCTGGATGTTACGCAGGAACGCCAGTCCCGCGCCCTCCAAGCCCGGTTCCGTCATCTACTGCCTCCACTCCCCGCCGCCCGCTTCCGGGTCGCCTTCGTCACGGCCGCCCTCATCACGGCCGCCTTCCCCGCCGCCCTGCCGATCGTCTTCTTGATCGTCTTGGCGGCGGCGGTGGCGCGCACCGTCTTCGCGGCCGTCCTGCCCGCCGTCTCGGCAGCCTTGGCGGTCGTCCTGCCGGCCGTCCTCGCGGCTGCCTTGGCGGTCGTCCCGGTGGCTGTCTTAATCGTTCCGGTGGCTGTCTTGGTCGTTCCGGTGGCTGTCTTTGTCGTTTTGATCGTCCTGGTGCTCGTCTTGCCGCCGACCGTCCTAACACCGGCCTTGGCCGCCGTCATCCTGCCCGGCTTGGCCGCCGCCGAACTGGTCCTGCCCGTCCTCCCCGCGACACTAGCCCGGCTCGCGGGCTTGGCCACGGTTCTGGCGCCCATCTTGCCCGCCGCCGCCGTCTTCCGCGTCGTTCCGGCGGCCTTCAAGCTTGTACGGCTTCGCAGGGTGGCCGCCTTCAAGCTTGTACGGCTTCGCAGGGTGGCCGCCTTCACACCCGTACGGCTTCGCGGGGTGGCCGTCTTCGCGGTGGTGGACCTGGTTCCCGTGGACGCGGCTTGCTTCGTGCGTCCTGCCGGGCGGGCGGCGGGCTTCAGGCGGGCGCTGGCCACGCCCGTACGGGTACTCCCGGCCGCCGCCACCTTCGTCGTGCTGGTCCGGCGCACGCCGGATCGGGACGCGGCCGGACGCGGCTTCGCGGTGGTGGATTTGGGCGTGGCCGAGCGGGACGCGGCCGGACGCGGCTTCGCGGTGGTGGATTTGGGCGTGGCCGAGCGGGACGCGGCCGGACGCGGCTTCGCGGTGGTGGATTTGGGCGTGGCCGAGCGGGACGCGGTCGTACGCGGCTTGGCGGTGGACTTGGTCGCCGTGGTCGACCGGGAGGCCGTCGTGCGCGGCTTGGCCGCGGATGTGCTTTTGGTGGTGACGCTCTTCTTGGCCGGAGCGGTCTTCGCGGGCGTCTTGGCGGCCGGCTTCGTAGCGGCGGACTTGGTGGTGGACTTGGCGGCGGACTTGGTGGTGGCCGACTTGGTGGCCGGACTTCTTCTGGCCGTGGTCCCCCGGGTCGTGGTGCCGCGGGTCGTGGTCCCCCGGGTCGTGGTGCCGCGGGTCGTGGTCCCCCGGGTCGTGGTGCCGCGGGTCGTGG
>NZ_BOOA01000078.1 GCF_016862995.1 Acrocarpospora phusangensis
GCACACGTACACCCGAGGAACACGATCAAGTGATCCTGCCCTCAGGGGCGTCATCGTCACGCTTGTGAAGCTTATGTACTTTGTTCTTGCTATGTCCTATATTCTTTCAGTCTGTCTTCGCAGTGTCAAATCGCCCCGTTTCGGGATTCTTGACACCGACCCAACCAACTGGTGGGAATTCGGACCACCCCGTTTCCGGGGCAACCCCTCTAACTTACCAGACCTTCAGTCGCCTAGCGAACGACCACCGGATCATGGCTTGTCATCGGGGATGTCGGCTCCTTCGTCGCAGCCCACGACTCATCCGCGGAAACGAGGAGGTGGATTGCGCCGGACCGGACCGACTCCAGAAGACTAACAGTTCCGCCGAGTCCTCACGCCGCAAACCGCGCGGGCGAGCCTGACAACCATCGAGGTCACTCGCGCATCTAAGTAGCACCCGGTCGATCGCGTGGCCCAGCACGGCAACATGGGCAACCCGATGTCAAGCCATCCGCAATCGTCCCGGGATACGAATCAAGATGCGGGAGTCACCACCGGCGCCAACCGGACGCCGGGACTCCTGTCGTGGAGGTGGCCATCATGACGCAGCGGTCGGAGTTCGACGACATCCGCGCACACATCACGGCCGAGGGCACGCACTCGGGCGATCTGCTCAGGATTGCGCGCGAGCTGCTGGACGACCTTGAGCAGGTTCGCATGCGGGAAGCGACCCTGCGCACCTACTATCTGGCGCTGCTCACCGCCAGCCGGGCGAGTGTGGCCGCGCGGGCGGCGGGCTCGGAGGAGCCGCTGCTCTTCGTCATGCACGAGCTGGCCAAGCACGGCCAGTTGCCGGCCGGCGAGGAGGTCTCGCGGATTCTGTCCGACGCGACCGCGGCTCAGGCTTTGCTCGCTTCCATGGACCAGCCCCCGCAGCCGCCCCGGCGTACCGGCCCGAGCAGTAGCCGGTTGCGCCGTTGCGTGGGTGTGAGCCGATCCCTCCCGCACTGATCGCGCTCCCCCGTTTCGTCCTTCCTCCCGCTCTTGTCGCTATGACGGTCATTCGGCCGTCATAGCGGGAAGGCGTCTCCCACGGCCTGTACGGCACTTGACTAAACGGACCACAGTCCATATCGTCCTGGATCAGAAGCGGACCATAGTCCGATTGAGAAGGGACATCTCATGGGCAAGCTGCTGCACATCTCCGCGTCCCCGCGGGGTTCCGCGTCGCACTCCCGCCGCATCGCCGACGCCTTCCTGGACGAGTACGCGCGACACGCCGGCGACGACGCCACGATCGATCACTTCGACCTCTGGGACGGCTCGCTGCCGGAGTTCGGCCCCGCCGCGGCGGCGGCCAAGATGGCCGTACTCATGGGCGAAACGCCCACGGACGAGCAGAAGGACGCCTGGGACGCGGCCGTCGCGACCTTCCGGCGGTTCGACGCGTACGACAAGTACCTGTTCAGCGTCCCCATGTGGAACGCGGGCGTGCCGTACATCCTGAAGCAGTTCGTCGACGTGGTGAGCCAGCCGGGGATGGTCTTCGGGATCGACGGGGAGCGCGGCTACATCCCGCTGCTCGCCGGGAAGCGGGCGGCCGTCGTGTACACCAGCGCCGTGTGGGCTCCGGGGCTCGGGCCCGAGTGGGGAGAGAACGCGCAGTCGCCGTACGTCGAGGGGTGGCTGCGGTGGGCGGGCGTCGACGACATTCAGGCCATCCGGTTCCATCCCGCGCTCTGGGGCGACTACCCGGTCGAGCTCAAGAAGGCCGAGGAGGCCGCCCGCGAAGTGGCGCGGACGTTCTAGCGTCCACGCCGCGCGCTCTTACGGTACGCGTCGAGGACGTCCTGCCGGAGCAGGTGCCCGAATCCGGCGCGGGCCAGGCGCAGCCCGAGGTCGGCCTCGTCCGTGCCGAGGGCGGCGGCCGTGGCCGGCATGCTCCATTCGTGTTCGGCCAGCCGGTCGAGCAGGTACCCGCGGCGGCTCTGCGCCTCGGAGAGCCGGAAGGTCTTCAGGTAGGCCAGGCGGCCGGCCTCGTCGGTAATCATCTCGCCGATGTGGTTCTCCCGCTGCCGCTCGAAGGAGGGCAGGAAACGCCGCAACGCGAAACGGCCGAGGCGATACACCACCTCGTCCCGTTTCGGGGCGGTCAGCAGGCCCGCCGCCATCACCGAGTCGTGGAACTCCGCCCACTCCCGCTCCCGCTGCTCGGCCTGCGCGCGCAGATCCGCCAGGGACGCCACCGCGGCCGCGTCGATCAGCGCGGCGAAGTCCCTGGCGGGGTAGAAGAGGGCGTATTCGTAGATCAGTTCGCCGTACAGGTCGCGGATCAGGGTGGGGTGCAGGGCCAGGTAGTCCTCCGGGTGGGGCACCACGAAGGCGCTGGCCAGGGTGTCGCCGACGTAGAGCAGCAGGCCGCACTGGCCCGGGTAGAACTCGAAGACGTGGAGCGCGTCGTCGAGGCCGTGGACCTGGGCGCCGGCGTAGGCGTCCTCGATGCGGGGGGAGAGCCCGTGGGCGAGCGCCTGGCGGGTCCACTCCTCCCACGCGAGCGTCGGGCCGCCGAAGTGCAGGGCCAGGAAGCCCTCCAGCGCGAGGTGCAGAGGCAGGAAACGCAGGCGGTTCCTGTCCACGCGCCGTGCCATCCGCCGCCGGGTCCTGACGCCCATGCGCCGCAGCGGCTCGCCGAGCTGGGTGCCGTACGCGGCGGCGGGGGTGCCGTCATCCGTCCAGGACGCGACGAAGGCGTGCGGGATGTAGGCGGTGTAGGTCGTCCTGTCCGGAAGCGCCACCAGGGAGGGCTCGTCGCCGTAGATCTTGGCGTGGAGGCGCAGGTCCCTGATCGGCTCGGGCCGTACGAGCGGGACCAGGCGGACGGCGCCCCAGGTCTGGGCGGGCCGGGTCTCCAGCCCCGTGAGGTCGATCATCGGCGGGCCGCCCGGTCCGCCAGGTAGGCGCGCAGCTCGGCCAGTCCGGTACGCCCCTGCGAGAACATGGCCAGTTCCACCAGCGCGGGCAGGTCCTCCACGTCGCGGATTCCGGCCGTGGGCACCATCGGGGAGAGCCGGAGCACGTCGAACCGCTCGGCGTCGTAGACGGGGTTCAGGTGCACGACGGCGACCTCGCCCATCGGGTCGAGCTTGCGCCGCCAGACGCGCAGCACCTCCGCGGCCAGGCCCGGCGGCGCGTTGTCGGAGCCGTCCGAGACGATGACGAGCCGGTCGGGGCGCAGCTCCAGGGCGTCGATGATCCGCTTGCCCAGCAGGGTGGGACCGGCGGGACGGGCGCGCAGGGGGTCCTTCCGCCCGGACAGCCACAGGCCGTGGTAGCTGCCGGCCAGGGCTTCCAGGAGGTAGTGGCAGCCGAGGGCGACCGCGAGCGGGCGGCGGCGCTTCACGGGCGAGCCGTAGGAGGAGAAGCTGTCGTCCAGGACCGCGACGACCTTCCCCCACGTCCCGGCGTGCGGGCTGGCGGCGCGGACGGCCGAGGCCCGGAGGGCGTCCGCGTGCTCGGGACCGCGCTTGGCGACCGGCAGCGAGAGCACGTACGAGGCCAGCCGGACCAGCGGCATGGCGGCCAGGTCCGCCCGCGTGTCCACGCCCTCGCGCCGCGCCCGCTCCGTCAGGCGGAGCCGCTCCAGCCGGGTCAGCTGGGGCGCGATCCGCTCCAGGAAGACCGCGCGGCCGATGCCCAGTCGGGCGGCGAAGCCTTCCGCGACCGTGTACGGCAGCTCGTACAGGGCGGCCTTCTCGTAATGGGCGCGGCGCCACGTCTCCAGGATGGGCGTGTCGAAGCGGGTCCTGCGGCGGGGCGCGAACAGGAAGTCGCCCAGTTCGGCGGGCAGGCTGAGGTGGGTGTGCCGGACCGCCGCCTTCACCCCGGAGCGGTACTTGACGGCGTCGAAGGCGAGGTTCGGGCGCGCGTTCAGCCAGTCACGGATGATCGCGCGGGTGCGCCGGTTGTTGACGCCGTCGCGCCGCAGCTCCCGGAAGAGCCGGTACACGCGGGGCGGGCTCATCCGGGCCAGCCGCCAGGCGATCAGCCGTCCGTCGCCGGAGCCGCGTTCCCGCAGCAGGTTGCGGATGATCATCGCGGCGTTGTGGTCGTTGATGTCCAGGGCCAGCGCGGTCGCGTAGATGTCGGGGTAGTTGCCCTGGATGTACTGGTGCAGGAAGTCCAGCGACAGGCGCTGCTCCTGCCCGGTGCTGTAGAGCTCGCGCTGACCGGTGGACGTGATCGCCGCGTTGGCGAAGATGAGCACGTCCTCGCACGCGATCAGGTCGGCGTAGGTGTCCATCGGAAATCCCCCAGCGAAAAGGTGGACCGGCCGGGGAATGGCGGCATGAGCTGCGAAGCATCGCTTCAAAGGCGGGTTCCGGAAGTCACGCCGAAGTCCCGCGGCCAGTCTGCTGGGGACGTTATCAAGACATATCCGGGTAACGCTCGGCAATTACCGAGGGGACGCCCCACCGCGCGGCGGCGAGGCGTCCCCGGTGGGTCACTGGGTTGTGCAGACGGTTCCGTTGAGGGTGAAGACGCTCGGGACGACGTTCGGCCCGCTGTAGCTGCCGACGAAGCCGATGTTGGCGGTGGCCCCGGTAGCCAGCGGGCCGGTGCCGACGACCTTGACGTTGGAGCCGGTCTGGGTCCAGGTGGCGTTCCAGCCGCCGTCCAGGTTCTGCCAGGTACGCGGCCAGGCGAAGTCGAAGGTCCAGCCGCTGATCGCGGCGCCGGTGTTGGTGATGTCGATGGAGCCGACGTAGCCGCTGCCCCAGTTGGTCTGGTCACTCAGGCGTACGGTGCAGGAGCTGGTGGCCGGGGTGCCGGTGGTGAACGTCAGCGGCGGGGAGGACCAGGAGACGCCGCCGCCGCTGTCGCGGGCGATCACGTTGACGGTGTAGCGGGTGCCCGGCCTGAGGTTGCCGACGGTGAACGAGGTGCCGCCGGTCTCGCCGAGCTGCTCGGTGTTGGCGCCGTTCTGGCGGTGGACTTCGTACTTGACGATCGGGCGTGCGCCGGGGGTGGCGGCAGGCCAGGAGATCGTCGCGGCCTTGTCGGTGACGCCGCCGGCCGTCGGCTGGCCCGGTGCGCCCGGCAGCCCGGCCGGGACCGCCGACGGACGTACGACGACGGTGGTCATGGACAGCGGCGGCAGTGTCTGGGTGGTCGCGGTGCCCGAGGTCGCGCTGGTGATGGCGGTGGCGCCGTTGGTGTGGGTCAGCACGGTGGGCGCTCCCCCGGCCGGGCTGAACCCGGCGTACCCGAGGGCGACCGGGTACGAGGTGTCGGAGGAGGTGTTGATCAGCAGGACCGCCAGGTCGCCGTTGGGGCGGCGCGCCGCGTGCGCGACGACCTTGGCCTGGCCGCTGGCGGCCTTGACGAACTGGTCGCCGGGACGGACGAAGCGGCTCATCATCTGGAGCGCGTAGTACGGCGCGAAGGGCGTGTTGAGCGGCGGTTCGCACACGCTGCCGTCGCTGGTGCAGGTGGCGCTGGAGAGCAGTCCGAAGTCGCCGTAGTCGGTGTGGCCCTCGACCTGCCGTACGGGGCCGATGCCGTTGTGGGTGTTCCACCAGTCCACGCTGAACACGCCGTTGGCCATCATGGTCGCGTACGCGTCGGCGGCGGCCAGCGCGCCCGGCTGGGTGTTCTCCCCCGCGCCGCTGGTCCCCGTGTTGAACTCGGTCACCGCGATGCCGATGCGCTCCGAACCGGGCCCGGCGTGGGCGGCGATCTGCTGCCGGGTGAGGTAGATCATGTCGGGGATGTGGGCGGCCTTGTCGTACGCGCCGGGGTACCAGTGCAGGATGACGAAGTCGATCTTGGGGCCGGCCATGGAGAGCACGACCTTGTTCCAGGTGCCGGCGTCGCCCCCGGCCACGATCCCGTCGGGCCAGTTGGCGGCCGTGGTCAGCACCGCGCCGATCTTGATGGAGGGGTCGACGGCCTTCATCGCGTCGGAGTAGGCCACGACGTTGCGCGCGTACTCGGCCGGGCTCTTGTCGGCGTGGTTGTCGGCCTCCCAGGCGGAGCCGTAGTGGCCGTTGCCGTAGATCTCGTTGCCGATCTCCCAGTACTTCACGCCGTAGCCCTTGGTGACGTTGGCGTGACGCACCCAGTCGGCGGCCTCCTGCGCGGTGCCGGTGCCGTAGTTCGCGGTGACCATCGGCTGCGCCCCGGTACGGCGCGCGCCGCGCATGAAGGTGTCGAAGTCCGTGTCCGGGGCCACGTAGCCGCCGGGGGCGGTGTGGTCGGCCCAGTGGTAGATGTCGGAGTACGAGCCGCCGGGGTAGCGCACCAGCTGCACGCCCGCGTCCTTGAGGAGGTCGGCCGTGTCGTTGGTCCCCAGGTTGGTGTCCCAGATCGCGTGGTTGGCGCCGATGCCGGTGTCCGGGACGGCGGCCAGCGCGGCGCGCGCGTTGACGGTCACCGCGACGGGGGCGACCTCCTCCGCGTACGCCGGGGGGATGGTCAGGGCGGTCAGCGTCAGAAGGGCGGCCGACGCGGCCCGCAGGAGGGTTCTGGGCATTGATGCACCTCGCATCGAAGATGGGTACTCACTCGACGCCCCCTCCTGACCAGAAGGCACGATGATCGTGCGGGCGATGACCGGGTCGCGTCAACCGGCCGTGAAACTTTCACGGCACGCGCCGGCCCGGGATTCCGGTCCGGACAGAATGCCGACAAAGGTGCCCTTTGGGGGACTTTGGTGCAGAAAAACGAAGAAGGCCCGGAGAATCTCCGGGCCTTCGTCTTTGGTAGCGGGGACAGGATTTGAACCTGCGACCTCTGGGTTATGAGCCCAGCGAGCTACCGAGCTGCTCCACCCCGCGTCGTTGTGATCCACAGCTTATCGGCGTCTCCGCCCGGAGGCAAATCAGCCGAGCCGGCGGCGGGCGCCGGAAACGACGAAGGCCCGGAGAGCCTCCGGGCCTTCGTCTTTGGTAGCGGGGACAGGATTTGAACCTGCGACCTCTGGGTTATGAGCCCAGCGAGCTACCGAACTGCTCCACCCCGCGTCGTTGTGCAGTTCAACTCTATCCATGCTCGGGAGCGGTGGCAAACGGAATGCGAAACCCCCGCACCCGGCGTGGGTACGGGGGTTCGCCACAGGGTCAGACCGTCGCGGCTGTCGCGGCTACGGACCCGCCGTAGCCGCGGTCACCGGTGACGGGGACGCGGACGGTGAGGCCGTGGGTGACGGGGACGGTGACGCCGAACTCGACGCTGAACCGCTCTGGAGGGCGGCCAGCTCCGCCAGCGCCGCCTTCAGAGCCGTCTGCGCGGCTCCGTAGGCCGCCCAGTCGGGCGGGTTGGCGCTCAGCGCCTTCTGGGCGTCGTCGTAGGCCTTCTGGGCCTTGTCGACGGTCTGCGCCAGGGTGGCGGTCTCCGGCGTGGTCGTCTCCGGCTGGTTGGGCGTCTCCGCCTCCGGCTGGTTGGTGGTCGGCGCCGTGGTCCCGCCGAAGACCTGTTTCAGGGCCTCGTCGAGGTTGTTGCCGAAGCCCACCTTCTCGCCGTACAGCACGAGGACCTTCTGGAGGGTCGGGAAGCGGCCCGAGGTCTCCTCCTTCGGCTGGACGTAGACCGGCTCCACGTAGAGCAGGCCGCCGCCGAAGGGGAGGGTGAGCAGGTTGCCGTACAGGACCTCGGTGGCGCCGCCGGTGCCGCGCAGCAGGTTGAGCTGCTGCGAGACCGTCGTGTTGGACAGGAAGGTGTTCTGCGCCTGCGGTGGGCCCTGGATGGCCGTGTTGCTGGGCAGCTGGAGGATCTGCAGCTTCGCGTCGGCGCCCGCGGTCGCGTCCACGGCCATGAAGGCGGCCATGTTCTGGCGGCCGTTGGGCACGAACGTGGTGGTCAGCGAGAACCGTTCGGTGCTGCCCGGCATCTTCATGGTCACGTAGTACGGCGGCTGCTTGCTCTTCTTGGTGGCCGGGTCCTCGGGGACCTTCCAGAAGTCCTGGCCGCTGAAGAAGGCGTTGGCGTTGGTGACGTGGTACTGCGTGAGGATCTCGCGCTGGGCCTTGAACAGGTCGGCCGGGTAGCGCAGGTGGTTGCGCAGCTCCGCGGAGATGGCCGAGGTCGGCTTGATGATCCCGCCGAACGCCTTCTGCCAGGTCTTCAGGACCGGGTCGTTCGGGTCCCACTCGTAGAGGGTCACCGTGCCGTCGTAGGCGTCGACGGTGGCCTTCACCGAGTTGCGCATGTAGTTGACGATGTCCCGCGGCACCTGCGGCACGGCCAGGCGCGAGGTGGACACGTCCGTGGTCAGCTCTTCGAGGCTCTTGGGCTCGGAGTACGGGTACGCGTCCGACGTCGTGTACGCGTCCACGATCCACACGATCCGCCCCCCGACCACCGCCGGGTACGGGTCCCGGTCCAGCGTCAGGAACGGCGCCACCTGCTGGATGCGCTCGATCGGCTTGCGGATGTACATGATCCGCGAGTTCTCGTTGATGTTCGAGTTGAGCAGCAGGTTGGTCTCGCCGTACTTCAGCGCGTAGAGGAAGCGGGTGAAGACGCCGCCGATGGAGACGCCGCCGCGGCCGGTGTAGGTGTTGTTCTTCTGGCCGCTGGAACCCTGCTCGGGGTAGTCCAGCTCGACCGGGCTGGTGCCCGCCGGACCGCCGACGATGGAGTACTCGGGCGAGGACTCGCCGAAGTACACCCGCGGCTCGTACTTGCCCAGGGTGCCGGTCGGCGGAATGTCCTTCTCGCTGAAGTTGGGCACGCCGCTGGCGTCCACCGCGTTGCCCGGCGCGGCGACGACGCCGAAGCCGTGGGTGTAGACGAGGTGGTCGTTGATCCAGTTGCGCTGCTCGTTGGGCGGCAGGCCCATCTCCCGGACCGCCACGACGGTGTCGCGCAGCTTGCCGTCCGAGGACGGGTACCGGTCGATGTCGAGCTGCTCGGGGAACTGGTAGTAGCCCCTGATCTGCTGCTTCTGCTGGTAGGTGGGCGAGAGCAGGCTCGGGTCCAGCAGCCGCATGCCGGGGATGGCCGCCGACTCGCTCTGCAGCACGGCCTCGGACGCGTCGGTCTTCGCGCTGTACTGCGTCACGACGGCGGTATCCACCCCGTACGCCTTGCGTGTCGCGTCGATGTTGCGCGCGATGTACTCCTGCTCCTTGGCCTGCTGGTTGGGCTTGACCTGGAACTGCTCGACCAGCGCCGGGTAGACGCCGCCGATCAGCACCGCGGAGAGCACGAGCAGGCCCAGCGCCACGCCGGGCAGCATGCCGCCCGGCCGGACCACGCCGGCGAAGAAGAGCGCGGCGCAGATCAGCGAGATGATCGCCAGGATGCCCTTGGCCGGCAGCACCGCGTTGATGTCGGTGAAGGACGCGCCGAAGACCTTCCCCCGGTCGGAGAAGACCAGACCATACCGATCCAGCCAGTACGCCCCCGCCTTGAGCAGCACGAAGACGCCGAGCAGCACCGACAGATGGGACCGGGCCGCACGGGAGGCCTGCACGCCGCCGGGGGTCTGGATGCGGAACCCGCCGTACAGGTAGTGGACCAGCGCCGCCGCGATGATCGACAGGATGATGGCGGTGAACAGGAAGTTCAGCACCATCCGCAGGAACGGGAAGGTGAACATGAAGAACGACAGGTCCCAGCCGAACTGGGCGTCGGTCTGCCCGAACGGAGTGGCGTTCTGGAACAGCAGCCAGGTGCGCCACTGGCCGGCCGTGGAGGACCCGGCGAACAGGCCGAGGATGGCCATGCCGATCAGGAAGACCAGTTTGCGGTGCGGGTCGACGGCCAAACGGTAGCGGTCGGCGCCCTGCGCGTTGCCGAACATGCCGGGCCCGAACATGGGCCGCATGCGGTGGGCCAGGGCCATGTTGCCGCCCACGATGCCGACCATCAGCACAGCGCCCGCCAGGAACAGCAGGATCTGGGTGAGCAGCATGGTGGAGAACACGGCGGTGAAGTCGACCGAGTCGAACCACAGGTAGTCCGTGTAGATCCCGGCGAAGATGAACAGTGCCACCACGAGCACCACCAGGGTGATCGCGACGGGAATGAGCAGTCGCGGCCGGCGGGGCAAGCGCATCGCCCGACCGGCTCCGGGGCTCCGGAAGCTCAACGCCAACCCCTTAATGTCACAGATAAGTCTCACTGAGCACGAGCACAACGGTCCGTGCCTGGCAACCTACACCGCGAAAAGCTCTGCTGTGATTTTTGGGAGCGCCCCCTGTGGACAAAGCCTCCCGGGGGACGGCGATCCCGGCCGGGTAAAGCTTTCAGGAACAGGCGGGCACGTTCCCCGATCCGGTCCGCAGCGCCTCCAGCGCCTTGATCGCCCCGTCCAGGGTCGACACCTTGACCAGCCGCAGCCCGTCCGGGACCGCGCCCAGGGCGGCCGCGCAGTTCCGGTCCGGAGTGAGGAAGATCGTGGCCCCGGCCTTGCGGGCGCCCACCATCTTCTGCTCGATGCCCCCGATCGGGCCGACCTCGCCGCTGGGCTTCATGGTGCCGGTGCCCGCGATGTTCTTGCCGCCGGTGAGCGGGCCGGGGGTGAGCTTGTCGTAGATGCCGAGGGAGAACATCAGGCCGGCGCTCGGGCCGCCCACGTCCCCGACGCTGAAGTCGATTTTGAAGGGGAACTTGTAGCTCATCCCCATCCGCACGCCGACCATGGCCCTGCCGTCCTTGCCCGCGGTGCCGACCACGGTCACGTCGGTCTTGGCGGACCTGCCCTCCACGGTGAAAACGATCTTCTCGCCGGGCTTGTGCTGCTGCACGGCGGACACCACGGCGTCGGCGTCCGCGGTCGGCGCGCCGTCCACCGCGACGATCATGTCCCCGGGCAGCAGCTTGCCGTCCGCGGGGGTGCCCTTGTCCACGCTGGAGACCTTGACCACGTCCTCCACCGGGAGCTTCAGCTGGTTCAGCGCCGCGGCGGTGGCGGTGTCCTGGGAGCCGGCCATCTCGGCGGTGTTCTGCTCCTCCACCTCCTGGACCGACCGCTCCCTGGGGAAGATCGTCTCCTCGGGCACGACGGCGATGGTGGAGTCGAACCAGCCGCGCAGCGCGGTCAGCAGCCCGATGCGGTTGCCCGGCCCGCCCTGGTACGCCACGGTGACGAGGCTGAGCATGCCGCTGGTGGGAAAGGTCTCCCGGCCCTGCACGTTGATGACCGGCTTGCCCTTGATGTCGCCGAGGGTGTTCTCGGTCGGGCCCGGGCTCAGCACCACGTACGGCACGGGCAGCATGGCGCCGCCGATGGCCAGCGCGAGCGTCAGGAAACCCGCAACGATCAAGGTGAGAGCACGTCGGGACATGCGCAGACTCTATTCGCTCATGACTCCTGGCCGGCGCCGACCCACTCGGCGGAGCCGTCGGCGAACAGCTGGTTCTTCCAGATCGGGACCTCGTGCTTGAGGTCGTCGATCAGGCGCCGGGAGGCGGCGAACGCCTCCGCCCGGTGCGGACAGGCCACCGCCACGATCACCGCGAGGTCGCCCAGCTCCAGGTCGCCGATCCGGTGCACGGCCGCCAGGGCGGTCACCGGGAAGTCGGCGGCCACCTTCTCGGCGACCCTGCGCAGCTCCGTCTCTGCGGAGGGATGCGCGGAGTAGGACAGGCTGCTGACCTGCCGCCCTTCGTCCTGCTCGCGCACGGTGCCGATGAACAGCGCGGTGCCCCCGGCCGCGTGATCGGCGACCGCGCCCAGCACCTCGTCCACCGACAGGGCGGTGTCACGGATCTCCAGCAACCGGATGACGTCCACGAAGGGAGTCTAAATCCTCTTCTTGCGGCGGGCCGCGCGCACGATCGCCGCGGTGCCGATCACGGCCACGGTGGCGCCGGCCGCGGTGATGGTGGCGTCCTTGCCGGACAGGCGACGGCCGACCACGGCGTGTCTGCCCTCGCTGAGCGACAGCAGCTCCTGCAGGGCGGCCTCGTTGGTCCAGGCCGGCTTCCAGCCCGCCTGGTGCAGCGCGGTCGCGGTGACCACCCACGGGTAGACGACGTAGTGCAGGTCGGTGGCGGGGGCGGGGGTGACGCCGAGCCGGTGCAGCCGCTGGGCGGTGCTGAAGGTGAGCCCGGCCGGCAGCTCGAACCGCCGCAACCCGGACACCTCCTCCACCTGCTCCATCTCCAGCCAGCCGTCGGAGCCGACCGCCACGACGCCGGTGACCTGACCGAGCGCCGCCAGCTCCAGGGCCGAGACCAGGTCGTCGAGGTGGCAGAACTGCCAGCGCGGCAGGCAGCCCTTGACCACCAGCAGCCGGGGGGCCTCGAAGTGCCGGGTGACCACCGTGTCGACTTCGGGGCCGACCAGGGCGGCCGGGCGGAGCACGGTCACCTCCAGGCCCGGGTGGACCCGCAGCGCGCGCCGGGCCAGCGACTCGATCTCCAGGTAGTCGCCCACCACGCCGGTGTCCGGCTCGGCCGCCACGGGGGCGTCCTCGGCCAGCGGGACCGGGTTGTCGGCGGCGGCGCCGTACACCATCGCGCTGGTGACCAGGACCACCCGGCGCACGCGCGCCGCCGCCGAGGCGGTCAGCACGGTCTGGGCGGCTCTGATGTTGTACGCCCGGCGTTCCACCGGATCGGCGTCCAGCGCGAAATCGCCCGCCAGATGCACCAGGACGTCCACGTCGGAGATGCGGTTCGCCAAGAGCGGATCCCGGATGTCCAGGACTCGCCAGGTGACGTCCGAGACGTCGCCACGCTGGTCGTCGATGGCCACGACGCGGCGGAAATCCGCAGACGAGGCGACCTTCGCGAGGAACACCCTGCCTATCCCGGAGGCCGCGCCGGTGACGGCGACGACGGGCGGACGATGGCGTTTCGAGGTCGGCACGAGGTCCTCACTTTGCACTGATCCGCCCCACGACGGATAACGTGGCGGATGTGGACTCCTCCATCCTGCACGAGGTGGCGCGGTGACTGACCTGCCAGGTCGCGAAAACGACCCCAACGAGAATCCGTTCGCCATGTTCGGCAACCCGGAGCAGATCGCCGCGGCGATGCGGCAGTTCGCCGACATGCTGTCGGCGCCGCAAGGTTCCGGGCCGGTCAACTGGGACATGGCCAAGAACATCGCGAGACACGCGGTGATCGCCGATGGTGGCGATCCGAGTGTGATGGAAGGCGAGCGACGCCAGATCGTGGACGCGCTCAATCTGGCCGATCTGTGGCTGAACGAGGCCACTCCTTTGCCCAGCGGCGTGTCGAATCCGCAGGCGTGGAGCAGATCGGAGTGGATCGAGAAGACCATCCCGGTCTGGCAGAAGCTGTGCGACCCGGTCGCGGCGCGGATGGTCGAGACCATGAGCGGCACGCTGGGCGCCGGGGGGCTGCCCGCCGAGGCGCAGGCCATGGCCGGGCCGCTGATGGGCATGATGAAGCAGATGGGCGGCATGATGGTCGGCCAGCAGATCGGCCAGGCCCTCGGCACGCTCGCCCGCGAGGTGATCGGCTCCACCGACATCGGCCTGCCGCTGTCGGACACGGCCGCCCTGCTGCCCGGCGGCGTCGCCGCGTTCAGCGAGGGCCTGGAGACGCCCGCCGAGGAGATCCGGCTCTACCTGGCGCTGCGCGAGGCCGCGCACCACCGCCTGTTCCAGCACGTGCCGTGGCTGCGCGGGCACCTGCTCGGCGCCGTCGAGGAGTACGCGCGGGGCATCACCGTGGACGTCGCCGCGCTGGAGGACAAGCTCCGCGCCGTGGACGTGAGCAACCCCGAGCAGCTCCAGGAGCTGCTGAGCGGCGGCGACCTGCTCAAGCCGGAGGAGACCGAGCGGCAGAAGGCCGCGCTGGCCCGGCTGGAGACCGCGCTCGCCCTGGTGGAGGGCTGGGTGGCCACCGTCGTGGACACCGCCGCCGAGGGCAAGCTCCCCTCGGCCGCCGCGCTGGCCGAGACCGTACGGCGCCGCCGCGCCACCGGTGGCCCCGCCGAGCTCACCTTCGCCACCCTGGTCGGCCTGGAGCTGCGCCCCCGGCGGCTGCGCGAGGCGGCGGCGCTGTGGCGCTCGCTCGGCGCGGAGCGCGGCCCGGACGGGCGGGACGCGGTGTGGACGCACCCGGATCTGATGCCGACGGCCGAGGACCTGGACGATCCGTCCGGATTCGTGAAGGGCGAGGCCGAGTTCGACCTGAGCATGCTGGACGAAGCCCCCGGTGAACCCGGAGAGAAGCCGAACAATGACGCAGAGTAGGCTTTCTGGGTGAGTTTGCACACAGACGCGGTATCAGTACTGGAGGGGTGGGTTGCTCCCACCGAGGCGGAAGAACTGCTGCGGAAGGAATTCCTGACGCATCTGTCCGATCATGACGACGCGATGTGGCGGGCCTGCGTGCCCGGCCATCTGACCGCGACCACCGCGGTGCTGTCGCATGACGGGGAGCGCGTCCTGCTCACCCTGCATCCCAAGGCCGGGATGTGGCTGCCCATGGGCGGCCACTGCGAGCCCGGCGACGCCTCGCTGGCGGCGGTCGCGCTGCGCGAGGCGGTCGAGGAGTCCGGCATCGAGGGCCTGCGGCTGCTGCCGGGGCCGCTCGCGCTGGACCGGCACGAGGTGTGGTGCCATCCACCGCGCTGCTGGCACCTGGACGTCGAGTACGGCGCGATCGCCCCGCCCGAGGCGGAGGCGGTGATCAGCGAGGAGTCGCTGGACCTGCGCTGGTATCCCCTGGCCCGCATCCCGGAGCCGACCGACGACGCGACCAGGCGGCTGGCCCGCAGGGCCCGCGCGGTCCTGCTGGGCGAGCCGCTGGAACCGCTCGCCTGATTTGCCCAAGCTGCACCGTATCCACACATGACCCCGGCATAACGTCCGCCGTTCGGCGCTTCTGTGCTGGTTAGGGTCGAGGGCAGAGCGGGAGGAGAGTGGTCAAGTCGGACGTCATCGAGGTGGGGGGCGTCATCGCGACCCCGGGTCGCGAGAAGCGGCGGTGGTGGCGGCGGCTGGCGTGGCCGCTGGTCGTGGCGTGCGCGGGCTGGGCGCTCTTCCAGCTGTCCGGGCTGCCGTTCGGGCGGCTGGGCGTGATGGTGAGCAGCGCCACGCCGTACGCGGCCCTGGGGGCGGCGGGGGCCGTGCTGGTGGCGCTGCTGGCCCGCGCTCCGGCGGCCGTGGTGGTGGGCCTGCTCGCGGCGGCCGGTCTGGGGGCGCCGGTGCTCCCCCGCGCGCTGGGCGGAGAGCAGCCGCAGAACGCCGGTCCGGCGCTGCGGGTGCTGTCGATCAACATCATGATGGGCGACGCGGACTTCGACACCCTGCTCGATCTCGTACGGCGGCTGAAACCCGACGTGGTGAGCGTGCAGGAGCTCGACGGCTGGGCGGTCCACGGCCTGGAACGGGCGGGCCTCACGGAGCTCCTGCCGTACACGCATCTGCTGTCCCGGCGCGCGGCCTCGGGCGGCGGGCTCTACTCCCGTTTCCCGCTGACCGTGCTGCCCGAGTTCGGGCCCAGCCGGGGCCACGTCATGCCGTACGCGCGGCTGGTCGTCCCGGGCGGGCCGCCGGTGGACATCGCCGCCGTGCACCCGGTCAACCCGGTGAAGCAGGGCACCCGGCTCTGGCGGGCCGGGCTGGCCTCGATGCCCGCGCCCGGCGGGGACACGCTCCGGATCATGGCGGGGGACTTCAACGCCACCCTGGACCACCCCGAGCTGCGCGCGGTGCTGGCCAAGGGCTACGTGGACGCGGCCGAGGTGACCGGCACGGGCCTGGTCCCGACCTGGCCGGCCAACTGGCCCACCCCGGCGATGATCACCATCGACCACGTGCTGGTGGATCCCCGGGTCCAGGTGCGGTCGGTGAGCGCGCACACGATCCCGGACACCGACCACCGGGCCGTCTTCACCGAGCTGCGGCTGCCCGCGCTCAGCTGAGCAGGTCCCGGGTGTTGTCCCAGCCTTCCAGGCCGGGGTCGAGGCGGGCGATGTCGGCGGGCGTGCGCAGGCGGTGCCAGCCCGGTCCGGTGGCCACCCGGCGCGGTCCCGGCGCCTGGGCGCGCAGGTGCGCGACCAGGTCGGGGCGGTCGAACTCGGGCGTCGCCCAGGCGGGGAACGGCAGGCGGGCGGCCATCGCGACCGCCCCGCCGTTCTCCGCCGGGCAGACCGCGATCTCGGCCCGGCCCAGCTCCCGGAAGAGCTTGCCGATCAGCAGCGGCGGCAGGTCGGGCGCGTCCGCGCTGATCACGACGGCCTGGTCGGCCGGGGGCAGCGCGTCGAACGCCTTCTCCGGCGAGCCGATCGTGATCACCGGAGTGCCCGGCCACGCGATCTCCTCAAGCCCGGCCACCCCCGCGGCCAGGATGACCGGGCGGACGAGTTCCAGCCCGGCCACCACCTCGTAGGTGTCCTCGGCCAGAGCCATCAGGAAGGCCGCCCGGTCCACTCCCGGCGGCGCCGCGCCCCCCTGCTCGGGGGTGACGAGAACCGCCGCGATACGATCGGTCAACATTCCTCCGCGGAACCGCTGGCGGCCATGGAGAATCCTTCAAGGAACCCACGCGCCCGCTCAGCCTTGGGGTAGCGTTCCACCAGCGCCCAGAAGCGGGGGCCGTGACTGGGCACCAGCAGGTGCGTCAGCTCATGCATGATCACATAGTCGACCACCCAGGCCGGCATGCCGCGCAACCGGGCCGACAGGCGGATCGTGCCGTGGTCCGGCGTGCAGGAGCCCCAGCGGTGCAGCTGATTCTCCACCCAGCGCACGCTCGCCGGTTCGGCCCTGCCGTCCAGGTACCGGGCCGACAGCTCTCTGGCGCGATCCAGGAGGTCGTCGTCGCTGGGGCGTTTTCGCTGCTCCTTGGCAGCGAGGCGATCGAGCATACGCCTGACCCACTGCTCTTCATCGGTCGTGCTCAGCCCAGCGGGTAGCAGCACGATGGTCTTGTCACCATCGCGATATGCGGAAACGGTTCGCCGCCGTCGTGCGCTCCGACGAACCTCGACTGTCTCGGGGGGCACATATGCAAGGTATCCGACACGCGCGGAATTCCACAGGGGGTGGAACACGTTCTCGCTGGTCAATCAACGTTTCCCTGATGTTAAACAGCCCCCCTGACCTCTGCGGTTATCCACAGGGCGGAAAATCGGGCCCGCCAGAAGCAATAAGTATGGCAAGGTCACGCGGCTATGGGACTGCGTGACGCGCATCAGGGGTGGCCGGCCCGCCCGCGACTGAAACCGATCCTGCGGCTGCTGGCGCGCGATTCGCGCACGCTCCAGTTCGGCTCGCATCCGGCCCGCGCCGTGCTGCTGGCCGACGTGGAACCGCCCGTACGGCGGCTGATCGAGAGCCTGGACGGCACCAGGACGCTGGAGCAGGTCATCGCCGGCAGTGAGATCGGCCCGGCCGCCGCCCGGGAGACGATCGAACTGCTCGCCGTACGGGGCCTGCTCGACGACGCCGCCGTGCGGCCGGTGGCCGTCAGCACACCCGAACGCGAACGCCTCCGCCCCGACCTGGACACCTTGTCCTTCACCGGCACGGACGGCGGGGCGGGCGCGCTGGCCCGCCGCCGGGCCGCCCAGATCCGCGTGTACGGCGCGGGCCGCGTCGGCGCCCAGATCGCCGTGCTGCTCGCCGCCTCCGGCATCGGCCACCTGTGCGTGGTGGACCCGGGTACGGCCCGCCACGACGACGTGGTCCCCGGCGGCCTGACCTGGAACGACGTGGGCAGGCCCCGGGAGGAGGGAGCGGTCGCCCTGGTCCGCGCCCAGACCCCGAGCGTCAACGCCTGGCCGGGCAGGACCGCGGCGGGTCTCGGCGACGGCGCGCCCGCTCCGGACCTGGTCGTGCTCGCGCCCATGGCTCCCCTGGATCCCGTCCTGGTCCGGGAACTGGCCGGGCGCGGCCTGCCGCACCTGCTGGTGACCTGCCACGAAGGCTGCGGCGGCGTCGGCCCGCTCGTGCTGCCCGGTGAAACCGCGTGTCTGGAGTGCCTGGACCGGATCAGAGGCGACCGGGATCCCGGCTGGCCGGCGCTGCGGGCCCGGCCCGGCGGGGAGGCCGCCTGCGACACCGTGCTGTCCACCCTCGTGGCGGGTCTAGCCGCTGGTCACGCTCTCGCCTTCGTGGACGGGGGCAGGCCCGCTGTGAGTAATGGCACAGTAGATATTTTGCCTGATCGACGCTGGCGGCAGCGGTCCTGGCGGCGTCATCCGGGCTGCCCTTGTAGTCGGAACGCCCAGGCTGCGCTAACAATGGTCGCGTGACTGACCTACCGCGCAACGCCGTGACGCGCTCGGCGAAGCTGGCGGCGCTGCCGCTCGGGTTCGCCGGGCGCACCGCGCTGGGGCTGGGGAAGCGGATCGGCGGCAAGTCCGCGGAGATCGTCACCCAGGAGATCCAGCAGCGGACCGCCGAGCAGGTGTTCAAGATTCTCGGCGAGCTCAAGGGCGGCGCGATGAAGCTCGGCCAGGCGCTGTCGATCTTCGAGGCGGCGCTGCCGCCGGAGGTCGCCGGGCCGTACCGGGCGACGCTGACGCGGCTGCAGGACGCGGCGCCGCCGCTGCCGGCCGCCGCCGTGCACCGGGTGCTGGCCGACCAGCTCGGCGACGACTGGCGGGAGAACTTCCTGGAGTTCGAGGACCGGCCCACCGCGGCGGCGTCGATCGGGCAGGTGCACCGGGCGGTCTGGCACGACGGGCGCGCGGTCGCGGTGAAGATCCAGTATCCGGGCGCGGGCAAGGCGCTGATGTCGGACTTCAACCAGCTGGCCCGGCTCGGCAAGCTGTTCGGGGCGCTGCTGCCCGGCCTGGACATCCGGGCCGTGCTGGGCGAGCTCAAGGAGCGGGTGGGCGAGGAGCTGGACTACTTCAAGGAGGCGGAGGCGCAGCACGCGTTCGCCGTGGAGTACAAGGACGACCCCGACTTCTGCGTCCCCGACGTGATCGCGGCCAACGAGCAGGTCCTGGTGACCGAGTGGCTGGACGGAACCCCCCTGTCGAGGATCATCACCGAGGGCACGAAGGAGGAGCGGGATCGCGCCGGCCTGCTCCTCGTGCGCTTTCTGTTCTCCTCGCCCGCGCGGGTCGGCATGCTCCACGCCGACCCGCATCCGGGCAACTTCCGCGTCCTGCCGGACGGCCGGCTGGGCGTGCTCGACTTCGGCGCGGTCAACCGGCTCCCCGACGGCTACCCGCCGGTCTTCGGGCGGCTCACCCGGATCTTCAACCAGGGCGACATGGAGACCGTGGTCCGGGGCCTGCGGGACGAAGGGTTCATCCTTCCCCACATTTCCGTGGACGGCGAGGCGCTGCGGGGTTTCCTCGCGCCGTACGTGGAGCCGACCCGGGTGGAGGAGTTCACGTTCAGCCGGCAGTGGCTGCAGGCGCAGGCGGCCAGCGTGACCGACCTGCGGCCGGGCAACGTGGTGCGGCAGCTCAACCTGCCCGCGTCGTACGTGCTGATCCACCGGGTGCACGCGGCGGGCATCGGCGTGCTGTGCCAGCTCGGCACGACCGCGCGGTTCCGGGACGAGGTCATCCGCTGGGTGCCCGGCTTCACCGAGTGACCCGAGACGAGCGGGGATACGAGAAGGCCCGGGCCGTACGGCCCGGGCCTTCTCTCGGTGAGGGTCTCGACTAGGCGCGCGCGAGTGCGGCGCGGAGGCGGGCGGACGCACGCTCGGCCTGCCGGCGCGCCTTCTGCACGCTCCTTACTCGGCTGGCGATGCTGTGCTCCGCGGCCTCCTGGTGGAGCCCTCGTATTCGTTCGTCTACCAAGTCTTTGTAGATGGACGAGGCGGAGGCGGTCTGGAAGCTCATGACAGTTCTGCTTTCTGTGGACGTACGTGTGTCGAGGGTCAGGCGGCGACGGGAGTCTTGCGGGGACGCCCGCGCGGCCGCTTCCGGGGAACGATCGCTCCCCGCAGGATGAGTTCGCCACCCCAGACGCCCCACGGCTCCTCGCGCTCCAGCGCTCGGGCCAGGCAGGCCTCTCGGATCGGGCAGCCTCCGCAGAGCGCCTTGGCGAACTCCACGTCCTCCGGAGACTCGGCGAACCACAGGTCGGGCTCGGTACGACAGGGGATCTCGGCTTCGATCAGGTCCATGACCGGGGCCGCCATCTGCGTCACCTTCTTTTGACTGGTTTGGTCGGGTGTCCTCTTCGTTGCGGGGATACGTGGCCTGACAAACAAGAAGGCCGCGGATCCGGTGTGCGGATCCGCGGCCTGGAGGTGAGACCGGTCAGGTTATGACTGGTTCTCTCCAGGCGTGATACGGACCCTGCACTCCTCCGTTGGAGGTGTGGATGGTCATCTCGCCGCCGACCGGCCGGTCCACGTGAACCGGGGCGTAAGCGGTAGCGGGGGCGTAGGCAGACACAAGGGTGGTGCCGTGGAACGCTTCCGGACGGAAAGCCTTCTCCTGGCGCAGTTTCACTTGCGCGGCCAGACGCGTGGCGGCGAGCCACGACGGCGTCATCATGCTGATCTTCTCCACTTGGCTCACCTCCACTCGAGTGCGATCTGTTCTGTCGGACAGGACTGTCCGACTGGCTTGTCCATGACCCTAAACGTCAACCCGGCAACCGGGCAACCTATTTTCCACCTGCGATTTCGTGGATTTTTCCGGGTTGCTCCACCCGGATCATGGACTCCTGCACCACCGACACCGCCAAGTCCCCGGCGGGCGCGAACGTCCGGCCCCGACACCGGGCGCGGCAGGGGTCCAGACGGACCCGCCCAGATTTGCCCGGGCTGGGAGATCGCCGGGATTCCATGGCGTACCAGGGACGGTTTCGTAGTCCGTAGCCGACCTACCCGTGGGTAACGTGACCTAAGGGTTGATATCCGACCGCAGAGGGGCCGCGGCCATGGTCGACAAGTGGGCAATCAAGCGCGGGCTAGCCGACGCCATCAATGACCACGACATGCATCGGATGCTCGATTTCTTCACCGAGGACGCCGTCTTCGTCTCGCCCGCAGGAGTGGCAGAGGGACACGAACAGATCGCGTGGCTCTTCGAGCAGTTCTTCAAGGGATTTCCGGACCTCCACCTGACCGTGTGGTACGAGGCCACCGGCACCGACAACCCCTTGATGGTCGAGTGGACGGGGACCGGCACGCACACCGGACCGTTTCTGCTGCCCGACGGACGGGAACTGGAGGCGACGGGCCGCCGCATCACTCTGCGCGGCACCTGCGCCTCGTTCGTCGAGAACGAAAAGATCGCCACGCACCGGGAGTACTTCGACCAACTGGAGCTGTACTCACAACTCGGCTTGCGTCTGTCACGCGACGACTCGGCCGCCGCGTAGCCATTCCGAGGACTCGCAGCCCGTGTGTCAGCCGCTCACCCGGATCATGCACTCCTGGACGACCGATACCGCGAGGTCCCCGGCGGCGGTGAACATCTGGCCCTGGGCGAGGCCGCGGGCGTGGCCGGACCAGGGTGACTCCTGGGCGTACAGGACCCACTCGTCCACCCGGAAACGCCGGTGGAACCACATGGCGTGGTCGAGGGAGGCGCCGGTGACGTTGGAGGCGCCCCAGGCGAGGCCGTGGGCGAGCAGGACGGTGTCGACGAGGGTGAAGTCGGAGGCGTACGCGGCGAGGACGACGTGCAGGAGCGGGTCGTCGGGGAGGTCGGCGTCGTAGCGGAACCAGACGCTGTTCTCGGGGCTGATCAGGCTGGGGTCCTTCTGGGCTTCCCAGGTGAGGGCGTTGACGTAGCGGGCGTCCACGGCGCGGGGCTTGCTCAGCCAGTCCCGCCATTCGGGGTTGTCGCCGACGACGGCGCGCATGCGCTCCTGGAAGGGCGCGAGGGTCTCGGGGTCGGGCGCGGCGGGCATGACGGCGGCCTGGTGGTGCACGCCGGTCTCGGCGATGTGGAAGGAGACCGACATGGTGAAGATGGCCTTGCCGTGCTGGATGGCCTGCACCCGGCGGGTCGTGAAGGAGCGGCCGTCGCGGACGCGTTCCACGTTGTAGACGATCGGGATGGCGGGGTCGCCGGGCCGGATGAAGTACGCGTGCAGCGAGTGCACGTCCCGCTGATCCGGCACGGTACGGCCCGCGGCCACCAGCGCCTGCGCCGCCACCTGCCCGCCGAAGACCCGCTGGATGCGCTCCTCCGGCGACCTCCCGCGGAAGATGTTCACCTCGATCTGCTCCAGGTCGAGCAGGTCGAGCACCTCCTTGAGCGCCGAGTTCACCCGTCCTCCCCCACCTTCCGACACAGTTCCAGTACGGCTTGACCGTATCGGTCCAGTTTTACCCTGCCGATACCGGCTATGGAGAGCAGCTCTTCCTCGGTGGTGGGCACCCGTTCCGCGATCGCCTGCAACGTCACGTCCGTGAAGACCACGTACGTGGGGACCTTGGTCTCCTTGGCCACGCCGGCCCGCCAGGACTTGAGGCCCTCCAGCAGCGCCTCGTCGTAGTGGGCGGGGCAGGTCGCGCAGCGCCCGAGCTTCTGTTCGGCGGCCAGGGCCAGGGTGCGGCCGCAGACCCGGCAGCCGATGGGCGCGGCCATCGCACGCCGGGGCGCGGCCGGTCGTTCCGGCCGGGGGACGGGCGGAGCCGTACGGGGAGAGAGCCCGTCCAGGAAGCGGGACGGGCGGCGGACGCGGCGGGCCTCCGGGGTGCGGGCCAGCGCCCAGGAGATGTGCAGGTGCTCGCGGGCGCGGGTGACGCCGACGTAGAGCAGCCGCCGTTCCTCCTCGATCTGCTCGGGCGTCTCGGCGTAGACGATGGGGATCATGCCGTCGGTGGCCCCGACCAGGAAGACGGCGTCCCATTCCAGGCCCTTGGCGGCGTGCAGCGAGGCGAGGGTCACGCCCTCCAGCGGGGGCGCGTGCTGCTCGCTGGCCCGGCGCTCCAGCTCGGCGACGAACCGGGGCAGATCCGCCCCGGTCGCGGCCATGTCCTCGGCGAGTTCGGCGAGGGCGTTGAGCGACTCCCATTTGGCCCGTGCGGTCCCGCCGGCGGGCGGCTCATGGGAAAGCCCGATTCCGGCCAGAATGGCGTGTACGGCGGGCGCCAGCGGCTCCGCGTCGTTGGCCGAGCGGGCGGCCCCGCGCAGCAGCACGACGGCCTGCCGGACCTCGGGCCGCTCGAAGAAGCGCTCCGCGCCGCGCAGCAGGTAGGGCACCCCGGCGTCGGTGAACGCCTGCTCGTACGCCTCCGACTGGGCGTTGATCCGGAACAGCACCGCGATCTCGCGGGTGGGCACGCCGTCGGCCATCAGCTTCTTGACCGTGAGGGCCACCCCGAGGGCCTCGGCGGGCTCGTCGTCGTACTCCGAGAAGACCGGCTGCGGCCCGGGGGGACGCTGCGCGACGAGGTCGAGCCGGTGCACCGACTTGCTCATGATCCGGTTGGCGAGGGTGACGACCTCGGGCGTGGAGCGGTAGTCGCGGACGAGGCGGACCACGGTCGCGCCCGGGTGCTCCACCGCGAAGTTGCTCAGGTAGTGCGGGGTCGCCCCGGTGAAGGAGTAGATGGTCTGGTTCGGGTCGCCGACCACGCACAGGTCGTCCCGGCCGCCCAGCCAGGTGTCGAGCAGGAGCTTCTGCAGCGGGTTGACGTCCTGGTACTCGTCCACGACGAAGTACCGGTACTGGCCGCGGATCTGGGCGGCCACCTCGCGGTGCTCGGTCATCACGGCGGCGGTGAGTTCGAGGATGGTCTCGAAGTCGACGAGGTGGCGGGTGCGGCGGAGGTTCTCGTACCCCTCGTAGAGGCGGACCAGCTGGTCGGCGGGGACGGGCGGCGTGCGGCGGGCCTTGACGGCGGCGGCCGGGTAGTCCTCCGGGGCGACCTGGGTGACCTTGGCCCACTCGATCTCGGCGGCCACGTCCCGCAGCTCGGCCCGGTCGGGGTTGCGGCGCAGCAGCCGGGCGGCCTCGATCAGCAGCGGGAGCTTGGACTCCACCACCTGCGGGGGGTCGCCGCCGATGACGCGCGGCCAGAAGTAGGTGAGCTGGCGGAGCGCCGCCGCGTGGAAGGTCCTGGCCTGCACCCCGGGCGCGCCCAGCCCGCGCAGCCGCTGCTTGAGCTCGCCGGCCGCGCGCGTGGTGAACGTGACCGCGAGCACACTCTGCGGATCTACGCCACCGTCCTGGACCGCGTGGGCGATCCGGTGGGTGATTGCCCGAGTTTTCCCAGTTCCGGCCCCCGCGAGCACGCAGACCGGCCCGCGCACCGCCAGGGCGACCTCACGCTGTTCCGGATCGAGACCCTCCAGAACGTCCAAAAAGCGCTCCCCAACGTGCGGATGACCGGATCTGCTGGCATCATCCTTCCAGCAGCCGACCAAGAGTGTCTCAGGACCGGGTCAGCCAGAGGCAAACAGGAATCCTGCGCGGGAGGAACGAGGACCTTGAGAACAGCCGTTGGATTCGGTGCGCTCGCTCTGGCTGCGGTGATCCTCTCCTCGCCCGCGCCCGCGTCCGCGACGCCCGTCTGGGGCGACCCGACTCCCTCGCCGACCCCTACCGAGACCGTCACCGCGTCTCTGGAGGACCGCGCCACCTTCGCGTACGGCAAGCACCAGCGCCAGCGCATGGACATCTGGTGGCGCAAGGACGGCGTCGTCCGCCCGGCCGTCTTCGTGGTCCACGGCGGCTGGTGGTCCGGCGGCGACAAGAAGTACATGACCGAGGTGAGCCGGAGCTACTTCCAGCTCGGCTACGTGGTCGTCAACATCAACTACCGGCTGGCGCAGGACGCGGCCTGGCCGGCCCAGCGGGTGGACGCGATCGACGCGATCGCCACGGTCCGGCGGCACGCGGCCCAGTTCAACTTCGACCCGAACCGGTACGCGATGATCGGCTTCTCGGCGGGCGGCCACATCGCGGCGGCGGTCGGCACGTACGGCGACGGGGTGCCCGGGCTGCGCGGCGTGGTCGGCATCTCGCCGGTGGTGTCGCCGCAGACCGCGTACGAGGACGGCGACCTGGGCGCGACGTTCGAGCAGCGCAAGTTACGCAAGGCGACCATCGCGCTGGCCGGCGGCTGCGACCCGACCAAGTGCCCGCGCGTCTGGGCCAGCATGGAGGTGCCGCTGCACGCCAGCGCCGCGGACGCGCCGATGCTGAGCGTGCACTCCACCGACGAGTTCGTGCCGCCGTACCAGAGCGAGATGCTGAAGCAGGCGCTGAACGAGGCCGGGGTGCCGATGACCATCCGGGCGGTGCCCGGAATCCAGCACAGCAGCCCGCTCTACCGGGAGCCCGGTGTGGCCGAGACCGTGCAGTCGTGGATCATCGCGAGACTCGCCAGCTGACCGGGAACATCGACGATCGCCCCCGTGTTGCCAATGTCGCCTAAATGAAAGGGACGAACATGGCGCTCACGGTATACACCACCACGTGGTGTGGCCCCTGCAAGCGGCTCAAGAGCCAGCTGACGCGTGAAGGCATCTCCTACCGGGAGATCGACATCGAGCGGGAACCCGAAGCAGCCCATTTCGTCATGAGTGTCAACAACGGGAACAGGACCGTCCCGACCGTGGTGTTCCCGGACGGGACGGCGTCCACCAACCCGTCCGTCATCGAAGTGAAGGCGCGGCTGGGGCTGTAGTTCCAATCAGTCCCAGCCAGTCCCCGTCACCAGTCGCCGATCAGTGCGTCGCCGTACCAGGTCTCGATCAGCCGCCGGGCGATCGAGACCGGGGGCGGCAGGCGCAGGGCGCCGCTCTCCAGGGCGGCCAGGAGTTCGGTGCGGCTGAACCAGCGGGCCTCGGCGATCTCTTCCGGATCGCGGGTGAGTTCGGTGGTGGCGGCGCGGGCGAAGAAGCCGAGCATGAGGCTGCGCGGGAACGGCCAGGGCTGGCTGCCGAGGTAGCGCGGGGCCTTGACGGTGACGCCGACCTCTTCGAGGACTTCGCGGATGACGGCCTGTTCGAGCGATTCGCCCGGCTCCACGAATCCGGCGAGCACCGACATGCGGCCTTCCGGCCACTGCGGGCCGCGGGCCAGCAGGATGCGGTCGTCATCGTCGTGGACCGCCATGATCACGGCGGGGTCCACCCGGGGGAAGTGCTGGCTGCCGTCCTGCGGGCAGGTCCGCACGTGCCCGCCCGCGGTCACCTCGGTACGGCTCCCGCACTGCGGGCAGAACTGGTGGCTGCCGTGCCAGGCCTCCAGCGCCACCGCGTAGACGAGCAGGCCGGCGTCCCGGTCCCCCAGCAGTGCCCCGGCCTGCCGCAGCCCGGCCACCTTCGTGCCGTCGGTCTCCGGCAGCTCGGTCCGTACGGCGAAATAGGCGATGTTCCCGGCGTCCACCCCGAGCAGATAGCGCTGCCCGTCCGGCGCCTCGGCGGGGGTGAACAGCACCAGTTCGGCGCTCCCCTCGTCCTGCCTGAGCAGGGTGTCCCCGTTGTGCACGAGGGCCACTCGGGTCCGGTCGTCGGCCCAGGCACGTTCCAGCCAGGCGGCGTCCTGGCGCAGCACCGCGGACCTGTCGATCGTGCTGCGCGCCAGGAGTAGCGGCCCGAGTAGGCCCTCAGAGATCTCCACAGGCTTTATCCTTCCTCATCTCGGCGTCCACAATGGTCCAGGCTCCCCGGAATTCCGGCCGGTCGATTAGCCGCTCACATCGCAAAGTGATCGACTACCATGGCGGAGTTAGGTAAGCCTTACTTCGGGGGACTTCGTTGCGGCTGTACCTCGCCACCCTCAATCCCACCGATTCGGTTGTTTCTGGGTTCCTGCCTGCGGCGGACTCACTCGGATGGGAGGTCACCGTCCTGACCGACCGGCCCGAGCGTTATCCGGGGCGGGAGACGATCGGGACGGACGTGCGGGACACCCGGGCGGTGATCGACACCATCGCCCGGCACCACCCGCCGGACGTGGTCTTCAGCAACTCCGACCATATCCAGGCGGAAATCGCCCTGGCCGCATCCTATTTCGGCCTGCCAGGTAAGGACTGGCGGGCGTGCCTGACCGCCAAGAACAAGTCGCTGACCCGCCGGACGCTCGCCCTGGCAGGAGTCGAGTCCGTCCGCTCGGTACGGCTCCCGCCCGGCGACCCGCCCCCCACCGACTGGCACGGCCCGGTGGTGATCAAGCCCAGGGAGGGCGTGGCCAGCGAGGACGTGCTCCTGGCCAGGAACGCCAGGGAACTGTGGACCACCGTGACGGCGGTCAAGGCGCGGCGTCCCGGCGAGACCCTGGTCGCGGAGGAGTACCTGGAGGGGCCGCTGCTGACCCTGGAGACGATCGGGGACGGGCGGGAGATCCGGGTTCTGGGCGGCTTCCGCACGACTCTGGGGCCGCTGCCGCACTTCGTGGAGGAACGCCTGGACTGGGCCGGGCCGGACGTGCCCGGCCGGGACCACGTGCTGGCCGCGCTGAAGGCGGTCGGGGCCGGCTTCGGCGCCTGCCACACCGAGTACGTGCTGACCCCGGACGGCCCCCGGATCATCGAGATCAACTACCGGGTCATCGGCGACAACTGCGACTTCCTCCTGGCCGACCTGCTGGGCGTCCCGCTGTTCCAGTGGATCCTCCGCCTGCACGCCGGCGAACCAATAGCCGACATATACGAAATATCGGAAATATCGGAGGGGCTGCGCGGGCACGGCGCGGCCGTCAGTCTGCTCGCCGAGCGGACGGGGACGGTCACCGCGGCGCCGCCCGCGCAGGAACTGGCGATGGGTGCGGCACAGGTCTGGCACAACCCCGTCCGGGCGTTGGGCGACTACGTGCGGCTCACCCACACCAACCGCGACTACCTGGGCCTGCTCCGGGTGATCGCGCCCGATCCGGCGGCCGTCGACGACGCCGTACGCCGGTTCTGTGAGGAGCAACCATGGGTGATCTCGTGATCTCGCTGCGCCGCCGGTCCCGGGCCCGGCGGGTGGTGCGGGCGGTCCCGGAGCGGGAGGCGTACCTGGCGGGGCGGGTGCTGAACGCGCTGCTGCGGGAGGACTACGGCGGGCTGGCGGCGCGGGTCACCCGGGACAAGGCGGGGGTGGCGCTGGCGCTGGCCTCCGGGCGCAAGGTGCGCCTCACTTCGGGCGGTTTCGCCGGGCTCTTCCAGGACTTCGTGGTGACGCCCGGGGAGGATCTGGGGCTCGACGAGGTGCTGGAGACGCTGGCCGAGGTGGCCGAGCCCGCCGACGCGACGGGCGTGGCCGCGTTCGCCGAGGAGTGCCGGGAGACGCTGCTCGCCCTCGACCTGTACGACCGCCGGCAGCGACCCCTCGAGATCGATCGCACCACGATCGGCTACGAGGCGCTGGCGGCCTGCGTGGACCACCCGATCTATCCGACCGCCCGGTGCCGGTCGGGCCTGGATTCGGAGGAGTTGCTGGCGTACGCGCCGGAGTTCTCGCCGGAGTTCGAGCTGCGCTGGGCGGCCGTGCCCAGGGACGACGTCGTCGCGCGCGGGTTCGGGGAGTTCTGGCCGTCCTTCGCCGACGTCGGCCTGCCGGAGCTGGGCACGCATGTGCTGTTCCCGGTGCATCCGCTGACGGTGGCCAGCCTGCCGGGCGTGATCGTGGGGCCCCGGCCGTACCTGCGGGTGCGGCCGACGCTGTCGATGCGGACGGTGGAGGTGGACGCGCGTACGCACCTGAAGCTGCCGCTGGCGACCAGCACGCTGGGCGCCCGCAACCGCAGGTCGATCCGGCCCGGCACGCTGCGGGACGGCGCCGAGGCCGAGCGGCTGCTGCGGGGGGTGCTCGACCGGGAGCCCGGCCTGCGGGTGCTGCTGGCCGGCGAGCAGACCTACGGGCACGCGGGCGAGGAGTACCTGGCCTGGATGATCCGCCGCCTACCGGCCGGGGAGATCGTCTCGGTGGCCGCCCTGGCCGCGCCCGGCGTGTTACCCGACCTCGCCGCCCGCCACTACGGCGGCGACCTGGCCGCCCTTCTGCGCGACTACCTGACCTGCCTGTTCACCTGGAACGTCACCCTGTTCGTTCGGTACGGCATCGCCCTCGAAGCCCACCAGCAGAACCTCGCCCTGGTCTTCGGCGACGGCCCGATGCGCCTGCTGGTCAAGGACAACGACGGCCTGCTGGCGGCGCGGGACCGGCTGGCCGCCACCGGCCTGGACGTTCCGGCCTTCGGGGACCAGCGCATGCTGACCGACGACCCGCACGCGCTCGCCGACGTGTTCGTCACGATCACCCTGCACCTGGCCGCCGCCGCCATAACGGTCGGCGCGCTCGGCACGGCGGACCTGGTGCGCGCCACCCTTGCCGAAGCCCTGGACGCGTTCGGCGACGACCCCACGGCCCGCCTGCTGCGGGCCAGGACCCTGGACGCCGCCAGGCTGGTCGGCAAATCCATGGTCACGGCGGGCACCCTCGTGGACAAGAGCCGCACCGGCGCCCGGGACATCAACAAGTTCTACGGAACCAGTGGCCCCAACTACCTCACGCTTAGGAGCGGCTGATCCATGGACCGCCTGGTCATCGACGCCCCCGCGACGCCGCAGGAAGACGATCCCGCGGCGGACGTCGCGGAGCGGGCCACCGTCGCCGCGCTGCTGAGGTGCTGCGTGCGGGAGGTGGCGGGACCGCGCGGACATGTCTGGCCGTCGGACGAGCACCTGCTGCTGGAGCTGGGCGGCAGCTGGGTGCGGGCCAGGTCGGGCGGCGGGATCGCGCTGCGGCTGGGCCCGGCCGAGCGGCTGCGCGACGGCGTCTGGGAGCCGCTGACGTCGGCGGCGCTGGTCGAGCTGGTCACGGCCGAACTGGGCGGGGACAATCCGGAGTTCGCCGCGCAGGTGGCCTCCAGCAGGTCGGTGCTGGAGGCTCTGGCGTCGGCCCGGGAGCAGGCCGCGCCCTCGCCGGACCCGTGGCTCGCCTCCGAGCAGTCGCTGCTGCTCGGGCACGCCTTCCACCCCACGCCGAAGGCGCGGACGGCCGCCAGGGGCGACTGGCTGAGCTACGCGCCGGAGGCGTACGCGCGGTTTCCGCTGCGGCTGCTGGGGGTCCGGCGCGACGTGCTGGTCGAGGAGGGCGACGCGAGCGCGCTGGACCGGCTGGGCACGGCCCCCGACGGGTACGCGCCGCTGCCCGTGCACCCGTGGCAGTTCGAGCTGCTGGATCCGCCGCTGGACGGACGCCTGATCGACCTCGGCCACACCGCCGCGCTCGCCACCCCCACCTCCTCGGTCCGTACGGTCTACGAGCCGGACCTGGACAAATGCCTGAAGTTCAGCCTGGACGTGCGCATCACCAACTGCGTACGGAAGAACGCCTGGTACGAGCTGGCCGGCTCGGTGGAGCTGTCCCGGCGGCTGGCCCCCGTCTTCGACGACCTGGCGGAGACGTTCCCGGGCACGCGGTGGCTGCCGGAGCCCGGCTACCGGTCGGCCGACCTCGGCCTGCCGCTGCTGGAAGGGCTCGGGGTGCTGGTGCGGTGCAGCCCGTGGGGGCGTTCGGGCAGCGGGGTGACGCCGGTGCTGGCGGGGGCGCTGGCCGTACGGGATCTGCGCCGGGCCGATCCGATGGCGTGGTGGGTGGCGTACGTGGAGCGGGTGGCGCTGCCGGTGCTCGACGCGTACGTCCGGCACGGGGTGGTGCTGGAGCCGCACCTGCAGAACGTGCTGGTGGGGCTGGACGGCGACGGCATGCCGGTGGAGGCGATCTTCCGGGACCTGGAGGGCACGAAGCTGGTCGGGCACGACCTGTCGGGGCTGGCTCCCGAGGTGGCGGCGGCACTGACGTACGACGCGGAACGGGGCTGGAACCGGGTCGTCTACTGCCTGTTCGTGAACCACCTGGCCGAGATCGCGGCGACCCTGGAGGGCGCGTGCGCGCTGCGCGAGCTGTGGGCCGCCGCCGCCGACATCCTCGCCTCCTACGCCGACACCCGCGGCTGGCCGCAGCCCCTGGTCAACCTGCTGGCCGGGATTCCGCTGCCGGCCAAGGCCAACCTGACCGTGCGCTGGTCCCGCGCCGCCGACCGGCACGCGACCTACGTGCCGGTCGCGAACCCGCTGGCGAGGCTCGCATGACGCTGCTCGGGGTGGCGGAACGGCTCGGCGACGTCCCGGCCTACGTATACGACCTGGCGGGACTGGACGCCCACGCGGCGGCGATCCGGGACGCGCTCCCGGGAATCGAGATCTACTACGCGGTGAAGGCGAATCCGGATCCGCGCCTGCTGCGGGTGATCGCGCCGCATGTGGACGGCTTCGAGGTGTCGTCCGGCGGCGAGTTCGCGCACGTGCGGTCGCTGCTGCCGGATTCCAGGATCGCCTTCGGCGGGCCGGGCAAGACCGACGCCGACCTGACGCTGACCCCGCACCGCCTGCACGTGGAGAGCCCCAACGAGCTGCGCCGCCTGCTGACACGCGAGCATCCCGTGGACGTGCTGCTCCGCGCCAACCTGGACGTGCCCGTGGCCGGGGCCGCGCTCGCCATGGGCGGCGGCGCGACACCGTTCGGCATGGACCCGGCCGGCATCCGGGAATGCCTGGAACTCGTCGGCGGCCCGGTCCGCCTCCGCGGCCTGCACGCCCACCTGGCCAGCGGCCTGGACGCGCCCGACCTGCTCAAGCTGGCCACGGCCGTGATCGCGTACGCCCGGGAGATCGGCGCCGCCGAGATCAACCTGGGCGGCGGCATGGCCGTCGACTACCAGGATCCGGACCACCGCTTCGACTGGGCCGCGTACGGCCGGGGCCTGGCCGGAACGCCGGAGACGCTGCGGATCGAACCCGGGCGCGCGATGACCGCCTACTGCGGCTGGTACCTCACCAAAGTCCTCGACCTCAAACGCGTACACGGGGAACTCTTCGCGATCCTCACCGGCGGCACCCACCACCTGCGCACACCGGTCACCAAGGGACACAACCAGCCGTTCACCGTGTTCGGCTCATCCGGCGCTTCGGAGCCCGTCACCCTGGTGGGCCAGCTGTGCACCCCCAAGGACGTCTTCGCCCGGCAGGTCCCGGCCGCGCTGGCGGTGGGCGACGTCGTGGCGTTCGAGATGGCCGGGGCGTACGCGTGGAACATCTCCCACCACGACTTCCTCATGCACCCGAAACCGGAGTTCCACTACGTCTCGGGAATCTCGTAGATCAGGGCGGTGAGGTCCTCGGACTCCATCAGGTCCACCGGGCGCACGGTCTGGTTGGCCCGGACGTAGTGGAAGGCGGCGCTCACCTTCGCCAGCGGGGTGTTCGAGAGCTGCGCCCACGCCAGCCGGTACGCGGCGAGCTGGATCGCCGCCGTCCTCGCCGCCCCGCCGCGCGGGCGTTCACCGGTCTTCCAGTCGACCACGACATACCCGTCCCGCTCCCGGAACACGGCGTCCATGCGGCCCCGGACCAGCCGGTCGGCGATCACCGTCTCGAACGGGACCTCCAGATCGACCGGGGTGAGGGCGGCCCAGCGGCTCTGCTCGAACTTGGCGCGCAGCTCGGTCAGGCGCAGGTCGGCCTCGGAGATCGCGTCGGCCGCGCCGGGCAGCTCGAACTCGTCGATCAGGCGCTGCTGGCCCCAGCGGGACTCCAGCCAGCGGTGGAACGAGGTGCCCCGGCGGGTCAGCGGCGTGGGCTTGCGCGGCAGCGGACGCCGGACCTGCCTGGCGAAACCCGACGGATCCTGGGCGAGCGTCACCAGAGACGACACCGACAGCCGGACCGGCAGCTCGACCACCCCGGACTCGCGGCGGCGGTCCCGCTCGCGCAGCAGCAGTTCGGTGTCCCGGGACCAGGAGCGCATGCGCTCGCGCTCCCACTCCTTCACCTCGCCCTCGCCCTCCTCCGACAGGCCGTCCATGGCCGCCGCCACCATGGCCGCGCCCTCCTTGATCGAGTCCTGGACCACGACCTGCGGCCAGACGGCCTCCGGCGGCTCGGCCAGCAGCGGGTTCTCGTCGACCTCCCCCTCGGTCCAGCGGGGTACGGCACTCGCGTACTCCCTGACCTCCTCAAGGAACGCGGACGGCTCCAGCGGCTTGGACGAACTGCCCCAGCGGTAACCGGAGGCGATCAGCAGGTAGTGCGCCCGGGTCACGCCCACGTAGGCCAGCCGCCGCTCCTCGCGCAGGTCGCGTTCCCTGCACTGCTCGTCGAAGTCGGCCAGGGCCTCCTTGTCCAGGCCGGTCAGCTCGGGCAGGTCCGCGCTGTCGCCGCGCAGCCCGTACGGGAGTTTGCGGGGGTTCTCGGTCCAGCGGGAGTTGGTCACCGGGGTGGCGGGGAAGATGCTGCCCTTGGCCAGGCCGCCGCGCTGGGTGGTCAGCTGGGACAGGCCGGGCACCACCACGACCGGCCACTCCAGGCCCTTCGCGGCGTGCACGGTCATCAGCTTGACGCTGTTGGTCTCGCCGACGCGGCCCTGCTCCAGGCCGAACTCCTCGCTCTCCGCCGCCTTGATGTAGGCGAGGAACGCGCCCAGGGTGGGGTCCTCCGCGTCGCCGGCGAAACGGGCGGCCGCGTCCTGGAAGGCGTCCAGGTCGGCGCGGGCGGCCAGCGGGCTGCCGCCCCGGCTGGCCACCTCCACGTCCAGGGCGAGCCGGCGTTCCACCTCGCCGATCAGGTCGGGCAGCGGCTGCGCGGCGTGCGAGCGCAGCAGGCGCAGCTCCAGGGCCAGCGCGGGCAGGCGCTCCCGGGCACGCTCGGAGAATCGGGCCCGCCACTCCTCCTGGTCGGGCAGCTCGTCGAGCGCGTCGATCAGGCTGCCCCGCTCGGCCTCCAGGTCGGCGACGACCTGCTCCAGCGGGTCCTGGTTCGGCCGGTACGCGGCGTCGCGGTTGAGATCCCTGGCCAGCTCGCCCAGGACCTTCAGGTCGGCCGGGCCGATCCGCCAGCGGGGTCCCGCCAGCAGCCGGACGAGCGCGTCGCCGGCGCTCGGGTCGTACATGACGCGGAGCGTGGCCACGATGTCGGCGACCTCCGGCACGGTGAGCAGACCGCCCAGGCCCACCACCTCCACCGGAATGTCACGCGCTTCCAGCGCTCGCCGGATCGCGGGGAACTGCGAACGTTTGCGCGCCAGAATCGCCACGTCCTGCGGCTGTACGGCATACGGGCCGCCGTACAGGCTGGATTTGGCCTTCGCGCGTTCGCCCTCCCCCCACGGGAGGCCGTCGGGCGCGGTCTCCTGGCCGAGCGTGCCGGCGATGCCGTCGGCGATCCAGGCGGCCTCGTCCTCGGCGGTCTCGTGGAAGGCGCAGATCACCCGGCCCCGGTCGGCGCGGTTCTCGCCCGGGACCAGGACGGGCACCTCGGCCGCCTCCCGGCGCAGGTCGGCCTGGACCCGGGCGGCCACGTCCAGGATGCGCTCGCCGTTGCGGAAACTGACCGAGAGCTGCCGGACGGGGGCCGACTCGCCCCGCGTGGTACGGAAATCCTCGGGGAAACGGGTCAGATTGCCGGCGGAGGCGCCACGCCAGCCGTAGATGGACTGGCAGGGGTCGCCGACCGCCGTAACCGGGTGGCCGCCGCCGAACAGGGCGCGCAGCAGCACCAGCTGGGCGTGGCTGGTGTCCTGGTACTCGTCCAGGAGCACGATCGTGAACCGCTCCCGCTCCAGCTGCCCCACTTCGGGATGGTTCGCCGCGATCCGCGCGGCCAGCGCCATCTGGTCGCCGTAGTCGATGACCTCCCGGTTCCGCTTCACCCGCTGGTACGCCTGGACCAGCGGAAGCAGCTGCTCCCGGATGACCTGCACCTTCACGGGCTTCTGCTGCGGGAGGGTGATCCGGCCGGGGAGGGCGGCCAGGCGTTCCTTCAGCCAGTCGCCGGTGGCGTACACGTCGTCGACGCCGCGCAGGTGCTCGGAGAGCTCCCCGGCCAGTTCGAGCACGGCGGCCGTCACGCTGGCCGGGCCCAGGTCGATGTGGTCCATCGGGCCGTCGTACTGGCCGACCACGCGGGAGGCCAGCTGCCAGGCCACTGCGGGTGTGACCAGGCGCATCGTGGGTTCCATCGCCTCGCGCAGGGCGTGGTCGGTGACCAGGCGGGCCGCGTACGCGTGATAGGTCGAGACCGTGGGCTCGCTCTCCAGGTCGGCGATCAGGCCCGCCGAGACCAGGCCGGTCAGGCGTTTGCGCACCCGTTCCGCCAGTTCGCCCGCCGCCTTGCGGGTGAAGGTGAGGCCCAGGATCTGCTCCGGCCTGGCGTACCCGTTGGCGACCAGCCAGACCACGCGGCCGGCCATGGTCTCGCTCTTGCCGGAGCCCGCGCCGGCGATGACCACCATCGGCTCCCGGTCGGCCTCGATCACCGTGGCCTGCTCGGGGGTCGGCGGCAGCACGCCGAGCTTGGCGGCCAGCTCGTCGGGGGTCAGCACACCTGGCCTCCGCTGTCGTTGACCGGGCAGGAGATCTTGGCGGCGCAGGTACGGCAGCCGTCGTTGACCTTGGCCACGAAGAGCTGGGAGGACATGCCGGCGGCCACCGTGGTGACCAGGTCCTCAGCCCAGCCGGGCTCGGCGTCGTCGCTGAGCGCGCCCTGCCGCTGCTCCTTGGCGTCCTTGCCGGCCGCCTTGCCCAGCTGCACGAGAGCGGCGCCGCCGGGTTCCACCAGGCCGTGGCGTTTGAACGCGCCCAGCAGGGTGGCGAGCTGGTAGACGCCGAGCTGGGGATGGCGGTTGAGCTCGTCGTCCTTGGGTTTGCTGGACCCGGTCTTGATGTCGATGATCACGGCGCGGCCCTCGCCGTCGCGTTCGACGCGGTCCACGCGGCCCTTGATGATGACGTTCTCGGAGACGACGGCCGTGAACGCCTCCTCCGGGGCGATGAGCTCGCGGGGATTCTCGGCGTGCCAGCGGAGGAAACGTTCGACCATCTGCTCGGCGACGTGGCGCTGCTTGCGGTTGAACCAGAGGCCGCCGAAGTCGAGTTCGTGCCAGATGTCGTCCAGGCGGCTGTTGAGGGCGTCGACGGGGTTGTCCTCGGCGGCGAGGACGGCGATGGCGTGGATGATCGTGCCTAGGCTCTGGGAGACGCTGGCGCTGCCCGCGCCGACGGCCGTCTCCAGGACCCAGCGGAGGCTGCATTTCGTGAAGTTCTCGACGGCCGACGGGGAGATGCTGACGATGTCGTCGGGCCAGGCCAGGGGGCGGTCGTCGGAGAGTTCGGTCAGGGCGTACCAGGTCTTGGGGTCGGCGCCGGGGATGTTCGCCTCGGCCAGGCGGGCCAGGTGGCGGGCGGCGGCGCGGCGGAGGGGTTCCGGGCGGGAGGGGTCGCAGACGGTGGCGCGGAGGTCGGCGACCAGGGCGGGCATGCTCAGCCAGCGGGCGCGGTCGTCCACGGTGGCTGTTTCGAGTTCGCCGGGCATGAGTTCGGAGAGGAACCTGGAGGGGCGTTCCTCGGCGTCCTCGCCGCCGACGGCGGTGACGACCAGTTTTCGTCTCGCTCGGGTGGCGGCTACGTAGAAGAGGCGGCGTTCTTCGGAGAGCATCTTGCTGCCCAGGGCGGCTTTCACGGCGTCCGTGCCGTCCAGGGGGGAGCCGTCGGAGACTTCTACGAGTGTTTCCGTGCCGAGGAGGGAACCGCGGAGGCGCAGGTCGGGCCAGACGCCTTCCTGTACGCCGGCGACGACTACGACATCCCATTCGAGGCCCTTGGAGCGGTGGGCGGTGAGGATGCGGACCGCTTCGCCGTCGGGGGCCTGTGCCGCCAGGGAGGTGGCGGGGATTTCCTGGGCCACCAGGTCGTCCAGGAAGACTTCTATGCCGGCTTTGGGGAGGCGGTCGACGAATTTCGCGGCGTAGTCGAAGAGGGAGACGACGCCGTCGAGGTCGCGGTCGGCTTGGGCGCCTCGGGGGCCGCCGGCGAGGCTGGTCGAGGTCCATCTGTCGGAGAGCCCGGAGGCTTGCCAGACGTCCCAGAGGACTTCTTCGGCTGTCTGTGATTTGCGGGCGGCTTCGCGGGCCACCTTCAGGAGTTTGGCGACGCGTTCGGCGGGGGCGGCGACGTGGGGTTCCAGGAGTGCCAGTTCGCGCTCGTCCCGCAGTGCGGCGATCAGCATCTCATCCGAGGACCGCATTCCGAAGGGAAGCATCGGCTGCCGTGCTTCTTCGTCGTCCGCTTCGGTCGTGGCGGGCTGAGCGGGCTCCTCTTCTGTCGGGGCGGGGCGGGCCGACTCCTTTTCCGTGGTGGCGGACCGGGCGGGTTCCGGGGATGGGTCGCCCACGATGACGGGGTCGCCCTGGGCTGCGGCGGCTAACGCCTCGTTCTCGGCGACTCGGAGGGCGCGGCGGAGCCGTCGTACACCGATCATGTCGGTGGCCCCCACGGGACCCGTCAGCAACTCCTCCGCTGTGGCGACATCAAGAGCCGATGGTCGTACGGCCGCCCGGAGCAACGTCACCAACGGACGAACCCCCGGCTCCTGGATCAGCGGAACCTCGTCCCCCGCGACCACCACCGGAACACCGACTGTCAGCAACGCCCTGCGCAGAACCGGCACCTGACGCGTGGCGCTCCGCACCAACACCGCCATCCGGGACCACGGCACTCCGTCAAGCAGATGAGCCCGACGCAACACGTCCGCCACCACCGCGGCCTCCTGGCTCTCACTGTCCGCCAGGATGACCCGAACACTCCCCTCCTCCCCTTCTTCCGCAGCCACCAGATCCCGATGCCCACCCCGCTTCGTCACGCCTCGTCCAGTGGCTCTCCCCACCCACCCACCCTTTGTCTCCCCCCGGGGCTCCGCCCCGCCCCCCGACGGCCATCCCTTGGGCTCCGCCCGTCCCCCGCCCGGCCGCACCCCAGCCTCCGTCGCTCCCCTGGCACGCTGCACCCCGGACTTTGCCCCTCCTCCGGCTTGACGCATCCCGGGATCCACCCCGTTTTCCGCACGATGCCCCCGGGACTCAGCTCCATCCTCGGCACTATGTCCCCAGGGCTCCGCCCCTCCCGTTGACGTGGCCGACTGCGGCGCGCGCCGCCAGCCGTCACCGGCACGATGTCCCCAAGGCTCCGCCCCTTGCCCGGCATATGTCCCGGATTCGGCGCCGTGCTCCGCACGATGCCCCTGGGACTGCGCTTCGGTTCCCCTGCCACGGACCTGCGGGCCCTGCCCCGGCCTCGTGCCATAACCCTGGGACGGCGAGTCGGTCCACGGATCGCGGCCCTGCCACCCAATTCCCATGCGGTCCTGAAACCCCGTTCCACCCCGCGCGTCGCGACCTGGTTCGACTGCCATGCGGTCCGACCCCGGTCCA
>NZ_BOOA01000079.1 GCF_016862995.1 Acrocarpospora phusangensis
AGCGGCGGACGCCGCAGCTCCAACCTGCAGAGCACCGGCAACGACTGGATCGAGGTGGCCTTCCGCACCGCGCGGACCGCCGACCCGGCCGCCAAGCTCTGCTACAACGACTACAACATCGACAACTGGAACGCGGCCAAGACGCAGGGCGTCTACAACATGGTGCGCGACTTCAAGCAGCGTGGGGTGCCGATCGACTGTGTCGGTCTGCAGGCGCACTTCAACAGCGGCAGCCCGTACAACAGCAACTTCCGTACCACGATCTCCAGCTTCGCCGCCCTCGGCGTGGACGTGCAGATCACTGAGCTGGACATCCAGGGCGCCTCGGCGACCACGTACGCCGCGGTGACCAACGACTGCCTGGCCGTGCCGCGCTGTACCGGCATCACCGTGTGGGGCGTACGCGACCAGGACTCGTGGCGTTCGGGTGACACCCCGCTGCTGTTCAGCGGCGGCAACAAGAAGCCGGCGTACACCGCCGTCCTCAACGCCCTCAACGCCGTCCCGACCGTCGGCCCCAGCCCGTCGGTCTCGCCGAGTTCGGGCCCGAGCCCGAGCCCGTCGGTCAGTCCCTCGACGTCGTTCCGGTTGCGCAACGACGGGGCGGGCCGCTGCGTGGACTCACCGAACAGCGCCAGCGCCAACGGCACCCTGTTCCAGATCTACGACTGCCACACCAACGCCAACCAGCGGTTCGCCTACACCTCCGGCAGGCAGTTGCAGATCCTCGGCAAGTGCCTGGACTCCCCGACCGGCGCCGGGTCCGGAACCCGCGTCCAGCTGTGGGACTGCCACACCAACACCAACCAGCAGTGGACGTTCAACAGCAACGGCACCGTCACCAACGGAGCCAACAACCTGTGCCTGAACGTGACCGGCACGAGCAACAGCAGCACCGTGACCATCGCCAGCTGCAACGGCAGCGCCAACCAGCGATGGACCCGCGCATGATCCCGGCCTAGCCCGATACCGCGCCGGTCCAGACGATTCCCGTCTGGACCGGCGCTGGTTCATTTGACGAGCAACGCGTGCGGTCTGCCGCGCAGCAGGGTGCCCAGAACGCTGTGCTGCGGCGTGCAGTACGGGCAGGTGGGTGCCGGATCGACGCAGACCCTGACGCTGTCGCTGTTGTCGGACGGGTCGAGGTCCAGTTCCGTGGCGCTCGCGGTGGCGGTGTTGACCGTTTCGGCAACTGTGGTCGCCTTGGCCCGAACGGTCAGCGTGGCCGTGGCGCCGGCGGGGAGCGTGCCGACCGTCCAGGTGTCCTCGGCGTACGTGCCGGTGGTGGACGTGGCCGACAGGAGGGCGAGCCCGGCCGGCAGCGGGTCCTCGACCACGACGCCGGTGGCGTCGTTCGGCCCGGCGTTGCGGACGGCCACGTGGTAGATGATCATTCCGCCGGCGGCGACCCGGGTCCGCTCGGCGGTCTTGACCACGCTCAGGTCGACGGCCGGGTTGACCTCGGTGACGGTGTCGCCGCTGGTGGAGGTCAGCGGTTCGGGTTCGGCGCCGAGCCGGTTCTCATAGGTGACCGTGCCCTGGTTGGCGACCTGCTTGCCCGCGGCGGCCAGGCCGACCTTGACCCGGAACTCGACCGTGGTGCCGTCGGGCAGGGCGTCACTGTCGGGCAGCCGCCCCCCGTCCCCCAGCATGAAGGTGATCTTGCCGGTGGCGGGGTCGAACTCGGCCTGGTCGTCGCCGGCCTGGTCGGTCTTGGCGCCGCTGCCGGGGCCGTCGACGATCTGGAGCGAGCCGGGCACGAAGGCGGTCCCCGCCGGGACGGTGTCGGTGAGGCGGACGTCGCCCGCCGCGTCGCCGCCCCTGTTGACGGCGGTCAGCCGGTAGGTGATCTCCTCGCCGACGTTCACCGGCCCCCGCGGGCTGGCGGTCTTGTTCACGACCACGCACGGCGCGGTGCCGAAGAAGACGTCGTCGAGGAAGTTGCCGTACGTGGGGTTCCCCCCGGTGGCGGAGACGGAACGGAAGGCGAACCGGGTGGTCGTCATCCCGGCGGGCACGGTGTAGGTGCCGGTGTACGTGCCCCACTTCGTGGTGCCGTCGGAGGCGATCGCCTGCTGGGCCGGGCCCGCGGGATCACCGATGTCCAGCGCCAGCGTGTCGGTCCCGAGACGGCCGCGGTGGGACAGCCGCCAGTACAGCTTCTGCCCCGGCGTGGTCGGCCGATCCTGGTACAGGGTCGCGACCTGGGTGGCGTTCAACTCGGCGAACTGGTTGCCCTCGACGGGCGGGACGCCCATCCGGGTGCTCCAGATCTCGATCAGATGATCGGTGGAGGTCGTCCGCCAGCCCGGCACCGCGTTCGGGCGGCTCTGCGAGGCATCGGGGAACGAAGCCCACGCCCCGCCGGTGACGACGGGCTGTTCGAAGCCGCCGTTGACCAGCGCCACTCGCTCCGGACATGTGGCCGGATCCGGTAGCCGGGCCGGGCCGGCGTACGCCTGGGCCGGCGCGGTGCCGGCCAGCACCACATCGGGCAGCGTCAGCGGCAGGGCCGTCGCCGCCAGGGCGGCAACCGGGTAGAGCATCCTGCGGATGTGCTTCATGATGATGTTCCTCTCGATGGGCGGACTTCGTCCGTCCACCAGCGCCGGAGGATCGGCGCTGGCACCACACCGCAGGTTCGCGTGAGTGGATCACCAGAGGGGATGTGACACGTACCGCGCTGCCAATACTTGGCACGATCTTGTTTGTAGGCGGCGCGGGATCACAGCCAGCCGTGCTCGTGGGCGATCCGTACGGCCTCGGCCCTGGTGGGAACGCCCAGCTTGGTCATCGCGGCCGCCAGATAGTTGCGTACGCCGAATGGTGCGGCGTGATCGACGGCGTCATCGGACTCACCATTCTCTTCCTGCTGCCGTGAAGGATCTACGCTCATTCGGTGTTCCTTGACGACTGGCACGAACAGGACGACCTCCTCGGCGAAGGCCAGCGCATTGTGCTCGCCCGGCTCGAATCGCATCCGGTACGCCGAGGACTTGACCTGTGGATGGAGACCACCGGCGACGGGGCCGCTCCCGATCGCAGCGTGAGGCCCTCATCGCGGCCGGGTATGTGCGCGGGCGAGGATGGATCCGAACGGAGGGCCTTGGAACGCCGGATCGCGTGATTCGCGTACGCGGCGAGGGAGCCCAAGGACGCTAACAATCTTGCTGTGAATGCGTCATGTGGGTCTGAACGGCGGCGCTTCAGGTTGTTCGGACCCACTTTCTTGTCCCCGTGTTCCTGGCTTTACCGGGCGTCGGTTGTTGTTACCTGCTCTCAGGTGAGCAAGGTGTGGGCCAGGCCGATGGCGGCTCCCGCGGCGATGTACCAGGCGTTGTTGAGCTTGGTCTTCCACAGCAGCGCCAGGGTGACCAGCGCGATCGCCCCGGTGAGGGGGTCGATGATCGCCGTTGTGCCGAGTTGGTAGGACACGCCGGCCATGAGGGCCAGGGCGGCGGCGTTGAGGCCGTCCAGCAGGGCGGAGGTCCAGTCGCTGGCGCGGAGTCTGTCGGTGAGTCTGGTGAGCAGGCCGACGAACAGGAAGGACGGCAGGAAGATCGCCACGGTGGCCAGGAACGCGCCGAGGGGCCCGGCGACGAGGTAGCCGAGGAAGGTGGCGGTGGTGAAGACGGGGCCGGGGGTGACCTGGCCGATGGAGACCGCGTCGATCAGTTGCTGGTTGGTGATCCAGCCGAGGCGTTCCACGAAGTCGCCGCGCAGGAAGGCGAGGAGCACGTAGCCGCTGCCGTACAGGACGGAGCCGATTTTCAGCATGGTCAGGAACAGCTGGGTGAGCTGGGCGCCGGTCGGGTCGGGGAAGACGGGGGAGCCGCCGGTCAGCTGGCCGAGGAGGGGGAGGGCGAGGAGGGCCTGGGGTCGGTCGGTCCGCAGGCGGTGGGCGAGTTGGGCGGCGGCGGCCAGCAGGGCGCCGGCGGCCAGGATCAGCAGTTCGTTGACGCCCAGCAGGTAGGCGGCGAGTGCGGCGACCGCCAGCACGGCGAGCCAGATGCTCTTGATGGCGGTACGGAGCAGGCCGAACAGCGCGTGGACGATGATCGCGATGACGGCGGGGACGACGCCGTACAAAATGCCCTCGACCTCGGGCGTGCTGCCGTAGGTCACGTACGCCCACGCCAGGGCGGTCACCATGAGCGCGGCCGGGACGATGAAGCAGACCCCGGCGATGATCAGGCCGCGCCAGCGGGCCCGGTCGTAGCCCAGGTGAATGGCCAGTTCGGTGGAGTTGGGGCCGGGGATGAGGTTGGTGGCGCCCATCAGGTCGACGAATCGCTGGTCGCTCACCCAGCCGCGGCGGCGTACCAGTTCGTCGCGCATCATCGCGGTGTGCGCGGCCGGGCCGCCGAAGGCGATGACGCCCAATTTGAGGAAGACCAGCGTCACCTCGCGCAGACGGCGACGGTCCATCACCGGGTCGGGCTGGTCCTGGCTCACGGTGGTCCCTTCGGGGGCTCGGCCCTCCCTCTCGTGGGCCGATATCGACCGACGATAGCAGTGGGGAGTTCCCTGCGGCCGGGACAGTGGCATGGCGACACCGCGCCTTTTCGGATTGTTCATCCTAATTGTCGTGAGGTAGTTGAATGGGTGCAGAGCGTGGTGAGTGGGGCGGGGCTGACTGCCGCGGCGACACCACCGCGTACCGGGCGGCCTACACGAAGTGGATCTCGGCGGGGCGCCAGACCGGTCCTGAAGGGCGAGGTGATCCCGCTGGAGTCCCACGAGCAGGGCTGGCTGGACGCCACGGTGGCCATGCCCGACATGGTCACCCGAATCGTCCTCCAGTTCGGCTTACCCGGGCCATTTCCGGCATTCCGGGTACGGCTAGCGCCTTCCCCGCCACGTCAATCCAGCACTGCCACATGCTGGAACACGAGGACAACGAGATGATGCGCCCCTGGCAGATCGTCTCTGGTCAGGCCGGGCTCGGCGGCCTTTCGCCCTCGGGTAGCAGTTCGCGGGCCAGTTCCGACAACGCCGCACGATCCTGCTCCAGCGCAGTACGGCCCGCCTCAGTCGCCCGATAAACCCGACGCGTGCGGCTTTCGACGACCTCCTGCCGCGAGACCAGCAGCCCATCGGCCTCCAGTCGGTGCAACGTCGGATACAGCGTGCCGGGGCTGATCGCGTACCCGTGCCGTTTGAGCTCCTCGGTCATCCACGCGCCGTGGATGTCCTGCTCGGCGGCGTGGTGCAGGATGTGCAGCCGCACCGCCCCGCGCATGAACTCCCGCATCCTTCCCCACCCGCTCCTGACTCGACGCGACCTCCAGTTTATGACGAAGCCGATATCGGCCGCCGATGCCCGATGCGCGCAGACGTGACAGGCATCGGGATCGCCGCGCTGGGGCTGCCCGGGTCCCGGTTGACCGCCTGGTGCGCGCGGCTCGGTTCGCTGTGGTCCACGCTGGTGTCGGTCGCTTTCGCTGATGAGCCTTGTAGCTTGACGGGGCCGTGGACGTTCCTGGCGATGCTCGGGGGTGTCGCTCATCGCCGCCGCCGAGTGGGAGCCGCCGGGTTCCACGTAGCCGTTGACGGCGCGCTCATCCGCCAAGAGCGGTCGCATTGTGCCGGGACTTCCAGACCAGGTAGGCGGCGAACAGCGACCCAGCCGTACCTACCGCGACGCCCGTGAGCGAGAAACCGCTGGCATGAACGCGGACCAGTCCATGCGCTCATCGTCAGCGGCTCATCTTGTTCGAGCAATATGCCGAACCGATATCGCCTCCCGGTTGCGCGTGACATTGACGAACACCGCCTTCGACGGCTCGCCTCTGAATAGTGAGGGCGGGAACCTGCCCAAATATTGACGAGCCTGAACAAGGGCGCGTCCTGCGTGATCAACGACCGGCAGCGAGCCGGTCGGCCTCGTGCTGGGCCAGCTACTCGCGCTCGGACGCTCCATGCAGACCTGAGCCAGATCGCTAGGCGGGCCGGCTGACGATCCCATTCCGATACTCCTGGAAGGCATGCCAACCAGCTGTGTCTCCCGCGTGCAGGAACCTCTCGGTAGTGATATCGAATGCTCGGCAGCCGAGCATCTCAGCCATCTCCGTGATGACCGGCACCACATCATCGCCGGTACCTCGGACATGGAGCATCACCGACTTCACCGGATCGTCATCGCCGACGTTCAGCTCGATCGACCATGTCGCCGCCTCTAAATGGCCCCATTCCGGATCTGACAGATCGACCCCAGGCAACTGTTCCCGCAGCCGATCGAGCACCTCTGGCAACGGACCGATCGCGTCCAGAACGTCGTCCTCGGGCAACTCGTCGACGGTGAAGGCCTCGCCCGAGATCTTCAGCACCAGCACATCCCAGCTCACAATCAACCTCCATGACGGTGGCCCGTAACTTCAGAGGCAAGCTACAACCCGGCACCGACAATCTGATCGAGCCTTAGCTCAGGCAGGTCAGGATTCCGCCCAAGCGCTCCTCACTGGCGCTTGGAGATCAAGGGCGCAGGCTTACGTCGAGGAATGCTTCGTGGACGTCGATGCGGGTCTATCTGCGGATTCTGAGCGTCGGCGTCGCGTCGCGAAGAGGTAGTGGACCACGACGATGCCGATGCTGACGGCGGCCGCCGTCCATACGACGGTCTGTCCGATGACCCTGACCACCTCGTTCCTGCCGGGCGGGAGAAGGATCATCTGAACGGTGGCCCCGACCGGCACGGTCAATCGCGCGAGCAAGCCGAGTACGCCCGGTTGCCTGGCGCAAGCCCCGACGGCCCCCAGGGGTCCTCCCAAGATCACGCTACTAATCCACCACACAATCGCTTCGGGCAGGTACCAGGCGATAGGTGCGTCGTTACGAATGATGTCCACGGCGCCGTAGACGGCTACGGCCGCGATCAGGGCCAACACGCCAGCGGCAGCACCGTGCGTCAGCGCCGCGGCCCCACGCTCACCGGGGCGTGTGACCAGCCACCCCACTGCCACCGCCAAGCCCGCCCACGCCCAGCCGGAGTCGAGCAGGACGCTCATGATCTCCGCGACTGACCACCCGCTGGTGGTGTACGCACTGCTTTCCAGGTCGGCGTAGGAGTGGGAGATGGCGTTGACAAGAGAGGTCGCAGCGCCGAACCCCGCTCCGGCCGCCAGAGAACTCAACAAGATCTTCATGGGCCGGGAAATATGAACTCCCCGTCGACGGTCATGTCGCAGATCGCCAGTCACGGTGCTTTCCTACCGCACAAATCATGATGTGCGGCATAAAAGTTCACCCAAAAGAAGGGGCGGACCAAGGGCTGCCGAAGGCGGAAACCATCGCTCACACGCGGCTCTCCAGAAGACTAATGCTCCGCCTGCCGAAGAGACCGAAACGCCCCTGGATGGGTTCGTGAGAGGGCGCGTCACCCCGCAAGTCGTCCACTTGGAGGCGAGAAACTCGCCTATTGCAAAGAGGTAGGAGCGGAGTTACGTTGTGCGCAACAACATTCAAATGGCCGTATGTGCTGATCTCGTAACCGGACGTACTGGTGCGAGGGGCCGCAGTCGCATACGGCATCGCCGTAGGCCGAAAGGTCGCGGTGATGCCGTTATCGGTCGCCCCTGTCCCGTACGTCGAAGAGGAGATTCGCATGAGGCTGTCATCGTTACGCTGGATCGCCCGCGCAGCCATCGCCGTCACCGTGATGGCGCTGCTCCCGGCTCTGGCCGCATCCCCCGCACAAGCCGCGCTCGTCAACACGGTCACGGGATCCGGGGGCGTCGTGCAGATCGCTCCGGGTGCCTCCGGGCATGGAGTCGCCACGTGCCCGAGTGGGAAAACGGCTGTGGGAGGCGGCTACGACAAGCAGGACAGCAGCATTCTCGTCGATGTGTCCCGTCCGGACGGAAACGGATGGCGGGTGCACGCGTGGAACACCGGCAGCATCGCGCTCCACATCTACCCGTGGGTCGTGTGCGCCACCGTCACGGGTCGCGTGATCGCGAACGCCGCCGCGAGTGTCCCCGCCGGCATCAGCGCGAGCGCGACCGCGGCCTGTCCCTCCGGGCGTCGCCTCACGGGTGGCGGCTTCGCGTTCGACACCGCCAACGGCATGGCCAGCGCGAACCCGAACATCACCCCCGTCATGAACGGCCCGTCAGGCCAGGGCTGGAAGGCGGACGCCTTCAACGTCACCGGCGTCACGCGAACCATCCGCTCGTACGCGGTCTGCGCCACCCTGCCCAGCAACACGATCATCGGCGCGCCCGGCACCATCGCGCCGGGACAGTCGCCCAGCATCAAGGCGAACTGCCCGGCCGGCCAGGTGGCCACCGGCGGCGGATTCGCGTACGGCGGCGCGAACGTGCGCCTCGAATGGTTCTCCGTCCCTGGGGCGACGACCAGCCCGAACAACTGGTGGGTGTTCTTCAAGAACACTTCCCCCATCACATTCGGCGTCGTCGTGTACGCGGTCTGCACACCCGGCACCTGACCTTCACATAGCCCAGTACGCCGGGCTTCGGCTCGGCGGCATCCAGTTCAAAGCGCCTGTGCCTCCCCCAGCAGGCTCACTGCCGGGGGTGGGGCTGAAAGTCCGTGTTCATTTGATCGCCTTCCGAGCCCGTCAGGCGCTGGCGGGCTCGGAAGGGTTAATTAGGGCGGACATCAATTCCTGCGAGCTGCCAGAATTGGGACTGGGGTCCCCGCACATTCGCGAAGCCATGTCCATCCCTCCGAGTGCTGCGCCACCGAGGTTTGGGAGGTCACCAAACACGTGTTATGGACTAACATCCCGACTTAAAATAAGTTACATATTTGTCCATAAGTGGTAACTGGACAGCCCGAAAGCCCACCAAAATAATCGCCTCAAAGCGCTATCCATCGGAGAAAGGGTGAAATTGGTGGCACGTTTTTCACGGCTCCTCACGATTGCTCTGATGGCGGTCGCCGCCCTCGTGGTGCCCGTCGCCCCGGCGCACGCCACGTACGGATCCGACATGACGGTCAACATCGACGTATGGGGTCAAGGCGTCAAGCTGTCCGGGGCGTACGGAACGATCGCGTTCGACGACGGCAACGCCAAGTACCGCTACTCGATCGCGATGTGCTGGCAGTCCAGCTACACCCGTCCCAACCTGTTCGCGTCCGTCAACGGCGGCGCGCGAACCTACCTGTACCTGGGCGGCGGAACCCAGGTGACGATCCCCCAATGCCAGAACCCGGCCTACCTCATCAGCGGTGAGGTGACACCCGGCGGCACCGTCAACAACGTGACACTCACGGTCGACGGAGTGCGCTTCAACCCTCCGAACAGCACGTACCACACCAATTCCGCCTTCTACGACAACCCCTTCAACTGAGGCACGTCGATCACCGGAAGCCCTGCCGGGTCACCTGGCGGGGCTTCCGCCATCTACGTCAGTGGCGGCGGGTAGCGGTGGATTTCGGCTCGGTGGCCGGTTGAGCCGGCGAATTTGGCGTCGTCGGTGAGGAGCGGTACTCCCAGTAGTTCGGCCAGGGCCACGTACATGCCGTCGTAGGCGGTGAGGTTGTTTCGCAGTTCCAGGACGCGTGATTGGAGCGGCTGCATGGGATGGCGGACGATTTTGAGTTGGGAGTACCGCTCCAGCATGATCTGAGCGCGCTTCTCGGAGATGTGGACCTCGGGTTTGCTGGTGATCACATGGCCGCGGACAACCGAGGCGATCTCGACATCTATCAACGCCGGAGCGTGCACCTTACGGGCGAGCCTGTGACGGAGAAGGTCATCGCCTTTCACGTTCGCCAGGAGGCGGAAGACGATCGAGGTGTCGACGACCAGACTCACCGACGCCCCTCGCGCATCGTCTCGCGAACGAAGTCGGGGTCATACGGCACCGGCTCGTCGGCGGCGATCTTGGCCATCACCTCGTCCAGCGCCGGAGTGGCCGCCTCCTCGTTGAGGAGATCACGCACGTAGGCCGCCAGTGACTTCCCTTCTCGCTCGGCCCGCGCCTTCAAGATCCGCTCTGTTCCGTCCGGGACATCCCGAATCTGTATGGTTCCCATGCATCCACTATAGCATGCAGTCTGCATGCACTCGTGAATGCGTGTGGCCCCGGCCAGCGGCGCCGCGCTGGCCGGGGCCGTCGGGGGTCAGTTCGCGAAGGTGAGCCAGTTGAGGTTGACGAAGTCGGCCGGTTGGCCGCTGCTGAAGGTCAGGTAGACCGTGTGGGTGCCGGTCACGCCGCTGATGTTGGCGGGGATCGTCTTCCAGGTTTGCCAGCCGCCCGTGTTGCCGACCGACAGGTCACCGACGGGGGTGGCGGTGGGGCTGTCGAGGCGTACCTGGATGAGGCCGCTGATGCCGCCCGTCGCGCCGGAGGCGACTCTCGCCTTGAATTGGCGGGCGGCTGTGGTGCCGAAGTTGACGTTGTCGAAGCGCAGGTAGTCGCCGTTGGAGATGTAGGCGACGTTCTGGCCGCCGCCGCTGTCGGTGGTCGTCTCCAGCTGGGTGCCGCTCTGCGCCTGGTACGCCTCGGCCTGGATCGTCGATCGGGCGTTGACGCCGCTGCCCCCGGTCGGGGTGGGAGTCGGGGTCGGGCTGGGGTTGGTCGTGCCGCCGCCGCTGTGCCAGACCGCCACGTAGTCGACCAGCATCGGCTTGCCGGAGACAGTGGATGAGGTGGGGGTGCCGTACCCCGCCACGCCGTTGGGGAAGGCGCCGCCGATGGCCACGTTGAGCAGCAGGAAGTACCCGTTGTGGGACGTCATGTTCGACCAGGTCGTGGAGTCGAACTGGTTCTGGGTGACGCTGAAGAACTGGATGCCGTCGACGTACCAGCGGATCTGGTTCGGGGAGATGCTGGTGTCCCATTCGAGCCGGTACGTGTGGAACGCCGACTGGCAGCTCGAGTTCGGGCAGGCCCGGCTGGCGCCCAGGCCGTTGGTCTCGTTGCAGGGACCGCCGGGGTTGACGCCGCAGTGCAGGGTGCCCCAGACGGCGTTGACGCCGTTGACGTTCTCCATGATGTCGAGCTCGCCGATACCGGGCCAGTTCCAGTAATTTCCCCGGTACGGCGCGCCGAGCGACCAGAACGCCGGCCAGTAGCCCATCGCGGAGGCGCCGGTCACGTTGGGCATCTGGATGCGGCCCTCGATGCGCAGGATGCCGCCGGGGGAGGGCTTGAAGTCGGCGCGGCGGGTCTCGATGCGTCCGGAGGTCCAGGCGCCCGAGCTGCTCTTGATCGGGGTGATGCGCAGGTTGCCGCTGCCGTCGAGGCTCAGGTTCTGGGTGCTGGAGGTGTACTGCTGGATCTCGCCGGTGCCCCAGTTGGAGGGGCCGCCCGAGTAGCCGTACCCGGTGTCGATGATCCAGTTGCTCGACGACGGCAACGACCCCGCGGAGCCGGTGAAGTCGTCGGCCCAGACCAGCGACCAGCCTGAAGGCGTGGACGGGACCGACGCGGCGGCCGGGACGCCGAACAGCGCCGTGGCCGCCACGACTGCGGCGACGAGTAATCGCCGGCGGACGGTGAACATGATGACCCTCATCTCTGATCCGCTGCCTGGCGGCGCCGGTGACGGATCCCGGGCAGCCTCGCGGAGAGGCCGCTGGAGACGGCCCCTGACGGGGTGGGGATGACGCCGCCCTCGGCGGATCGATCTGGCCGACACTGTGCTCCGCGGGTCTAACAATGGTCAATAGGTTCGGTGCAAATTTTGAGAGCGCTCTCTCAAACGTACTGGTCGGCAAAATGGGGCCTTGACTTACCGAGGCAGACGGGCAAACCTGTGCAGGAAATCGCTCTCTGGAGAGTCTCGGGAAGGTGGCCGGCGTGCGTGGATCCGTGGCGCTGGTGGTGTGTGAGCCGTTGTCGCGGGTTTTCTCCGAAGACCCGCTGTTCTCCCTGGTGAGCCGGTCGGTCAGCCGGGAACTCGGCGACGTCGACCGGCACGTCGTGCTGATGCTCGCCAACGGCGCCGGCAGCGCCGCCCGCATCGAACGGTACGTCGCCGGCGGCCACGTCGAGGGCGTCATGCTCGTCTCGATGCACGACGACGATCCGCTGCCGGGAGCCATCGACCGGATCGGCGTGCCCGTCGTGTCGTACGGCAGGCCCGCGGTTTCCGTTCCCCTCGCGTACGCCGACAACGACAACCCCGCCGGAGCCCGGCTCGCCGTCAACCACCTGATCAACCGGGGTCGCAGACGGGTCGCCACCATCGCCGGCCCGCAGGACATGATCGCCGGTCAGGACCGCTTAGCCGGATACCACCGCGCCGTCGCGGACGCCGGGCACCGCCCCATCGTGATCTACGGCGACTTCTCCCGCCGCTCCGGCGCCGACGCCATGACCCGCCTGCTCCGCGAGGAACCCGCCGTCGACGCCGTCTTCGCCGCCAACGACCTCATGGCCATCGGCGCCCTCCAGGCCCTGCGCCAGGCAGGCCGCCGCGTCCCCGACGACGTCGCGATCGCCGGCTACGACGACTTCGAAGCGGCCCAGTTCACCAACCCACCCCTCACGACCGTACGCCACCCGGTGGCCGAGCAGGTCAACGCCATGACCCGCCTACTCGTCGAACGCATGGGCGGCGGACCACTCGCCTCCATCGTCCTCCCAGCCGAACTCGTCATCCGGGCGTCGTCCTGAATCGCACCCGGGATGGGCTCAGCTGATCCAGCGCGTCGGATGATCGCTCAGGCGGGAGATGGTGTCGAAGTCGTTGTCCGCATGGAGGACGGTGAGTCTGTGATGCCGGGCCGTTACCGCGATGAGCAGATCGACAGGAGAGGCGCATTGGTGCCATCCCTTGTCGGCGAGTTCGCGCTGCAGTCCGCTGGTCTCTTCCCACGCCGAATCGGGGATGGCGTAATACGGAAAGGTTTCCTGGAGCAGGCTGTCGGCTTCGTAGAAGGCCGGCCGGCCGCCGGCCGCTCGGAGATACTCCTGTCTGACCGGCTCGCAGATGCCGACGAGCCCGGCAGCGACTGTCTGATCCCATTCCGAACCGACCTGGCCGCGGTAGAAGCGGATCAGGGCGCTGGTGTCGATCAGATAGCGTTCCGTCACGCGACGGCCTGGTGCGCGCCGTCACCCTTCTCGATGGCTGAGAAGTCGATCTCTCCCTGGGTCGCCATCTCACGCATGCGGGCTATGGCGGCGGCCCGTCGGCGCCGGTCGACGATCTCGCGCAGGGCGGCGTTGACGGTGTCCTTCTTGGACGAGGTGCCGAGCAGTTTCGCGGCCTCGGCCAGAGCTTCGTCATCGAGGTCGATCAGGGTCTTTGTCACGGCGGCCCCCCTTGTATATACGAACTCAGATTAATATATCAGGGGTTCGGTCGGCCAGGTGCTGTGGTTGCGGTCTCGGCTGGCAGAGCCGTCAGATGGATTTGTGGTAGATGACGACGCGTTGGTTGGTGGCGAAGCCGACCTTGGTGTAGATGCCGCTCGCGCCGGTGGGGTTGTCGGCGTCGGTGTCGAGTGTGGCGTGGGTGTAGCCGGCCTGGTGGGCCGCGCTCAGGATGTCGGAGAGTAATGCGCTCGCGATGCCCCGGCGGCGCCAGGATCCGGAGGTGCCGACCTGCCCGATGTAGAGCTTGCCGGGCAGGCTGGCGTACGTGAGGACGTAGCCGATGATCGTGTTGTCGGAGAATGCCAGCCGGGACAGTTCGGGGAGAAAAGCCTCTGATCGTACGGTCAGCGCCGCCCAAGGCTCGAAGCCGCGTTCCTGATGCCCCCAGAGCTCCCGGAACGCCGCCATGTGCACGGCATGCACCTCGCGCTCCTGGTCGTGATGGTAAGGCGCGATCCGTACGCCATCGGCGGGTGTCACGACCTGCGGGGACGCGGTGGGAGCGGTCATCTGCAGGAAGTATCGCCCCACGGTCAGCCCGAAGCGATCGAACAGCCGGATCGCGGAGGTGTCGTCGGCGCCGACGGCGACCTGGGCGGACCATTCCATGTCGGGCGCGACCTTGGCGTGGTGTGCCGCGGCCCGGTCGAACTGCCAGGTCAGGAGTTCCCGGCCGATCCCCGATCCGCGCCGGTCAGGGTGCACCCCGCCGATCAGCTCGATCCGATCGCCGCCCTCGGGCGGGTGCGGCACCAGCGCGACGGCCACCAGCCGCCCTTCCGCGTCGATGACCACGCGCGTGTCCGCGACAAGGTCCTTGACCTCGTTGTTCAGCGCGTCCTCGACTTCGGCGGCCACGTGCCCGCCATGCGCGCCGCCCGCTTCCAGGACGACGTTGATCAGATCGGCTACGGCCGCCGCGTCCTCGATACGGCACGGGCGCACGTGGAGATTCTCCATCCATCCACCGTAAGAGGCCTCGCAACCGAATTATCGTGACTCCATAGGCTGACCAGGACATTCGCGCCGTACGCCCTGCGGGAATGCCCGGCTGCCCCCGGTCGTTCCACGGGGCAGTATTTGAAATTTCAACTAGGAGGGGTAGCCATGCCCGCCGTCACCGCCGACACCCTGACGCTGCCACGTGTTCCCGTACCGGACCCGGCCGTCGCCGCACCGCGCCCCGTGCGCTCGGTGACGACGGCCCCCAGCGGCTTCGAGGGCGAGGGCTTCCCCGTGCGCCGCGCCTTCGCCGGTGTACCGCAGGCCATGCTGGACCCCTTCATCCACATGGACCAGATGGGCGAGGTCGAGTACGCCCCCGGCGAGCCCAAGGGCACCTCCTGGCACCCGCACCGCGGGTTCGAGACCGTCACGTACATCATCGACGGGATCTTCGAGCACCAGGACTCGCACGGCGGAGGCGGCACGATCTCCGACGGCGACACCCAGTGGATGACCGCCGGATCAGGGCTGCTCCACATCGAGAAGCCGCCGGAGCACCTGGTCGTCTCGGGCGGCCTGTTCCACGGCATCCAGCTCTGGGTCAACCTGCCCCGTGCGCACAAGTTCCACCTGCCCCGCTACCAGGACATCCGCGCCCGCGCCGCGTCGCTGCTCACCTCGGACGACGGCGGCTCGCTGCTGCGGGTGATCGCCGGCGACCTGGACGGGCACGCCGGACCGGGCATCACGTTCACGCCGATCACGCTGGTGCACGCCACGATCAGCCCCGGCGCCCGGCTTGAGCTGCCGTGGAACCCCGGATTCAACGCCCTCGCGTACGTGCTGGCAGGACAGGGCTCGGTGGGCGCCGAGCGGCGGCCGGTGCGGAAGGGCCAGCTGGCCGTCTTCGGCGCGGGCGGGTCGCTGACCCTCGCCGCGGACACGTCCCAGCCGCTGGCCGAGCCCAACCTGGAGGTGCTGCTGCTCGGCGGCCAGCCGATCCGCGAGCCGGTCGTGCACTACGGCCCCTTCGTGATGAACACGCGCGCCGAGATCATCCAGGCGATGGAGGACTACCAGGCCGGCCGCCTGGGCGTCATCCCCGACGAGCGGGTCCCGCACGCCGACGGACCTCTCCCCGGAAAGGAGTGACATGAACCTGGCCGCGGAGTACGAGCGCGGACGCCTGTTCTTCGAGCTCAAGGACTACATCGGAGCCGCGGGCATCCTGGCGGAGGTCGTGGCCGAGGCTCCGGGCGACCTGGCGGCCCGGCTGCTGCTGGCCCGCGCCTACTACCACTCGGCCCAGCTCGGCCGGGCCGAGTCCGAACTCCGCCTCATCCTGGAGCGCGACCCGGTCGAGGAGTACGCCTACCTGCTGCTCGGCCGGACCCTGGAGCGTCAGGGCCGACCCGCGGAAGCCGCGCCCTACCTGCGGCTTCACGCGGTGATGACCGGAACGTCCTGACCTGGTTCTACCAGCGGTCGCCGATCTGGGGGGCGATCAGGGAGTCGTAGATGTGGTGGATGGCGTTCAGCGTGTCGTCCGACAGCGGGGAGAGGGCGGCCGCGGCGGCGTTGTCGCGGGCCTGCTGGGGGTTGCGGGCGCCGGGGATGACCACGCTGACGCCGGGCTGGTCGAGGATCCAGCGGAGTGCGAACTGGGCCATGGTGGCCTCGGCGGGGACGAGGGGCGCCAGTTCGCGTACCGCGGCCAGGCCGGTGGCGAAGTCGACGCCGGAGAAGGTCTCGCCGACGTCGAAGGCCGCGCCGGTCCGGTTGTAGTTGCGGTGGTCGTTCTCGGGGAACTCGGTGTGCTCGTCGTACTTGCCGGAGAGCAGGCCGCTGGCGAGCGGGACCCGCGCGATGATGCCCACGCCGGCCTTCTGGGCGGCGGGCAGCACGTCCTTGAGCGGGCCGAGCCGCAGCATGTTGAGGATGATCTGCACGCTGGCCACGCCCGGCCTGGCGATGGCGGTCAGCGCCTCCTCCCGGGTCTCGACGCTGACGCCGTAGGCGGCGATGCGGCCCTCTTCGACGAGGGTGTCCAGCGCGTCGAAGACCTCGTCGGTGGAGTACACGATCGTGGGCGGGCAGTGGAGCTGCACCAGGTCGAGGGTGTCGACGCCCAGGTTGGCCCGGGACCGGTCGGTCCACGCGCGGAAGTTCTCCAGCGTGTAGAACTCGGGACGCTGGGGGACGCGGCGGCCCATCTTGGTGGCGACCGTGACTCCCTCGGGCGACCGCGACTTGAGGAACGATCCGATCAGCTGCTCGCTGCGCCCGTCGCCGTACACGTCGGCGGTGTCGAAGAAGGTCACACCGGTTTCAAGCCCCGCGTCGAGTACGGCCAGGGCGGTGTCGTCCGCCACCTCACCCCAGTCGGCGCCCAGCTGCCACGTCCCGAGCCCGATGACGGACACGTCCTGGTTCATCCTGCCGAACGATCGGTGTTCCAACGTCTTCCTCCGAAGTAGGCCGGCGCACAACAAAAGGCACCTTCCTGAAGCATGTCACCACGCCAGAGTCCGTACGGCCGCGGGGCGGCCACCTGCGCCCAGACAACAACGTAACTTCCCCATCCGACGCGGAGGACTTCCACCTTGCTCTCATGCCTGGCCATTCGCGACCTGGTATCCCGGCGCCTGCCGTACCGGTCCTTCTGGGAGTTGATGCAGGAGGAATTCCGCGGTCTCCTGTCGTGAGCAGGTGGATCCGCACATTATCTGCACATCGCGCACACACCGGGCGCTCGATCGGTCGCTAAGGTGCTGCCATGCGGCCAGCCTGGAGCCGAATAGCCCTGCACGGGGTATTCATCGGCGCGATAGCGGCGTTCCTCGTCCTCCTGCTTCTGTATCCGTTCCTCCCGGGAGCGTACGACTCGCTGGCGATGCCGCTGTCGATGATGGTGCAGATTTTCGGCGGAGTCGGAATTCTTGTCGTCATCACCGCCATCCCGTGGCTGATCTACGAGGTGTGGAACAAGAGAAAGCGGAAGAGTCACTATTTCGCGATCGTGTCGATGGGCACGTCCACGATCGTCGCCCTCGCCGTCTCGCTGGCCGCCGCCGCCCAATTCGGGCTCTCCCTCGGCGTCCTCTCCTTCACCCTCTGGATCGTGGCGCTCATGCGCTGGGCCCGCCGCATGACGCTCCTGAAGACGGCGGAGACCCGGAGATTCAACCCCGCCCCGGTTTACCTTGTTCTCCTGCCCCTCATCGCCCTGGCGGGCCAGATACTGCTCGCGGCTCCCCTGACGACCTCCAGCAGGGATCATGCGATCGCCAACGCCGCCGAACTCGTCCGGGATATCGAGCGGCACCGCGCGGAGTTCGGCAGCTATCCCGAATCGTTGCTGGCCGTCTGGCCGGACTATCTCCCAGCCGTGACCGGCATAGAGAAATACAACTATGCCAAGAGCGGTGAGTCCTACAATGTATCCTTCGAGCAGCCCAGGTTCTTCTTCGATATCTTCGGCACCAGGGAATTCGTGATGTACAACCCGCGTGACGAGCAGCTCATGCCCAGCCACGCCTCATGGATCCTGATCTGGCCGGCCGAACGAATCAGGACCACGCAGGGATGGTACGCGAGCGGCGACACCGGAACTCCGCACTGGAAATACTTCCGTTTCGACTGAGGCTCAGCGAACTCCCAGCCTGCCGAGGTTGCGAACGTGATCTAGTGACGAGATCTTGTGGGTAGCCGATTTCCCTCAGGAGACGACATGTTGCCCCTCCATATGCGCCGCCAGGAGTTCCACCCCGATCCGGAGCTGGCCACCGCCCGCGAACAGCCCGGCCTCCAGCGTGTCCCCACGCCGTACGGGCCGCAGGCCTGGCTGGTCACCCGGTACGACGACGTGCGCCACGTGCTCAGGAACGCCGAGCTGTTCAGCTACTCGCACGGCATCAACCTGCCGCCCATGAGCGAGGAACAGGCCAAACGCCTCCGCGCGGGCGCCCTGCTCATGATGGATCCACCCGACCACACGCGCTTGCGCCGCATGCTCACGCCCGAGTTCACGATGCGCCGCATCCGCCGGCTGGAGCCCCGGGTCCGTGAGATCGTCGCCGACCATCTGGACGCGATGGAACGCACCGGCTCACCGGCCGACCTCGTCTCCCAGTTCGCCACCCCGATTCCTTCGCTGGTCATCTGCGAACTGCTCGGCGTGCCGTACGAGGACAGGGACGCCTTCCAGGCCAGGACCGGGGTCATTCTCGACTTCAACCGCCCGGCCGAGGAGCGGGGCAAGGCGCAGATGGAGTCGATGGCGTACATGAGGGAGCTGGTCGGGCGGGCCCGGGTGGAGCCGGGTGAGGACCTGATCGGCATGCTGGTGCGCGAGCACGGCGACGACCTCACCACCGACGAACTGGTCGGCATCGGCGGGCTGCTGCTGGTGGCCGGGCACGAGACGACGGCCAGCATGATCGGCCTGGGCACGCTGGCGCTGCTGCGCCACCCCGAGCAGCTCGACCTGTTCCGGAAGGACCCGGAGAAGGTCGACGGCATGGTCGAGGAACTGCTGCGCTGGCTGACGATCATCCACGCGGGCGCGACCAAGGTGGCCACGGCCGACACCGAGATCTCGGGAGTGCCGATCGCGAAGGGCGACGTCGTGGTGGTCTCACTGCCGGCCGCCAACCGCGACCCCGCCCTGGCCGAGGACCCCGACCGCTTCGACATCGAACGCCCCGACCTGGCCCACGTCGCCTTCGGCTACGGCGCCCACCACTGCATCGGCGCCCCACTGGCCCGCATGGAGATGCGCATCGCCTTCCCCGCCCTGTTCGAGCGCTTCCCCGCCCTGCGCGAGGCCGGCGACCCGGAATTCCGCTCCTTCAACGTCGTGTACGGCCTGTCGGCCTTCCCCGTCGCCTGGTGATCCACGCTCGCCCGGGCGCCGGTGAAGGCGTCCGGGCGAGCTCACCAGGCGAGTGCGGCCGGGGGCTGGGGGCCACGCCAGACGACCTGGCTGGGGAGGCGGAGGTCGCCGCGGGCGTCGGGGGAGGAGAGGAGCGGGCGCAGGTCGAGGCGGACGATCTGGAAGTCGTTGTCGGAGGGCTGCTCGTCGTAGGGGGTCTGGTTGTCGAGGCCCACGAGGAGGGCCGTGCCGGTGGCGTCCATGGACATGGACAGGATCTTCTCGTTGGGGGCGGTGAACGCCGTGGCCACGGCTCGGACGCCCTGGTGGACGCGGATGGTGGCCGGGGAGCCGATGACGGTGTTGTCCTCCATGAGGAAGCGGCCGTCGGGCAGCATCAGCGCGATGCCGCCGGAGGTCTGGGAGTCGAGCGGGAACTTGCCCGGTTCGCCGTTGGTGACGTCCAGGCTGTTCTTCCACGAGGGCGACGGCCCGGCGGGGGTCATCACGCCGCCGCCGATGGTCCCGTACGGGAGGACCAGGGTGGTCGGGGACGTCCAGGCGAGTCCGTGCGGGGTCTCGCTCGGCCATTCCTCGTCCGGGGCGAGGACACCCGTGAAGTAGGAGTACTTGTCGCTCTTGTCGACGGCCCGGCCGTACGCGACGCGGCCTTCGGGGGAGACGTCCAGGGCGACGACGATGCCGTCCAGCCGGGGGGAGACGGGCTCGCGCAGCATGGCGGCGCCTTTGTCGTCCACGGTGAGGCGGAAGATCTGGGAGACGCGGCCGCGTGGGCTGGTGGCGGCGGCGAGGTAGTGGCCGGGTTCGCGGCCCTGGGCGACGGCGGTGTACGCGCCGAACTTCTCGGGCAGGGTCACGGAGTCCACGATGTCGCCCTTGGCCAGGTCGAGGACGTACAGGCCGCTGCTGCCGTCGCTCCAGTTCGTCATCCGGGCGTACGAGCTGAGCAGCGTGTACCGGTGGGTGCCGTCGGCGGTCAGGGCGGGGCCGAGGTAGATCTGCGACACGCGGTCCGCGACGACCGGCACCGCGGCGAATCCGACGAGCACCGCCACGAGCGCCGCGAGCAGGCTCCAGGTCGGGCATGCCCGGATCGCGACGGCGCCCGCGACGAGGATCGCCACCGGCGCGGATAAGGCATGCTCCAACGCCAGCGCCAGGTAGTCGGGGTCCGTCCGCAGGCCTAGGCACTCCTCCAGCGGTGAAGGCGTGAGCACCTCTTCCAGGCGGAACAGCGGCTCGGCCAGGAGCACCACGACGAAAGCCCAGCGTGCCGCCCGCAGATGCGACTCCGGCCCGTGCTCGCGCAGGGCCAGAGCCAGCATCAGCAGCAACAAGGGCGCCGTCAGGTACAGCGTGACGCCCATGTCCTCGGCCACGTCGCCGATCGCGTACTGCCAGTCCGGATAGGCGGGTTCCATCGGACCGCAGAAGCCGTACGCGAACCGGCGGGTCTTGGGCGCGAGGTAGTCATCCAGCGGGACGCGGAGGAACGGCCACGCGGCGAGTCCGACGGCGGCCCACCACCAGAACATCGGCGGGCGCCTTCTCAGGGACGAATCCACGTTGATGCCGCTCAACATGGACGTACCTTATCGATCTTGCTGAATGCCTCAGACCAGCGTGCGGTAGAAGTCCCGGAGGTCCTGCACGAGCAGGTCCGTCTCCAGATGCGCCGCGTAGTGCCCGCCGGGCGCGTCGTAGGCGTGCCACGACCGGATGTTGATGTGATCGCGCTCGGCGAAGGTACGCATCGACACGAAGTCGCCCTTGAACATCGCCAGCCCGAGCGGCACCGTCGTCGGCCCGTCCGGCTTGTCCGCCTTCGCGTCCTCGTAGTAGAAGCGCGTCGCCGAGGTGGCCGTTCCGGTCAGCCAGTAGAACATCACGTTGGTGAGGACGAAGTCCGGGTCCAGATCCTCACCCATGAGCTGGAGGTTCCAGCCCAGCAGCCCCACCGGGGAGTCGACGATCGCGTGCGACAGGGTCTGCGGCTGCTGCGAGTGCAGCATGTTGAACGACATCTTGTTCTCGTAGAACCACTGGAGGACCTTGAGCCCTTCCTGCTCCTCCGGAGTGATCTTCTCGAACTCGGCCGGGTCGCCGGAGGGGAAGGAGAAGACCTGCGTGACGTGCACGCCCACCACGTGCTCCGGGTCGATCCTGCCCTGTTCCGGTGCGACGAAGGAGCCGCCGTCGTTGCCGGCCGTGCCGTACCGGTCGTAGCCGAGGCGCCGCATGAGTTCGGCCCAGGCCTTCGCGGTGCGGAAGCGGCTCCAGCCGCGCTCCTTGGTCGGGCCGCTGAAGCCGAAGCCGGGCAGCGAGGGGATCACGAGGTGGAAGGCCTGCTGGCCGGCGGGCGGGTTGGTGAGCGGCTCGATCGCCTTCAGGTACTCCACGACGGAGCCCGGCCAGCCGTGGGTGAGCATCAGCGGCAGCGCGTCCTCCCGCGGCGAGCGGACGTGGAGGAAGTGCACGTTCTGCCCGTCGATCTCGGTCGTGAACTGCGGGTAGGCGTTCAGCTTCGCCTCCCACGCGCGCCAGTCGTACTGGTCGCGCCAGTAGTCGGCCAGCCGCTTCACATAGGCCACCGGCACCCCGTAGTCCCAGTCGGTGTCCGGGATCTGGTCCGCCCAGCGGGTGTTGTCCAGCCGCGCGTGCAGATCGTCGAGGTCGGACTGGGGGACGTTGATGCGGAAGGGAGTGATTTCTTCGCTCATGACTGCAACGTTACGGACCCTTCCGGTCAGGTTCTGTCCGGAAGGTCTGGCAATCTGGCGTACATGTTGGAAACCTCGGCACGGCTGCTGCGCCTGCTGTCCCTGCTGCAGGCCCGCCGCGACTGGTCGGGCCGTGAGCTGGCCGAACGCCTCGACGTCAGCGAGCGCACGGTCCGCCGCGACGTCGACCGCCTGCGTGAGCTGGGCTATCCCGTGCACGCCAGCCGCGGCACCGACGGCGGCTACCGTCTCGGCGCCGGTACGTCCATGCCTCCGCTCCTGCTCGACGACGAGGAGGCGGTCGCCGTCGCGGTCGGCTTGCGTACGGCCGCCGGCGGCACGGTCACCGGCATCGAGGAGACCTCCGTACGGGCGCTCACCAAGCTCGAACAGGTGCTTCCGGCCCGCCTCCGCTACCGGGTGGACGCGCTGCGGGCCTACACCGAGCCGGTGCCCGCCTACGGGCAGGACCTCCCGACGGTCGATCCCGAGGTGCTGACCACGCTCGCGACCGCCTGCCGGGCCCGCGAGCGCCTGCGGTTCGACTACCGGGCCCACGGCGGATCGAGCACCGTACGCACTGTGGAGCCGCATCGTGTCGTGTCGTGGGGCCGTCGCTGGTACCTCGTCGCCTGGGACGTGGACCGGCAGGCCTGGCGAACCTTCCGGGCAGACCGCCTCACTCCGCGCATTCCGACCGGCCCTCGTTTCCCGCCGCGCGACCCGCCCGAGGGCGGCGCCGCCGCGTACGTGGCGCGGGGCGTCTCCTCGTCCGCCTGGCGTCACCACGCGCGCGTCGTCGTACACGCGCCGGCGGAGGAGGTCGCCCGGCGGATCAACCCGGCGGTCGGCGTGGTCGAGGCGATCGACGAGCACACCTGCGTGCTGGACACGGGCGCCGACAGCGTGCAGACGCTCGCCGTGCACCTCAGCCTGCTCGACCTCGACTTCGACGTCTCCGAGCCGCCCGAACTGGTGGAACGCCTGCGGATGCTGGCCGCCCGCTACGCGCGCTCCACCGCGGCCGCTACGTGAGGAGTTCGCCAGGCCGCGAGCCGCACCAGACCCACATCCGTCACATCGGCCCAGGGCCCCGAGAAGGGCGCTGTGAACGCTGTGAACAAGGAATCAGTGCGGGCTGTGGGGGTAGGCGGAACGGCTTCCGTCGCGAAGAAGGGACTCGCCGCTGTGTCTGTCATCACCAGCCCGCTGGGCGACGCCGAAAGGAAGACCACCGGGGACGCGCTGCAGGGGACGCTGATCGACCTGATCGACCTCTCCCTGACGGCCAAGCAGTATCACTGGAACCTGGTCGGTCCCCGCTTCCGCTCGATCCACCTGCAACTCGACGAGGTCGTCGCGTCCGCGCGTACGCACGCGGACACGGTGGCGGAACGCGCCGCCGCGATCGGCGTCAGCCCCGACGGCCGGGCGCAGACGGTCGCCGCCGGAGCCGCGGCGCCCAGCGAGCCCGCGTGGGTCGCCGACACCGCCGTCGTCGACGGGGTCGTGCGCCTGCTGCGCGATATCGGGGGACGGCTGCGCGGGCACATCGACGCCGTCGCGGAGGCCGACCCCGTGAGCCAGGACATCCTCATCGCTGTCGCCCGCGACCTGGAGAAGCAGGCGTGGATGTTCGAGGCCCAGGCGGCGCACTGATCGTCCTCGCCGAGCGTCACCGGCGGCCAGGGGTGGCGATGCCCTGGCCGCCGGGACGAATCCGGCTTTCGATGGACGGAAGAGTTGGGGCCTTTGTCACCTTAAAGACGAGCCTGGTTCACATTACCGATCAGTATGCTTTCTCGTTTTTGTCATGATTTCAAACTGAGACCTGAATGTTTGAATCCTTAACCATTTGGATCTCTTGTCCCCGCTACGCTCGGGCGTCGTGATTGATCAGGGGATAGTTGCAGAACAAAACTCTAATTCGGCTGCGGCGGTAAGCAGCCCGGCCGAAGAGGACGGGGAGCGCGGCAGTGTCATCGCCCTGCTGGAACGCGTCGCGTCGGTCGTCCTTCCGATAGGCGTCGCGCTTTACGCGGTGCTCTACCTCGGCGTCGAGGAGATCTACTCGACCTTCGGCATCAACCCGCAGCAGGCGGGCATCGACCAGTCCGTCCTGTTCAGCCGGCTCATGAGCACGCTGATCCTGGTGCTGCTGCTCGGCATCCCGACCCTCGGCCTGGTCATCGGCCTGGGCTGGCTGATCGACAAGATCAGCTTCGGCACCGCCGGCCGCGTGGTCCGGGGAATCCGGGAGCGGCCCTGGGTGGCCGCGCTGTTCGCCGCGCTCTGGTGCGGCGCCACCTACTGGGGTTTCTACAACTTCTTCGCCGACCTCGACCTCACCGTCATGGTCGTCACCGCCGTCGGCCTGGGCGTGCTGACCTTCCTCATCCCGTTCCGGCTGCTGCGCCGCAAGCCCGTCGGCCGGGCCGGACTCAAGGTGATCGTCGGCGGCCTCACCGGCCTGGGCCTGGGCTTCCTGCTCATCCTCAACCTCGCCTCCGCCGCCGTCGAGGTGCAGGAGACCGGCCAGGCCAACCTGCTGCTCAGCACCGTCGGATTCCAGGACCAGTGGACCGTCCTGACCAACGCCGAGGACGACAAGCCGCTCTACGACGGCCGCTGGATGATGCTGCTGGGCGAGAGCGACGGCACCTACATCTTCTACGACTGCGACAAGCTGGAGACCTTCCGCCGTCCGATGGAGACCACCAACCTGACCCAGCTCCAGCTCGACCCCGAGCGCGAGTCGGGCTTCGCCTGCGGCGCCCTCGCGAACCAGGAAGCCTCCTGACGATCCCGGGCACCGAGACCGTCACACCACCTCGACCCGCGACTTCGCCCCGTCGAGCGTGAGCCGGAGAACCGGCGCGATGGTCCCGCCGAAGGCGGCCCGCGCCGTCTTCTCGGGACCGTCGTTCCGGTAGTTCAGGAAACTCACCGCCCGGAGATCGTCCAGCACCACCCAGGCGTACGCCTGATCAGGCTGGCCGGCGGGGTTCCCGATGACCAGCCCCGAACCGTTGACCGGCTCGTACGGCCCGGCCAGCCGGGGCGCCACGAACCCGTACAGGCCGGTGGGCGCCGCCCCCACCGGCTCGAACGACTGGCGCTGGGTGCAGAAGAACAGGTAGTACGACGAGTCGTGGAAGACGATGTGCGGCCGTTCGATCTCCCGGTTGACGCCGTCCGCCGTCAGCAGCGGCGCACGAAGCGACCAGCCCTCGCCGTCTTCGCCGGCCAGCGCGACCGCGCCCATGTAACGGTCACCCCACGGCACCGAGGCGGCGATCAGCAGATGAGCGCGGCCGTCGGCGGGGTCCCGGAACCAGGCGGGATCACGCCAGGCCCGGATCTGCCCGGGTCCTCCCCGGATCTCGTCGGCCGGCACGTACGTGTGCCCGTCCGGACGTACGAGCTCCCGATGTCCGGAGGTCTCTTCGAGCGCGACCCGGTCACCGTCGGCCACCAGCGCCATCCGGCTTTCGACGACACGCTGGAGGAAGGTCCGCGGCTCCTCGCCGCGTGATCCCGCGGCCGTGTAGAACACCAAGATCGTGCCGTCCTGCCGCCGGATCGCCGATCCCGACCACTCGCGGCTGCCCGGGGAGACTCCGTCGGCGAAGACGTTCCCCAGGTCGCGCCAGCCCGTGCCGGTCTTCGCCATCAGCCGGATTCTGGCCACATCGTGCCGTTCCTCCGGATGCCCGACGGCGGGAGCGGTCAGGCCCATCCACACCTCGTCGCCGAGGATCACCGACGTCGAGCCGTCCTCCTCCTGGATCGGCCACATGTCCCAGACGTCCAGGTCCAGGAGCCGTTCGGGCGTGCCCAGGATGAGCGGCGCGGTGGTGGCGGGGTCGTCGGCGATGAGATCGAGGTGGTGCCGGGTCCAGCGGGCAGGCTGGGCTTGCGTCATGGTCGGTGCGCTCGCTTCGTTCGTTCCAGGGCCTCGCGGGCCAGTTCCACGGCTCCCGTGACCCCGGACAGGTCACCGAGAGCCGGCGTTACGAGGTATTCGTCCATGGCGGGCAGGTCACCCGGGTACCCACCGGCCAGGTCGAGCAGGCGGGCCCGTACCAGGTCGAGCAGGGAGGGCCGCTTGGCCACACCCCCACCGATGATCACACGCTGCGGCGAAAGCGTATAAGTCAGGTTGAGTACGGCCAGAGCCAGATACTCGGCCTCAAGCTCCCAAGCCGCGGCATCGTCCACCTGCTCGGCCGGCCGGCCCCACCGCTTCCGCATGGCGCTCCCGGAGGCGAGCCCTTCCAGGCAGTCTCCGTGGAAGGGGCACGACCCCGCGAACGGGTCACGACCCAGGTCATGCGGAATGCGCATATGTCCGGCTTCGGGGTGGGTGAGGCCGTGCAGCGGACGACCGTGCACGACGGCTCCCATGCCGATGCCCGTGCCCACGGTGATGTAGACGACCGTGTCCAGACCCTGGCCCGCGCCGTACCGCCATTCGCCGAGCGCGGCCCCGTTCACGTCGGTGTCGAACCCGACCGGGATCCCCAGAGCCTCACGCAGCGGCGTGACCGTGTCGGTGTTCGCCCACCCCGGCTTCGGCGTAGTCGTGATATATCCGTACGTCGCCGAGCCGCGATTCAGATCCACCGGCCCGAAACTGGCCACCCCGACCGCCACCGGCGCCTCGCCCCGCTGGAAGAACCGTACGGCGGCGGGAATGGTCTCCGCCGGGGTGGTAGTCGCGATGACCTCGGTCGTCAGTACTTGTCCGGTCTCGTCGGCGAGGGCGCACACCCATTTCGTGCCCCCCGCCTCGACAGCTCCGTAGATCGGCACCGCGTATCAGCCCTTCAGTGAACCCTGAAGCAACGCCGTCACGAAGCGCCGCTGAAAGATCAGGAAGATCACCAGGGTAGGCCCCAGAATGAGCAGCGACCCAGCGCACAGCAGCGGAATGTTGGTTCCCCACTGCCCCTGGAAGGCCCCCAGCGCACCGGACATGGTGCGATTCAGGGGATCGTCCACCAGCACGATCGCCAGCAGGAACTGGTTCCACGTCCACAGGAACAGCAGGATGGCCAGCGACGAGGTCGCCGGGACGGCCAGCGGCACGTGCACCTTCCAGAACAGCTGCCACACGTTCGCGCCGTCCATCCGGGCGCTCTCGGAGAGTTCCTCTGGCATGTTCACGAAATGCGCCCGCATCCAGAACACCGAGAACGGCATGAACAGCCCCACCAGCGGCAGGATGATCGCCCATCGCGTGTTGAGGATCCCCATGTCGCGCACCAGGTAGTACAGCGGCGTGATGATCCCCTCGAACGGCAGGGTCAGGCCGAGCACAAACGCCAGGAAGGCGATCTGCCGTCCCGCCATCCGCAGATGGCCGATGGCGAAGCCCGCCATGGTGGCCACGACCAGCGAGATGGGCACCACACCGAGCACGATGAGCGCGCTGGACTTCAGCAGTTCGCCCATGCGCGCCGCGGTGAAGGCGTCCGCGAAGTTGCCCCACTGCGGGTCGCTGGGCCAGTCCAGCCCCAGCGGGTACGTGCCCGACGGATGCAGGGCCGTGACGAACAGGCTGACGAAGGGCATCAGGGTGACCGCCATCAGCAGGACGAGCAGCACCCGTCCCGTCCAGGCCTCCCGGCGTGCGAAGATCATGAGGTCCTGTCCCTGGTGAGCCACTGGATGGGCAGCGCGCACGCGATCACGAGCACGGTCAGGATCACGGCCAGCGCCGAGGCCAGCCCGACCTGGCGTTCAGAGAAGGCCAGGTAGTAGATCTCCAGCCCGGGCACCATGGTCGAGTTGCCCGGCCCGCCCTGGGTGGCGATGTAGACGATGTCGAAGCTGGCCAGCGCCGCGATCACGGTGACCGTCACGCAGACCCCGATCTCCTGGCGCAGGCTCGGCAGGGTGATCGAGAAGAACTCGCGGAACGAGCCGGCCCCGTCGAGCCTGGCCGCCTCGTACAGCGCCGGGTCGATCTTGCTCATGCCGGCCAGCAGGAGCAGCGTGCACAGGCCGAGCAGCACCCACGCGCCGATCACGCCGACGGCCGGCAGCGCCGTCGAGAAGTCGCCCAGCCAGGCCCGGATCACCCCGTCCAGTCCCACGTACGACATCAACTGGTTGATCAGGCCGTTCGACGAGAGCAGCCAGCTCCAGGTGATGCCCGCCGCGACCAGCGGAATGACCTGCGGCAGGAAGATCACCGTACGGGCGACGAGCGCGAGCCGGCTGGCGGCGATCCGCCGGATCGTGCTGGCGATGGCCAGGCCCAGGACGACCGGGATGGCGCTGAAGAACACGATCAGCTTGAACGCGTTGACGATCGAGGCGAACAGGTCGGGATCGGTGAAGACCTTGAGGTAGTTCTGCGTGCCCGCCCACGTGGAGGCCCCGATGCCGTCCCACCTGTACAGCGAGTACTGCACGGTGAGGGCCAGCGGCTGGAGCACGAAGACCGCGTAGAACGCGAAAGCGGGGAGGACGAAGAGCCAGCCGACCCAGCTCGGCCCGCGGAGCCCCTTCCGGCGGAAGGGGCTCCGTGCCGTCGCCGCGGCTGCCGTGGTGTCGGTAGTCGGCCGCGTCATCGGGGTCAGTTCCCCCCGACCTGGCTCACGTAGTCGGACTGGACGGACTTCAGCAGCCCTTCGGGCGTCTGCTCCCCGGCCACCAGCTTCTGCAGGTTCGGCGTCCAGCTCTTGGCGTAGATCGCGCCGGTGGCGTTGGCGATGAAGTCCATCGCGCCGTTGTCCTTGGCGATCTGCGCGCCCGCGGCCAGCGTGCTCTCGGTCACGGTGCCGGGCGCGATGGCGGGCATGGGCGCGTCGGCCGGGCCCATCGGGTGCGACCCGCCGACCTCGACGCCGATCTTGCGGGCTTCGGCGTTGGTGGCGACCCAGTTGAGGAAGGCGGCGGCGCAGTCGGCGTTGGCCGCCCGCGCGCTGATGCCGAAGGTGAGCGGAGCGGACATGGCGGCCCTGGCGCCGTCCTGTCGCACCGGCGGCATCAGGAAGAAGCCCGCGTTCCCGGCCATCTGCTTGTCCAGGTTGCCGGACTCCCAGTCGCCGTTGAACATGAACAGGCCGTCGCCCTCGATGAAGCGGCTCATCATCGTGGCGTAGTCGACGGCGTTGACGTCCTTCCAGAAGTAGCCGGCCTTGATCCAGCGCTCCAGGTGCTGGGTGGCCTGCAGGTTGGCCGGGGTGTCGATCGAGGAGCCGGGCTTCTGGAAGATCCAGTCGTTGACCGGTCCGGGCGGGCCGTACGCGGCCATGAGGTCCTGTAGCGGGAAGGCCAGGCCGCCGGTCGCGCCGCCGTTGAACTGGGCGATCGGGGTGACGCCCGCCTCCTTGGCCTTGGCCAGGGCGTCGTCGAGCTCGGCCAGGGTCGCGGGGGCCGCGGCCATGCCGATCTGCTCGGCGAGCTTCTTGTTGTAGAAGACGCCGGTCATGCTGAAGTTGAGGCCCATCGCGTACAGCGAGCCCTCACCGCGGACCGCGCCGCCTGGCGCGAGACGCATCTGCTCCAGCTGGGAGGGGGGCCACTGGTCCCACCCGAAGAGCTTCGCGTACTCGTCCAGGTTCTTCAGCAGGTTGTTCTTGACGAGTTCGGAGACCTGGGGGAGCCGCATGAGGTCCGGCGGGTCGTCCGCCAGCACGCGCGGCGCGTTCTGGGTGATCACCGCGAACTGGTCCTCGCGGATGTCCCAGGTGACGTTCGGGAACTGCTTGGTGAACTCGGTGGTGAGCGACTTCGGCACCGGGAACCCGGTCTCGAAGTACGCCTTGAGCGTGACCGGCGCCGTGCCGCAGGTCGGGGCCGCCGTCAGGGCGGAACCGGTGGCCTGCGGCTGCGGTTCGCCGCTTCCGGGCGCGCCGCATGCGGCGGCCAACGTCCCCCCCAGGACGGCCGCGAGCACGGGGCGGTGCCAGCGGGACTGAACTCGACGAGACATGGTGCGTCTCCTCCGGTTAATCGGGACTGTGGCGTGCGCCATCCCGGGACCACTTTGCTAATACGGTTTAGCAATGCGATAGTCTCACCGTGCGTATCCGGTGGTGTCAAGGTCCAGAAACATGGATCGCAGCGGGGAGGTCTCTCGGTGAGCGCACGACGGGTCACGCTGGCGGATGTGGCCCAGGCCGCCGGCGTGTCCAGGACCACCGCCTCGCTGGTGCTGACCGGGCGCGGGCGTGAGCTGCGCATTTCCCTGGACGTGGAGCAGCGGGTGCTGCGCGCCGCCGACGAGCTCCGCTACCGGCCCAACGCCGTCTCGGTCGGGCTGCGTACCGGCACGACCCGCACGATCGGCTTCGTGTCCGACACCGTCGCGACCTCGCGGCTGGCCGGCGACATGATCAAGGGTGCGCTGGAGGCCGCGCGGGAACGCGGCGTGATGCTGTTCATCGGTGAGACCGAGGGCGATCCCGACCTCGAGGGCGGCCTGCTCCACGCCATGCAGGACCGGCAGGTGGACGGGATCATCCTGGCCGCCATGTACACCAGGACGATCAAGGTTCCCAAGGACATCGCGGCCTCGCCCGCCGTTCTGCTCAACGCCCTGCCCAAGCAGCCGTCGCCGCTGCCGTCGATCCTGCCCGACGAGGTCGAAGCCGGCCGGGCCGCCGCCCGGGTGCTGCTGAAGGCCGGCCATCGGGAGGGCATCCACCTGATCGGCGTGGGGCCCGGCACACGGAATGTGCCGCCGCAGAGCGTCGCGGCCGTGGAACGTCTGACGGGCATCCGCGAGGTTTTCCGGGAGGCCGGAGTCAAGATCGCCAGCGGGCGGGTCTGCCGCGACTGGCAGCCGGAGGAAGGTCTGCTCGCCACCCGGGAGATGCTGGCGAGCTTCCGTCCCCGTGCCCTGATCTGCCTGAACGACCGGATCGCGTTCGGGGCGTACCAGGCGTTGAGCGACGCCGGGCTGAGCGTTCCCATGGACGTGTCCGTCGTCTCGTTCGACGATCATCCGCTCGCGTCGTGGATGCGGCCCAAGCTGACCAGCGTGGCCCTGCCCCACTACGAACTGGGCCGCAAAGCCGTGGACGTGCTGTTCACCGAGATGGGCCGGGACGGAGTCGCCGAAGGCCACCGCGGCGAGGTGCACCGCGTCCCCATGCCGGTACGCGACCGCGAGTCGGTAGCGCCACCAGCTGAATGAACCCGGTCTTCACGCTCCTCCACGATTCGGCTCTGATGTGTTCGCCGCGTGAAACCGAGGTGCGGCGGAGGGGTCCCGCCGCACCTCGGGTCCTTCTCACCGGGAGCGGGTGAGTCGACGGGCGCCGGTCAGGCCCGGGTGCAGGTGCTCCCGTTCAGCGTGAACGTGCCCGGGGCGGACGTGTTGCCGGAGTGGTTGGCCTGGAAGCCGATGCCCACCGAGGCGCCGGGGCTGAGCGTGCCGTTGTAGCTCACGTTGCGCGCGGTCACCTGGCCGCTCGTCGGCGAGTAGGTCGCGTTCCAGCCGCCGACGATGCTCTGCCCGGACGGCAGGGTGAAGACCAGCGACCAGCCGTTGACCGTCGAGGACCCGGTGTTGGTGATCGTGATCTCCGAGGTGAGGCCGTTGTTCCAGGCGTTCACCGCGTAGCTCACCCGGCAGGGCCCGGTGCCGCCCGAGGGCGACGGGCTGGATGACGGGCTGGGCGACGGGCTGGGCGAAGAGGGGTTGCCCTCGTTGAGTGCGTTCAGGACGGAGGTGTAGGCGGCCTTCTTGTTGCCGCCGGAGTCGAACAGCAGGGGGTTTTGTCCGGTACGCCAGGAGTCGCTGTCGCGGATTCCCCACACGGTGATGCCGGTGCAGCGGGCCACGGCCAGGCAGGAACGGACCACGCTCGCGTACACGCTGGCCTGGTTGGAGCCGGAGATGTCCAGTTCGGTGATCTGGACGTCCACGCCGAGGTTGGCGAAGCGTTGCAGGTTGGCCTGGTAGTCACCCGGAACCGAGTTGCTCAGGTGGGACTGGAAGCCGACGCAGTCGATGGGCACGCCGCGGGCTTTGAAGTCGGCGACCATGTTGTAGATGCCGGTGCTCTTGGCGTTGATTCCGTCGGTGTTGTAGTCGTTGTAGCAGAGTTTCGCGGCCGGGTCGGCGGCGCGGGCGGCGCGGAAGGCGGCTTCGATCCAGTCGTTTCCGGTGCGTTGCAGGTTGGAGTCGCGCCGTCCGCCGCCGCTGCCGTCGGCGAAGGCTTCGTTGACCACGTCCCAGGAGTGGATTTTGCCGCGGTAGTGGGTGGCGACCTGGGTGACATGGTTGAGAGCGGCGCTGCGCAGCGTCGAGCCGGACAGGCTCTGGGCCCAGCCGGGCTGCTGGGAATGCCACAGCAGAGCATGCCCCCGGATTTTCATGCCGCGGCCGATGGCGTGGTTGGCGATGCGGTCACCGTTGGTGTAGTTGAAGGAGCCGCGGGAGGGTTCGGTGGCGTCCCATTTCATCTCGTTCTCGGCGGTGACCGAGTTGAACTCGCGGTTGAGGATGGTGACATAAGTGGAATCGCTTAGCTTGTTCGCCGCGATCGCGGCCCCGAAGTAGCGGCCACCCCGTTCGGCGGCCGAGGCGCCCAGAGTGGACGCCGCACTGGCCGGAGCCGCGAGTACGAGCCCCAGGCCCAGCGCGCCGAGTGCGGCCATCGCGGTGAGGCGGCCTCGCTGCTTGGAGGTCTGCCGGGGTATGCGGTCTGGATTGGCGTGGGCAGGCATGCCTTTCCTCTCAGTCAAAGGAGCGGGGACGGGGTGCGGTCGCGGGGCTGGACGGGTGCACAAGAGAGGAACCGCATCCGTTGCTCCTTGTGGGGGTTGTCGGGACGCCGGTGCTGGAGGGGCCGGGTGTTATCGCTAACATTTGAGGTTTCAAGCCCTCTGCGGTCGGGAGGGCTTATGTGTCGCGGAGTACATCGAATGGATGCACCCGGCGTCAACGAGGCGTCGTCCACGCCTGTCGCGCGGCCGCGCGCCATGTTTCCCGGCTTGGCCTTTTGCCCGGTGAAGGACAGGTCACCGAGCGCGAAGCGGTGTAAGTTTCACAGAAGTCCCCTTGTCGTGCGCCATAGATTTCGGGCTCCGGCCGCGAAACTTCACTACGGATATCGCCGATGCCGCTGGAGGGACTTCTTCGCTGACGGGATCACTGTTTCGCCACTGATGGGCCTGTGGGCGTTCTCAAGGGGGAAGCCGGAGTCTGAGCGAAACGGTGAGCGGCGGGTCGGCGCGGATGTAGCCGGAGGTCGCGGGGGTGCGGGAGCTGTGCTCTCGGCTGATGCGGCTCTGGGGTTCGTTCGGTCCGCCCACTCCGGGATCGGCCGTCCGAAAGTTTCGGAAGGTATTCCGACATTTTCTAGACGGCAATACCGGAGTCGCTTTCGGCTTATCTGCCGATATCACAGTTCAGACAGCATAAACGCGCATGATCGGATGCCGAAAGAGTTGCGGGTAGACTGCGCCCATGACCGCGACTGAGGAACCGTACGTCGGCGACTCCGTACCCTCACAGCCGCTGACGCTGGCTCAGCTCGCGGCACTGGCCGGTGTGTCCACGGCGACCGTCTCCAAGGTGGTCAACGGCCGTTCCGAGGTGGGCCCCGAGACCAGGGTCCTGATCGAGGGTCTCATCCGCGAGCACGGCTACCGGAGGCAGCGGCGCGTCAAGGCGGCCGGGCTGATCGAGCTGGTCTTCCACGAGCTGGCGGGGGACTATCCGATAGAGGTGGTCAAGGGCGTACAGCAGGTGGCTCGGCCGCATGGCCTCGCGGTGGCGCTCTCCGAGCTGGGCGGCAGGCACACGCCGGGGCACAACTGGATCGAGGACGTGCTCAGTCGTCGCCCGAGTGGTGTGATCACCGTGTTCTCGGGGCCGACCGAGGAGCAGCGCGCCCAACTGGCCACGCGTGAGGTCCCCCTGGTGGTGCTGGATCCGGCCGGCGAGCCGGGGATCGGTGTGCCGTCGGTGGGCGCGGCCAACTGGAGCGGCGGCCTGGTGGCCACCCGTCATCTGCTGGAGCTTGGCCATCGCCGGATCGCGGTGATCACCGGCCCGGATTTCGCGCTCTCCAGCCGGGCCCGCCTGGACGGATACCGCGCGGCGCTCGACACCGCCGGCGTCCCGATCGATCCCGACCTGATCTGCCCGGGCACCTTCATGATCGAGGACGGTCTGACCCACCTGCCCCGGCTGATGGAGCTGCCCGACCCGCCGACCGCGGTCTTCACCTGCAACGACGGTCAGGCGATGGGCGTCTACCACGCGGCCCACGAGCTGCGGCTGCGCATTCCCGACGATCTGAGCGTGATCGGCTTCGACGACATGCCCGCGTGGCGGTGGGCCATCCCGCCGCTGACGACGATCCGTCAGCCGCTGACGGAGATGGGGACCATGGCGGCCGCCATGCTGATCACCCTGGCCCAGGGGGAGCCGTTGCAGCAGAACCGCGTCGAACTGGGCACCGAACTCGTCGTCCGGGGCAGCACGGCACCTCTCGTACGGTAGCCCGATATCCGGGGACAGTCGGGCGGGCTGGCCATTAACGAAATCTCCCGATCGATTTCTACTTTCGGCTTGTGGCACCTCCCGACTTTGGAACCGCAAAGGCGAACGCCTCGCCCCTTCGTCAGGGCGAGGCGTTCGTGTGTCGGGCTATTCCCGGCGTTTCAGGTTGGCGATGAGGTCGCGGAGCCGGTGCCGTACGGAGGGGAAGGTGAGGGCGATCAGTGCCAGCATGACTAGGCCGAGGCCGATTTCCACGGATCTAGACATAGGCGCCGGGGCTCTCGAGGAGGACTTCGTTGGGAGCGTTGTGCATGGTTTTCCTCGTGAGGCGGATGGTTATCGAGGCATTGTTCCCGCTCTTCTCACCCGTGGCGATAGTTTTCGGAACTCCGACGACGAAAGGTGAGGAAACGCCGTTGCAGGGGTCGCCTGGGCAGTTTTGAAATACCGGCGAGTCGTGTTTCGCGATCATTCAATTACCCTCTGTTACGATCGGCCCGGGGTCGTAGACGGAGGGGGCAGCAGTGAGGGCATGGGTACGGGCGGTTGTCGTCGCCACCGCCGGATGGGGAGCGTTCCTGAGCGCTCCCGCCGTGTGGGCCGACTCCCCGGCCAGCGAGCGTTCGCAGCTTGCCCGTCTCCTCGGGGCCGACCTCGGCAACGTGTTCGAGGCGCTGCCCGCCGTCCTGTGCGGCAACCGGCTGATCAGTTACAACTCGCCGACGAGCAACTCGCCGGTCACCTGCGTCAACGGCCCCGCCAACAGCGGCAACTCGACCGACAGCGGCAACTACTCCAGCCGTGGCAACCCCGTGAACAGTGGAAACTTCTCCAACACCAACGGGTCCCACGGGAGCAGCAACTCGTCGAACGCCGACAACCTCGCGAACGGCCCGCAGGAGACGTCCATCAAGCAGGCCATTCGATGATGATCCTGTATGTCGCCGCCCTGGCCTTCGCTTCGGTCGCCGCTCCCGTGGCGGGCGATCCGACCTGCTGTGTGGTCAACCACGGCCATTCGCATCACATGGGCAACCATCGCAACAGCGGCAATTACCACAGCGATACGAACAATATCAACAGCGGCAACTACTCGAACACCGACGGTTCGATCAACAGCGGTAACTCCTCCATCAGCTCCAACAACGCCGACGGCCCGCAGCGCATCATCATCACCGACCGCTTCGTCAAGAGGAGATGCGTCCTCAAGCGGAGCTGCTGAGCTCTCCGGCCGGAAGAGCTTCATGATCGGCTGGGATTGTCGGAGCGGTGGGATACGGTCTCTCCATCACGACACGCTCGGCTGCGGCATTCGAGCAAGGTGCTTCGGTGTGAGATAACCGGTCCGGCATAGTCCCTGAAGGCCGGTGTGGTGGCGACGTGTGCGCGCGGGAGTGGGCGCCCATCCCGGCGGTAGTGAAACTTTTCGGAGCGCTGGGGGTGGCTGGGGAAACCCTGCCTACTATTCAGCTAGTTTCCGAAACGTTCTGTGCCGGTATGGCGGTATGCCCAGCTCAACCCGGCAATTCGAGATCATTCTTTGAAAGTTTTCGACGTCCGCGTTGACGGCTTTCGAACGGATTCACACACTGAGCGCCTACACCCCACCGGGAAGGGAGAGCCCTAGTGATCATCAGCTTGGGCCGTTCTAGGATCCGTTCGAGGGTCATCGCGCTGACGACAGCGGTGACGCTCTCGTTCGCTGGAGCGGTGACGATAGCTTCCACCGAAGCCGCCGCGGCCATTGGAGTTGAAAACGAGGGCGCCGACTGTGCCGTGCCCACCCTGCCCGACGCAGGGTCTTTGCCCACGAATACCAGGCTCCCTGACCCCTTCAGGAAGATGAACAATACGCGCATCACCGCCAAGTCCGAGTGGCGATGCCGGCGGGAAGAGATCAAGAGGCTGGCGGAGCGCTTCGTCTACGGGGAGAAGCCGCCGAAGCCGACGACCGTCACGGGCACCGTGTCGAACACCAGCATCTCGGTGAGCGTGAACCACAACGGCAGAAGCTCCAGCTTCTCGGCGAGCGTCTCCCTGCCGAGCGGCACCGGGCCTTTCCCGGCCGTCATCGTCTATGGCGGATTCGGCGCGAACACGAACGCCATTCGAGCCGCCGGCGCCGCCGTGATCAACTACGACCCCTATGTGGTGGGGCGTGAGGGCACGCCGCGGAACAACAAGCAGGGCGCGTTCTACACCATCTACGGCAATACCAGCGCGACCGGACTCCTGCAGGCCTGGGGCTGGGGCGTGAGCCGGATCATCGACGTCATCGAGCAGTCGGGCGGCAACATCCTGAAGCCGGACGCGACCGGCGTCACGGGCTGCTCCCGGTTCGGCAAGGGCGCCTTCGTCGCCGGCGCGTTCGACCAGCGAGTCGCGCTGACCATGCCGATCGAGTCGGGGACCGCCGGCGTACCGATCTTCCGCGGGATTCCCGGGGAGGGCGCCCAGAGCCTGAGCAGCGCGTACGGCGAGCAGCCGTGGTTCGGCGACGCGTTCGGCACCTTCACCGGCAGCCCGACCAGGCTCCCGGTGGACACCCACATGACCGTGGCGATGATCGCGCCGCGTGGCCTGTTCATCATGGACAACCCGCACATCGCCAACCTGGGTCCCCGGTCCGCGAGCGTGGCGGCTCTGGGTGGGCAAGAGGTCTACCGGGCGCTCGGCGCGGGTGACAACATCACCTACTGGTCCGACGTCGCGGACGGCACCCACTGCGCCAACAGGTCCGAGTGGGCGACCCCGCTCACGCAGAACATCCAGAAGCACCTGACCAAGACGGGCAACGCCGCCGGCACCATGCGGATCTCGTCGCGGGCCTCCGGCAACCTGGCCGAGTGGCGCGACTGGACCACGCCGACCCTCACCGACGGCAGCCCGAGTCCGACCGACACCACCCCGCCC
>NZ_BOOA01000080.1 GCF_016862995.1 Acrocarpospora phusangensis
CTCGAACGAAGGACGATCGGTCCGTGTCACGTAGGGCAGTCGGGCCCACGTCGCGTCCTCGCAACCGTAGGACGACCCGCGACGCGCCCTCTCACGCATAGACCGCCGCGCCCTCCCGCGCGTAGACCGCCGCGCCCTCTCGCGCGTAGACAGGAGCGCGGGTCGATTTCTGTGAAATCTTCTCGGTCGTAGGGCGGAAGGATGTAGAGGACGCGAAGCGGTGCTTCGACTTATGGGTGAGAGCGCCGACGAAGGCGCGAACACCAGAGGAGTCACCCATGAAGTACATGCTGCTGATGCAGTTCGGACAGCTTGCCGAATTTCCGCCGATCATGACCTGGGCACCGGAAGAGGTCGCGGCCCACATCGACTTCATGCGCCACGCGAACGAGAAGCTCACCGAGGCGGGCGAGCTTGTGGAGGCCCAGGGACTCGCGATGCCCGACCTGGCGAGGACGGTTCGGGCCAGCGACAGCGGCACCCCCGTCGTCACCGACGGTCCTTACCCAGAGACGAAGGAGTTCCTCGTCGGCTACTGGATCGTCGACTGCGAATCCCAGGACCGCGCCTTCGAAATCGCCGCCTTCGTCTCAGCCGCCCCCGGCCCCGGCGGCAAGCCCCTGAACATGCCCATCGAGGTACGCCAGGTAATGTCCGGCGCCCCCGAAGAACTGTAACGACCTCGTGCATAGCTAGCCGCCTGACCATACACAAGCCCGCAACGGCGAGAGGCCGACACCTGGAGCCATCCCATCAGATGCCCTAACCCCCTGCCCTCCGGTTCGGAACCCTCCGGCCGGAGGGTCTACCAGCCCCGTATGGCTGGCCAGCAGGCGGCCCTCGTGGCGGGCTGGCTGCATTTCCCTCCCCGACCTGCCCGCCCCCGCCGACCTGGACGACAGGCGCATCGCGGCGGTCGATGCTGCGAGTTCTGCGGAACTACTCCGCCCCCTTGTTTGCCCCGAAAGCTGATATTTCTGGAGATGGCAGTTGTGAAGCCGTTCCCGGGACCGGCGGCGCTGGGTCTGTCATGTGGAGTCGGTTCCGGGGTTGGAGTCGGGGAGTTGTGAGCGCTGGACAGTTCGACCGTTGACGGCCTGTTGCGTGAGCTCGCGCCGCAGGTCGTCGGTGTGCTCACGCGGCGTACGGGGGACTTCGACACCGCCGAGGATGCCGTCCAGGAGGCGTTGGTGGACGCGGCGGCGCAGTGGCCGGTGGAGGGGGTGCCGGGGAATCCGCGTGGGTGGCTCATCCAGGTGGCGTTTCGGCGGATGACCGAGCAGGTGCGTAACGAGCAGGCTCGGCGACGCCGGGAAGAGCTCGTGGCCGCGCGCAAGGCACCCGAAGAGTGGGCAGCTCCAGGGGCGGACGACGCCTACGCGTCGGACGAGGACGACACGCTGTCCATGCTGTTCCTGTGCTGTCATCCCGCGCTGACGCCGGCCTCCGCGATCGCCCTGACACTTCGGTCGGTGGGCGGCCTGACCACTGCCCAGATCGCCAAAGCGTTCCTCGTTCCCGAAGCCACGATGGCGCAGCGCATCAGCCGGGCGAAGGGCCGTATCAAAGCGTCGGGAGTGCCGTTCGGCATGCCCGCCCCCGACGAACGAGCCCGGCGGCTCAACTCCGTGTTGCACGTCCTCTACCTCACCTTCAACGAGGGCTACACCAGCAGCACCGGCCCTGACCTGCACGACGTCGAACTCTCCCGCGAAGCGATCCGGCTCACCAGGATGCTGCGCGTACTGCTCCCGGATGAGCCCGAGGTGGCCGGCCTGCTCGCGCTCATGCTCCTCACCGACGCCCGCCGCTCCGCCCGCACCGGCCCCCACGGCACTCCCATCCCGCTGGCCGACCAGGACCGCACCAAATGGGACAGCCAAGCCATCACCGAAGGCGTCGACCTCATCACCGCCACCCTCGCCAAGGGCGCAGTCGGCCCATACCAACTCCAAGCAGCCATCGCAGCCCTCCACGACGAAGCCGCCACCCCCGACCAAACCGACTGGCCCCAAATCCTCGCCCTGTACGGCTTACTCGAACACATGTCCGACAACCCCATGGTCTCCCTCAACCGCGCCGTCGCCGCCGCCATGGCGCACGGCCCCACGACCGGCCTCGACATGCTCAAAACACTCGACGCCGACGGACGCCTGACCGGCCACCACCGCTTCCACACCGCCCGCGCCCACCTACGAGAAATGTCCGGCGACATCCCCGGCGCCATCGAGGACTACCGCCTCGCCGCAACCCGCACCACCAACATCCCCGAACGCGACTACCTCACCTCCCGCGCCGCCCACCTCGCCACAACCCCCCAACCCGACCACCCCACAAACCCCCAACCCGAATAACCGCTCACCGCTCACCGCTCACCGCTCACCGCTCACCGCTGGCCGCTCACCGCTGGCCACTCACCGCTGGCCACTCACCGCTCGCCACTCACCGATCGCCACTGGCCACTCGCCGCTCGCCACTCGCCAGTCGCCAGTCGCGTGTGCGCCGCGGGCGGTCGTCGGAATGCTCCACCGTGTCTGGCGAATATCGATCGCCTACATCGGCCAGAGCGCCGCCGTCCAGATCGCCAAGCGCGGGAACGGCGTGATCCTCACCTACAACGACAACGAGTCCGGCGCGCTCGACACGATCGAGAAGGAGGGCGGGCGGGCCGTGGTGCTGCCCCTCGACGTCGGCAGGTCCGAGACGTTCCCCGCCTTCCGCGACTCCGTCGCCGAGGTCCTGCGCGACGTCTGGGGGCGGGACACGTTCGACATCCTCGTCAACAACGCCGCTTTCGGCCGGACAGCCCAACAAATGCCCTATCAAGCCGGATGAGGTCCAATCAGAGCTGATTGAGTGTCCGAGATAGCCGGGCAAGTACCGCGACTGGCCAGTTCGTGCCACCCGCCCGCTAGAGCGGACCAGCCCGGACAACCAGATCCAAGCGCATCGAGCGCCACGCACCGAATCTCGTAGGCAGTGACGTGCCGTCTTCCGGACGAGGCCCGAAGCCTGACCAGACTGGTTGAGCACCCAACCACGCGGGTGCGAGAGCGTGACCGGCCAGGTCGTGCTACCGGATCGCTGGGTGGGCACCGGATGACCTATTGCAAGCACATTGAGCGATAACGCAGCAGATCCCGTAAGCAGCGACGCGCCACCCCCTGATCGGCCTTGCAACTTGGCCGGAAGCGGATTGGCCGGAAGCGGATTGACCAGAGCGGATTGGCCGGAGCGGATTGGCCGGAGCGGATTGGTTGGAGCGGATTGGCCGGAGCGGATTGGTTGGAGCGGATTGGTTGGAGCGGATTGGTTGGAGCGGATTGGTTGGAGCGGATTGGTTGGAGAGTGGGGAGGTTAGCTGGCTAGGGCGGGTGGGTCTTCTAGGAGGGTTAGGAGGGGGGTTAGCCATTTGGTGGTGGGGGTGCCCATTTCTCGGTCCAGGTCTTCGGGGGTGGGCATGCGGTCGCGGAGGACGTTTGGGGGGAGCAGGTTGCGGATGGCGCGGGAGAGGAGGACGGCCATCGTGTAGCGGGGGTCGGCGGTGAGGGCTCGGTCGAGGGCGAGGGTGGCGAGGGCGCAGTCGCCGTTGCGCCAGGCGGTGGCGGCGAGGAGGGAGGCCGCGGGGGCGGCGTGGCGGGGGTGGAGGCGTTGGGTGACGTCGCGCCAGAGGGTGAGGTGGGCGTCTCGGTCGTCGATGAGGGTCCAAGCCTCGTCGCGTACGCGGATTATGGAGAGGTCCAGGCCCAGGCGGGCGATTTCGTCGTCGGTGAGGCGGTCGCCGCGGGCGTAGACGTCGATGGCGGTTCGGACTCGGGCTATGCCGTCGGCTACCAGGTCCGCGGGTCTTCCTTTGGCGAGGGCGGTTCGGATGGAGGTGATGGCTCGGGTGGTCGCGCGGTTCATGGAGAGGCGGGCGACGCCGTGGCAGGGGGCGACTGAGCGTTCGAGGCTGCGGCGGTTGGGAAGGGCGACCAGGCCGTTGACCACGGCTTCGGCTGCTATCGGGCTGGCTTTCGGGTCGTAGGGGGTGCCCTCGGGCGGACAGCAGGCTATGCGCTGGCAGAGGTACGACCAGTATCTGTTGTCGGAGGCGCGGAGGGATTCGGTGATTTCTATGCCGGCTGAGCGGAGTAGGCGGGTGGCTTCGTCTACGCCGGTGGTGACGAGGGAGCCTGGACCGTAGCCGATCAGGACGGCCATGGTGACTTGTTCGCGTTTGAGGAGGGGGAGGAGTCCGTCCAGGGAGCCTTGTTCGATGGGGAGGTCCCAGCGGGTGCTCACGCGTACTACCTGCCCGATGAAACCGATCACGACCAGGCTGTGTTCGGGGTGGAAGCCGATCAGGAAGGGCACTGCGGTCAGGATGTCGGTCGGCGACGACAATCGGAGTCTCGGGGTGGCTGAACTCATGCCCGAACTCTTCCGGGCGTTCTTCTGCCCTCAGAGCTCGAACCCTGTTCTGTGGACGATCGAATAGAACCTGTTCTAATTGTGCGTTTGTGATTTCACAACGCCGCAGGTCGCAGCTCGTCCCTCTGGGCATCAAGGGGTCGCTGTGGATAACTGGGGTCACGGAGTCCCACTCAGCCAGCACCGAACCCGACTTCCGGCGCGCTATCCGTCGCAGCACCATCGGCGCCACGAGCAGTCCCACCCGCTGGCCCACACCCTCAGTTGACCAACGGCGTCAATGAAGGTCGCCGCTTCTCGCCGTTATCCGGCGCCGCTAACGCAGGTGATCGCTTCTCGCCGTACCGGCGCCAAGAGGGCCTGCGGCCGTAGCGCCAGGTCCGGGATGGATATGTCTTTTGGGTGTTTTCATTCCCTGTAGTGGTGGTCGCTGACGTTGGTGGTTGGCATTTGTGAGGGTGTCATTGGTGCTTGTTTGGTATGGGTGGGGGATGGGTGTTCGCGGAGAGCGAAGATCATGATGCAGTAAAGGGGTCCGCGCGTTGGGGTGGGTTCGGGTAGGGGGCAGAGCACTGTTTATGGGCATGCGCGAGAGGCGATCCGTGGCTCCCCCGTCCGTTGAGGACTGGACCGATCATGAGCGGTCCAGGTTGGGTGCCTTGCTCGGGGGCGAGACCGTTGTGGTGAGCATGAATCAGCGGCGGGGGCATCCGCGGCTGATCAATTGGGCGCGGTCTCAGTGCCTTTATGTGCGGATCGACTCTCGTAGTGTGTGGGGCAATCCTCATGAGAAGGACGATGTTCTCAGGGGCGAGCAGATGCGGCGTTATGAAGCGCATCTGAATGGGCGGCCGGATCTGATGGCGCGGCTCGGTGAGCTTCGTGGGATGGCGCTGGCGTGTTGGTGCACTCATGGGCCCTGCCATGGGCAGATTCTCAAGCTGCTGGCTGATGGGCCGGTGGCACCGGTCGTACGGGCAGAGCCGGATGAGCTGAGCGTGGACGAGGCGGATGCGCTGGCGGAGGCGGAGAGTGCGATTGAGCGGGGGCTCACGACCTTTGTCGATGTTGGGCATGCGCTGTCGAGGATTCGGGATGGCCGGCTTCATCGGGTGACTCATCCGCGTTTCGAGGACTACTGCCGCGAACGGTGGGGTTTCACGAAGAACCACGTCAACCGTCAGATCGACGCCGCGCATGTCATGGGAACGCTGGCGATCACGCACATTCCCCGTCAGCAGGATCATCGTCCCGCCCATCCGCTGCCGACCGCCCCCATCCCGACGGGTCCGGACGAATCAAATCGCCTGGGGCAACTCAGCGGGCTCCGCGCATCGACTTCCCCGCACCAGACCTCCCCCGTGCCGGGATCACGCTCGACCTCGTCTCCCCAACTGCCACCACCGTCCCCACCTGCTTCGCGTCCCCCGAAGCCGCCGGTGACGCCGAAAGCCCAACCCGCCCGGATTCTGGACGATTTCGTGGCGACGCTGACCGACGTCCCCGCACTGCTCGCCGCCACCGAAGGCTTCGAAAAGGAAGCGTCGCCGGAACAAGCCGCCCACTGGTCCCGGCAACTGGCCAAGGCGATAAGCGACCTGCGGAAACTACAGCGGCAAGTCGGCGATTTCCTCGATGCCCACGGCTAGGGGTCAGCCAACTCGCCGGTGGGTCGGCCAGCTTGCAGGCATGCCCGAAAGCCGCAAACCCGGGAGACGTCACGTCCTAAGAACCCCCAACAGAAATGAAGTCGGTCGCTCTTGGGGCTGGCGCGGCGCGAAGCGTCACCAAGTTAACGCCGTCGAATATCGGCAAGAGGCCGACGCCGCGGGGCACCCCTAACAGAATGAAGTCGGCCACGCTTGGCACCGGTGTGGTAGCAGCGTCACCTGTATTAACGCCATCGGATCAGCGAGAGGCCGACGCTTCGGGTCATTCTGTTGCGCTTTAAGGCGCTGGTTTGTCGGGCTTCCCCGACGGCCGGTGCTCTGCGGCGATGCCGATGCGACGGGGTTCGGCCGGGTGGGACTCCACACCGTGGTAGGTCGCGGTTCCCAGACGGATGATCGTCGCTGGGGCCTGCTGTGCCGTGTCCTCCTGGGCCTGAAGGCGTTCGAGGTCGGCAGCCGAGACCAGCGCCACGAGGGGCTTCCCGTGCCGGGTCATCACGATGCGCTCCCCGCCGTACACGACGCGGTTCACCAGCTCGGCGAAGACGGCACGAGCTTGCGTGACAGGGATCTCTTCCGCCATGGCTCCACCATAGCAGTCTGCATGTAATGTACGTCCTATACATTCTGTACAGAACGGAGAATCCCCCATGATCCGCCCTGACAGCCGCCATGTCCTGCCGGAGGTCGTCGAAAGGACCAGCCACGGCACGATCGTGATGGATCCCTACTCCAAGCTCCTGGCAGGAAGGATCATCTTTCTCGGCACCCCGATCGACGACACCAGCGCCAACGACGTGATGGCGCAGATGCTCTACCTCGACTACGACAACCCCGAGCAGGACATTTCGCTCTACATCAACTCCCCTGGCGGCATGTTCACCGCGATGATGTCGATCTACGACACCATGCAGCACGTCGCCGCGGACGTGGAGACCGTCTGCATGGGTCAGGCCGCCTCCGCCGCGGCCGTCCTGCTGGCGGCCGGAACCCCTGGCAAACGGCTGGCCCTGCCGCACTCACGCGTGCTGATTCACCAGCCCTCCAGCGAGGGACAGGGACAGTTCAGCGACCTGGAGATCCACGCTCGGGAGATCCTGCGAGCGAGGGCGCTCACGGAAACGCTGCTCGCCAAGCACACCGGGCGGAGCGAGGAGTCGGTCCGGCGTGACATCGAGCGGGACAAGATCCTCAACGCGAACGAGGCCGTCGCCTACGGCATCGTCGACGCGATGGTCGACTCCCGGAAGAAGGTCCCGATCTGGTGAAACGCCGATGACACGCGACGGCTCTGTGCATGATCACTACGAAGCCGCGACACGGATCGGCGCTCTTCGTCCCATCGAAGGATCCCTACCGAATCGGAACGTGCCGCCCATCTCCGCCAGTACCTGATTCCGCATCGGGGAAGGCAGGCGGGCGGAAGTCAGCGCATCAAGGGCGGCGGTGTGAGGCGGGTTCGGACCAGGAGGGTGGCGCCGGCTACCGCGCCGGGCATGGCGATGATGGCGACGAAGGGGATGAGGAAGGTGAGGAAGATGACGACGCCGAAGCCGAGGGCGCTGCCCTTGTTGCTTCGGAGGATGGCGAAACGGTCCTTGCGGCGGAGGCCGCGGCGTTCCATGGCGAGGGCGGTGAGTTCCACGGTGAGGAAGAAGCCGGAGACGAGCGCGCCGAGGACGGGGACGATGGTCTGCCCGATGAAGGGGATGAAACCGAGGATGAACAGCGGAATCGTGAGCATGAGGACATAGACGAGCGTCATCAGGCTGTCTTTGATCGAGCGGAAGAGCGAACTCCAGAACGGCTGGTCGCCCCCGGGCACCGGACCGAATTCCTCTTCGACCTTCTCCGAGAGTTTCTCGTAGAACGGTTCGCCGATGGCGAGCGTCACGGCGGTGTACGTGATGAGCGACAGGAACAGCCCGGCGATGAAAATCACGATTCCGACAAGGGTACGGAAGAGTCCCCGCCACCCCCAGTCGTCCGCGAACGGCGTCACCCAGGCGGCGACGTCGCCGGCGTTCATGGCGAGCCAGACCAACGCGGCCGCGTACAGGACGAATGCGATCAGGGCGGGAATGAGGCCGAATAACCACCAGCGGGGGTGCCGGGCCACCCAGCCCAGCCCTTTCACGAAGAAGCCGACGCCCTCCGCGAATCCGCCCACATTTCGCCGAACCGGTTGCCCTATGCCGCTCATGCCCGGCAGGCTAGCGTGTCCATTCTCCCGCCGCGACGGCTGATCCAGAGTCAGGAGGCCGGGCGCTGCCAGAGAGACGTGACGGAGAAACCCAGCTCGGCGAAGAGCCGGCGGAGAAGGGGCAGGGAGATGCCCAGCACGTTGCCGTGGTCGCCGGAGATGCCTTCGACGAACCAGCCGCCGAAGCCGTCGAGGGTGAAGGCGCCCGCGACTTTCATGGGCTCCCCACTGGCCACGTAGGCGGCGATCTCGGCGTCGCTGGGCGTGCCGAACCGAACCTCCGTCGAGCAAACCGCCGACACGCTACGGCCTCCGGCCGTGTCGATCACACAATGCCCCGTCAGCAGATGCCCGGACCGACCCCGCATGGCGACCCAGCGAGCCGTCGCCTCCTCCGCGGAATCCGGCTTCCCGTACGCCACGCCGTCGAGTTCCAGCACCGAGTCGCACCCGATGACGAGATTGTCCCCGGACAGGCTCGCGGCGACGACCTCGGCCTTCGCCTGGGCCAGCGCCAGGCAGAGGGCGGCTGGCGTGGCCGCGGTGATCGCGTCCTCGTCCACACCGCTGACGATCACCTTGGGGTCGAGTCCCGCGTCACGCAGCACACCCAGCCGAGCCGGGGACGCGGAGGCCAGCACGATCTCAGTCACGCTGCCCAAGCTTAGATGCCCCCGCCTCGGCATCCGACCCAATAGACCGGGGCAGGCAGGCCCCCTTCAGTCTGGGTGCGTCCGCGCAGCGCCCACCGCCGTCGGCCGACGAAGGGGTCCGCGCACAGCACCAGGCACCCGCCACCATCCACACCCCAACTTGACTGGATATTTCAGTTCTTCGGTTGTTGTGGGTTGAGATGGGCGGACTGGGCGGTAACTTGGGCGCTTGTTAATCCACGATCTTGAGGGGGTTTGGTGGCAAGCGCGACGGTTCGGGAGCGCGTCCGGTACTGGTTCGACAACACCATGTCCAAGGGGACAGGGGCGCTGATCGGATGGCTGGCGCTCGTCTCCGCGGTGTTGATCCTTTTCGTGAGCGTGTTCGCGCTGTGGCTCACCCCGGCGGAGGTCAAGGACGGCTTCCCCGGCGCCATGTGGGCGGCGCTCATGCGGACCCTCAGTCCCGGAAAGATCGCCAGTGACGGCGGCACCGCCCCCTACCTGGGACTCATGCTCGTCGCGTCGCTCGGCGGGATCTTCATCGTGAGCATCCTGGTGAGCCTGCTCTCCGCCGGCCTCAAGGAGAAGATCGAGGACCTGCGCAAAGGCCGGTCGAGGATCATCGAGACCGGCCACACCGTCATCCTCGGCTGGTCGGACCAGATCTTCACCATCGTGGCCGAACTCGTGAAGGCCCACGCCAGCGAACGCGGCTCGATCATCGCCATCCTCGCGGACCGCGACAAGCTGACCATGGAGGACGAGATCCGCTCCCGGCTCGGCAACACCGGGCGCACCCGGCTGGTGTGCCGTACCGGGCGGCCGACCGAGCCGTGTGACCTGGAGTTGCTGAACCTGCAGGACGCCAGTTCGGTCGTGGTGCTGTCGCCGCAGGGCGAGGACCCTGACGCGCACGTCATCAAGACCCTGCTCGCGCTGGCCAAACGCGCGGGCGCGCACCCGCCGACGGTGGCCGCGATCGCGGACTCCGCCAACATGGCGGCGGCCCGGCTGGCGGGCGGGCCGAAGGTCCATCTGGTCGACTCCGACGACACCGCCGCGCGCCTGATCGTGCAGTCCTCCCGGCAGTCGGGTATGTCGGTCGTCTGCATGGACCTGCTCAACTTCGACGACGGTGAGATCTACCTGCGCGCCGATCCGTCCCTGGCCGGTCACACGTACGGCGAGAGCCTGGCCGCCTTCAAGGGCGCCACCGTCATCGGCCTGCGCAAGAACGGCACGGTCACCCTCAACCCGCCGCTGGACACCCCGATCGGCACGGCCGACGAGATCATCGTCATCGCCCAGGACGACTCGATGATCCGGCTGGCGGCCAGCAGCGCCAAGGTGGACGCGACCGCCATCGTGACCGCGGCGAGCGCGGCGCTGGAGCCGGAGCGCACCCTGGTGCTGGGCTGGAACAGCCGGGCCCGCAAGATCGTCCGCTACCTGGACGGGTACGTGGCCCCGGGTTCCGTCCTCGACATCGCCGCCGACCATCCGGACGCGGGCACCGGCCTGGTGGGCCTGCGCCACCTCACCGTCAACACCAAGGACTGCGAGACCACCGACCGGTACGCGCTGGAGTCCCTCAGCATCGGCCTCTACCAGCACGTCATCGTCCTGTCCGACGACCGGTACGCCCCGCACCACGCCGACACCCGCACGCTGATGACCCTGCTCCAGCTCCGGGACATGCAGGCCGCGCTGGGCGAGCGCTACTCGATCGTCAGCGAGATGCACGACGAGAGCAACCGCGCCCTGGCGGAGGTGACCGAGGCCGACGACATCGTCATCAGCGACACCGTGATCGGCCTGCTGCTGGCCCAGCTGTCGGAGAACCAGCACCTGGCCGACGTGTTCGGCTACCTCTTCGACTCGCGCGGTTCGGAGATCTACCCCAGGCCCGCGGGCGACTACATCAAGCCGGGCGCTCCCGTCGGCTTCGCCACCGTGATCGAGTCGGCCCGCCGCCGGGGCGAGACCGCCATCGGGTACCGGCTCGCCTCCGGCATCAACAACCCGCCCCACTTCGGCGTCACCCTGAATCCCGACAAATCTCAGCCGATCACCCTGGGCGCTCAGGACTCCGTCATCGTGCTGGCGGAACGCTGACCGCCGGGCCGGCCCGTCCAACCCGGAGGGTCACCGGTCCGGGCTGGACGGGCGGCGGGGCGGGGGCTTGGGGATCGGGCGGCCGCCGGGCATCGGAATGGCCCCGGACTCGGACCGGCCGGGTTCCCGGGTGCGGTCGCCCGAAGTGTCGCCGAAGATCTTGCCCATCGTGCTGCGCAGGAGGTCCCTGAGCCCGCCGCCGATGTTGTTCCGCTCCTGATCCAGGTCCTGCGCCATGGCGGCGGTGTCCATCCCCCCGCCGCCGCGTTCCCCGCGCCCGCCGGCGAAGCGCCCGGCGAGCACGGTCATGACCATGGGCGCGACCGCGGCCATCACCCGGGAGACGGCCCTCGGGTTGATCCCCATGAACTGCGAGATGCCCTGCGCCGCCTGCTCGGTCCCCCGGTCGCCGAACAGGTGCGTGAGGATCTTCTCACCGTCGTCGGTACCGGCCATGTCGGTGACGTTGGTGAAGGGGTCGCTGTCGGTGTGCTGGTCCAGCGCCGAACGCAGGGACTGCGCCCCTCGCGCGTGCTCGGCCTGGTGCGCCATACCGCCCACGATGGTGCAGACCGAGGCCTGCACCGCGCTCTTGGCGGATTCGGTGTCCGTTCCGATCATGCCCGCGATCTCCTGGATTCCCCCCGGTCCCAGGCGCGCGAACAGGTCGTCCTGCATCGACTGACTCACGGTAACCCCCCATGGACGTCGTCTCCGCAGTGCCCTCCCCTCAACCAATCCTGCATAACACCTCAAAAGCTCCAAATCACTCTCCGAGACCGGCCTGTCGCGCGCGGACCACGGCCTGGGCGCGGTCGGCCACCTGGAGCTTCGCGAACACGTTGGTGAGGTGGTTCTTTACGGTCTTCAGGCTGAGGAACAGGATCCTGGCGATGTCGGCCTTGGACTTGCCGGAGGCCAGCAGGTCGACAGCAGAACCTGGAGCACCGCCATGGCGGCGATCAGCAGGCGCAGGACAGGCCGCCAGCGCGGCGACGGGAGGCGCCCGTCCGGGAGCAGCAGCAGCAACGGGCCGAACCCGAGGAAGAACACCCAGTTCGTGGACCAGGCGGCGAAGCCGGCGCCCGGCCAGCCGTGCCCGTCGCCGTAGGCGGCGTATCCCCCGGCGAGCGCCTGGAGGGTGAGCCCCGCGCCGCCGAGGCAGAACAGCCAGCCCACCGGATTCCTGGGCAGGCGCGCCAGGATCAGGGCGCCGACCAGTGGGTACGTGAGACCGACGACCGCGTCGAGCGCCAGGTAGGTGAGGTCCGCTCCGGCGACGGGCACGGTCAGCTCACCGTGTTCGCCGTCGTGCTGCCCGCCTTGGCGTACGCCATATCGCAAGGTCTCGACCTCAACCGGATCAGTGAGGCCCCGATCGGCGCGCAGCTGGCCGTCTACAGCCAGGCGTTCGCCCCGATGCTGGCCGGTCTGGCCGCCTGGCTCGCCGCCGGGCGCGGCCTGCTCCCCGGCATCGTGCCGTACGTGATCCTGGCCCTCGGCGAGCAGATCGGCTGGAGCTCCTTCCTCACGCCGCGCCTCTCCCGGACCCGGAGCACGGACGCCACCGCCCTCATCGTCGGCCTCTGCTGGGCGTCGTTCCACGTCCCGTTGATGCTGTTCGTCCCCGGCGCGATCGACGCGGGCGTCCCGATCCCCTACGCCATCGCCTGTTTCACGGTCCAGTCGGTGACGATCGCCTTCCCCCTGGTCTGGCTCCGCGTACGGACGGGAAGCATCTGGCCGGTCCTGGTCCTGCACGCCACCCTCAACGCCGCGCTCTACTTCGTCGCGGGCGCGATGACCGCACCGACCGAGGAATCCCCCTGGTACGTCGGCGAAGGCGGCGTGCTCACCTCGTTCTACCTGCTCGCCGCCGTACTCGCCACCCGCAAACTCTGGCGCAAGCCCGCATAACTAGGATTCCCGGCATGGCGCACGTGTGGGACACGGTATTCGGGCCCGTCAAGCTCACCCGCGACGGCGAGACCTGCCGCGCGGACGTGGACGGCGACATCAGCTTCCGCGGCGTCGTGTTCGGCGGCTGGACGGCCTCGCTGGCCGCGCTCGCCGCCGCCGACGGCCTCGACGGCCAGGTCCTGAGCGCCCTGCACGTCGTCTTCACCGGCCAGGTACGCCCCGGCGCGCTCCACTTCGACGTGGAGAAGCTGCGCTCCGGCGGTTCGATGGCCGCCCGCCGGGTGACCGCCCACCAGGAGGGCGAACCGGTGGCCGCGGTCCAGGCCTGGTTCACGCGGCCCGAACTGTTCCCCGCGGCGGTGGAACCGCAGGCACCCCCGCCGTCGCGGCACTGGGACGACTGCCCCAGTCTGGACTGGTTCTGGCCGGACGCGCCCTTCCTCCGCCACATCGACGAACGCGGCATCGACTACCCCACCTCGCTCGCCACGTTCCAGAACGGCCCGCCGCACGTGGAGATCTGGGCCCGCCCCGCCGACCACGACCTCCCGCTGGAGCCCCTCTCCCGGCAGCTGCTCGACGTGATCCTCTTCGACGCCCACCTGCTGGACTCCGCCTACCGCGCGACCACCCTGGACGGCCTGCACATGGTCTCCCTGGACCTCTGCGTCACCTGGGCCGCGACCCCGCCGCAGGGCTGGCTGCACGTCACCACCGACGCCCTGGTCGGCCCGTCGCTGGTCGCCACCACCGGCACCCTGGCCGACCGGCACGGCAGCCGGTACGCCGTCGCCACCAGCCAGGGCCGCGCGTACGTGCCCCGCTCCTAGCGCGGGCGCTGGATGTCGATCCTGGGCGGGAGACCGGCCGCCTCGTACGCCTCGGCCTCGTCGAGGGTCTCGTGCTCCAGCAGGGCCGCCACGATGTTCTCCAGCTTCTCCCGGTTGTCGCGGATCACCTGCTGCGCGGTCTCGTAGCACTCCTCCACGATCCTGCGGGTCTCCTCGTCCACCTCGGCCAGCGTCGCCGCGGCGGCCTGGGGCTGGTCGTCGTGGGGCAGGATGTTGAGGGGGCCGATCTTGGGCGACATGCCCCAGCGGCCCACCATGCCGCGCGCGATGGCCGTGACCTGCTCCAGGTCGTTCTCGGCGCCGGTGGTGACCAGGCCGAAGACCACCTGCTCGGCCGCCATGCCGCCGAGGGCGCCGACGATGCGGCCGCGCAGGTAGTTCTCGTCGTAGGCGTACCGGTCGTTGTCGGGGGTGGACAGGGTGACGCCGAGGGCCCGGCCGCGGGGGATGATGGAGATCTTCCGTACCGGGTCGGCGCCCGGCTGGAGCATGCCGAGCAGGGCGTGGCCGCCTTCGTGGTAGGCGGTGCGGACGCGTTCGTCCTCGGGCATCACGATGGAGCGCGCCGCGCCGAGCTGGAGTTTCTCCAGCGCGTCGGCGAGGTCGGCGGAGTGCACCCGGGCGTTGCCGCGCTTGGCGGCCAGCAGCGCGGCCTCGTTGACGAGGTTGGCCAGGTCCGCGCCGGTCATGCCGGGGGTGCTCTTGGCCAGCCTGGTCAGGTCCACGTCCGCGCCGAGCGGGACGCTCCGGGTGTGCACCTTGAGGATCTCGGTACGGCCCGCCGCGTCCGGCGGCGACACCACGATGTTGCGGTCGAACCGCCCGGGCCGCAGCAGCGCGGGATCGAGGATCTCCGGCCGGTTCGTCGCCCCGATGACGATGACGCCCTCGCCCGCCGTGAAACCGTCCATCTCGGTGAGGATCTGGTTGAGCGTCTGCTCGCGTTCGTCGTGCCCGCCGAGCGCGCCCGCGCCCCTGGTCCTGCCGATGGCGTCGATCTCGTCGATGAACACGATGGACGGCGCGACCTTGCGGGCCTCGGTGAACAGCTCCCGCACCCGGGACGCGCCGACGCCGACGATCATCTCGATGAACTCGGAGGCGCTGGCCGAGAAGAACGGCACGCTCGCCTCGCCCGCGACGGCCCGCGCCAGCAGCGTCTTGCCGGTCCCCGGCAGCCCGGTGAGCAGCACGCCCTTGGGCAGCTTCGCGCCGAGCTTGCGGTACTTGGAGGGCTCCCTGAGGTAGTCCACGATCTCGATGAGCTCGTTCTCGACCTCGTCGATGCCGGCCACGTCGGCGAAGGTGACCCTGACCTTGTCGCTCTCGATCGGCTGGGCCGCCCGGGAGCGCCCGAGCGCGCTGAGGCCGCCGCCGCCCATCATGGAGGTGCCGCGGCGCAGCACCCAGACCCAGACGGCGGCCAGCAGCAGCACCGGCAGCAGCGACAGCAGGAGATTCCAGAACGTGCCCCGCGAGTCGCTCAGCGGCTCAGCCTTCACCGTCACGTTCTGGCTGGTCAGCTGCTGGAAGATCTTCTCCTGGTCGGCGAAGACCGGCATCTCCGTAACGAACTGCGTGTACGGCCGGTTGCGGTCGTCGGGGTCGGTGGCCTTGGCCTTCAGATGCCCCTGGATCGAGTAGCCGGTCGCGTAGATGTCCTTGACGTTGCCCGCCTCGACCTGCTTGGTGAACTGCGTGTACGAGATGGTCTCCACCGGTTTTCCGTCGAAGAGCGACGAGACCACGAAGAACATGGCGTACGTGATCAGCAGGGTGAGCGCGAACCGGAACCAGTTGATCTTCGGCCCGCGTGACCTGTTCGGGGGGAGACCCTCGGCGCGCCAGGGCTTGGGCTCGCCCGGGGGCTTGTCCGGTTCCCTGCGCTCCTGCGGCTGGTCGGCCACCGGGTCTCCCCCGCGACTCAGCCGCGGGCCGCGGCCACGGCGTGCTTGAGCTGGTCCTCCTGCTCCTTGCTGAGCGAGGTGTGGATGATCCGCCCGCCGTACGGCGCGAGGCGCGGGATGACCTTGTCGGGCGTGCTCTTGTCGATCAGCAGGAACAGCGCGGCCGCGCCCGGCTTGAGGCCCTCGGCCAGTTCCCGCATGAACGCGTCGTCCACCCCCACGTCGCTCATCGCGCCGACTGCCGCGCCGGTGGCCGCGCCGACGGCCATGCCCAGGAACGGCATGAAGAAGATGAGCCCGATCAGGCCGCCCCAGAGCGCGCCCCCGGCCGTCGCCGCGCCGGTGGTGCCCATCATCTGCTTGAGCTTGATCTTGCCGTTCATGGTGCGCTCGACGATGGCCATGTCCCGGATGTCGATCAGCCCTTCCTTCCGTAGCTGATTGACCTTGTCCCGGACCTCCGTCGCGGTGGAGACGTCGTCGTACGCGATGGCGATCAGATGCGCCATTGGAAACCCCCCGATATCCAGATGGCGCTATATCTCCCCAGCTGAGAGCTGGTCTAAAGCACCTTGATCTTGGACATGACGGTATTTATGTCGCGCCAACGCTTCTTCTGGGCATCCGGCACCGTGATGAACACCAGGGCGGGCTTGCTCTCCGGCACGTCCACCAGCGCGAGCGCCGCCATCGAGCGGCGCTTCTCGCCCTTGATGGTGTAGTTGACCTGGTAGCCGAGCAGCCAGCCGTCCCGGTCGTCCACGGTGATGGGCTGGGAGGCGGTCCACTCCAGCGTGGCCCCGGCGGGGTGGTGGTTGAGGGTCCAGCGGGCGGCCAGGAACGCGGTGTCACGCAGGCTGTCCTGGACCTCGATCGGGACCGGGCAGGTGACCAGCATGCCCCGGTAGGCCGAACCCCTGATCTTGCCGAGCAGCTGCCGGGAGGCGAACGGCGACGCCTTGGCGAGACTCCAGTCCCCGCCGAACCGGGGCACCCGGACGCCGGAGCGCTCGTCCTTGATCGAGCTGCGGACCGGCGCGGAACGCCCGGCGAGCGCGGCCAGCTTCTTGTCGGCGGGCAGTTCGGGCAGCCGGGGGTCGGTCAGCGCGGTGGACAGCGCCGTGGTCGGCGTGCTGCTCGGCGTGCTGCTCGCCGGCGGGCTGGCGGGCGGGGCGGAGGCGACCACCGCGCCGCCCGAGGAGGCGGTGGGGGTCGGCGGGGCGACCGAAAGGGTGGGCGTCGCGGCGACGGCGGCGGGGCGGGTGCCGGGCTGCTCCCGGGTGGCCACGACGGCGGCGGCGAGCACGCCCACGAGCCCGACGACCACGACGCCCGCGACGGTCCGGTACACCAACCGCATAGGGAGGTCACCAAGGCCTTTGCCCGATGGTGGCGGCGGTGGCAGCTCCGGGATCGTGATCTTCGGTAGCGGTGTGGTCTCGGCCTCAGCCGCGACGTACGTCGGAACCGCCTTAGTCCCATAGTCCCCAGGTGACACGAACGGGAGCGTACGCGAACTCCGGGTATTTTCGGGTGCGATCACCATCACACTTCGGGAACAGGTCTGTACCCGATAATCGGTCGGATAATGGTGGCGTGCATGTCGAGCTTCGCTTCGCCCCAGGGACCGGAGTCCATCACGATCTCTCCGCCGTACGCCAGGACGGACGCTGTCTCTGGGTCGCCGGAGACGAGAGCGCGGCCATCGAACGCCTCACCTGGCGGGACGGCGCGTACCAGGATCACCACACATTTCGGCTGTCCGAATTCGTTCACCTACCGGCCGGTCCGGACGACGAGGCGGACATCGAGGGCCTGGCCCGCACCGACGGCTGGCTGTGGGCGGTCGGCTCGCACAGCCTCAAGCGCAAACGCGTCAAACCAGGCCAGACCGGCGAAAAGGCCCGGAGGCGGCTGAGCACGGTCCTCCGCGAGGAGAACCGCTACATCCTCCTGCGGCTCCCGCTGGTGGAACGCGACGGCCTCCCCGTCCCCGTACGCAAGGACGGCCGCAGAACGGCGGCCATGCTCTGCGGTCCCGGCCGGAACCTCGCCGACATGCTCACCGACGACCCGCACCTCGGCCCGTTCCTGAACCTGCCGGGCAAGGACAACGGATTCGACATCGAGGGCATCGCGGTCATCAGCTCGCGCGTACTGGTCGGGCTGCGCGGCCCGGTGCTGCGCGGCTGGGCGGTCGTCGTGGAGATCCGGCCAGAGACCCACGATTCGGATAAATTACGCGTCGAGGGTTACCGGACCCATTTCGTCGATCTCGGCGGGCTCGGCATCCGGGACCTCTGCCCGGTCGGCGACGACCTGCTCATCCTGGCCGGGCCGACCATGACCCACGACGGCCCCTTCCGGGTGCTGCGCTGGCGGCCGAACGGCGACTTCGCCAACCCGCCCGCGCTGGTCGCGGAACTGCCCATGATCCCCGGCGCGGACCGCCCCGAGGGCATCGCCCTGCTCACCGACGGCCGCCTGCTGGTCGTGTACGACAGCCCGTCCCCCAACCGGCTGACCCTCGACGGGGTCTACGCCGACATCGTCCAGATCTGACCGTCAGGGGTGGCGCAGCGGCCCCCAGCCGTCGGGCCGGAAGCCGCCCCGGCGCAGCCACGGCGTGTCCGCGATCACCGTGACCGAGCCGGGCTCGATCTCGGTGAAGCCCGCGTCCCTGACCGCGGGCAGATCACTCGTGACCAGTTCCTGCCAGTCCTTCGGCTCGGCGGTCCGCACGTCCAGCGCGAACCCCGCCGCACGCCAGGCCGTACGCTCCTCGGGCCCGGTGCCCCACCAGGCCAGCTGCGCGGCGTGGCCGCACTGCGCCATCGCCTTGCCCGCCGACATCGTCAGCCCGGGATTCACCCACAGCACCACGTCCCCGGCCGGGCCGAGTTCGCCGCTGTCCTCCAGATCCGTCCCGGACACCTGCAGCCGGGACAGCTCCTTGGGCCAGCCGTCCAGCGGGATCGGCGGATGCACGCGCACCTCCGCCGTGCCCGCCGTCGCCGTGAGCCCGGGCAGTTCCAGCACGCGCCGCCACTCCGAACCCCTGGCCCGGCGCACGACCTTGCGGATCCCGATGCGCTCCCACTCCTGGATGGCCTCCCCCCATTCGCCCGGCTCGTCCAGCAGGGTCAGGACGGCTCGCGCGGCGGCCTCCAGGGCGTCGGCGCGTTCGGGCGGAGTGGCACGCTCGATCCGTACCACCAGGGGAAGCACTCGCTGGGTCACGACGTCAAGGATGCCGTACGGCTCCGGGTGATCAGCAGGGACAGGATGGCGGCCAGGGCGCAGAGGGCGCCGGCGCCGTACCAGGCCAGGTCGTAGTGGCCGAGGTGGTCGCGGGTGAGACCGGCCAGGGTGGCCGCGAAGGCGGCGCCGATCTGGTGGGAGGCGAAGACCCAGCCGAAGACCACGCCGCCGTCCGCGCCGTAGATCCGGCGGCAGAGCGCGGCCGTCGGCGGCACGGTGGCCACCCAGTCCAGGCCGTAGAAGATGATGAAGACCAGCATGCTGGGCTCGGCGGTGGCGGCGAACAGCTGCGGCAGGACCAGCAGCGACGCCCCGCGCAGCGCGTAGTACACGCCGAGCAGGATCCGCGGGTCCACCCGGTCGCTGAGCCAGCCGGACAGGATGGTCCCGACGATGTCGAAGATCCCGACCACGGCGAGCAGCCCCGCGGCGGTCGTCTCGGCCATGCCGTGATCGTGCGCGGCCGGGATGAAATGGGTGCCGACCAGCCCGTTCGTGCTGGCGCCGCAGATGGCGAAACCGCCCGCCAGATACCAGAACGGCCGCGTCTTCGCCGCGTCCCTCAGCACCCGCAGCGCCCGCGCGGCCGCGCCCCCGGCCGGCACGCTCACCGGCACGTCCTCGGTCGCCCCGTACGGCCTGAGGCCGATCTCCTGGGGTCGGTCGCGCAGCAGGAACCAGATCAGCGGGACCACGGCGAGCGCGGCGGCGGTCACCGTCAGCGCGGCGGCCCGCCAGCCGGAGGACTCCACCAGGAGCGCCAGCACTGGCAGGAAGATGAGCTGCCCGGTGGCGCCGCCGGCGGTGAGCACCCCGATGACCAGGCCGCGGTGGCGCACGAACCAGCGGTCGGCCAGCGTCGCCGCGAAGACCAGGGCCATGGAGCCGGTGCCGAGGCCGACCAGGACGCCCCAGCAGAGCACGAGCTGCCAGCTCTGCGTCATGAAGACCGTCACGCCGCTGCCGAGGGCGACCAGGGCCAGCGCCACGGTGACCACGCGGCGCATGCCGAAGCGGTCCATCAGGGCGGCCGCGAAGGGGGCGGTCAGGCCGAAGAACATGAGGTTGACGGAGACGGCGAAGCCGATCGTGGCGCGCGACCAGCCGAACTCGCTCTCCAGGGGGGTGATGAAGACGCCCGGGGTGGCCCGGAAGCCGGCCGCGCCGATGATCGCGACGAGCGCGACGGCGGCCACGATCCAGGCCCGGTGCACTCTCAGCCCGCGCTTGGGCGAGCCGGCTAGCGGGCCCTCCGTTTCATCCTGTTTATCGGTGATCGTCATGGCGACCATCATCCCGTCACGAAATATCGCCTGACGAGTGGCCTGATAGCCAATATGTGAAAGAATCAGGCCATGGCGTACAGACCGCATCGGGTGGCCGTGCTGGCGATGGACGACTTCGCGCCGCTGGACCTCGGCATCCCCGGTCAGGTGTTCTGGTCGGCGGTCTCCGGCGAGCGGCGGCTCTACGAGATCGTGACGTGCACGGCGGGCGGGCTGCCCGTCTCGTGCCGATCCGGGTACCGGGTGCTGCCCGACCACGACCTGTCGGTCCTCGAAACCGCCGACACGGTGATCGTGCCGGGCATCCACGGCGGCTCCGCCTGGGAGAACGGCACCATCTCGGCCGAGGTGGCGGACGCCCTGCGGCGCGCGGCCCGCCACGGCCGGATCATGTCGATCTGCACCGGCGCCTTCGTGCTGGCCGCCGCCGGCCTGCTCGACGGACGCCCGGCCACCACCCACTGGCGCGACGCCGGCCGCTTCCGCACCCTCTTCCCGCAGGTACGGCTCGACCCCGACGTGCTCTTCATCGACGACGGGAACATCCTGACCTCGGCGGGCAGCGCCTCCGGCATCGACCTGTGCCTGCACGTGATCCGCCAGGACCACGGCAGCGAGATCGCCAACCGGACGGCCAGGCGCTGCGTGACCCCGCCGTTCCGGGAGGGCGGCCAGGCCCAGTACATCGAGCAGCCGCTGCCCCAGGTGAGCGGCCTGTCCACCGCGGCCACCCGCGACTGGACCCTCACCCGCCTGCACGAACCCCTCGACCTGGCCGTGCTGGCGAGCCACGCCCAGATGAGCGTACGGACGTTCACCCGCAGGTTCCGGGAGGAGACCGGGCTCAGTCCCGCGCGCTGGCTGACCAGGCAGCGGGTGGAGCACGCCAGGAATCTGCTGGAGAGGACGGATCTGCCCGTCGACGAGGTGGCGCGCCGGTCCGGTTTCGGGACCGCCGTGTCGCTGCGGCAGCACCTGCACGCGGCGGTCGGCGTGGCTCCGCTCAGCTACCGCCAGACATTTCGCGACACGGCGCGTTCCATCTGAGCACGACCACGGCGACGTCGTCCTCGTGGTCCTCGTGGTCCTCGTGGTCCTCGTGGTCCTCGCGCATCAGGGTGCCGAGCAGGCGGTCGCAGAACACGTCCAGATCGGGTTCGGCGGTGGCGGCCAGCTCGCGCAGGCGGGCCAGCCCGTCGAGCAGGTCGCGCCGGTGGTCCTCCACCAGGCCGTCGGTGAACAGCAGCAGCGTGCCGCCGGGCGGGAGGGTGACGCGGCTCTCGGCCGGGCGGTCCAGGTCCGCGCCGAGGATCGGTCCCGGCACGTCCACGTACTCGGCCCCGCCGTCGGTGATCAGCAGCGGCGGGAGGTGGCCGGCGTTGGCCAGTGTGACCTCGCCGGTGGCCGGATCCACCAGGAGCAGGGCGACCGTGGCCAGTTCCTGCGGCAGCAGGCTCAGCATGAGCCGGTTGACCTGCCGGAGGATCTCGCTCAGCGGGTGCCCCTCACTCGCGTACGCCCGTACGGCGTGCCGGATCTCCCCCATGACCGTGGCGGCGTGCAGCGAGTGGCCCATGACGTCGCCGACCGCCACCAGCAGCCTGTCGCCGATCTCCAGGAGCTCGTAGAAGTCGCCGCCGATCTCCTCGGTGCCGGCCGGGACGTACCGGGCGGCCAGGTCGAGGCCGCGGATGGCGGGCAGGTCGCGCGGGAGGAGGCTGCGTTGCAGGGTGAGGGCGATCCTGCGTTCCTCGTCGAAGGAGCGCAGGCCCTCGACGGCCAGGGCGACCGTCTGGCTGAGCTGGCTCAGGACGTGGGGGTCCTCGTCCTCGGTGGTGGCCTGGGTGCCGACCAGAAGGGCGGCGGGCGGGCGGGACTGGACCCGGGCCAGGGCGAGGCGTACCGGGCCGGACTGCGGGAGCAGATTCGCCCAGTCGCGGGCGGGTTCGGTCCTCATGGTGACGCCACGGGCGACCGGCCCGAGCGAAACCGCGGCGTCGCCCACGACCGCGTGACCCATGACCCCTTGCCGTGCGGCCTCCTGCCGCCTGACTTCCTGCCCCGCGGCTTCCCGGGTGCCGGCTTCGTGCCCTGTGGACGGGTCGCAGGTCGCATACCGGACGGCTATTCCGCCGGCGTCGGCGGCGAGGGCCGTGACGGGGGCGGCGAACATGCGGGACGCGCCGCGGGCGGCGGCCAGCAGGAGGTCGTCGAGAGTGGCCGCCGTGTTGACCGCGAGGGTCGCGTCGCTGAGGTCGGCGAGTTTTCCGGCGAGGCGTTCCGCGTGGCGGCGGGCTCGGGCGTATCGGAGGGTGGCGTTGACGGTGGCGAGCAGAAGTTCCGGCTCGATCGGCTCGGTGAGGTAGCCGTCGGCCCCCCGGGTGAGGCCCTGGGTGCGATCCCGCAGCGGCACGGCCGACGCGGCCAGATGGATGACCGGCGTGACGGCGCTCAGGGCCTTGATCCGCTCACACAGCTCGAATCCATCCATGTCAGGCATCTGCACGTCCAGCAACACCAGATCGGGATGCCGGGCATCAACCGCTTCGAGCGTTTCCTTGCCGGTACGAGCGTGGATAACCTGATAACCGGCGTATTCCAGCCAGCCGCCGACGACCGCGCGGTCGGCTTCGATTCCGTCGGCGACGAGGATGTGTTCCACCATCCGACCCCCTCGTCTCTCTGCCAGAGTAGGGAAATCCAAACGACGGCGACATGTTTCCGATACCGGGCATCGTTGTGATAGGACGGCGAAGGGGTGCAGATGCCAGGCCTGCAAGTGCTCACGGACCGCCACGACCCGTATGTCGTGATCACGGTCCTCGGTGACGTGGACACGACCACGATCGCCCAGCTCCAGGAACACGTGGAGCACGCGCGGCGGATCTCACCACACCTGCTCTTCGACCTCGCGGGCATGACGTTCATGGACAGCGCGGGCATCCGGGTCCTGCTCGACGCGTACAACCATGCCCGGGCGAACCAGGGCACGGTCGCCGTCTGCTCCCCGCGTCCCTCCCCCAGGAAGGTCATGGAACTGGTCGGCCTGACCGGTTACATCCCGGTCCACGACTCCCTCACCGAGGCCCTGACGTCCTGACCTATCGGCGTGCGGCGTACTTGCGCCGGGTGTCCTTCCGCGGCGGGACGGGAGCCTTCTCGTTCTCGCCGCGCTTCTTCCGCATGATCCACCAGGCCACCCCGAGTACGACCAGCCCGAGCGGCGTCTTGGAGAGCCATCGCGTCACGAACAGCTGAAATATCCTCTTCATGGCCGTTAACTGCCCTGAAAACGTCAGAGCGAACGGAACGGGACCGCGACACCGGGTGGATCGGCGTCGCGGCCCCGCGCTACTGGAGGGCTACCGCTTCGGATGCTGCGGAATACGCGGCTGCACGTACGGCGGTCCCGAGAAGATCAGGTCCCCCTTGACCGCGTAGAACGCCCGCTTCGGCTGATAGCTCTCGTCGTACAGCGTGGCCAGGCCCTCCGGCGGGTTGCTGAACCAGGTCGGCACCCAGGAGTGGTTGTCCGCGAATCCCCACACCGTGTACGACAGGCAGTGCCGGTTGGCCAGGCACGCCTGCAGCAGCACGCTGTAGTTGTCGGACGACGCCTGCAGCCTCGGGTTGATCTCGTTGGAGTCCCCGGCCTGCACTCCCGGCGTCATCTGGCTGCGCACGTCGACCTCGGTGAACGCGGTCGCCAGGCCCAGGTCCGAGAAGGCGTCCAGCGCCTCCTTCACCTGGAAGACGTTGTAGTTGCCGTACTGCGTGCCGAGGTGGCCCTGGCTGCCGAGGCCGTCGATGGGCACGCCGCTCTGGCGGAGCTGCTTGACCATCTTGTAGACGTACCAGGTCTTGTCCGAGGCTCCCTTGTCGCCGAAAGCCTCAAGGTTGTAGTCGTTGTAGAAGAGCAGGGCGCTGGGGTCGGCCGCGCGGGCCCACCGGAACGCGTCCGCGATGTATCCGGCGCCCAGGTGCTGCGCCCAGAAACCCTTGAGGTGGATCGTCGGCGGGTTGTCCCACGGGTCGCTCGCGGCCTCGTTGACGACGTCCCACTGCCAGATCTTGCCCTTGTACCGCTTGACGACCGTCGTGATGTGCTTGCGCAGCAGCTCACGCAGCTCCGTGGTGCTGATCGTCCCGTTGTTGACGCCCTCGGTCAGCCAGGGCGGCAGCTGGTTCTGCCAGACCAGGACGTGCCCGCGGACCTTCTGGTTGTTCTTCTTGGCGAACTCGATGAGCTTGTCCGCCGGACCCCAGTTGTAGTTCCCCCGCGTGGGCTCCAGGCTCTCCCACTTCATGACGTTCTCGGCGGTGACCGAGTTGAACTGCGACTGCACCAGCTGCCGGTACTGCGGGTCGTTGGCGTCGTCCAGCGCCGCCATGTCCACCGCCGTCCCGAAGTAGAGCCCGTGCCTCGCGCTGAGCGCGCGCAGACTCTGGTCAGACGGATCCGCCGGGGTGCTTCCCGCCGAAACCGGAACCGCATTCAACGTACCGGCCAGCAGCGCCACCACAGCGCTGCCTAGAACCAGGCGCCTCAACCTCATCGAACATCCCTTCGACCCGAGGGCGTACCGTGCACGACTCAGTGACCTTGGGAGCGCAGGTCTGACTGACCGGATCTCCCCGCGAGCCCGGCCATGCCGAAAATGTACCGAAACTTTTCGATACTGTGCCGAAACTTTATGGTACGAGCCAACGGTCGTCAATAACGAGATTCCGACGATCAGCGAACCGCCGTCACCCCCGGCGACGTGAAACCCCACGGAGCCCAACACATGATCACGAACGATAATCGGACAAGCCGAAATCGATCACGGCGCGCACCTATCTGGAATCCGCACGCGGAAAGCGATTATCGATTAACCAGGAAAACTGCCTGCGGGGAATATCGTGGGCTGAATCAGCCCGACGAACCACTCCTCGCGACCGTTAAGTCCTCCGACAGAAGATTTCTGTCAAGTGCTTTTAGCCTTGGTAACCTACAGACATGATCCTTCCCGCCGGGTACGGCTTCCGCGCGCCGACCCCAGACGACCTCGACGCGATAGCCGCGGTGTTGATCGCCGACGACACCGCCGGCGTCGGGCAGAGCGTCCTGGGCGCCGGTCTCGTGCAGGGCCAGTGGAACACCACGGGCTTCGACATGGCCACGGACGCCTGGGTGGTCCTGGACGACTCGGAAACGATCATCGCCTACGGCCACGCGCTCCCCGACGACGAGGGCATCATCCGATCGTGGGGAGTCGTCCACCCCAGTCACCGTTCCCGTGGCATCGGCTCATGGCTGCTGACCCGCATCGACGACCGCGCCCACGCCCTGCTGGCCGATTTCCCGTCCGGCTGTTTCCGCCATTCGATCAGCGCGGACGACCATGCCGCGGCGGCCATGCTCCAGGAGCGAGGTCTACGCCCGGTCCGGCATTTCTGGTACATGGGAATCGACCTGACCGACGCGATCGAACCGGGCCCGGCACCCGACGGAATCGACATCGCCGCCATCAAACCCCCCGATGACCTGACGGCCGTCCACGCCGTCCTCCAGGGAGCCTTCGCCGAAGACTGGGACTACCAGCCGGAACCTTTCGACCAGTGGGCCGGGGAAGCCATCCGGCACCCCAACTACGACCCGGCCCTCTGGCTCATGGCGACCGCCGACGGGGAACCCGTCGGCGCCCTCACCGCGACCGTCGACGGCGACCGCGGCTGGATAGGCGAAGTCGGCGTCCTCCCCTCCCACCGAGGCCGCGGCATCGCCGCCCACCTCCTCCGCCGCTCCTTCGCCACATTCGCCCGCCGCGGCCTCAAAGACGCGATGCTGAACGTCGACTCCGAAAACCCAACCGGCGCCACCGCCGTATACGAACGCGCCGGCATGCGCACCGCCTGGCAATGGGACCTCTGGGAACGCTGACCACCCACCGCGAACATCACGCATTCCGGCAGCCCGAATTCCAGCGCACCCAGGACCCCGTCAGCAATGGCGGCACCAAGCCCGCACCCCTCGTGCTCACACCTGGCGTGATTGGTTCATACGGCCCGCACCGCCCATCACCATCAGGAACGTCGGGGAAGCCCGTCGATGTTGGGCCGGGCATGACCACAGTTGGACCGATCGGCAGCGCGCACGTCGCCGTCAGTCGTCGAACTCGAAGCCGCTGGCACCGGCAGTCGCGACGAGCTGTCGCACGCGGTCAGGATCCGTTGCCACGGCCGCCATCCGCCTCGCCAACTCCTCCAGCGCCTGCCGATCCGTGCCATAAGCACAGAACATTCCGGCCTCAGGATCATAGTCGAATCGGGATTCGAGGTCGGGCACCTCAATGCTGACGAGCAATTGCGCAACGCCTTCCCAGAAATACCCGTTGGGTTCATGCCCCAACTCCTCGATCACCCCGTCCACCTCAGTTGTCCCCGCGTTCAAAAGCAACGAGTAGTTACCAGGTGTCGTCTCAACAAGCTTCAACGGTCGCACACCCGCATATTGGCAGATTCCACTGACAAACGATCACGACTCGAAGCACACCGCCCCCGATCCATCAGGACAGACCGAACCACGGCAACCGCGCTAGCCCGGGGGCGTGGGGGCAGCGCCCCCACACCGGGGGGCTCGGGGGGTCGCCCCCCCGTGTAACGACGAAAAGACCCCGCCGGAGGAAGCAACGCTTCCGACCATGCAGGGTCAGTCGTTCGTGGAGCTATGGGGATTCGAACCCCAGACCCCCTCCATGCCATGGAGGTGCGCTACCAGCTGCGCTATAGCCCCGTGCGTGGTCCGCGACGGTTTCCCTTCGCGGCGCCACGCCAGTGTATAGGACATCGGGCAGGAGGTTGTAACCGTTAACCGAGCGCCCGGGTCCGGGTGATCAGATCGGCGAGTTCGGCGACGGCGGGATCCTCGGTGGTGGTGGCCAGCCGGGTCGGACGGGATGCGAGATCGTCGAGCGTGACACCCGGGATGAGCTCACGCGTACGGAGGTATTCGGCGAAGGACGCCGCCAGGACGGCGATCTGGAACCGGGGGGAGGTGCTCGTCCACAGGTCGGGGGCGAGGGCGGAGGTGTCGAGGGACTGGGTGACCTCGGAGGGGCGGCGCGTGTCGGGGTCCTGCCAGCGGACGGTGGCGGTGGCGAGCTGGCCGCCGGCGTCGCCGCGGAGGCGGACGCGGTAGAGGGCGGTGACGGAGTGGCCCGGGCCTATCTCGCCGCCGTCGCGGGAGTCGTCGCGGAACTCCTCCGGCGCGAGGGCGCGGTTCTCGTACCCGAGCAGGTGGTAGCTCTCGACGAGGCCGGGGTTGAACACGACCTGGGCTTTGGCGTCGCGGGCGCGCAGGTCGAGGGTGGCGGGGAGCTGGTCGACGAAGGCCTTGCGGGCCTCGTCGAGGGTGCTGACGTAGATGGCGGCGCCGTCACCGTTGTCGGCGAGCTGCTCCATGAGTTCGTCGCCGTAGTCGCGGCCGACGCCGACGGAGAGCAGGGTGATCTGCTTGGCGGCGTGTTCGGCGACCCGGTCCAGGATGGTCTGCCAGGACGTGGAGCCGGTGTTGGCGAGCCCGTCGGAGAGCAGGATGACGCGGTTGGTGGCGACGGACCGGAACGCCCGGGACGCCTCCTGGTAGCCGGTGACCAGCCCGTCCTCCAGGTTGGTGGATCCGGCCACCTGGAGGTCGTCGATCGCGCCGTGCAGAGTCTGGCGTTCCGAGACCGGTGTCATCGGGATCAGCAGCCGGGCGGTCTCGCTGAAGGCCACGATGGCGACCTGGTCGCCGGGCAGGAGCTGGTCGACGAGGGTGCGCAGCGAGTCGCGGACCAGGTCGAGCCTGCCTGATTCGCGCATGGAGCCGGAGACGTCGACGACGAAGGTGAGGCTGGCGGGCCGCCGCGCGCTGCTGTCGGTGGCCCGGGTCTGCAGGCCGATCCGGATCAGCGCCTCGCCACCGGGCAGCCGCGCCCCGTCGGTGTGCACGGCGAAGCCGTTGTCGGCCGGCTGCTCGTAGTCCTGCCTGAACGCGTTGATGAACTCCTCCACCCGGACCTGCTCCGGCTCGGGTAACCGGCCTTCCAGGATGGTACGGCGGGCATACCCGTACGACGCGGTGTCCACGTCGAGGGCGAAGGTGGACACCTGCTCGCGGAGGGTGTCCCGCTGGGCGGGAGCCTCCTCGGCGGCACCGGCCACGGGGTCCGGCGGCCGCTGCACCGGGCTGGGGGGCTCGCCCGCGCCCCCGCAGGCGGCGAGCAGCAGAAGGGAGATCGCGAGAACAAGGGCGTACAGTCGTGCTCTCATGGGTCGCCTCCAGGAAACGGTGGTCTTCCGGTACGACGACCTCTTTGAGGGGCAAGCCGGGCCTGTCACTCAAGTGACAGCAAACCGTACTCCCGGCGTTACTCCCCGCCCGCGTCGAGCAGGTCGGCCAGGGCGACCCGGTCGTTGACGCCGGTTCGTTCGTAGACGGCGTACAGGGTGTTGGCGACGGTCCGGATGGACAGGACGAGGCGTTCGGCGATCTCGCGGTTGGTGAGGCCGCGCGCCGCGAGGACGGCGACCTCGCGCTGGCGCGGGGTGAGTCCGGGCACGTCCAGGTCGAGCAGGGCGACGGTGCGGGCGCCCTGGCAGCGCCGGGTCAGCGTCCAGGCGCGGGTCTCGGCCGCCCGGGCCGCCCGCTGGAGTCCCTGGTCGCGGTAGATCAGGGCCGCCCTGGCCGAGGTTTCGGCGGCGTGCAGGAGCATGCCGAAGGTTTCGAAGCCGAGGGAGACCTCGTCCAGGGCTTGCGGGGTGGCGGCGGTGGCGTGCCGTACCAGCAGGGGGAGGAGGGGGCCGTCCACGGGGAGGTCGGCGAGGCGGGCGGCGGCGAGGGACGGCCGGCCGAGGCGGACGAGGTCGTGCAGGCCCACCATGGCGTAGATGGGGTACGGGCTGGCCGCGACGGTCAGGGCGGTCTCGACGGCGCCGGTGATGTCGCCTCGGGCGGCGAGTGTCCAGACGCGGGCGAGCCGGAGCGGGGCTTCGGCGGCGGGCCCGGTGGGCACGGTCACGTCCCGCGCGCGGGCCAGCGTGGCCTCGGCCGCCGCCGGGTCGCCGAGCAGTGCCTGCGCGTGGGCCAGTTCACCCAGGCAGCTGCCGCCGAGCGGGCTGCGCGGCGGCAGCAGCGCGACCGCCTCCGCGGCGGCGGCCAGTGCCTCCCCGACCTGGCCGCCCAGCCGGAGGACCATGGCGCGGTAGGCCCCGAACTGGGCTCTGGATCTGGCCCAGCCGTCCTGGCCGCCGGCGTGCTCGGCGAGCCGCAGGGCCGCCGGCAGGTCGCCGCTGGAGACCGCGATCCTGACCCTGGCCTCGGCCATGGAGGTGCTCATGCTGGGGTTGCGGTCGGCGTGCGGCCCGAGCGTGGCGAACAGGCGGTCGGTCCACTCCTGGAATTCCGCGGCCCGGCCGGCGCAGGCCAGCAGGGACGCCCGGGCGAAGCCGTGGACGAGCACCCCGCGAGGGGTGAGCGGCCCGAGCCGTTCGGTGGCGTCCATGCGGGCGGCGGCGGCGTCCAGATCCCCGGCGTACCCGATGACCGCTCCGCCGACGAAGCCGACGCCCTGGCGCGCGTCGAGGCTGAGCGTCCCGTCGTCGGCCTCGTCCAGGACCCGGAGCGCCTGGTCCGGGCGTCCCAGCCCCCACAGCAGGTTGAACGCGCGGGTGGTCGCGCAGTCCACCCGGTGGTCGCCGGTGAGGCCGGACTCCTGCACCTCCCGGAAGACCTCTTCGGCCTCGGCGTACCGGTCCCGGTAGCCGAGGATGGCGGCGAGGCCGAGCCGTACCGTGGGTCCGCCGCCCGCGTCGATGGCGGCTCTGGCCAGCCGTTCGGCCAGGGCCAGGTCCCGGACCGCCCTGGCCTGGTCGGCGGCGCGGGCGAGCAGGCCGGGGTCGCCGGGCGCGCCGCCGTCGAGCCGCCAGACGGCCGTCCTGAGCACGTCCTCGCGGCGCCGCCCGCCGGCCGCCTCGACCATGGCGGCCAGCCGCCGGTGCACGGCGCGGGCGCGGAGGGTGCCGCAGGACTCGCGGATGACCTCCCCGTAGAGGGGGTGCGCAAGCCGGACCTGGAGGCGCTTGCCGTCCTGCTGGGCGGTGATCAGCTGGCGGGCCTCCAGCTGTTCCAGGACCGGTGAGTCCAGGCCGAGGGGTTCGCCGTAGGCGAGGAGTTCGAGGGTGTCGCGTTCCTCGGCGGTCAGCTCGCCGATGCGGGCGGCGATCGTCTCCCGCAGCGTGCTGGTCAGGGTCAGCTCGCCGTGCCAGAGCCAGAGCCCGCCGACGTCCCGCAGCACCCCGGAGAGCACGAGTTCGCGCAGGTAGAGCGCGTTGCCCTGGCTGATGTCCCAGAGCCGGGCGAGGGTGGCGGTCTCGATCCGGCCGCCGAGCGCCGCTTCGAGCACGCTCCCGGTCTCGGCCAGGGTGAGAGGTTCCAGGTCCAGCCGGGGCAGCAGGCCGTCCTTCCACAGCGCCACGATCGCGTCCGGCGCGGGCGCCCCGCTGCGGACCGTGGCCAGCACCCGGACCCTCCGGTCCTGGGCCAGCCGGTGTACCAGCGCGGCCGACACCGGATCGAGCAGGTGCGCGTCGTCCACCACGAGCGTGCCGGCGTCGATGGCATTGGCCGCCCAGGTCAGCGGGTTGCCCGACGGCGGGGTGGGCGGCAGCAGGTGGGCGAAGGCGCCGAGCGGGATCTCGGCGGCGGCCGCGGTGGCCCGCACCCAGGCGACTCCGTCCTGCTTCTCGACCGCCTGGGACGCCAGGCGGCTCTTGCCCGCCCCGGCGGGACCGACCACGACGCTCCCCCGGGGCGCCGAGCGCAACGCCGCCAGCGGCGCCGACCTTCCCGCGAACGGCCACAGGCTGGGCACGAGCCGAGCATATTTAAGTAGGCCCTACTCATGCGAGCCGATTACCCGACCCAGCAGGATCGGTCCATGGACATCACCGGCCTCGTACGGACCAGTCTCGGCGACCCGACTGCGGAGATCGCCGAACAGCGGGTCGAACCCCTCCCCCACCCGCCCACTTTGTCGACCACCGGCCTGTCCCGGGTACGCGGAGTCACGACAACCGGGCGCCCCTGGTCGTTCGTGGTGAAGTCCATCCATTCCGTACGGCACTGGCCCGGCCTGGACACCGTGCCGGAGCATATGCGCGCCGATTTCGTGGCGCAGTACCCGTGGCGTACGGACGTGGACGCGTACCTCGCGGACGAGCCGTTGCCCGAAGGGCTGCGCATGCCCCGCCTCTACCAGGTGGACGACCTGGGCGAGGACCGCCTGGTCGTCTGGATGGAGGACGTCGAGGCCTGCGCGAAGCCCTGGGATCTCGACCGTTACCGTACGGCGGCGCGGCTGCTCGGCGAACTCGCGGCGAGCCGCCCGGCCACCGCGAGCACCAACCTCGGGCTGCACGCGCTCCACCAGGGGCCGATCCAGAACCTCTTCCTGCCGGCCCTGGCCGATCCGGCGACGTGGCGGCATCCGCTGCTGCCGGGGCCCGACGATCCGCTGCGCGCGGACCTGCTGGCCATCGCGGAGGTGCTGCCAGAGATCATCCGGATGGTGGACGGCCTGCCGTACACGCGCTGCCACGGTGACGCCTGCCCCGCCAACCTGCTGGTGCCCGTGGACGGTTCGGCGGAGTTCGTGGCGATCGACTGGAGCTGGGGCGCTCCGGCCGCCCTGGGGTTCGATCTGGGGCAGTTGCTGGTCGGGCAGTCGAACGACGGGGTCACGGAGCCGGAGGAGCTGCCCGCCGTGCATGACACGATCGTCGCCGCCTACGCGGACATGGTCGGCGCCGACCCCATTCCCGGCTATGTGGGGTCGCTGCTGGTGCGGGGGCTGTGGATGGCGATCCCGCTGGAACGCATGGGCGAGGAACCGACCCCGGAGCTGGCCGAACTCTTCCGCAAGCGGATCGGCCTCGCCCGTTTCGTCACCGGACTGTTCGCCGAGCACGTCCGGCCCGTCATCTAGATCGCCAGCGAGAACCAGACGGTCTTGCCGCCCGCCACCCGGCTGGTCCCCCACCGCGCCGACAGCTGGCTGACCAGGTAGAGGCCCCGGCCGTCCTCGTCCAGACCGGCGGGTTCGCGCAGTACCGGCATGCGATGATCGTCGTCGCTCACCTCACAGAGCAGCGCGTCCGTCCGCAGCAGCCGGACCGTGATCGGGCGCGGGGTGGTGCGCACCGCGTTGGTGACCAGCTCGGAGGCGAGCAGCTGCGCGGCCGGGACGAGATGCCCGAGATTCCAGCTCTCCAGGGTCCGGCCGACCAGCCCGCGCACCCGGCCCGGCGTCGTCACCTGCGGCTCCAGCAGCCACTGCGCCACGTTCTGGCTGGGGATGCCCTTGAACCGGATCGCCAGCAGGGTGACGTCGTCGCCGTGTCCGTCCGGGATCAGGCTGTCGCAGAGGTCCTCGATGGGCTCGCCCTCCGATAAGCGGCGGCGCAGCCGCTCCACGCCCACCAGGATGTCCTCGCCGCGCTCCTCCACCAGCCCGTCGGTGTAGAGCACCAGCATGCTGCCGTCCTGCGCGGCGATCTCGGTGGTTTCGAAGGGGGTGCGCCCCAGGCCGATCGGCGCGCAGCTCGGCGGGGCGAGCACTTCGGCCTTGCCGTCCGGGGCGACCAGGATCGGGGGCAGGTGGCCGGCGCTGGCGATCGTGCAGCGGCGCAGGACCGGGTCGTACACGCAGTAGACGCAGGTGGTGATGGTCTGCGCGGCCAGCCGCTGGGCCATCTCGTCCAGCGAGTGCAGCACCTGCTCGGCGGGCAGATCGAGGGAGGCGAGGGTCTGCACGGCGGTCCGCAGCTGCCCCATGATGGCCGCGGCGTCCAGGCCGTGGCCCATGACGTCGCCCACGACCATCGCGACCCGGCTGCCCGGGAGGGGGATCACGTCGAACCAGTCGCCGCCGACCCGGGCGGCCACGGGCTGGTAGCGGAAGGCGATCTCCAGTCCCGGCAGCTCCGGCGGCCGGCCCGGGCGCATGCCGCGCTGGAGCGTCTCGACCGTCTCCAGCTGCTGCCGGTGCAGCCGCCCGTGGTAGACGGTCAGCGCCGCCGGCACGCCCAGCTGGCCCGCCACCTGCACGTCCGCGTCCCGGAACGGGCCGCGTTCACGTTCCCGCGCGAGTACGGCGCAGCCGATCGCCTTGCCGTACGCGCGGAGCGGGACCACCAGCAGGCCGTCCGCCCGCACGGTCGGCCGGACCGGGCCGTCGTCGTCGGTCCACCGGGCGGGCAGCCGGCCTCGCGGGTCGACGCGGTGCAACGCGCCGCCGTCCAGGTAGACGGCGGCGGCGTCGGCCAGCAGGGGCACGGCCGCCTCGCACAACAGCCGGGTGGCCTGCTCGGGATCGAGGCTGTCCCCGATCGCCCGCATGGCCTCACTCACGAATGAGAGCGTTTCCCCGTCCCACGACACGGGTTTCTCGGCTCAGAACTGGTTGCGGCGGCAGTTGAGAAAGAGCTGGATCTCCGGCGGCGCCTGGGTGGTGGCGGGGGCGTAGGAGATGTCGGTCTCCAGGACGACCGTGAACCCGGCCTCCTCGATGACCGTACGCAGGTCGTCGCGGAGGTAGCCGGTCACCCGTACGGGGGCGCCGAGGAACTGGAAGGGCACGTCGTCCAGGTCGATCTCGACCATGCTCAGGGCGAGCACGCCGCCCGGCGTGAGCACGTCGTGGATCTTCCTGAGGGCGGTGACGATCTGCTCGCGCGGCAGCATGAGCAGCACGAAGAAGGCGACCACGGCGTCGAACCTGCCGAGCGAGTCGTCCAGTTCGGTGATGTCACGCTCGAGGAAGGTGCCCTCGGGAACGTTCTTGCGCGCGATGTCGAGCATGACCGGCGAGATGTCGATGCCGACGACCTCGCAGCCGGCCTCGGCGAACTGCTGCGCCGTCGGGGAGCCGGTGCCGCAGCCGACGTCCAGGACGCGGGCGCCCGGCTGGAGCTGTTTGATCAGCCACTCTCCGGCGGCGATCTGGCCTTCCTTGTGCGGGAACGCGTCGTCGTAGCGGGAACCGATGCGATTGAAGGCTTCCGCCTGCAGCGCGCGGTACTCCTCGCGGGTGCTTCCCGAACTGGATTCAGTTGTCATCTATGCCGCCATTGTGATCAGCCGTCGTCTGCCCACTCTTAGATAGGGGCACATCGTACACAAGTCAAGATATATCGGCGTAAATTCATCGTTTCCGGGGTGCGACGTGCACGATTACCGGTAACTTGCCGGAATTGGACAGTCAAGTTTGCAGTCAAGCGAAGGCCGGATGACCTGCACTACTTTCCCACTATTTTCGGGAACCGCCCAGTCGTGGTGCCAACTTGTCCCCTTAACGGAAGTTCAGCAGGCCCGCCCCCACGACGGCCCGGCCGAACACCCGCGCCAGCTCCGCCAGCCGCTCACATTCCTCATCGTCCAGTACGGCATACGCCGGGAACGCCAGCACATCCGTCCGGTCTTCGATGGCCTGGCGGAACTCCTGGCCATGGTCGGTCAGCGAGAGGCCGTCGCCCAGCAGGCCCCTGGCGCGGAGTCCCTCCTCGGCGGCCGTCCAGGCCTCCTGCGGCCAGCCGCGGGTGGCCTTGAGCAGCGGGTCCATGCCGTGGGCCATGGCCGCGTACAGGATCAGCGCTTCCAGGCCGGTGAGTCCTTCGCTGACCAGCGCGGCGATGTGGCCGTCGCCCCGGTACTCGCGGAGCAGGGTCTGGGCGTGCCACAGCTGGAGCAGGGGGTCGTCCGGCCAGGGCTGCGCCGCGTGCGCGGCGAACAGGGGCCGGCCCTGCACGTGGTGGCAGGCTTCCTCCGCCGCCCGCCGGGCCAGCTCCAGCGTCGCGGGGAGTTCCGGCAGTTCGTGGATCCCCACACGCCGGAGAGCCGACCCGACGGCGTCCAGCCGTGCCGCGATCAGCTTCTCCGGACTGGCGACCTCCCAGACCTGCGGAATCCCCCGTCTCACCAGATCCGGACAAAAGTTGAAAAATGTGGCTATAACTACTTCGGCCGAGACGGCGCCCATGGCTGCCACCCGTGACGCGAAATATCCCGTCATGACGTCGGCGACGCCGAGGTCCCGATAGCGCCTCGGCGCCTCGGGCACGAAGTAGATCATCGCGTGCAACGGCTCCAGCCGTCGCCAGGCCTGCCGCGCCGCCCCGACCGTAGCCATGGTCGCCTCCAATTCCAAAGCGACCGAACATTATTCGGTTCTCGGCGTGACGTCAATACCCTGGCATTTCGGGAGGCTAGTGCCCGAATTCGTCGGAGTCGACGGCGGCCTGTTCGCCGTGGTCGAGGGCGGAGATGGCGGCGACCTGTTCGGGAGTGAGGCTGAAGTCGAAGATGCCGATGTTCTGGCGGATTCGCTCCGGGTCGGAGGATTTGGGGATCGTGACCAGGCCGAGTTCGATGTTCCAGCGCAAAATGATCTGAGCGGGGGTACGGCCGATCTCCCGGGCGATGTCCTGAATGACCGGCTGGGTGAGCACGGCCACGCCCTGACCGCCCAGCGGCGACCAGGACTCGGTGACGATGCCGTGCTGCTGGTGGTACGCGCGGGTTTCCACCCGTGTGACGGCGGGGCTCAGCTGGATCTGGTTCACATCGGGCACGACGCCGGTCTCCGCGATGACGCGGTCAAGGTGCGCCGGCTTGAAGTTCGAGGTGCCGACAGCCTTGAGCCGTCCCGCTTCCAGCAGATCGGCGAGCCCCTGGAAAGCCTGTGCGTACCGGTCGAACTGCGGGTTCGGCCAGTGGATGAGCAGCAGGTCGACGTACTCCAGGCCCAGACGGTCGAGGCTCGCCTGGTAGCCCTCCGCCGCCAGTTCCCGTCCGTGCCAGTGCCGGTCGAACTTCGTCGTGACGAACAACTCCTCCCTCGCCACTCCCGAAGCCTTGATGCCCTTCCCGACCCCGACCTCGTTTCCGTACGCCTCGGCCGTGTCGATCAGCCGATAGCCGGCCTCGATGGCGTCCGCGACGGCACGTTCCGTCTGGTCGTTGCCCATCGGCGAGGTGCCCAGACCCAGCCGCGGCATCTCGGCACCATGAATCAACCGGACAGTAGGCGCCACGCCAGCACTCATACGAACCTCCCAAGTTCTCCACAGTCATACCAAACCCACACCACCGGGGATGCTCCCACCCACCCACCCTCTTACCGGGGCTTCGCCCCCGCCCCCCGCCCTCGCCCTCGCCCCTCGCTTCGCGAGTTGCCCCCC
>NZ_BOOA01000081.1 GCF_016862995.1 Acrocarpospora phusangensis
GTTGCAGATCACCGGCCTGGCCAAGCGGTACCGCAACGGCGAGAAGGCCGTGGACGACCTGTCGTTCCGGGTGGACCGCGGCCAGGTGCTCGGCCTGCTGGGCCCGAACGGCGCGGGCAAGACCACCACCATGCGCATGCTCATGGGCCTCATCCACCCGGACGAGGGCGAAATCAAGATCTTCGGGAGCAAGGTCGTGCCGGGCGCGCCGGTACTCTCCCGGCTGGGCTCGTTCGTGGAGGGCCCCGGCTTCCTGCCGCACCTGTCCGGACGGGACAACCTGGAGCTCTACTGGCGTGCCACCGGCCGCCCGCCCGCCGACGCGCACCTGGACGAGGCCCTGGAGATCGCCGGTCTCGGCGACGCGGTGGAACGCGCGGTGCGCACCTACTCCCAGGGCATGCGGCAGCGGCTCGCCATCGCGCAGGCCATGCTCGGCCTGCCGGACCTGCTCGTCCTGGACGAACCCACCAACGGCCTCGACCCGCCCCAGATCGCCGAGATGCGCAAGGTCCTGCGCGCGTACGCGGCCAAGGGGCGGACCGTGATCGTCTCCAGCCACCTGCTCGGCGAGGTCGAGCAGACCTGCAGTCACGTCGTCGTCATGCACCGCGGCCGGCTGATCTCCAACGGCCCGGTGGCCGAACTCCTCAGCCGGGGCCACCTCAACGGCAGCACCCGCCTGGAGGACGTCTTCCTCGACCTGATCGGAGAGAACGCATGAGCACCGGAGCGCTCGGTTACGCCCCGGGGCACACGCTGCCGCTCCGGGTGGAGATCATCCGGCAGTTCAAGCGGCGCCGCACCCTGGTCATGTTCGGGCTGCTGATGGCGCTGCCGTGGATCCTGGTGATCGCCTTCCAGTTCGGGCCCGGGAACAACAACAACCAGAACAGCCTGCGCCTGTCGGATCTGGCGACGGCGGGCGGGCTCAACTTCGCGGCGTTCGCGCTGTCGGTCTCGGCCAGCTTCCTGCTGGTGGTCGCGGTGGCGCTGTTCTGCGGGGACACGGTGGCCAGCGAGGCCAACTGGTCGTCGCTGCGCTACCTGCTGGCCGCGCCCATCCCCCGCGACCGGCTGCTGCGGCAGAAGCTGATCGTCGCGCTCGGCTACTCGGCCGCGGCCGTGACGGTGGTCCCGGTGATGGCGCTGCTGGCCGGGACGATCGTGTTCGGCTGGAACGACATCACCGTGCCCGGCACCGGCGAGATCATCCCCGCCGCCGACGTGCTGCCCAAGTTCGCCGTCGTCATCGGGTACGCGATGGTCAGCAACCTGGTCGTGGCCGCGGTGGCGTTCCTGCTGTCGGTGAGCACCGACTCGCCGCTGGGCGCGGTGGGCGGCGCGGTCGGCCTGGTGATCGTCAGCACCATCCTGCAGGCCGTGGAGGCACTGGGCGGGCTGCGCGAGTTCCTGCCCACGTTCTGGAACACCGCCTGGCTGGACGCGTTGGCCCCGGTGCCCGATTACAGCGGAATGATCAAAGGCGTGGCGGTGGCGCTGACGTACGCGGTCATCCTGATCGCGTTCGCGTTTCGGCGATTCCGCCGTAAGGACGTCGTGTCCTGATATTTCCGGCCGTGCCGAATCACATCACGACAAATGGCTACACAGCCAATCATCGCGACTGTCAGTGATGAACAATGACATTAGCGACTGAATGGGCACGGTATATCACATGCGATTTCAGATGCGTAGCATCTGTCCGACTCCGGCCGTCAGGACTCATTGACAGAACAACCATTTCATGTCGGAATGAATGGGACTTATTTCCTGAAGGGGTACCAGCGGGCATGCCGATCAGCATGCGCTCGCTAATCGGGGGCGCGTCTCCGGCGTGGCCATTGGCCGCACTGGTCGTACGGGTCGATTCAGCCAGATCAGCCAGATCAGTCAGGACCGCCCGAACAGGACTTCCTCAACAGGACTTCCTGCACGGCACTGCTGAACGGCACTGCTGAACGGCCGGATCTGCTAGATCATCCGGATCCATCGACTCACACGATCCAGTCGGACCCGACGAACGAGTCGGACGACCCTGCCGAGCCGACACAAGGGAACGCGCCAATGCCTCAGCTGACTCAGCTAACGCCTGCCGCGCCCGGCGGACTCCCCCTGCTCGGGCATATTCCGTCCCTGGTGAGACACCGCCTGGCTTTCATGGAGGAGATGCGCGACCACGGCGGGGTCGTCCGTGTCCGGCTCGGCCGTACCCCCGCGTACGTGATCAGCGACGCGCGGATCGCCCGCGAGGTGGTGAGCGACGGCGGGACCACGTTCGCCCGCGGCCGGTTCTTCCGCAAACTGCGCCCGCTGCTGGGCGACGGGCTCGGCACCTCCGACGGTCCTTTCCACATGCGGCAGCGGCGCATGGTGCAGCCCGCCTTCCACCACTCCCGCCCGGGGTACGACATCGAGACCATGCGCGCCGTGATCGAGGCGCGGACGAGTTGGTGGCAGCCGGGCATGACGCTGGACATCGCCAAGGAGATGGACCGGCTCGGGGTGGCGCTGATCACCAAGACGCTCTTCTCCTCCGACACCGCCGCCGGCGAGGTCCAGGACGTGCAGGAGTCCATCGCCGACTTCATGGTGGGCGTCGGCATCCGCACGGTGGTCCCCAGCGACCTGCTGGAACGGCTGCCGATCCCGGCGAACCGGCGCTTCAACGCGGCCAGGGACCGCCTGGAGCGCGCCATCACCAAGGTCATCGCCGACTACCGGGCCGACCAGCGCGACCACCACGACATCCTGTCCATGCTGCTCGCCGCCCGGGACGCGGAGGGCCTGCCGATGACGGACCAGCAGCTGCGCGACGAGGTGCTCTCCCTGGTGGTCGCGGGCGGTGACACCACCGGCCACGTGCTCGGCTGGATCTTCCACGAGCTCGGTCAGCACCCGGAGGTGGAACGGCGGCTCCACGACGAGCTGGACCAGGTCCTGGCCGGCCGTACGGTGACGGCGGACGATCTGCCGAAGCTCGGCTACGCGGAGCAGGTGGTCAACGAGACGCTGCGGCGGCGCAGCCCCGGCTGGCTGGTGATGCGCCGCACCACCAGGGCCCTGGAGCTGGGCGGCGTGCCCATCCCGGCGGACGCGGAGCTGCTGGTGAGCCCGTCGGCACTGCTCAGGGACCCGGCCGTCTACCCGGACCCGATGCGGTTCGACCCCGACCGGTGGGCTCCCGACCGGGTTGGGAGCATGCCCAGGGACCTGTTCCTGCCGTTCGGCGCGGGCACCAGGAAGTGCGCGGGCGAGCCGCTGGCGCGGATCTCGATGGCGCTGGTGCTGGCCACGCTGCCCACCCGGTTCCGGCTGCGTCCGGTGCCGGGCCACCAGGTCAGGGAGCTGGCGCTGGGGACGATGTCCGCCGACAAGATCCCCATGACGCTGGAGCCCCGGGACACCTGACGCCCCGCCCCAATCCGGAACGGAAATAAGCCGATAAATCCGGATTTTTCATTACAAGTTATTCGCCGCCCCGCATGCGCGTTTTCGCATTGCCTCTCGACCTCCCGCCCCACTCCAACTCTCGGCCTCCCGCCCCTCGTCCAAAAGGAACCGCCGTGAACTCGATCCCCGTCTCCCAGATGGATGTGCCCTCCTTCTACTGCCCCTTCCCGTACGCGATCTCCCCGGAGGCCGCCGAGATAGATCGGCGCACCGTGCAGTGGATGGATGATTTCGGCTTGCACAGAAGCCGTACGCAGCGTGACTACCTGGCCACGCAGAAGGTCGGTTACTTCGCCTCGCTCACCATGCCGCACGGCTCGGGCGAGGGCCTGCAGATCGCCAGCGACCAGCTCTTCTGGCTGTTCACCTTCGACGACATGTACTGCGACGAGCGCGAGGACGAGTCGTCGCTGGACGAGCTGGTCCAGCTGCTGGGCAAGCTGGCCCGCATCCTGGAGGCCCCGACCGCCCGGATGCTCCCCGGCAACCCGTGGGCGGAGGGCCTGCGCGACCTGCGCCGCCGCCTCGACCTCTACGCCACCCCGGTGCAGACCGCCCGCTGGGTGGAGGAGATGAGGAAGTACCTGTTCGGCCTGATCTGGGAGGCCGTCAACCGCTCCGCCAACCGCATCCCCCGGGTCAACGACTACGTGGCCATGTGGCTGAACGTCACCGCCACCGCCCCCAGCCTGATGTTCATCGACATCAGCGCCGGCTACGAGGTCTCCGCCGAGGAGATGTCCACCCCCCGGGTGCGCGCCCTCACCGAGATGGCCAACGCCCTGGTCGGCTGGGACAACGACATCATCTCCTTCAACAAGGAGGCCTTCCGCAAGGAACGGTACGGCTACGCCGAGCTCCAGAACCTGGTCAGCGTGCTGGCCCACCAGAACGACTGCTCGATCACGGACGCGCTGACCACCGCGGTGGCCATGCGGGACCGGGTGATGTCGCTGTTCCTGCGCCTCAGCGACGACGTCAAGACCGACGCCGGCTCCGAGCTCACCCGCTACGTCCACGGCCTCGGCGAATGGGTCCGCGGCTACCTGGAATGGAGCATGATCACCGACCGGTACGGCGACCCGCGCAACCCGGACGACGAGCTCACGGCGGAACGCATCAGCATGCCCCGCACCTGGAAGGACGAGCCCCTGGACGCCAGCCTCGACCCGCTCCCGGTCACCGCCATCACCTGGTGGTGGGACCAGCTCGAGGAGCCGGCCCCGGAGAGCCACGAGAACCGGGAGAACTGAGCCCGGTCAGCCCCAGTGGGGCGGGCGGTCCTCGATCAACCGGGCGTCGTCGTCATCGCCCCGCCACTCGCCCCACCCGTGGTCGGTGTCATCGGCGGTCTGATCGGGCAGCACCGGCAGACCGTCGTCGAAGAGGTCCACCGGACGCATGTCATCCGGCTGCTGCTCTGTCATGCGGCCAATAATATCGACTCTCCTCCGGGTTAATTCCCCCGGGGGAGAAACGTCATGACCGGTCAACCGAACATCTATCCCCGCGCAAGGTACGATGCGGGAACAGGAAAGTGCCCGGATGGGCGAGTAATTGCATAGGTACAGGTGCAGGCCGGACGCAACAACCCCCGTGAGGCGGCATGGCAACGCCAGCAGGATGGCGGCGAGAGGGCAATCTTCCCGCGGAACTCACCAGTTTCGTCGGGAGAAACAGGCTCCTGACCACCATCAGACAACGTTTGCAGAACTCGCGGCTGGTCACGGTGACCGGTATCGGCGGGGTCGGCAAGTCACGCACCGCGCTCCGGATCGCCCATCTGGTCCGCCAGCAGTTCAAGGACGGGATCTGGTATGTCGATCTCGCCCGCCTGCAGGACCCGAACATGGTGCACCACACCATCAGCACCGCCTTCGGCATCGCCGACCAGTCCGCCAGGGAGAGCACCGACACGCTCGGCGACTGGCTCTCGGAGCGCGAGCTGCTGCTGGTCCTGGACACCTGCGAGCACCTGGTCGAAGCCTGCGCCCAGCTCGCGCAGGACCTGCTGGCCCGGGCGCCCAAGCTGCGCATCATCGCGACCAGCAGGCGCTCGCTCAACACCCAGGGCGAGTCCACGGTGGCCATCCCGCCGCTGATCGTGCCCGGCGACGACCCGGCGGAGAGCCCGTACCACAACGAGGCGGTGGAGCTGTTCCGGCAGCGGGCCTCGGCCGTGGTGCCGGACTTCGTGGTGGACGAGAGCAACGTCAACAGCGTCGCCCAGCTGTGCGTGCGGCTGGACGGCATCCCGCTGGCCATCGAACTGGCCGCGGTCCGGCTGCGGGCGCTCTCGGTGGACCAGATCCTGGCCCTGCTGACCGACCGGTTCAGCCTGCTGGCGGGCGCGAGCAGGACCGCGCTGCCGCGCCACCAGACGCTGCGCGCCGCGATCGGCTGGAGCCACGAGCTGTGCGAACCGGCCGAACGGCTGCTCTGGGCCCGGCTGGCGGTCTTCGCGGGCGACTTCGAACTGGACGCGGCCCGCTACGTGTGCGCGGGCGACAGCCTGGCCGCCGACCGCATCCTGGAAGTGATCACCGGCCTGGTGGACAAGTCGGTGCTGCTCAGCTACAGCACGGTCTCCGGCCAGCGGTACCGGCTGATCGACACGCTCCGCCAGTACGGCGAGGACTGGCTGGACAAGCTCGGCGAGACCAACCGGCTCAAGCAGCGGCACCGGGACTACTACCTCCAGTTGGCCGAGCGCGGCGAGCACGCCTGGTCGGGTCCGCGGCAGGTGCACTGGTTCGTCCGGATGCGCCAGGAGCACGACAACATCCGGGTGGCGGTGGACTACTGCCTGGCCGACGCGGGCAACGTGCGGATCGGCCTGGAGCTGCTGTCCTCGCTCTGGTTCATGTGGGTGGCCTGCGGTTTCGTCCGGGAGGGCCGCCACTATCTGGAGCGCGCGGTCGCCCAGTCCACCGCGCCGAGCAAGGAACGATGCAAGGCGCTGTGGGTGCTCTCCTACGTGCGCAGCGCCCAGGGCGACATCCCGGGCGCGATGGAGGCCGCCGAGCGGTGCAGCACCGACGCCGTCCAGGTGGGCGACTCCACGGCGGTGATCCTGGCCACCAAGATGCAGGGCACGGCGGCGTTCCTGGGCGGCGACCTGAAGAGGCGACCGCGCTGCTGGGCGTGGCCATCGAGTTCCATCGCGGCGGCCGGGAGCTCAACCCCGGCCTGCTGCCCGCGATCGGCGAACTGGCCCTGGTGCTCACCGCGCAGCAGGACTTCTTCGAGGCGGAGACACTGCTGCAGGACTGCCTGAAGGTCTGCAACGAACGCGGCGAGCTGTGGCTGCGCTCGTACGCGCGCTGGATCCTGTCGATCGTCCAGCTCAACACCAACCGCACGGAGGACGCCGTGGTCAGCGCCAGGGAGGCGCTGCGGATCAAGCGGCACTTCCACGACGTGCCGGGCGTGCTGCTGGTGCTGGAGACGATCGCCCGCCTGTCGGTGGCCGAGGGCCGGGTGGAGCAGGCGGCCTACCTGCTCGGCGCGTCCGAGATGAACTGGAAGACCTTCGGGCTGCCGCAGATGGGCTCCCCGTTCCTCTCCCAGGAGTACGAGACGTCGGTCAAGGAGTGCGTGAAGGTGCTCGGCCGGGAACGGTACCGGGAGCTCCACGCCGAGGGCGCCAAGCTGAGCCTGGAGGACACCATCGCGACGGCGCTGGACGAGATGGAGCTGCCGGAGGAGAGCCCGGAGGGCTGATCCCGCCCCGTCGTCCACCCCGTCGCCCACCCTGTCGTCCACGCCGCCCCCGTCGGGCTCGCGCGAAACCTGGACCGTTGCAGCGCCGCCGTGGTAGGACGCGAGCATGCGTGACTCGCGGCGCTCGTGGCCGGTGTCCCGGCGAAGGCTTCCAGAGCCGGATCCGGCTACATGAGTCAGATCGCCCAGCGATAGGGTCCCCGAAACCGCCCGGAATCGTTTGGGCGAGTCGTAGGTTCAGGGAGTAGGACCTGAAGAGAGGCTGACATCGTGTTCGACCCGACGGATCTCTACCGGCTCGACGGAGACGTCCCCGAGCTGACCGATCCGGTGCTGCTCTACCATTTCGAGGGCTTCGTGGACGCCGGGGCGGCCGGACGGCTCGCCCTGGGGCATCTGCTCGCCGAACTGGAGCACCGGGTCGTCGCGACCTTTGACATCGACCGGCTGCTGGACTACCGCTCGCGGCGGCCGATGATGGTGTTCGACACCGACCGCTGGGTCGAGGCGGACATGCCGGAACTGGCGGTCTACCTGGTGCACGACGTCACCGGCACCCCGTTCCTGATCATGACTGGACCGGAGCCGGACCGGGAGTGGGAGCTGTTCACCGAGGCGGTGGGCATGCTGGCGACCCGGTTGAAGATCGGCAAGATGGTGACGGCGCACGGCATCCCGATGGGCGTGCCGCACACCCGCCCGCTCGGCCTGACCGCGCACGGCAGCCGCCCCGACCTGATCAACGGCCAGACCAGCCCGTTCGGCCGGGTGCAGGTGCCGGGCAGCGCGGCCGCGCTGCTGGAGTTCCGGCTCGGCGGCAAGGGCCACGACGCGGTGGGTTACGCGGTGCACGTGCCGCACTACCTGGCCCAGGCCGAATACCCGCAGGCCGCGGTGGCGGCGCTGGAGGCGATCACCCGGGGCACCGGCCTGGTGTTCCCGATGGAGTCGCTGCGCGAGGCGGCCGGCAAGACCACGGCCGAGATCGAGGAGCAGATCCAGGCCTCGGCGGAGCTGTCCGGCGCGATCGAAGGCCTGGAGCAGCAGTACGACGCGTTCCAGACGGGCGCCGACAAGGAGAACCTGATGGCCGAGTCGACGCCGATGCCCACCGGCGACGAACTGGCCGCCCAGTTCGAGGCGTTTCTGGCGGAACGCGACGACCGGGAGATCTGACGCGGACCCGGGTCGCCATGCTGAACAGCCGTGCTCACTAATCTATGGGCATGAATGACATCAAGGTCGGCTTGGCCGGATTCGGACCCGCGGGCAGCTTCTTCCACGCCCCGCTGATCGCGGCGACGCCGGGCCTGCGCCTGGCCGCCGTGGTGACCCGCGACCCCGCCAAGGCCGAGGCGGCGCGGGCCACGGGCGCGGACGTGGTGGAGTCCGCCGAGGAGCTGTGGGACCGGTCCGACCTGATCGTGATCGCGTCGCCGAACCGTACCCATGTGCCGCTGGCGACGGCCGCCCTGGAGGCGGGACTGCCGGTCGTGGTGGACAAACCGCTCGCGGGTACCGCGGCCGAGGCCGACGGGCTGATCCGGCTGGCCCGGGAGCAGGATCTGCCGCTGACCGTGTTCCAGAACCGGCGCTGGGACGGCGACTTCCTCACCATCCAGCGGCTGCGCGGCGAGCTGGGCGAGATCCGCAGGTTCGAGTCCCGGTTCGAGCGGTGGCGGCCGGTGCCGAAGGGCGGCTGGCGGGAGCGCGGCGGCCCCGGCGAGATCGGCGGCCTCCTCTACGACCTGGGCAGCCACCTCGTCGACCAGGCCCTGCAGCTGCTCGGCCCGGTGACCGGCGTGTACGCGGAGAGCGACATCCGCCGGGACGGCGTGGACGCCGACGACGACGTGTTCGTGGCGCTCGACCACGCCAACGGGGGCCGGTCGCATCTGTGGATGAGCGCGGTCGCCGGCCAGCTGGGGCCGAGGTTCCGGGTGGTGGGCTCGGAGCGTACGTACGTGCGGTGGGGGCTGGACGGGCAGGAGGACCGGCTGCGCGCCGGGGAGCGGCCGGATTCGCCCGGATTCGGCGAGGAGCCCGAGGAGCGGTGGGGCACCCTGGGCGTCGAGGGCGACCTGCGGCGGGTGCGGACGGAGCCGGGGGCGTACCTGGACTTCTACCGGGGTGTGGTGGCGATGGTGCGGGAGAAGGCCGCTCCGCCGGTGGACCCCGCCGGGGTGGTGGCGGCCCTGGCCGTGCTGGAGGCCGCCAGGGTGGCGGCCTCCGAGCGGCGGGTCGTGTCAGTCCCGGCGTCAGTCGCGCAGCCGGGCGCGTAACGCGGTGGTGTCGGCGGCGGTCCAGCCGTACCGGTCGAGCCAGGCCTGGGGGCCGCCGAAGCGGTCCTCCAGGGTGGTCAGGAAGCGGTCCATGTACTCCGGCCGGGGCAGGTGGTGGTCGGCCGGCTTGGAGTCCAGGTCCACCCGGTAGGTGTCGCTGGCCCGCAGCCGCTCCAGGATGGCCGCGATGCGCTCGCCGGTGACGGCGTAGTCGGCCACGATGGCCTCGCGGGTGACGCCGGCCACGGACAGCGCCATCGCGACGACCACGCCGGTCCTGTCCTTGCCCGCCGCGCAGTGGACCAGGGCCATGCCGTCGTCGTGGGCCAGCGCGCGCATCGCGGCGATGACGGAGTCGGGCCGGTCCCGCAGGTAGCCGTAGTAGTACCCGGTGACCTGAAGCTCCTCGTCGTAGCGAGGGGCGTTCGCCCACGGCAGCGCCCGCTCGTCGATCGTGTCGGCGCTGGCGTCGGTGAATCTGCCGCCCTCGGTGAAGAGGGTGTGGTGATGAAATCCGATTTCCGGCATCTCGGCCAGTGGCCCGGGGCCTTCGAGCCGTACCTCGGTGCTGGATCTGAGGTCCACCACGTGCCGGAGTTTGAGGGTGCCGACCAGTAAGTCGACGTCGGCGGGGGTCAGGCCCTGCAGGTTGTCGGACCGCAGAATGCGGCCGAAGCGGGTGGTGCCGCCGTCGGTGGTCGGCAGCCCGCCGAGATCACGGACATTGACCGCGCCTTCCAGAACTATCCATCGCTCATGTTCGTTCATCGCTTATGAGCCTATCTGTCGGGATAAGAAGGCGGAGTGGCGGCAGAATGAATGTCTCCTAGTTCTTTCGCAATCCTTGCGATCAACTCATATTTCGCTCAGGCGGTGGAAGTACAGAACATCATCCCCAGGAGGTCTCGTGGCCGACCCACCCCAACTCGCCGTCGACCCCAGCCTGCCCTTCCCGGTCTCCGTGCTGCTGCGCACGCACCGGCCACTGCTCCTGGAGGTGCGCCGGGGGCGCCTCCCCGTCAGGACCGGCCTGGATCGGTCCGCGAAGATCTTCCTCGGTGCGGTCGGGCTGCTGGCGCTGCTGTTCGGGGGCATGCTCGCGCTGATGACGCTGCTGGGACTGCTCGGCGTCTGCGCGGGCTTCTACTGGCTGGCCGGCGACCCGCTGGAACGCGAGATCGAGCGCAAGTTCCGTGTCGTGCACGCCCATGCCGACCGGTTCGTGCTGCCGGAGGACCTGGACGAGCAGTGCGGGAGCCTGCTCGCCAGAACCCAGCAGGCCGTCGCGGCGGTGCTGTCGTCCACCGTGCATCGGGAGGGTTTGCTGGACACGATCGACAACGACCGGACCCTGCCGGACGAAGCCTGGCAGATCGCCCGCCGCCTGACCGATCTGTCCGCCCGCCGTACGGCTCACGCGCGGATCGTGGGCCAGGATCCGCACCCGCTCATCGCGGCGGCCGTCCGCCCGTACGACCTGGCCATCGAGACCGTCACCGCCTCGCTGACCGCCCGGGTGGCGGCCCTGGAGGCGTACGCGGCGCAGGCCGTCGAGGCGGACCGGTGCTTCGAGGCCCGGCGCAAGCTGGCCGAACTGGAGGAGCTGACCCCGGAGTACGAGCGGCTGCTGGCCGAGACCGCGCCGGACGCGCTCGCGGTGTCGCAGATCGCCCGGATGTCCACCCACGCCGTGGCCGTCGAGCAGGTGTTCCTGGCCAGCATCGCCGAGGCGAGAAAGGCCGGCACCCACCTGCTCAGCGTCCCGGCGGCCTACTAATGGGAAAGTTGCTAAATGGACTGCCACTACGGTCCTGACCAGGCACGACGGTGGAGTGGCAGTCTGATGAGCAGGTTTCCCGTTAGTAACGGGGTGACTCGGCGCGCTCCAGCACTTCGCGGGCGTGCCGGGCCCCCGCCTCGTTGCCCAGGCTGAGGTAGATGTCCAGGGCCTGCCGGGCGGGCTCGCGGGCCTCTTCCCTGCGGTCGGCGCGCAGCAGGATCTCGGCCTCGGTACGGAGGCTGCGCGCCTGCCACCACCGGTCCCCCAGCGCCTCGAAGTCGCCGACGGCCCGGCGCAGCGCCCCCACCGCCTCCGGCACCCGGCCCAGCCGCTCCAGCGCCCGCCCCTCGGAGATCTCCGCCCGGGCCACGCCCCAGGAGTCGCCGAGCCTGGCCAGCATCTCCTTGGCGTCGCGGACGTTGGCGTACTCGGTGAGGCCGTTGCGCGGGTCGCCGATCTCCCCGGCGGCGCGCAGGCTGCGGGCCTGCTCCCACTCCTCGTGCCGGTCCTGGAACGCTTTGACCGCGAACCTGAGCGCGTTCCCGGCCAGGATGTACTGCCGTTCCGCCGCCAGCTCGTCGCCCGCGGCGTCCAGGGCGCGCGCCTTGGCGGCCAGCACCTCGCCGAGGGCGCGCTGGGTCTGGGCCTCGGAGTAGCGGTTGGCGTCCGCCTCGAAGGTGGCCAGGGACTGCTCCAGCAGGGCCGCGGCCTCGCCGTGGCCGCCCTGGGCGAGCAGGAGCTCGGCCAGGTTGCGCTGGGTGCGGGCGGTCCACCAGCGGTCGCCCTCCTCCTTGAAGGCGGCGACGGCCCCGACCAGATGGCCCCGGCCGAGGTCCAGGTGACCGCTGTTGAACAGGCTCATGCCGATGGCGCGCATGGCGCGGGCCGCCCACCAGCTCTCCCCCGCCTCGGTCAGCAGTTCCAGGGCGTGACGCGCGTCGTCGATGGCCTCGTCCGGGCGGCCGAGACCGCCGGCCACCGCCGAGCGCTCCAGCAGGGCGATGCCCTGCGCGCGCGGGTCGCCCAGCCGCTCCGCCGCCTCGCAGGCGATGCCGGCCACCTCCTCCCAGTCCGACCAGTACGCCCGCAGCGAGTGGCACAGCGAGCAGAAGGCCCGGCCCATGCCCCAGGCCAGCTCCCACATGCCCTCGTTCCTGGCCTGGTGGATGGCGGCCAGCAGGGCCAGCCGCTCGGAGGTGAACCAGGCGGCGGAGGTGATCTCGCGGCGGGTCTGCTCGCCGTCCAGGCGGGGCCAGGTGATCTCGATGGGGGTGATCGTGTCGGGGGCGCTCCGGCGCGGCGCCCGGGAGGTCCAGTCCTGCGGCCAGCGGGCGGTGGCGGCGGCTTCGGCGCGGCGGCGGAAGCCGTACAGGACGCGTTCGATGGCGGCGCGGCGCTGGGCGGGGTCGAGACGCTGCTCGCGGGCGAACAGGCGGACCAGGTCGTGCAGGCGGTAGCGCATGCCGCCGGTGGTGTCGTGCCCGGTGCATTCGGCCAGCTGGCTGGTGACCAGCATCTCCAGCTGGTCGGCGCCGTCGGTCTCGGAGGTGTCCAGCAGGTCGCCGGCCACCCACTCCGGCACGTCGGGGGCGGTCAGCTGGGACAGCAGCCGGAGCAGGCGGCGCTGCAGGTCGGTGCACTCCTCGTAGCTCAGCTGGAGGCTGGCCCGTACGCTCCCGTCCAGCTGGCGGCCGATCTCCAGCTGGTCCAGGCGGCGGCGTTCGTCCTCCAGGCGGTGGGCCAGGTCGCGCAGGGACCAGTGGCCGCGGGTGGCGAGCCGGCCGCCGCAGATGCTGATGGCCAGCGGGAGGCGGTCGCACAGGCGGACGATCGTCTGGGCGGACTCCAGGTCGGCCACGACCCGGTCGCCGCCGGCCAGCCGGGCCAGCAGCTCGACACCCTGGGCCTCGGTGAAGACGTGCAGCTGGGTGTCGTACGTGTTGCGCAGCAGCAGCGGCTTGCGGGAGGTGACGACGACCGCGCACCGGGGCTCGGTCGGGATCAGGTCCTTCACCTGATCCCCATCCTGCGCGTTGTCCAGAAATATCAGGAGACGGCGGTCCTTGGTCCAGGTCCACCAGAGCTTCTGCAGCTCGCGCAGCCCACCGGGGTCCGTGGTGAGGCGTACGCCGAGGGAGCGCAGGAAGCCGACCAGCACGTCCTCCGGGCGGACCAGGTCGTCGCCGGCGCGCAGGTCGAAGTAGAGCTGCCCGTCGGGGAAGTCGTCGATGACGTCGTGCGCGAACCGGCTGGCCAGGGCCGACTTGCCCACGCCGCCCTGGCCGTAGATGGAGACCACGAACGGGGAGTCGCCGGTCCGGTCGCGGAACCGCTCGCGCAGGTCGGCCAGGGCCTCGCCGCGGCCGGTGAAGTGCGCGATGACCGGCGGCAGCTCGGCTGCGACCGGGCCGTCCGGCCCTGCCACCTGACGGCGTTTGGACGGCGTCGCGGTGGCCCAGGCCAGCACCCCGGCCAGCATCGCGGCGGTGCCGGTGACGCCGAGGCTCACCGCCACCGGCAGGTCCCAGATGTTGGTGGCGGCGGCCAGCGCGCTGCCCACCGCGGCCACCACCCCGATCGCGGCCGGCGCGGCCAGTGCCCGCCGGCCGGGGGGATGCTCGTCGGACGGAGGCGGTACGGACATCCGTGTCCTCGGGGTGTCATCGGGGGTGTCAGGGGGCCGGAGGGTGTCGCGGGTCTCACGAGTCCCGGCACTGAGGATTCAAGCATGTCTGAGGGTTAAGCAGCTGAATGACACCGTTCCAGATGACAAATGGCCGTAATGTATCCCATCGCGACTCACTCTCACCTGGCGTTCGGAGGCAATGGTGCGACCGGTCCACCGGTTGGTCCTGGCGGTGTTGGTCCTGGCTGCGTGCCTGGCGCCCGCCCTTCCCGCACGGGCGGACCCGGGGCACCTGGTCGGGACCTGGACCGCCGCGAGCGACCGGCTGCCGACCGCGCTCGGCGACCAGACCATCCGCATGGTGGTGCGCACCAGCGTCGGCGGCAACGGCCTGCGCATCCGCCTGTCCAACGTCTTCGGCGCCACCTCGGTCACCTTCCAGAGCGTCTACCTGGGATTACAGGCGTACGGCGCGGAGCTGCAGCACAAGACCAACCGGCCGGTCACCTTCAACGGCAGGAAGTCGGTCAAGCTCAGGCCGGGACAGGCCGTGTGGAGCGATCCGGTGGTGAAGCGGATCTCGCCGCGCCAGGACGTGGTGGTCAGCATGTACGTGCCCGGCTACCTGCCGCAGGTGACCGGCCACGACCGGGCCTACGCGACGACGTTCCTCTCCGATCCGGGCGACCACGCCCGGCAGGAGGCGTCCGACATGTTCACCTACACCAGCACGCAGTGGTACTTCCTCGACCGGGTCGCGGTGACCACGGCCAGGACGGTGCGCTCGGTGGTCGCGCTGGGGGACTCGCTGACCGACGGCGCGGGCCAGGAGCTGGACGCCAACCGGCGGTGGACCGACTACCTGACCCACCGGGTCTCGGCGGTGGCCGCCGCCAAGCGGGTGTCGGTGCTCAACGCGGGCATATCCGGGAACCGGGTGCTGCGCACGGGGGTGGGACCGAGTGTGCTCAGCCGGTTCCGCCGGGACGTGCTCTCCCAGCCGGGCGTGCGGACGGTCGTCGTGTTCTGCGGCATCAACGACATCTCCAAGGGTGAGCTCACCTCGGCGAAGCCGCTGATCGAGGCGTACAAGAAGATGATCAAGGAGGCGCGCGCCAGGAAGCTGCGCATCCTGGGCGGCACGCTGACGCCGTTCGCCGGCTACCAGAGCTGGACGCCCGAGCGGGAGGCGATCCGGCAGCAGGTGAACCGCTGGATCAGGACCAGCGGGGCGTTCGACGCGGTGCTCGACTTCGACAAGGCGCTGCGCGACCCGCACGCGCCGGACCAGCTGCGCGCGGCCTACGATCACGGCGACCACCTGCACCTGAGCGACGCCGGCCGGCGTAAGGTGGCGTACACGATCCCGCTGAAGCGGATCCTCTGACGGTTCACCTCATGGTCATCCGCGCTTCAGTAACGCGTCACGACATTTCGCGACGATGCAGGCCATGCGTATTTTCGCCGCCACCACTGGGCTGATCCTTTCCACCACGCTGCTGACCGTGCCCGCACAGGCCACGGGCAACGGCATTGAAATCACCTTCCTCGGCCGTTTCGCCACCGGCGCCGTCGGCGCCGGCGCGTCCGAGATCACCGCGTACGACCCGGCCACCCGCCGTGTCTTCGTGGTCAACGCCCAGGACGGCACCGTGGACGTGCTCGACATCCGGGACCCGCGGCACCCCAAGAAGGTGGCCACCCTGGCCACCCCCGGCGCGAACAGCGTGGCCGTGAAGAACGGCGTCGTGGCCGTGGCGCAGCAGGCCGCCGTGAAGACCGACCCCGGCACCGTGAGCTTCTTCACGGCGAGCGGGCGCAAGCTGCGTGACGCCCGGGTGGGCGCGCTGCCCGACATGCTGACCTTCACCCCGGACGGGGACACGGTCGTGGTGGCCAACGAGGGCGAGCCGTCCTCGTACTGCGCCGACGGGGTGGACCCCGAGGGCTCGGTGAGCATCGTGGACGTCAAGCGCGGCACGGTGAAGACGGCCAGCTTCCGGGCCTTCAACGGCAAGGAGGACAAGCTGCGCGCCAAGGGCGTACGGATCTACGGGCCGAAGGCGACCGCCGCGCAGGACTTCGAGCCCGAGTACATCGCCACCGACGACCGCGGCCGGACCGCCTGGGTGTCCCTCCAGGAGAACAACGCGATCGCGATCGTGGACCTGAAGCACGCCAAGGTCAAGGAGATCGTCCCGCTCGGGCTGAAGGACCACGGCAGGCCCGGCGCCGGGATCGACGCCTCGGACAAGGACTCCAAGATCGACATCAGGCCGCGGCCGGTGCTGGGCATGTACCAGCCGGACGCGCTGGCCTCCTTCGAGAGCAGGGGCCGCACCTACCTGGTGGCCGCCAACGAGGGCGACGCCCGCGACTACGACTGCTTCGCCGAGGAGGTCAGGGTCAAGGACCTCACCCTGGCCCACCCGGACGCCGACACCCTCAAGAAGGACGCCGAGCTCGGCCGCCTCAACGTGACCACCACCTCGCCCAGGAACGCCGCCGGCGCCACCACCGCGCTGCACGCCTTCGGCGCCCGGTCGATCTCGGTCAGGTCCGCCTCCGGCGCGCTGGTGTGGGACTCGGGCGACCAGCTGGAGAAGCTGATCGCGCGGAAGCTGCCGGCCGAGTTCAACGCCGACCAGGAGAACGCCACCTTCGACAGCCGCAGCGACAACAAGGGCCCGGAGCCGGAGGGCGTCGCGGTCGGCACGGTCAAGGGCCGGACGTACGCGTTCGCGGGGCTTGAGCGGGTCGGCGGGATCGTCGCGTACGACCTGAGCGACCCGAGCCGGCCGAGCCTGGCCGGATACGCCAACAGCCGCGACTTCACCGGCAGCGTGGCGGCGGGCACCGCCGGGGACGTCGGCCCCGAGGGCGTGCTGTTCGTCCCGGCCGCGCAGAGCCCGACCTTCAAGCCGCTGCTGGTGGTCGGCCACGAGATCAGCGGCACCACGGCCATCTACGAGCTGCGCTGACCCGCGGGGTGACGTTCGGTGAACCTGCCTGTCGTCGCGGGCAGGTTCACTTATCCGTACGGATCCGAATACGGTATGACGCATGGTCGCACCCCTGACCCCCGAAGACCCCCAGACTCTGGGTGAGTACACGCTGTCCGGGCGGCTCGGGGAGGGCGGCCAGGGCATCGTCTACCTGGGCGAATCGCCGGACGGGTCGCGGGTCGCGGTCAAAGTGCTGAAAGGCGGCTTCGACCCGGCGGTGCGGCAGCGGCTGGCCCGCGAGCTCACCGCCATGCGCGGGGTCGCCTCCTTCTGCACGGCGCGTGTGATCACCGCCGAGGTGGAGGGCCGCGAACCCTACGTGGTGAGCGAGTTCATCGACGGCCCCTCCCTGCACGACCGGGTCACCGCTAGCGGCCCGTTACGCGGCGGCGAACTGGAACGCCTCGCGGTCGGTACGGCGACCGCCCTCACCGCCATCCACGGCGCCGGGATCGTGCACCGCGACTTCAAACCCGGCAACGTACTGCTGGGCCCCGACGGTCCCCGAGTGGTGGATTTCGGCATCGCGCGCCAGAGCGAGAGCGCCACCATCACCGCCGGCCCGATCGGGACCCCCGCCTACCTCTCGCCCGAACAGATCGCCGGCCAGCCCGCCGCGCCCGCTTCCGACGTGTTCGCCTGGGGCGCGACCATGGTCTTCGCGGCCACCGGCCGTCCCGCGTTCGGCGCGGACAGCGTCGCCGCGGTCCTGCACCGGATCATGACGCTCACCCCCGACCTCGGCGGCGTCCCCGAACCCCTCCAGTCCACGGTACGGCGCTGCCTCGACAAGGACCCCGCCGCCCGCCCCACCTCCCGCGACCTGCTCCTCACCCTCGTCGGCTCCACCCCCGACCCCCTGACCACGGGCGCCGCCGCCGCGTCCCACCCTTCGCCTCCCCCGCACAGCTACCCGCCCACTCCGGCCCCGCAGTCCTGGCCCGGACAACAGCCCGCCCCCGGCTCCTGGCCCGGGCAGAACCCGATGGTCGCTTCGCAGCCGGGACAGAACCCCGCCTACGGTTCCCTGCCGGGGTCCGCTCCGAACTCCTGGCCCGGGCAGAACCAATCAGGCGCCCAGCCGTGGGGAACGCACCCCGGACAGGAGTGGCGGCAACAACCGCACGCCACTTCTCCGGCCGGATCCGGCGGAAGCGGCAATCGGGGCAGGATCATCGCGCTGGTGGCCGCCCTCGTCGCGATTCTCGGCACCGCAGTCATCGTGGTCCCCCGCCTCATCGGCGGCCCCGAAGGCTCCAACTCCAGCACGTCCTCCACCACCGACCCCTCGGAAGAACCGACGGAAGACCAGTCCTCCGAGGAACCGACGGAGGAGTCCACCGAGCCCACCGAAGAGTCCACGGACGAAGCCACGGAAGAACCGACCGACGACTCCACCACCGAACCCGCGACGGACGACCCCGTCATCCCCGACGCCTACGCCGGCACCTGGGCCGGCCACATCGTCCCGGAACCCCAGGGCATCATGAGCGAACACGACATCCGCATCGAACTCCCCTCCGGCGAACCCACCGGCCAGTGGTACGAGGACGGCTGCACCGGCACCCTGACCGTCGAAAAGGCCGAATCCGAATCCCTGCAGCTCCGCCTCCACGACAGCGGCGCCTGCGTCCCCGGCACGGTCATCCTCACCCCCAAGGACGACCAACTCGCCTACCAGTGGAACGACGCCGCCGGCCTGGTCACCTACACCGGCGACCTCACCAAAGAAGACTGACCCGACTCAGACGGGCGTGCTTGGCGACGGGGATCCGAGCAGGCCGACCAGTTCGCCCAGTCCGTCGATGACGTAGTCGCAGGCGGCGGCGTCCGGGCGATCGGCGTGCAGGAACCCCCAGGGCCCCCGGCGGAGCAGCGCGGTCCGCATGCCCGCCCGTCCCGCCGGCAGGACGTCGTTGTCCAGCCGATCCCCGACGTAAAGGATCTCCTCCGGTCTGCGCCCGGAGACCTCCGCCACTTTCGCGAAGAACCCGGGCGCCGGCTTGGCCAGTCCCCAGCCGTCCGAGGTGTAGATGGCGTCCACCGGCAGATCCATGGCCACCAGCGCGTCGTACGCCTGCACGGGCTGGTTGCCCGCGACGATGACCTGGTAGCCCGACTTCCTGAGTTCCGCCAGGCTGTCCCGTACATCCGGATAGAGGTCTTCGGCGTTGAAGTTCTCCCGGAGCCCGTCCGGGTCCTCAAGCCGCCAGGCCCGGATCTCGGCCTCCACGTCCAAACCCGGCCGGAGAACCTCGAAGGCGTCCCGGTGGGAGCGGTCGAGGGCCGCCATCCCGCCCAGTACGCCCATGAAGGTCAGCCGGGTCACCCCCAGCCGGTCCGCCCAGCGCGACCAGATCCGGGTCTCGTCGATCAGCGTTTCCCCGACGTCGAACACGACCGCCTGAATCACAGCTGCTCCATGGCCTTTCTGATGCGCTTCTCCGACACCGGGGTCGGGGTGCCGAGCTGCTGGGCGAAGAAGCTGACCCGCAGCTCCTCGATCATCCAGCGGACGTCCTGGACGGCGGGCGCGTCCCGGCGGGCGGGCGGCAGCCGGTCCACCAGGTCGCGGTAGTCGTCCTCGATGTCGTGGACCTTGTACATCCACTCGCGGTCGCGGCGCGGATCGTCGGGAAGTTTCTCCAGGCGGCGCTCGACGGCTCTGAGGTATCGCTGGAGATCGGTCAGGCGGCCGTAGCCGGTGGCGGTGACGAAGCCCGGGAAGACCAGGTTGCCGAGCTGTTCCTTGATGTCGGCCACCGCGTCGGCAGGACCTTCCGTGGCGTTCTGCACCGTGTGCCAGAGAGCCAGGACACGTTCCGCTTTCGTCACCACGTCGTAGGTCGTCGCGTACAGGTCGGCTCTGACGTGGTCGTGCAGGCGGGTGACCGACTGCTCGTCCCAGGCGGGACCGCCCGCGTCCTTGATGAGCTTGTCTGCCGCGCAGGCGGCGCAGTCGTCGAACAGGGCGGTGGCCGAACCGTGCGGGCTGCGGCTGAGCGCCAGCTTCTGCGTGGTGGAGAGCCCGCGCAGAATGGACTTGGCCGGGTTGACGCTGCCCAGCAGGAGCAGCCGCCGGGTGCCCGCCCACATGGCGCGCTCCTGCTCGACCGGCGTCTCGAACATGCTGACCGCCACCGTGTCACCACGGTCCACCAGCGCCGGATATGCGCGCAACCGTCCCTGCTCGAACACCTTCGGCAGCGTCCCGATCGTCCAGCCGGTCAGGCCCTCGCGTTCCAGCCCGGTGGCGGCCTCGGAAAGCGTCGCCCGCAGCCTGGGCGCCAGCCGCCGCTTCAGCGCGTCGAGATCCTTGTCCTCCGCGACCGGCCGCTTCCGCTCGTCCACCACCCGGTACGTCACCCGCAGATGGTCCGGCACCTGATCGAGGCTCCACGCCTCCCGGGGGATCACCACCCCGGTCATGCCGTGCAACTCCCGCTCCAGCGCGTCCAGGATCGGCTCGCTCCCCGGCGTCACCCGCTCCAGTACGGCCTTCGCGAAGTTGGGCGCCGGCACGAAGTTGCGCCGCAGCTGCTTGGGCAGCGACCGGATCAGCGCCGTCACCAGATCCTCGCGCAGTCCCGGGATCTGCCAGTCGAAGCCCGCGCCGTTGACCTGGTTGAGCACCTGCAACGGCACGTGCACGGTGACGCCGTCGGCCTCGGTGCCCGGCTCGAACTGGTAGCTCAGCTTCATCCGCTGGCCGCTCTGCCGGACCGCGTCCGGGTAGTCCCGGGCGCTGACGCCGGCGTTCTCGTTGACCAGCATGTCGGCGGAGAAGGCGAGGACGGTCTTGTCGGGGGCCTTCTTCCACCAGCTGTCGAAATGCCGGCCCGACACGACCTCGGCGGGGATGCGCTGGTCGTAGAAGTCGAAGAGGGTCTCGTCGTCGACGAGGATGTCCCGGCGGCGGGCCTTCTCCTCCAGCTCCCCGACCTCCTGCAGGAGCTTGCGGTTGTCGTGGAAGAACCGGTGGTGGGTGCGCCAGTCGCCCTCCACCAGGGCGTGCCGGATGAACAGCTCGCGGGACAGCTCCGGGTCGATCCGCCCGTAGTTGACGCGTCGTTCGGTGACGATCGGCACGCCGTACAGGGTGACCTTCTCCAGGGCCATGACGGCGGCCTGGTCCTTCTCCCAGTGCGGTTCGCTGTAGGTGCGTTTGACCAGGTGCTGGGCGAGCGGCTCCACCCAGTCCGGTTCGATCTTGGCGTTGACCCGGGCCCACAGCCGGGAGGTCTCCACCAGTTCGGCGGACATCACCCACTGCGGCTGCTGGCGGGCGAGCGCGGAGCCGGGGAAGATCGCGAAGCGGGCGTTGCGGGCGCCGACGTACTCGGTGAGCGGGCGGCGCTGGCCGGGCTGGTCCTTCTTGGCGACGTCCTTGACGCCGATGTGCGACAGCAGGCCGGCCAGCAGGGACAGGTGCACCCGCTGCGGGTCCGCGTCGGCGCTGTTGAGCGTGACGCCGAGGGTCTTGGCGACCTGGCGCAGCTGGCTGTCGATGTCCTGCCATTCGCGTACGCGCAGGTAGTTGAGGAACTCGGCCTTGCAGAGCCGCCGGAACGCGCTGGAGGACAGCTCCTGCTGCTTCTCCCGCAGATACCGCCACAGGTTCAGGTAGGTCAGGAAGTCGGATTCCTTGTCGGCGAACCTGCGGTGCTTCTCGTCGGCGGCCTGCTGCTTGTCGGCCGGGCGTTCCCTCGGGTCCTGGATGGACAGCGCCGCCGTGATGATCATCACTTCGCGTACGCAGCCGTTCCGGTCGGCCTCCAGCACCATGCGGGCCAGCCGCGGGTCCACCGGCAGCTGCGCCAGCTTCCGCCCGAGCGGCGTGAGGCCACCCTTGCCGTCCAGCGCGCCCAGCTCGTTGAGCAGGTTCACGCCGTCCTTCACCTGGCGGCTGTCCGGCGGCTCCACGAACGGGAACGCCGCGATGTCGCCCAGCCCGAGCGAGGTCATCTGCAGAATGACGCTGGCCAGGTTGGTACGGAGAATCTCCGGATCGGTGAACTCCGGCCGCCCCGCGAAGTCCTCCTCGGCGTACAGCCGGATGCACACCCCGTCCGAGGTACGCCCGCAGCGCCCCTTGCGCTGGTTCGCGGACGCCTGCGAGATCGGCTCGATGGGCAGCCGCTGCACCTTCAGCCGGTGGCTGTACCGCGAGATGCGCGCGTTCCCGGGGTCGATCACGTACTTGATGCCCGGCACCGTCAGCGACGTCTCGGCCACGTTGGTGGCCAGCACGATCCGGCGGCCGGTGTGCCGCTGGAACACCCGGTGCTGCTCGCCGGCGGACAGCCTCGCGTACAGCGGGAGGACTTCCTCCGGGCGGCCCTTCAAGGCGTCCGCGGTGTCGCGGATCTCCCGCTCGCCGCTCAGGAAGACGAGGATGTCCCCGGGCCCTTCCCGCTTCAGCTCGTCGACCGCGTCCACGATCGCCTGCGTCTGGTCGTCCTGGTCCTCGTCGATCGGCCGGTACCGCACCTCCACCGGGTACGTCCGGCCGCTCACCTCCACGATCGGCGCGTCCCCGAAATGCTCGGAGAAACGTTCGGGGTCGATGGTGGCCGAGGTGATGATGACCTTGAGGTCGGGGCGTTTGGGCAGGAGCTGTTTGACGTAGCCGAGGATGAAGTCGATGTTGAGGCTGCGTTCGTGGGCCTCGTCGATGATCAGGGTGTCGTACTGGGAGAGGAACCGGTCGGTCTGCATCTCGGCCAGCAGGATGCCGTCGGTCATCAGCTTGACCAGGGTGCCGTCGCTGGCCCGGTCGGTGAACCTGACCTTGTAGCCGACCGCCTCGCCGAGCGGGATGTCCAGTTCCTCGGCGATGCGCTCGGCCACCGTCCTGGCCGCGATCCGGCGCGGCTGGGTGTGCCCGATGAGGCCGTGCACGCCCCGGCCGAGCTCCAGGCAGATCTTGGGCAGCTGGGTGGTCTTGCCGGAGCCCGTCTCGCCCGCCACGATCACGACCTGGTGGTCTCTGATCGCGGCGAGGATGTCGTCCTTGCGCTGGCTGACGGGGAGCTGGTCGGGATAGCTGAGCGTGGGCACGGCCGCGCGCCGGGTCGCGACGCGCTGCTCGGCGGCGTCGAGTTCCCCGGAGATCTGCGCGGCGATGGCCTGCCTGGCCTTCGGGTCGCGGACTTTGCGCATGCCGTCGAGGCGGCGGCCCAGCCTGCGCTGATCGCGCAGCATCAGGTGGGGCAGGCGGCCCTGGAGGTCGGAGAGCGTATTCATTCCATCCTCAAGGATAGGCAACCCGCCCCTGGCCACCGCCAATCGTTTTCCCGTGGCGGCGCTTCAGTCCCCCGGTTTGTGCCAGGTGATGCTGTAACGCAGCAGGAGGTGACGGCGGTAGCGCGCGCCGGGCAGGATCTCGGCGGCCAGCGCCCGCATCTCCGGGTACGTCACCGGCGGCGGCCACACCGTGGGCGACGGATGCTCCCAGTGGCCCTTCACGGCGCGGTGCAGCGTGCCCGCGGCGACGCCGGCGAGGGCACGCGGCAGGTCGCCGGGCATCGTGTGGCGGGCCAGGCCGACGACGGCCAGGACGCCGCCGGGGCGCAGCAGGTCGCGCATGCGGGCCAGCCCGGCGGCCGCGTCCATGTGGTGCAGGGTGGCCACGGAGGCGACGACGTCGAACGAGGCGGGCTCGAAAGGGTGGATGAGAAAGTCGCCCACGATGTAGTCGATGTCGTCCTGGTGCCCGCGGGCCTGGTCGAGGCTCGGTACGTCGAGGTCGATGCCGGTGACGTGCGGCACGGTCCGGCGGAGTTCGCGGGCGAGCATGCCCTCGCCGCAGCCGACGTCGAGGGCGCGCCGGGCGCCGTCAGGGATCGCGCGGAGAATCTCGGGGTGGTAATGGATGTTGTGGTTCCATCGCCTGCCGTTCTTCGCAGTCATGTGATCATCCTGCCGCACCGGCCGGGTTCGGAATCGGATAATTCGGCTGACGGCACTCAGACGATTATCGATGTACGGGATTTCCACGATGCTGCGTATGCCGCGCATTGCTGTCTACTGAAGCCGAGAGAAATCGGTGACGGGGGTCCGTAATCTTCCCCGATCGACCCGCCGCCCCCGAGTAAGGCCAACGGGTTCCACCCAAACTCAGTCTCACGGGCGAGGTCGCCTGGACAGCTTCTCCTCGCCCGTGAGGCAATTCCTGCAGAAGGAGTCTAGCTTCATGCCCAGCAGAAGCGCAGCCCTGGCCGCAGCGGTGGCCGCGGCATCGGCGATGCTCGTCGCCTCCCCCGCCCACGCCGACAACCCCCGGCCGATCCGGAACAACCCCAACGTGGTCGTGGGCTACGACAACGACAACGAGGTCTTCCGCCCCGTCGCGCGCTCCCCCCAGAGCACCGCCGCCGTCTGCAAGCGAGGAACGCACACCTTCTATGTGACCAGGTACAGCAACAACCACAAGGCGGTCGGCCCCGCCCAGTCCAATCACAACGGCACCTCCTCCAAGGCCACCATGACCTTTACGGCGACGGTGAGCGGGACCGTGGGCTTCACGCACAACGCCACCCTCACGCTGCAGGCCGGCCGGGTGATCGCCGAAGGCGAGGTGGCCACGGGAGTCAACCTCTCCGCGTCCCTCACCGCGTCCCTGGGAAACAGCGTCACGGTCACCGCGCGCCCGCGCTCGACCGTCTCCGCCAAATACGGCGTCTGGCGGAAGAAAATCATCGGGAGATACACCATCTGCATGGTTCGCTCGCAAGTAATCACCGGGTGGACGCCATGGAAAGTCGGCTGGTACATCTCGGAGAGCTGAGGAAATAGACCATGACATTCCGACAGGTAGCGCCCGCGGCGGTAATCGCCGTCATCGCCGGCCTGCTCACCGCGTGCACGCCCGCCCCGGCCGCCGCTCCGCTCACCACGCCGGCGCCGGACCGCCCTGGCGCTACCTCGTCGCCCGCTCCTCCCGAAGCCGGGATCGCCTCCGAACCGCCCCCGCCGGAGGAGATCAGGACACCCGGCATCGACGCCGGCACGACCTCGCTGCTGACCGCAGGCCCCGCGAAAGGCTCCCGCATCATCGGCGAGATCCAGGGCGGCGAGGGAACGCTCTGGGTGATGTTCGACTGCCGCGGCGCGGGAACCGCCGAGATCACCCTGGAACCACTGGCGACCATGCCGATCACCTGCCTCGACAGCCTGATCACCCCGTCGATGAACCAGCTCGACCTCAAGACCAAACGCAGACTCACCGTCCGCGTCCAGGCCCCCGGCTCCGTCGAATGGGCGATGCGCATCACCCGCTAGCGATGAACGTACTCGCGTGCTGAATTCGAGCACGCGAGTACGCCCACCCGTCATGCCTCCTCGCCGGGCACGTTCAGCACCGCGGCCAGCATGCGTTCGATCCGGACGGTCAGCTCGGCCGGGTCTGCCCGGGCGAGCGCATCCACCCCGAGCACGGTCCGGAAGAGCCAAACACCCGCGATGAGCGCGTTGGCGAGCATCGCCCGCTGCGCGGCCGCGTCCCCGTCGAGCAGGTTCGCCAGGGCACGGCCGGCGTGGCGCTCGATGCCCTGGGTGATGATCTCCGCGGCCCGCGGATTGGCGGCCGACCGCAGCATCAGCAGGAACGGATCCAGCGTCTCCGCGCCGGGCGCGGTACGCGCGACCAGCCGGCGCGCGAGCTCGCGCGCGAGCGCGGGCGGATCCTCCGGGATCACGGTCCGGGGCGCGAAGGACGTGTCCACCGCCTCGGCGAACAGCTGCTCCTTGGAGCCGAAGTACCGGTTGACCAGCATCGCGGTCACTCCCGCGTCCTGCGCGATCTCGCGGACCCCGATCCCGTCGTACCCGTGCCGCGCGAACGCCGCGATGGCGGACGCGAGAATCGCCGCCCGAGTCGCCGCCGCGTCCCTGCGCCGTGCCTTGGATTCCCGCTGCTCACCCGACGTGCCGCTGTGCTCGTTCGCCATGTCTACAATCGTAGACTAGTTTATGTCTACGTTCGTAGACTTAGTGGAGGAGCGACACATGGATCTCAATCTGACCGGCCGGCGTGCTCTCGTGACGGGCTCAAGCAACGGCCTGGGGGCGGCGACCGCGCGGCTTCTGGCCGCCGAGGGAGCGACGGTGGTCGTGCACGGGCGCGACGCCGTACGGACCCGGGCGGTCGCCGACTCGATCATCGCCGCAGGCGGGACCGCCCATATCGCGATCGGCGACCTGTCAACCGACGAGGGGGCCGACGCCGTGGCCGACGCGGCCCTGGCCGGCGGGCCGGTCGACATCCTGGTCAACAACGCCGGCGCCTACGACCACATCCCCTGGAAGGACGCGACCGCCGGCGTCTGGGCGGAGACGTACAACGTCAACGTGCTCTCGGGCGTACGGATGATCCACCGGATCGCAGGCCCCATGCGCCGCCGGGGCTGGGGACGGGTGATCACCATCGGCGGAGGGCTCGCGCTGCAGCCGATGGACGCGCAGCCGCACTACAACGCCACCCTGGCCGCGCGCCACAACCTCGCGGTGTCCCTCGCCCGCGAGCTGAAGGGCACCGGCGTCACCTCGAACGTCGTCTCCCCCGGCGCGATCCTCGTCGACTCCGTCCAGGAGCTCGTGACCTCGATCGCCCCCGCCCACGGCTGGACGGGCACCTGGGCGGAGATCGAGGCCGCCGCCACCGAGGACTGGATCCCCAACGACATCGGCCGTTTCGGCCGCCCCGAGGAGGTCGCCGCCGCGGTGGCTTACCTGGCGAGCGACCGCGCCGCCTACATCTCAGGGGCGATCATCCGGGTCGACGGCGGCCTCATCAGGAGCGCGTTCTAGCCATCCGGCGTTCCAGGGAATCGGAGGATCCTGGAACCGCCTGACGCCGCGGCGGCTCATCCCGCCGTGGCCGGCTGGTACTTGTAGCCGACGTTGCGTACGGTGACGATCCGGGCGGCGTGGGGGCCGAGTTTGCGGCGGAGGCGGAGGATGTGCACATCGATGGTGCGGGCGTTGTCGTCGCCGTAGCGGTCCCAGACGGCGGCCATGATCTGTTTGCGGTTGTAGACGCGGCCGGGCGAGGCGGCGAGGTAGTCGAGCAGCTCGAATTCGCGGAAGGTGAGTTCGACGGGGGCGCCGTCGAGGCGGACGGTGCGGGTGTCGCGGTCGATGAGCAGGTCGTCGTCGTGACGGGCCGGGACGGGCGCCGGGCCGGGACGCGACGCGGGCACAGAGGCGGACGCGGACACAGAGGCGGACGCGGACACCAGGTGGCTGACGATGACGAGGGCGGAGTCGGTGCCGGGGACGGGGATGACGCCGAGGACGGTGCCCTCCTCCACGACCGGTTCGAGGTCGTGCCGCGGGACGAAGTCGATGACGTTCGCGTGGGACATCGGAGATTCTCCTAGTTGCCTGGGTGATGTGGCCGACGGGGGTACGCGGCGGATCAACAGGCGGCGCTGCAGACGCGGAGCAGGTCGATGTGGCGACGCTCGGTCAGGGCATCCATGCCTGTCATGGTGGCATGAATAATTCATGTTGTCCAGGTAGGAATTATGGGGAAGGGGGAGGCGGACGGAAGCGGCCTTCGGCCTTCGCGCCGGGGATGGTCACCGTGTAGGTGTCCTCGGTGCCGTCGTGGGCGGCCGTACGGTTGTACTGCGCCGCGAACGTCCACTTTCCGGCCCAGACCTTGCGGCCTTCCTTGAGGGTCCACGCGAAGACGTACGCGTCGGGGAGGGTGGTGCGTGTCTCGGTGAAGTCGTCGGCCGGGAGGCCCACCCAGGCGCCGGTGACCTCCACGCCGGTGCCGCGCGCCACCCGGATCGTCACCGTCATCGAGGTCACCGCGCGGCCGAGGGTCACGACCAGGTTGTTCTGCGCCCAGTAGGCGCTGCTGTGCGGATCGAGCCGGCCGTTGGCCGCCAGCGCGGGACCGTCCAGGGGTTCGGGTGGCGTGCTTTCCGTCGCGGAGGCGGCGACGGCGGGCGCCCGCTCGGGGCCTTGGGCCAGGGAGCCGAGCAGGAGCGGGAGGCCCACCGCGACGACGCCGGTGACCAGGGCGGACACCAGGGCGATGGTCAGCCTCGGCCGCTTCGGCGCGTTCGCCAGAGGACCGCGTCTGGCCATGATCCGCTGCCGGATCCGGTCCCGGGAGGGCTCGTGCCGGTCCGCCTCGGCGCGCAGCGCGGTACGCAGCCAGTCAGCCATGGGGACCGTCCAGGCGTGGCTCCTGCAGCAGCAGCGAGGTGATGCGCGTCGATCCGCCGAGCGCCTGTTCCAGTTCGGCGACCGCCTTGGACGTCTGGCTCTTGACCGTGCCCACCGAGATCCCGAGCACCTCCGCCGTCTCCCGTTCGGACAGGTCGAACGCGTGCCGCAGCACCACGCAGGCCCGCTTACGCGGGGGCAGCCGCCGCAGCGCCGCCCGCACGTCCAGGACCGCGGGCACGTCGGGCCCGTCCGCCGCCTCGGCCGCGCCGGCGCCCATCGCGCCGAGTTTGCGGCGCTCCCTGAGCAGGCGCCGTACCCGGCTGCTGGCCAGCCTGGCCACGATCCCCCGCATGTACGCCAGCGGATGCGCCGCGTTCCTGACCCGGTCCCACCGCCGCCACGCCGCCACGAACGCGTCCGCCGTCAGGTCGTCGGCCTCGTCCGCGTCCCCGGTCAGCAGGTACGCGAGCCGCCCCAGCTCGCGGTGATGGCGCTCGAAGAAGAGGTTGAACTCCTCGTCGGCAATCACGTGATCCCTCACATCCCGGCAGAGCGCCGAGATTAGCACCATATTTCCGGCGATTCACGGCAACCATTCCCGGGGCTGCGAACCACTTCACTTCCGGAGGTCCCATTCTCGGGACCACCCACACCCCGCGGCTTCCGCCCTGCCTGACCTGGGGCGGAAGCCCGCGAGGGGTTCCCCGGCGCCCGTTTGACCTTGTCGTAGCGTCAACGTTTCTAATGGGGACCATGCGGATCGGCGAACTCGCCGCGCTGGCCGGGATCTCCACCCGGGCCGTGCGGCACTACCACCACCTGGGCCTGCTCCCCGAGCCGGTACGGCTGACCAACGGTTACCGCGACTACGGCCTGCGCGACGCGGTCGCCCTGGCCAGGATCCGGCGGCTGGCCGAACTCGGGCTCTCCCTCGACGAGATCCGCGACGTACTGGCCGACGACCGGGACAAGGAGCTCCGCGAAGTCCTCGCCGAACTCGACGCCGACCTGGCCAGGCAGCAGGTCGCGATCGCGGAGCGCCGGGCCCGGCTGGCGTCCCTGCTGGCCGAGCCCGATCTGGGCCCCGACTCGGCGGTCTCACCGCAGATGGCCGCGGCGCTGCGGGACCTGACCGGCGGCGGGTCGGCCTTCGCCGCGGTGGACCGGAAGCTGCTGGCGCTGATGGACACCGTGGCGGGACCCGAGGAGAAGGAGCAGATCCTCGACCTGGTCCGCCCGCTCCTCGAACCCGACGCGCTGGCCCGCGCGCACGCCCTCTACGCCCGGCTGGACGAGCTGGCCGGGGCCGACCCCGCCGACCCGCGCGTCGCCGCTCTCGCCGCCGACCTCGTGGCCCACCTCCCACCCGGCATGGCCGCCGCGATGATCGACCACGCCGACGCCGAATGGCCGGCCTGGATCGCCGACGAGGCCACCCCCGCCCAGGCCGAGGTGTTCCGCCTGGCCGTGACGACCCTGACGGAGCGTGCCCGATGATCAAGACAGTGCTCAGACTGATCCGCCGGATCGCCGGTTTCGACGCCAAGGGCATGGTCAGCCTGGTCCTGTGGGCGCGCCGCCGCCGGCACGGCGTGCCCCCCGGCGCGGTGCAGATCTCGTACGCCAAGGAGCAGACCGGCACCTCCGCCATCCTGCTGATCGTGATGGCCGTGGAAACCGTCGCCGTCGACGTGCTGCTCCGCGCGATCGGCGCGCCCGAGGCGATCCGCCTGCCCGTCCTCCTGCTCGACCTGTACGGCCTGCTGATCGGCCTGGCGGTGAACGCCGCCTGCGTCACCCGCCCGCACGTGGTCACCGCCACCGAGCTGCGCCTGCGCTACGGCGCCTTCTTCGACGTACGCGTGCCCCGGAGCCGGATCGCCGCCGTCCGGCTGTCCCGCAACTACAACGAGTCGGGCATGGTCGCGGTCAGCGGGGACCGACTCGCCGTGGTCGTGTCCTCGCAGACGAACGTGGTCGTCGAGCTGACCGAGCCGATCACGATCATCCGCCCGCTCGGCCGCCCGGCCGAGGTCGGCTCCATCCGTTTCTTCGCCGACGACCCCGCCGCGGCCTTCGCGGCGCTCAATTCGCGGACGAGTTCCCCCGCCGCCTGAGTCTCACCTCTCCGTGGTGGCCAGGGCGGCGCCGACGATGCCCGCCTCGTTGAGCAGCATCGCGGGGATGATCGGGGTTTTGATCTTGAGGTCGGGCAGGAACTTCTCGGCCTTCTTGCTCACACCGCCGCCGAGGATGATCAGGTTCGGGGAGAGCAGGCGCTCCATCTCGACGAGGTACTCCTCGACGCGGTCGGCCCAGTCGCCCCAGCCGAGGTTCTTGTCCTCGCGGACCTGGGCGGAGGCGCGTCTCTCCGCCTCCTTGCCGCGGATCTCGATGTGGCCGAACTCGGTGTTGGGCACCAGCTTGCCGCCGGTGAACAGGGCGCTGCCGATGCCGGTGCCGAAGGTGAGCATGAGCACCACGCCCTGGTGGCCCTGACCGGCCCCGAAGGTCATCTCGGCGATGCCGGCGGCGTCGGCGTCGTTGAGCAGGTGGGTGTTCTTCCCGAACAGGGCGCGGCCCTCCACGCCGATCCAGGAGGAGTCCACGTTCGCGGCCGTCCTGATCTCCCCGTTGACGACGACGCCGGGGAAGGTGAGGCCGATCGGGCCCGTCCAGGAGAAGTGCTTGACGATCTTCTGGACCACGTCGGCCACCGCGTCCGGGGTGGACGGCTGCGGGGTCGGGATGCGGTGGCGCTCCTCGACCAGCTCGCCCGTCTTGGTGTCCACTGGCGCGCCTTTGATCCCGGAACCGCCGATGTCGATGCCAAGTACGTTCATGCCCGTCACCTCTACCCGGCGAACCGCCGGTCACTCCCAGCGTCACCGCCACACTCCCGTACGTCATATTTCCGAAATATCGCCACGTACGCCCTCTTGACGGGGTTCTTCGTCCGGAATATCTTCGCATCCGAATTTACTACCAAAGAAAGTCTTCCTCCCCATGGCCGTACAGCGGTACAGCACAGACCGGGGCGACCTCACCCGGACGGCGATCCTGGCCCTGCTGGGCACGGTCGGGCCGCTCAGCCGGACCGAGATCGCCCGCCAGCTCGACCTCAGCCCCGCCACCGTCACCCAGCTCACCCGCGAGCTGATGGGCCACGGCATGCTGGAGGAGCTGGACCTGGAGCCGTCCAGGGGCGGGCGCCCGGCGCAGAAGCTCGGGCTGATCGGCAGCGCCGGCCGGGCGCTCGGGGTCAAGGTCACCACCGACCACCTCGTGATCGTCGACGTACGGCTGGACGGCGAGGTGCTCGGCACCTGGGAACGGCCGGTGGACACCACCTCGCCCCGGGCCCTGGACGACCTGGTGGAGGCCGTCTCCGACGCGGTCGCGCAGACCGGCGGCGCGGCCGACCCGCCGCTGCTCGGCATCGGGGTCGGGGTGCCCGGCTGCGTCGAGGACCAGGCGGTCGGCACCGTGAACGCGCCCACCCTCGGCTGGCACGCCACCCCCGTGGGAGCACGGCTGCGCCGCCGCCTGGACCTGCCGGTGCTGGTCGAGAACGACGTCAACGCCCTGGCCGCCGCCGAACGCCTGTACGGCAGGGGCCGCACCCACCGCGACTTCCTCGTCCTGACCATCGGGCGCGGCGTGGGCGCGGCCATCGTCACCGACGGCCGGGTCTACCGGGGCGCCAGGGGCGGGGCCGGGGAGTTCGGCCACGTGCCGATGCTCGCGGCAGGGCCGGTCTGCGGCTGCGGGAACCATGGGTGCCTGGAGGCGCTGGTCGGGGCGCCGGGGCTGATCGGCGCAGCCCGTACGCGGATGGAACTGCCGCAGGAGGCGACGGTGGCCGACATCGGGCGGGCGGCGGCCGCCGGGGACGCGGCCGCGCGGGAGGTGTTCGCCGAGGCCGGAGCCGTGCTGGGGCGGGCCGCGGCCGGGCTGATCAACGTGGTCGATCCCGAGGTGGTGGTGGTGCTCGGGGAGGGGACCGTGGACTGGCCGTACTGGCAGGAGGGGTTCGACCCGGCCATCCGGGCGCACCTGTATCCGGGGCGGCGGGACATCTCGGTCGAGGTGGAGAGCTGGGACGACACCAGCTGGGCGCAGGGCGCGGCGGCGCTGGTGCTGGCCACGCCGTTCGACGCGGCGGGGGCGGCGGGCGAGCAGGGCCGCCTGGTGCGGGCCCGGCTGATCGGCTCGACGCCGTGACCGCCACCAGGACCGCTCCCAAGGCACCGCCGAGACCGGCCGCGCGCGCCGTCGGGCCGCGCCGCTCCCGGCTGCGGTACGCGGGCACGGTCGCTCTCTTCCTGCTGCCCAGCGCGATCCCGCTGACGCTGTTCACGCTCGTCCCGATGGCCGGCTCGCTCTGGACCAGCCTGCACGAGTGGAACCTGATCACCCCGATGCGCTGGGCGGGCCTGGACAACTACGCCGAACTGCTCGGCGACGAGCGCACCCTGGCCGCCTTCGGGCACACGCTCTACTTCCTGGCCGGCTACCTGCCCCTCGTGTACGCGGGCGGGTTCGGCCTGGCGCTGCTGCTCAACCGGGCCAGGCGCGGCAGGAACGTGCTGCGCGCCGTCTACTTCCTGCCGGTGGTGACCAGCTGGGTGGTCGTGGCGCTGATGTGGAAGTGGCTGCTCAACCCGGCCGGCGGAGTGGTGAACTGGCTGATCGGCCTGGTCGGCCTGGAAGGACCCGGCTGGTGGACCGACCCGAACTGGGCGATGCCGTCCGTCATCCTGGCCTCGGCCTGGAAGGACCTCGGCTTCGTCATGGTCATCCTGCTGGCGGGGCTCCAGGCCATCCCGCGCGAGTACCACGAGGCCGCCAGGGTCGACGGCGCGACCGCCCTCCAGAGCTTCCGCCACATCACCCTCCCGTTGCTCTCCCCCTCCACGTTCTTCGTGATCGTGATCTCCCTCATCAACGGCTTCCAGGTCTTCGACCAGGTACACGTGATGACCGGCGGCGGCCCCGCCGGCGCCACCACGGTCGTGGTGGAGCAGATCTACGACCTCACCTTCCGGTACGGCAGAGCCGGCGCCGCCTCCGCCCTCTCCTGGCTCCTTTTCGTGATCATCCTGATCGTCACGCTGGTCCAGATCCGCGCCCAGCGCCGGTGGGTGAACTATGCGTAAGGTCCTGCGCACGATCCCGGTGCTGCTCGGCGCCCTGGTGATGCTGTTCCCGTTCGCGTGGACGGTCGTCACCTCACTCACCCCCGACGGCGCGCTGCTCTCCTCGCCACCCGACTTCACCCCCGACGGCGCCGGCCTGGACGCCTACCGCCGGCTGCTGGAGACCATGCCGTTCTGGCGGATCGTGTTCAACAGCCTCTGGCTGGGGGTGGCCTCCACCGCGCTCCAGCTGATCACCAGCTCCATGGCCGCGTACGCCTTCGCCCGCCTGCCCTTCCCCGGCCGCGGCGCCCTGTTCGCCGTCTACCTGGCCACGCTGATGGTGCCCATGCAGGTCCTGGTCGTGCCGCTGTTCCTGGAGATGCGGGCGTTCAACCTGGTGGACACCTACTTCGCGGTGCTCGCGCCGACGGTCGCCTCCGCGTTCGGGGTCTTCCTGCTGCGGCAGGCGATCGCCCAGGTGCCGCGCGAGTTCGACGAGGCGGCCGTGCTGGACGGGGCCGGGCATCTGCGGGTGTTCGCCTTCGTGGTGCTGCCGCTCATCCGGCCCGCGCTGGCCACCTTCGCCATCTTCGGCTTCCTGGCCAGCTGGAACAGCTACCTGTGGCCGCTGGTGATCATCCGGTCGCCGGAGTTCATGACCATCCCGCTCGGGCTGGCCACCCTGCACGGCCAGTTCACCACGGAGTGGAACGTGGTGATGGCGGGGTCCGTGGTCAGTGTCGTACCGATCCTCGTCCTCTATCTGTTCGCCCAGAAGCACGTCATCGCCAGCGTCGCGCAGTCCGGCCTGAAGTAACACGTAACACCCCCCACGGAGGTACCACCCATGAGAAGAACCACGAAGGCCGCGGCGGCGTTGCTCACCGCGGTGCTGGCCACCGCCTGCTCCCAGGGCTCGGCCACCCGGGACACCGGCGCCGAGAACGGCAAGGTGACGCTGCGCTACTTCACCTTCTCCGCCGCGCCCGACCACGTCGCCGACCTCGACACGATCGTGGCGGCGTTCGAGAAGGAGAACCCGGCGATCGACGTCGTCGTGGAGACCGCGCCGTTCGCCGACTACTTCACCAAGCTGCAGACCAGCATCGCCGGGAACACCGCGCCCGACACCTTCGAGCTCAACTACGAGAACTTCGTCACGTACGCCTCCGCGGGGTCCCTGCTCGACCTGGGCGCCGCCGCCACCGGCGACGACGGCTACCAGCCCTCGGTGTACGCGGCCGAGTCGCTGAAGGCGTTCACCCACGCCGGCAAGCAGTACGCGCTGCCCGCCTCGTTCTCCACCGTCGTGCTCTTCTACAACAAGACGCTGTTCGACGCGGCCGGGCTGCCCGCGCCCACCGCCGACTGGACCTGGGCCGAGGAGAAGGCCGCCGCCGCCAAACTCACCGACAAGGACAAGGGCGTGTACGGCGACTTCCAGCCGGTCCAGTTCTTCGAGTTCTACAAGGCGCTCAAGCAGGCGGGCGGGGAGTTCCTGACCACCGACGGGAAGAAGACCGCGTTCAACGGCCCCGCCGGGGTGAAGGCGGCCACCTGGCTGGTGGACAAGGTCGGCGACACCATGCCCACCGAGGCGGAGATCGGCGGCACCGCCGACTACGACACCAAGCTCTTCAAGTCGGGCAAGCTGGCGATGTGGCACAACGGCATCTGGCAGTTCGCCGGAATGGCCGACGCGCCGTTCGAATGGGACGTCGTGGTGGAGCCCGGCGACCAGAGCAAGGCCAGCGCGGTCTTCCACAACGCCATCGCCGCCTCCGCCACCACCAAGCATCCCGCCGAGGCGTGGGCGTGGTCCCGGTTCCTGACGTCCTCCCAGGTGGCGGCCACCACGCGGATCAAGGCGTCGTGGGAGTTGCCGCCGGTGTCCGACCAGGCGATCCTGGCCGGCTACCTGGACACCACGGCCAAGCCCGCCAACCGCCAGGCCGTCTTCGACTCGCTGAAGTCCATCGCGCTGCCGCCCGTCATCGCCCGGCAGCAGGAGATGCAGGACGCCATGACGGAGGAGCTGAGCAATGCCGCCGCCGGGCGCAAGACCGTGCGGCAGGCGCTGACCGACGCCGCCGCCACCATCGACGGCCTGCTGGGCTGAGGGAACCGATCGTGATCGTAGGAAGCGAGCTGACGCGCGCGGACCTGGCCCGGCTGGCCGCCCGCAGCGTCGAACTGATCGACCGGCATCAGTCGCCCTCGGGGGCCTACCCTGCCAGTCCCGCCTTCTCCGCCTACCAGGGGTACGCCTGGCTGCGCGACGGCGCCTTCATCGCCGAAGGCATGAGCCGCGCCGCCGACCCCGCGGGCCCGAGCGCCTTCCACGCGTGGTGCGCCCGCGTGGTCGGCGCGCGGGCCGGCCAGGTCGCCGCCCTGCGGACCCGCGCCGCCCGCGGCGAGACACTCTCCCCCGCCGACATGCTCCCCACCCGCTTCACCCTCGACGGCGCCAACGGCACCGCCGACTGGTGGGACCACCAGCTCGACGGGTACGGCACCTGGCTCTGGTCCCTCACCCGCCACCTCCACCGCCACCCCGCCGACATCCCCGGCCTGACCGAAGCCGTCCGCGTCGCCACCGACTACCTCACCGCCTTCTGGCACCTCCCCTGCTACGACTGGTGGGAAGAACACGTAGACCGACGCCACACCTCCACCCTCGCCGCCATCCACACCGGCCTCCGCTCCGCCCTAACCCTCAACGCCCTCCCCCACTCCTCAGCCGCCTCCGCCCGAGAAGCCATCGAGGCCATCTCAACCCTCATCGCAACCGAAGGCACAGCCACCCAATCCACCCCTTCTCGAACGGACCGATTTCCCCCACCCGCCCATCCCACCGAAGCCGACCCGGGGTCGCCCACAGGCCAAGGTGAAACCTGCTTGGAATCGGCCACACGACGCGGCGAAGCCGAATCGCGACCGCCCACACGACTAGACGCAGCCGAAGCCGGGCCGAGCACACGACCAGACGGCGTCAGCTCGTCAGCACGACACGACAAAACTGAGGCGGAGCAGATCGCACGACATGGCGTAGCCAACTCCCACCTGGTCAGAAATCCCGGCAGAGCCGACCTGACCTCCGCCCCACGATCCGGCGAAGCCGAAACGGTCACGCGGCCAAGTGGAGGCGTCGGGCCGGCCACGGGGCCGACGGGCATGGCCAGACAAGCCACGTCGCCCGCGGGCATAGCCGGGCGGACCAC
>NZ_BOOA01000082.1 GCF_016862995.1 Acrocarpospora phusangensis
CGAACTCACGGTTGGCGATCGTGGTGTAGGCCGCTTCGCCGAGTTTGCCGGCGTTGATCGCGGTGCCGAAGTACCGGCCGCTCTGCTGAGCCGCCGCACCGAGCGTGCTCGCCGCGGCGCCGGCGGGAGCGGTCAGGGTCAGCGCGGGGATCGTGCTGACGACGGCGAGAGCGCCGGCGACCAGGATCCGGCGAAGCCCCCGGAAGGGTCGCTGGTGGGGGTGTGGGGCGTTTGAGCCCATGCCTGAGCCTCCATAAAACGGAATCACGGAAGAGGGATCGACGCCGCGCTCCCATCGCCGGGATCGCACACCACCAGGGCGTCGCGAACGGCTGCCCGCTGCCGCGCACCACCGACCTGGCAAGGGACCGTTCCGGGGCTCAGTGTGTGGAACGCCCCGAAAAGTGTCAAGATAGCCATGAAAGTTTCGAACGCCATGCGCGGACATACGCACCCCGTGCGCGTCTCCACGGGCGACTTGGCCGAGGAAATTTTCGGACGATTGGCCCGCTGCAATTTTCATCACGGCCGTCCGTACCGATCGGTGCTGACACCCCCTAGATCAGCAGATGAGCCGCATTCCGGCCGTCACGGCGGCCCGGTACGGCGCTGGGAGTCTTGACGACACGGCACCGTCTCGTATTTGCTCCGCCTCACCACCACCTCCGGCCACGATGGAGAAAAGGAGACACACTCGGCGGCGCGACCGACCTCGCGCCCTTCCCCACGACGTGCCAGACAGCGGTGAAAGCGGGCAGAACACCACGTCCGTTTTTCTCCGGAGTGGTCGTTATGACGGCCCCGCTTATGGCGAGCAGGGCCGTCATCCACGTGATGCGGCTACTGGTTGCCGCAGGGCGTACCCCAGTTGACGGACGTGTTGACGACGTTGCTGGGCGCCGACGCGTTACCCGCGGGGTCCACCGCCACGATGGTCACCGCGTTGGTTCCGAAGATCTCCGTGTACGCGATGGTGCGCGTCCCGCCGGTGATCACTTCGAGGATGGTGCCGTTGGAACGGAGTTCGTACTCCAGAGCCGAGGCCGGGGCCTGGTCGTCGGTCGAGGCTGTCCAGCGGGCCCAGATCTCGTCGGGGCAGTAGCCGGTGCCGCCCCCGGACGCCGAGGTCAGGGTCGGCGTGCTGGGAGCGAGGACGTCGCCGGACGCGTCCGTGGTCACGGTCAGCGGGGCGCTGGGCGCAGACAGGTTGCCGCCGCTGTCGACGGCGCGTACGGACAGGCTGTAGGTGGTTCCGGGTTCGAGTTGGCGGACCCACATCCTGGACGAGGACAGGATCGGGCTGCCGGCCGGCCGGACGTCGTACACGTTGGGGCTGGGCACCCCGTTGACCAGGACCTCGTACCTGATCGGCCCGAAGTCGTCGGTCGAGTTCGACCAGTTCAGCAGAGCGGTGGACGCGGTGACGCTGTCGACGGGGGTCCCGTGCACGTTGTTCGCCAGCGTGAGCGCGCTCGGCGCGGAGGGCGCGAGGACGTCCGGCTGCGTGGTGACGTTGACGATGTTGCTCGGCAGCGACCAGTTCCTCCCATCCCAGGCCTGTACGCGGAACGGATACGTCACGCCGGGACGCAGCCCGGTGAAGGACGCCGTCGTCGTCGGATGGTCGACGTAGACGACGGGGGTCAGCCCGGGAGCCCACGCGGCGTACCAGACGACCTTGACGTTGTCGGTCGAGCGGTTCCACGCGAGGGTCACGCCGGTCTGCGTCACGGCGGTCGAGCGGAGGTTGCCGGGAGCCGACGGAGGCCGGGTGTCCACCGCGGCGATCGCCGGACTTCCGGTCAGCAGGACCACGCCTGCTGCGATCGTGAGGAGCTTGAGGGCTGTGCGCACGAGACCACCTCTCAACTGATGTTGGTGAAGTGGCATACCGGCGCCGAAGCCCAGCGGGATTCACCCGTGTGAATAACGCATTGATAACAGCCTCACCGGGCGTACGCGACCGCGAGCAGGAACCAGCCCGTATGCGGAATCCACTGCTCGGCCCAGCGCCACGAGTCCCCTTCCGGCGCATCGGCCGGCAGAAACGCGACATCCTCCTCGTCGCTCCACCCGGACGTGATCCCGTTCACGATCCCCCCGGGGATATTCGGAAAATCCGACGTGTAGTCCGGGTTGTTGCGCCCACGCCCTTGAATCATCGACACGTCGAAAGGATTGCGTCCCGTGATCCAGGCGAGCTGGTCGTCCGCGAATACGTGCAACCGCCGCCGGTCCTCCTCGCCGACCCGATCGAGCGCGGCACACGCCGACGCGGCCACCGCGAGCGAGGCGATCGTCGCATTCTCGCCCTGCCACCAATACCCGGTCTCGTTGGCATGCGGAAAGAAGAAGGCGTCCCTGGCCTCCCCACCCGCCGGCTGCACCCGCTGCCGTGGATAACCGAACGGATTGGCCACCGCGTACGTCCGCTCCAACGTGTCCAGCATCGCCCGCACCGCCACCTCCTCCGCCCGTACGGCCTCCGGCGCGTCCCCCATGACCTCGGCGAACCTCAGCAGCGCCAGCACCGGCAACCCCGCCTCGGCGGCATGAAAGAACGGCCGCCCCTCGACGTCGGCCACGAACCAGCCCGGACTTTCCCCGTCGCCGGTGTAGCGCGCCACGAGTGCGCGGGCCCGCCTCCTGGCCGCCTCCCGCGCACCGTTGAACGACGCCGCCACCAGCTCGGAAGCGGCCAGCAACGCGGCATAGTCATCGACGATGGACTCGGTTCCGTCATCGAGATATTCGAGATTGTGTTTCTCTAGGTGCTCGAATCCGACCCGCGCCGCCTCCAGGTATTCAGCCCGGCTGAACTCCCCGTCGTCGTCCTGCCTGGCCGCCCGCGCGAGCGCCGCGATGGCCAGCCCGCCGCCCTGCCGATAGGCGGCCTGATAACGGTCGGTGCGTACGCACTCGGGCAGCGGCGCGGTCACCACCCGCTCGTCCAGACGCTTGGTCAGCGCGTCGAATATCCCGGTGTAGAAGTACCCCTCAGCCGACCGGAACCTGACCAGGAAGTCAGCTCCCCACAACGCCTCGTCACGCAGCCGCGCACTCAGCGACTTCACCAAACCCGGATGACGCTCGGCAATCGCGTCCCGCGCCGCCAGCATCGCCCAGGCACACAACGGAATCTGCTGCGGACTCATCGTCCGCGTATAAGTCAGATGGCTGAGAAACTTACTCGTATCCCCACTCGCATCAAGCCACCCCCCACGCGCATCGACAGTGGCCCCGGACTCGTCCCCCCAGAACGCCGCCCGGCGATCCTTACGATCAATCTCCCCACTGGACCGCATGGCCTTGAAATAAGCGAGCACATCCGACATCGTCTGCCGCTGCAACCGATCCTCCGCCACCACGAAGGTCTCGCCCCGCACACCCCCCACCCGTACGGCATAACGCCCCGCTGCCAACCCCTCCGGAAGCTCCACCCGCACGTACGGCCCGACACTCCACCCAGGCACCTTCTCAACCGCCCCCACCACCAGCGGAACGGCCGCCGAACCATCCTCCGGCACCAGCGACACCCGCCCAGGCGGCACCCCATCCGGCAACCGCACCACTACGGCCTTCGAGGCACCCAAGCCATAACCGAGGTGGCCACCGTGAACAACAGGAGTGTCATCGTTTGAGCGCATCTGCGAGTACCGCCCCTTACCGTCCCGTCTGAGAAGATCATGTCGAGGATATCCATCGTTCGGCGGGCGGAACTCTGAGATCCTGCAGAGGTGAGTGATCCGTTCCTCGGTCTCGCCATGGGAATCGTGAAAGCCGCCTGCAAAGTCTGGCTCAAAGATCACGAATTCGCCGCCGAGGCCAGTGGGTCGGTTGTCGACCTGGTCCAGTCGAGAGTCACGGACGTGCGCGAGCAGCGCCGGCTCAAGAGGCTCTTCGAGCAGTTCGAAGAGCGCATCGCCGACCAGTTCGTGGACGCGCTCTCCGCCGAGTTCGCCACCGTGCCGGAAAACGAGCGCACCGCGGCCGTTCTCGCCGCGTCGGACGTTCTGGACCGGGCGCGGTTGCTCGACGAGGACGTCTTCGCCGCCGACCTCGATCCTCTCTACTTGGAGCGGAACCTCCGCCGGGACGAGGAGAGTTTCGTCAGGGATCTGTCGCCCAACGCGCTCCCCATCTACGAGCGGATCCTCAGCGAGGGCAGTGCCTACATCATCGAGGTCGCGGCCACGCTGCCACAGTTTCAGACCGGAGCGTTCCGGGCCATTCTGCAACGCCAGGAGGCTCTTCTCACCGCGATCGACACCCTCACTGAACGCATTCCCCGGACGACCCCCGGAGATCCCGACGCCGACTTCGAGGTGGCCTACCGTCGCCAGGTGGTCAACCGCCTCGACCGGATCGAATTGTTCGGGGCCACGCTTTCCGCCGGTGTGCACCGGTATCCCCTGAGTGTCGCCTACATCAGCTTGAGCGCGTTGAACGAGCGCCCACAGATCCAGCGCCACGAGCAGCCTGTTCGCCCCGAGCAGAGAAGAGAGCCTCTCCCCGGCTCCGACGAACCATCGGAACTCCCACTGGCATTATCTATTCTCAAATCCCATGGATCTATCTTTGATTTGTGGCCGAAATTGTCCCCCGACGAGTCGTGGGCTGCGGCCATCTATTTCTCTTATGTGAATAGTATCGGCTTCGAAGAGAGCGCCTTCGACGCGGAAGAGGTCCCGGTCTCGCTCGCCGATTCCGGTGCGGTCCACCGAGTCGACGACGTCCTCGCGGGTGCGACACGCCTCTTCTTCCGCGGCGAGGCCGGTTCCGGGAAGACCACGCTGCTGCAGTGGCTGGCGGTGCGCAGCGCCAAACGGGATTTCGCCCAACGCCTCTGGGAGTGGAACGACCTGGTTCCGTTCTTCATCCCGCTCAGGAAGTTCGTGGGCCAGGAGCTGCCGCCGCCCGAGGCGATGGTCCTGCACGTGGGGCGGCACATCGCCGACGAGATGCCGTCCGGCTGGGTCCACCGGATTCTCCGGGACGGCCGCGCGCTCGTCCTGGTCGACGGCATCGACGAGCTGCCGGAGGACGAGCGCACCAATGCGAAGGACTGGCTGGAGACGCTGACGACGGAGTATCCGTACGCGCGCTATGTGGTCACCTCCCGGCCGGCCGCCGCCGGCGCGGACTGGTTGCGACGCGAGGACTTCGGCGCGGCGTCCCTGCAGACCATGGGCTGGACGGACATCAAGGAGTTCATCGAGCACTGGCATCGCGCCTGCGGGGCCGACCTGGAGGGCACGCCGGAGGAGCGGGACCTGGTCGTCCACCAGAACTCTCTGCTCGCGGCCATCCGCGCCCGCCGCCACCTGCGCCAGCTCGCGACGAATCCGCTGCTCTGCGCGCTCATGTGCGCCCTGTACTTCGACCGCCGGATGCAGCTTCCCCATGACCGGATGGAGCTGTACCGGGTCGCGCTCGAAATGCTGCTGGAACGCCGGGAGCGCGAGCGCGGCAGCCTCGCGGGACGGCACCTGTCGAAGACCGACCAGATCATCCTGCTCCAGGATCTGGCCTACTGGCTGATCCGGAACGGCTGGTCCGACGCTCCGACGGATCGCGTCGTCGAACGGCTCGGCAAGCGCCTGGAGTTCATGCCGAGATCGCTGGGCGATCCGGCGGAGGTCCTCGACACGCTGCTGCTCCGGAGCGGTGTGATCAGGGAGCCGGTGGCCGGGCGGATCGACTTCATCCACCGCACGTTCGAGGAGTATCTCGCGGCGAAAGCGGCGATCGAGGCCGATGACATGGGTCTTCTGGTGGAGCAGGCCCACAACGATCAGTGGCGGGAGGTCGTCATCATGGCGGCCGGTCACGCCCAGCCGCGCCAGCGGACCGAGCTGTTCCGGCTGCTCCTCGCGCGGGCGGAAGGCGACGAGACGTCTGCGAGGACGCTCCGGCTGCTGGCCGTCGCGTGCTTCGAGACCTCCGCCGAGCTGGAACCGCCGATCCGCGACCGGATCCAGTCGATGGCCGCGGAACTGCTGCCGCCCAACGATGTGGACGACGCCGAGTCATTGGCGATGGCCGGGGATTTCGTCATCGACCTGCTGACGGTGCGGACGATCGAGACGCCGCGGCAGGCCGCGGCCGTCGTCCGTACGGCTTCGCTGATCGGGGGCGAGGCGGCGGTCAGGGTGATCGGGGATGTGGCGGCGCGCTACAGCGACACCATGGTCAGTGCGGAACTGCTGCTCGCATGGCGCAGCTTCGACCCCGACGAGTACGCGGAGAACGTGTTGCGCCACGCCTCCGGCGTCACCGAAGTCAGCCTCGACGACCCCACCCGAGTCAGGGCCATCCGCCATCTGAACGCGTTGACCTCGGTCAAGTGGCGGCTGCACAAGGGCTCCGGAGACCTCTCGGGCATCGCGGAGATCCATGGTCTGACCGCGCTCGATGTCGAGATGGATCCGCAGCTCACCGACCTGTCCCCGCTGGCGAGTCATCCAGGGCTGGAGGTGCTGCGGCTGAATGAGACGGGAACCTGCGACCTGACCCCGTTGGCGAGCATGCCCCGGTTGAAGGTTCTGGACCTGAACGCGGGCGCTGCCAAGGACATCAAGGTGCTTCACCAGCTCCGGGAGGTCCAGGCGCTGACCCTGCGGGGTCTCCGCCGAAGCCCGAGCGGGAACATGTTGCCGAGGTCGCCGCTCACGGTGCTACGGCTCGCGCAGTGTTCGGGGTTCACGGATCTCCAGCAGCTCGCGAACTGCGACCAGCTGAAGGATCTGGAAGGGCTGGAGCTCCTGGAAAGGGTCGGGCTGCGGAGTCTGGCGGGGATCGAGAAGTGGAGCCGGACGCTGACCACGCTGACTCTCGGCGATGCCGTGGTCCGGGATCTGTTCCGGATCGCCGCGCTGCGCAATCTCGTCTTTCTCGATCTGGGCCGATTCCCGGCCAACCTCGATCTTCTCGCTCCGACGCTTCCCGTCAAGATTCTGCGCGTCGCCACCCAGCCTGACGTCAACTCACTTGAGGGGGTCGCCCGCCTGCCCGGCCTCACCCAGCTCATCATTACCGGGAGCGGACTGCTGGACCTGTCGCCTTTCACCGGTGTGACAGGTCTCACGATTCATGTCTCACCTCAGCACGAGGTGAGAGGAGATCACGCCCTGGGCGAAGGGTCGAGTGTGATGGGCAGGCTCTGACCATGTCCGCACACGTCTGCGAGATCGACGGGCTGCACGGCCGCTGCCTGCCGAAATACGCGGCGTGTACCCCCCTTATACGCCCCTCCCGTATCCAGGCTTCGCCATCCATTCGCGAGCTGGTACGGGAGGCCACACGTGGCTCGTCGTTTAGCAGGGGTTGCGATCACCGCGTTGATGACGGGAGGTGCGATCTTCGGAGGCCTGACCGGGGGGCAGGCGTCAGCGCAGACCCGGGAGAGAGTAGAGCTCCTGTCGGAACGCGGCGAGACCACGGAGATCTTCGCCAACCCCGACGGATCGTTCACCCGGTACGAATACCTCCGCCCGGTCTGGGCGAAGTCGCAGAACGGCGCCTGGGTACGCCCCGACGCCACCCTGCGGGAACGCCCCGACGGCACGATCGCCCCGATCGCGCCCACGTTCCCGATCGTGTTCAGCGGCGGCGGCGACGCCCCGATGGCCAAGGCGAGCCGGGGCGGCACCGAACTGACCCTCGGCTGGCCGGGCCCGCTGCCCGAACCGGTCATCAAGGGCAACGTCGCGCTCTACCCCGAGGTGCTCAAGGGCGTCGACCTGGAGGTCGAGGCCGAACTCGACGGATTCACCCACTACCTGGTGGTGAAGAACCGCGAAGCCGCCGCCAACCCGGCGCTGCGCAAGCTGTCCCTGAAGACCACGACCAAGGGCCTGTCCCTGGGCGTCGACGCCAGGACCGGCGCGGTCAGCGCCAAGGACGCCGGCGGCAACCTGGTCCTGGGCGGCGCGACCCCCACCATGTGGGACGGCGACACCGAGAAGCCCGTCAAGGCCGAGGTACGCGCGGGCGCCCTCGACCTCGTCCCCGACCCCGCCCTGCTGGACGACCCCGGCGCCCAGTTCCCCATCAAGATCGACCCGTCGTTCAGCGGCCGCCGCAACCACTGGACGGTGGTCCGCGAACTCGCCCCCACCACGTCGTACTACGACCGGCTGACGATCAACAGTGACGACGGCACCGCGGGCGTGCTGCGCGCCGGCATCTCCGACGGCAAGAAGGCGCGCTCGTTCGTCCAGCTGAACATCGCCGGGGTGTCCGGGACCGTGGTCAGCAAGGCCACGTTCCGCGTGTGGCACTCCTGGTCGGCCAAGGACTGCGGCAACGGCAACAACAGCGGCGGTTCCGTCGCGGCCTGGCACACCGGCACGATCAGCGGCTCCACCACCTGGAACGCGCAGCCGTCCTGGATCGCCTCGCAAGGCCACGACAACAAGGTCGTGCGCCGCTACGACGGCGGTTACAACGACAAGTGCCCGGCCGGCGCTCAGGAGTACAACGTCACCACCGTCGTGAAGAACGCGGCCGCGGCCGGCGCCACGAACATGACGCTGGGGCTGCGCGCCGTCAGCGAGACCGACCAGTGGGCGTGGAAGCGCTACAAGGTCACCAGTGACGCCAACCACGCGCACAACCCGGTGCTGGCCATCGACTACAACTCCTACCCGGCGGCGCCCGACCAGCTCACCGTCTCGTCCCAGCCCTGCGTGACCGGCGCCGCGCGGCCGTGGATCTCGTCCCACACGGTCACGCTGAAGGCGCGGCTGTCGGACCCGGACCCCGAGACCGACATGAAGGCCACCTTCGAGTGGGCCCGCGTCAACGCCGACGGCACCTACAGCGCCGCCGTGGGCTCGGCGACCACGCCCGGCAACACCTCCACCGGCACGACCACCCAGGTCACCACCCCGGCGCTCGACGAGGGCGGCCTGTACGCCTTCCGCGCCCTCGCCAACGACGGAAGCCTCAACAGCAAGGCGTACAGCGCCTGGTGCGAGTTCGGCGTGGACACCGTCGGCCTGGACACCGAGCCGGCCGTGACCTCGGCCGACTACCCGTCCGACGGCGAGTACCACGGCGCGCCCGGCCAGACCGGCACGTTCACCTTCAGCGGCGGCGGCTCCGACGTCACCGGCTTCAAGTACGGCTGGGCCGAACCGCCCACCACGTACGTCGCCGGCGCGCCGGCCACCCTTCAGCTCACACCGCCGCCGCCGAACCCGGCCAGCCCCACCCGCCCCGGCCAGCTCACCCTGTACGTGCGCGCCGTGGACCGGGCCGGCCACGAGGGCCCGATCAAGCCGTACGTCTTCCTCGTGGGTTCCGCCGCCGGCCAGGCCGTCGTGTCCTTCGGAGGCCGACGGTGAGAAAGAGCCTGTCGTTACTGATCGGGGCGGCTCTGCTGCTGCCCTCCGCCGTTCCCTTACCCGCCGCCGCGGCGGCGCCCGAGCGGTTGAGCGCCCAGGACGACACGTCCGTCCCGGGCAGCGCCCTGCCGCCGGTGGAGATCCTCGAACCGAAGACCGGCAAGCCCTTCGTCGGCACCACGCCCGTGTGGCCGCGGGCCGGGCTCACTGTGACCACGAACCTGGTGGCCGGGCAGTCCGCGCGTCCCGAGGGCATGCCGGTGGCGATCAGGTCGGCCAGCGCCGGCCGGGTCAAGCTGGAGGTGCTCGACTCGCCCGGCCTGACGCTGCGGGTCACCTCCGACACGTTGGCGAACGGCAAGGCGCTCGTGCCGTCGGCGACCGTGAGCGTGGACTACACGGCGTTCCGCGACGCGTACGGCGCGGACTGGGCCTCCCGCCTGGTGCTGGCCGCCGCGCCCGAGTGCGAGGGATGCGCGCCCACGCCGCTGACCTCCAAGAACGAGGCGGGCGCGGTGTCGGCGCTGGTCGGGCTGCCGGCCACGCTGATGGTGCAGGCGGCGTCCGCCGGGCCGTCCGGCGACTACAGCGCGACCTCGTTGCAGCCGTCGGCCACGTGGACGGCGGGCGGCTCGGCGGGTGACTTCTCCTGGAGTTACCCGTTCCGGGTGCCGCCGGCGGTGGGCGGGCCTTCGCCGGGCCTGACGCTGGCGTACTCCTCCTCGTCGGTGGACGGCAGGATGGCCGCCTCCAACAACCAGCCGTCGTGGGCCGGTGAGGGCTTCGAACTGTCCACCGGGTTCATCGAGCGCCGCTACAAGTCGTGCGGGGACGACACCAAGGACGGCAACAACGCCGACCGCAAGACCGGCGACCAGTGCTGGGCGACCGACAACGCGACCCTGTCGCTCAACGGGCGGGGCGGCGACCTCGTCTTCCAGACCGGCAAGGGCTGGAAGGTACGCAACGACGAGGCCTCCCGCATCGAGCGCAAGACCGGCGCGGCCAACGGCGACAACGACGGCGAGCACTGGGTGGTGACCACGGCCGACGGCGTGCAGTACTGGTTCGGCAAGAGCGGCGCCACCGAGAGCGTGCTCACCTCGCCCGTGTACGGCAACCACACCGGCGAGCCCTGCCACGAGGACGCCTTCGCCGACTCCGACTGCACGCAGGCGTACCGGTGGAACCTCGACTATGTCGTGGATCCGTCCGGCAACACGATGACGTACACGTACAAGCGGGAGAAGAACAAGTACGCGCGCAACATCACCACCACCGACCTGGCCGAGTACGACCGGGCCGGTTACCTGACCAGGATCGACTACGGAACCCGGGACGGCTCGTCGCTGGTGCCCGCGCGGGTGGTGTTCCAGACGGCCGACCGCTGCCTGGCCAACTGCACCACCAAGAACGCCACCACCTGGCCGGACACACCGTGGGACCAGGAGTGCACCAAGTCGCCCTGCCAGACGACCGCGCCCACGTTCTGGACGGGCAAACGCCTGGCCGGGATCGTGACCCAGGTGTGGGACGCCGCGGCCGGCAAGCACGTGGACGTGGAGTCGTGGACGTTCACCCACTCCTTCCCCGACCCCGGCGACGGCACCCGCGCCGGGCTCTGGCTGGCCAAGATCTCCCACGCCGGCCGTGACGGCGTCAAGGTGCCGGACGTGATGTTCCAGGGCGTGCAGATGCCCAACCGGGTGGACACCATCGACCACTCGCCCGCCATGAACTGGTGGCGCGTCGCCGGCATCACCACCGAGACCGGCGGCAAGATCGGCGTCACCTACTCCGGCGCCGACTGCGTCGACGGCACCCGGATGCCGTCGGCGCCGGAGACCAACACCTACCGTTGCTACCCGGTCAAATGGACCCCGCCGGGCGCGGCCAATCCGCTCACCGACTACTTCCACAAGTACGTGGTGACCGCCGTCACCGAGAACGACCTGACCACCGGCGCGCCCCGCGCCATCACCAAGTACGCCTACGAGGGCACCCCCGCCTGGCACTACACCGACGACGACGGCCTGGTGAAGGCCGAGTACAAGACGTGGTCGGTGTGGCGCGGCTACGGCCTGGTCCGCACCGCCAAGGGCGACCCCGGCGACGAGCAGATCACCGAGACGTCCTTCTTCCGCGGCATGCACGGCGACAAACTGCCCTCCGGCACCCGCGCCGTCACCCTGCCGGCGGCCGGCGGCGCGCCGGCCGTCAACGACGAGGACGCGTACGCCGGCATGACCCGGCAGACCGTCACCTACAACGGCGCGGCGGCCATCGGCTCGCAGACGTTCGAGCCGTGGCAGTCGGCGGCCACCGCGACCCGCACGCTCAACGGCGTCACCGTCTCGGCCCGGTACACCGGCACTTCGGTCACCCGCGGCACCACCGTCCTGGACGGCGGCCGGCCCGCGCGCACCACGACGACGCGCAACACCTTCGACGCGTACGGCATGGTCGTCCAGGTCGAGGAGTCGGGGGACAACGCGGTCACCGGGGACGAGAAGTGCGTGAAGACCACGTACGAGCCGAGGGACACGACCGCGTGGCTGCTGTCCCTCACCCGGCGCGTCGAGCAGTACGCGGTGCCGTGCGGCACCACCCCGACGGGCAACGAGGACGTCATCGGCGACGTGCTCAACACCTACGACGCGCAGGGCCGCGTCACCAAGGTGGACACGCTGGCCACGTGGTCGCCCAAGACGTACACGACGACCTCGCGCTCGGCCTACGACGCGCAGGGCCGGATCATCGACGCCTGGGACGCTAAGGGCGGGCACGGCACCACCGCGTACACGCCCGCGGTCGGCGGGCCGCTCACCAAGACGGAGCAGACCAACGTCAAGGAGTGGACGACCACGACCGAGCACGACCCGGCGTGGGGCACCGCCACCAAGGTCACCGACCAGAACGGCCGCGTCACCGTGATGAGCTACGACGGCCTCGGCCGCCTCAGCAAGGTGTGGGGACCCGGCCGGGCGACCACCGCGAGCCCGACGGCGCAGTTCTCCTACCTGATCCGCAACGACGGCCCGGTGGCGGTGACGACGTCGCGGCTCAACGCCAACGGCGGCCAGACCACCTTCCACACGCTGTACGACGGACTGTTGCGCGTCCGCCAGTCGCAGGCCCCCGAGGCGGGCGACAAGGGCGGCCGGGTCGTGACCGACTCCTTCTACGACACGGCGGGCCGCCTCTGGAAGACCAACGACGCGTACGTGGCCGACGGCGCGCCCGTCACCTCCCTGTACGTGCCGATCGGCGACCACGTCATCCCGTCCCAGACCCGCAAGGTCTTCGACGGCGCGGGCCGGGAGACCGCCTCGGTCTTCTACTCCAAGAACGTGGAGAAGTGGCGCACCACGACCGCGCACTTCGGCGACCGCACCGAGACGACCCCGCCCCAGGGCGGCACCCCGTCGACGACGTTCACCGACGTGGCGGGCCGTACCACGCTCATGCGGCTGGCCGGGGACGACACCGCGTACGAGTACACCAGGCGCGGCCACCTCAAGAAGATCACCGACCCGGCCGGCAGCGTCTGGGAGTACCAGTACGACCTGCGCGGCAACAAGACCGTCGACAAGGACCCCGACAAGGGCACCACGACCAGCGGCTACAACGAGTACAACGAGCTGGTCTCGCTCCGGGACACCACCGGCAAGATCCTGACGTTCGGGTACGACGAGCTCGGCCGCAAGACGAACATCTCCGAGAACGGCGTCAAGCGGGCGGAGTGGATCTACGACACGCTGGTGCCCGGCCATCTCACCAAGGCCGTCCGGTACGAGGGCGGCAACGCGTACAGCCGGGAGATCACCGACTACTCCACCGACTACAGGCCGGAGACGGAGGTGTACACGGTCCCGCCGGCCGAGGGGGCGTTGGCGGGCTCCTACACCTACACCACCGCCTACTCGCCCAACGGCCTGCCGGTCTCCACCCAGCTGCCGGACGTCGACGGCACCGGCGGCCTGGCCGCCGAGACGCTCACCACCGGGTACACCGACTTCGACAAGCCGGAGACCCTGTCGGGCTACGTGGACTTGACCGCGTACACCCGGTACGGCGAGCTCGCCGTCATCGGCCGCCGCAACGGCACCGGACGGATCATGGACACCGGCTACTCCTACGAGGAGGGCACCCGACGGCTGTCCCGCCTGCTCACCACCCGCGAGGTGGCGCCGGCGACCGTCCAGGACGTGAGGTACAGCTTCGACCACGCCGGCAACCTGACCAGGGCGGCGTCGCCGGACGACACGCAGTGCTTCCGCTACGACTCACAGCGGCGGCTGACCGAGGCGTGGACACCCGGCAACGGCGACTGCGCTCCCAACCCGACGGCGACGGCGCTCGGCGGGGCCTCCAAGTACTGGCTGAGCTGGCGCTTCAACAAGGTCGGCAACCGGCTGGAGCAGATCTCCCACACCACGAGCGGCGACACCGCCACGTCGTACGGCTACTCGCCGGCGCAGCCGCACGCGGTCACCAGCACCACCACGGGCGGGACGACGGCGACCTACGCCTACGACCCGACCGGCAACACCATCCGGCGACCGTCGGCCAACGGCACCCAGACGCTCACCTGGGACAGCGAAGGCCACCTGGCCACCACATCCGACAACTCGGGCACCACCTCCTTCCTGTACGACGCCGAGGGCCAGCGGATGATCCGCCGCGACCCCGCCGGTGCCACGCTCTACCTGCCGGGGCAGGAACTGCGCGTCACCGGCGGCACTAAGGCCACCACCCGCTACTACGCCCACGCGGGCGCCACCGTCGCCGTCCGCACCCCGGCCGGGCTGACCTGGCTGGCCAGCGACCACCACGGCACCTCCTCGGTGTCGGTCCGCGCGAGCGACCAGGCCCTCGCCGTACGGAGGCAGACGCCGTACGGCACCACGCGCAGCGGGGCGGGGACCTGGCCGGCGGGCATGGACAAGGGCTTCGTCGGCGGCGTCAACGACAACACGGGCATGGTCCACCTGGGCGCCCGCGAGTACGACGCCGCCCTGGGCCGGTTCATCAGCGTGGACCCGGTGATCGACTACATGGACCCCCAGCAGATGCAGGGGTACGGGTACGCCGCCGCGAACCCGATGACGATGTCGGACGCCGACGGCCGGTGGCCCAAGATGCCGGGGTGGGTGTCGAAGGCGGGCAGCGCGCTGAAGCAGGTGGTCGACAACAACATCCAGGCGGCCTCGAAAGCGGTCTCCACGGTGGCGTCGTCGGCCGTCGCGACGTACAACAGCGCCAAGTCCGGGCTGCAGAAGATCGGCTCGGAGTTGGTCGAGCACGCCGGGGACATTTCGGCCTGGGCGGGCACGGCGTCGCTGCTGCTGTCCTTCGGGCCGCCGCCCTGCCAGGCGCTGGCCGCCGTGGCGGGTGTGGTGTCCTTCGGCTTCGGCGTCGTCGACGCGGTCAAGCAGTGCTCCGACCGCAAGCCGATCGACTGCGCGGTGGCGTCGGTGAGCCTGATCCCGGGCGCGGCGGGCCTGAAGTCGAGCATCAAGGCCGGGCGCGCGTCGATCAACATCCTCAAGGCGCGCAACGCGCTGAAGACCGCCCAGGGGGACCTGAAGGACGCCGCCGATATCGCCGACAACCTGTACAGCCAGCCGCTGCCCGGCCTGACCAACCCCAACCGGGCGGCCGCGCTGCACGACCGCAGCAACGCCATGAACGATCTGATCGCGGCACGCGAAAAGCTGAACCGGGCCAATCAGTGGTTCAACAAGTGGGACACCCGGCTGAAGGCGCCGGACCCCTGGCGGGGCACCAACATGATGTTCGCCGGCTGGAACCAGGCGTACACGAGCTGTAAGACCTGGGGCAACTGCCCGGACGACCAGCAGACGTACTTCCCGGCGGCGGTGCAGAAGGTCTCCAACATGCTCGGGATCAAGCGGCAGGGAGGGTGGATGCTCTTCTGATCTCTGATTGAGAAAGTGCCCCCGGCCGGAATCCGGCCGGGGGCACTCACCTTCGGTCTAGCGGACCCAGTCCTGCTTGATGGAGCTGCAGAGCTCCTGCGAGGCGGCGGTCGCCTTGATGCACAGTTTGTAGTAGATCTTGATGGCCGGATTGCGTGCCGTCTTGTAGGCGCTGAAGCTCTTCTCCGCCGCGCTCGTGGGAGTCGGGAAGACGATCTCGTAGTCCCAGATGTCGTCAGGGCTGAAGAACGCCCAGTGGACACTGGCGTAGATGATGCCCTTGTCTCCACGCAGCGTGAAGGAGTTCCGCCCCTTCGACGGGTTGTGGGTGCCGGAGTTGTACCAGGCCCACGCCACGTCCTTCTGGTTCCACTTGTAGACGATCAAGCTCGTGTGGGCGTTGGCCGGCGTGACGGCGCCGGCCACGAGACCACACGTGACGGCCAGGGTGATCAACATTCGGCGGGTGATTCGTCGCATAGGTGCTCCCTTGACGCTTTGGTGTCCGAGGGAACGTTACGGATCACCCGTATAAGATCCGTATATCCGCTTTATTAGGTAGTGGGTATCCAAGAACGCCCATGTCACGATAGGGCTGACTCCAACCCGTTAGATCGTGACCGCACCGTCGGACGCGGAGCCGACCGTGGCCACGTACTTGGCCAGGACGCCGCGTTCGACCGGCCGTTCCGGGCGGGACCACGCCCGGGCCCGCAGGTCCAGTTCGGCCGGGTCGACGCGCAGGTCGAGGGTGCGCGCCGCCGAGTCGACGACCACGGTGTCGCCGTTCTGGACCAGCGCGAGCGGCCCGCCCCGGTACGCCTCCGGAGCCACGTGGCCGATGACGAGTCCGTGGGACACGCCGGAGAAGCGGCCGTCGGTGACGAGGGCGACGTCCAGGCCCTGTCCGACGAGGGCGCCGGTGATCGACAGCATCTCCCGCATGCCGGGGCCGCCCGCGGGGCCCTCGTACCGGACGATGACGACGTCGCCGTCGATGATCTGCCGAGCCTGGATGGCGGCGAAGCAGGCTTCCTCACCGTCGAACACCCTGGCCGGGCCGCTGAATACGAAATCGGGCTTTCCGCCGAGCTTGAGCACGCACCCGTCGGGCGCGAGCGACCCGCGCAGCACGGCGAGCGCGCCGGGACCCTTCACCGGCGCGGCCACGGTTCGCACGACCTCCTGGCCGGGTTCCTCCCGCGCCTCCCCGGCGACCTCGGCGAGGGTACGGCCGTCCACGAGGACGACGTCCTCGCGCAGCAGCCCGGCGTCCAGCAGTCGCCGTACGACCAGCGAGGTTCCGCCCGCCCGCCACAGGTCGGCGGCACTGTGCGGCCCCGCCGGCTTGACCCCGGCGACGATCGGCACCTGGTGGCAGATCCGGTCGATGTCGTCGATCGCCAGCGGCACGCCCGCCTCGCGCGCGATGGCCAGCAGATGCAGCACCGAGTTCGTGGAGCCGCCCATCGCGGCCACCGACACGATCGCGTTGTGCAGCGACGCTTCGGTGATCACGCGGGACGGGCGGGCGTCGCGGGCGAGCGCGTCCATCACGATCTCGCCGACCAGCCGGGCGGCGTCGTTCTTGGCCGGCGCCACCGCCGGGATGTCGCCCACGCCGAACGGCGCCAGGCCGAGGAAGTCGCAGATGCCGCTCATCGTGTTGGCCGTGTACTGGGCCGCGCACGTGCCCGCGCCGGGGCAGGCGTGCCGGGCCAGGTCGTCCACGTCGTCCTGGGTGAGCTTGCCCACGCTGCGCTCGCCGAGGGCCTCCCACATGTCCTGGATCGTCACGTCGCGGTCGCGCCACCGGCCGGGCATCATGCTGCCGCTGTAGAGGACCACCGACGGCACGTCCAGGCGGCTCAGCGCCATGATCGCGCCGGGGGCGGTCTTGTCGCAGCCGACGATCGCGACGATGGCGTCGAACTGGTGGGCGCGGCCCATCAGCTCGATCGAGTCGGCGATGACCTCCCGGCTGACCAGCGAGGCGCGCATGCCGGGCGTGCCCATGGTGAGGTTGTCCGACACGGCGATCGTGTTGAACTCCATCGGCGTTCCGCCCGCCTGCCGTACGCCTTCGGCGACGTGGGCGGCGAGTTCGCGGTGGGTGAGGTTGCAGGGCATGGTGCCGGTCCACGTGGAGGCGATGCCGATCTTGGGGCGGCGCATGTCCTCGTCGGTCAGGCCCATCGCGTACAGGTGGGAGCGCGCGGGTGCGCGGTCGGGGTCGTCGGCGATGCTCATGCGGTCTCCCTCGTGGTGGCGACGGGCAGGTCGAGGCCGAGCAGCCGGGCCGCGTTGCCCGCGAAGATCAGTTCGCGGTCGCGGGCCGAGAGGTTGAGCTCGTCCGCGATCCTGACCTGTTCTTCGGCGTACCTGCGGATATATCCCCACGGGAAGTCGCATGAGTCGGTCCCGAACAGGATGCGCTCAGGCCCGAACGTCTCGTGGAACTTGCGCAACAGCGCCTTCTGGTCCAGCTCGTACGGCATCCAGCGGGTCCACTCGTGGTTGCTGGAGCTGTCCACGTGCACGTTGGCGTTGGACCAGCCCAGGCGGAGCAGCTCCGCGGGGTAGCCGCAGCCGTAGTGCGCCACGACGAAGTTCACCGTGGGGAAGGCCTTGGCGACGTCGTGCAGGGCGAGCGGGTCCATGTTGGGCGCCCAGCCGAGGCCGCCGCCGCCGTTGACCGGGCCGAAGTGGAGCACGACGGGCAGCGCGTGCGCCTCGACGACCTCCCACACGGGCCACAGCGACCGGTCGGCCAGTGGCACGGTCACCCAGGGCGCGATGACCTTGTAGCCGCGCAGGCCGATCTCCACGGCGCGGCGCAGTTCGGTGGCGGCGCCGGGGGAGCAGGGCTGGTGGTTGGCGAATCCGACGAACCGGTCCGGGTGGGCGGCCACGACCTTCGCCAGCCGGTCGTTGCCGCCGCCCGACATGAACACCACGCGCTCCAGCCCGAAATCATCGGCCTCGGCCCGCCACGCCTTCGCCAGTTCCTCCGTCGTACGCGTCTCCGGGGTGGTGGGCGGCAGGCTTCGGGCTCTGCGTACCCGGTCGGCGTACTTGGCGGAGTTCTCCCGCAGGACGGCGAGTTTGGCGGGGCCGCAGACGTGCTCGTATTCGGCGTCGAGCCGGTCCTGGGTGGGTTCCTCGCCGGGGAAGTGGCAGTGAAAGTCGATGATCACTTGACGCGCACCCGGTTCCGCAGCACGCCCACGCCCTCTACCTCGCACTCGACGACGTCGCCGTCCTTCAGCCAGAGTTGAGGGTTGCGGCCCATGCCGACGCCGTGCGGGGTGCCGGTGGCGATGACGTCGCCGGGGTTGAGCGTCATGTACTGGGACAGATAGGAGATGATCTCGGGAATCCGGAAGATCATCTCGCTGGTGCTGCTGTCCTGGACGGTCTCCCCGTTGACGCGGGCACTGATGGCCAGCGCGTGCGGGTCCGCGATCTCGTCAGCGGTCACGATCCATGGCCCAAGCGGACAGAACCCATCGAAGTTCTTCCCCCGGAACCACTGCCCATCCGCGAACTGCGCATCCCGCGCCGACACGTCATCCGCGACCGTGTACCCGAAGACGTGCGCCCCCGCCTCTTCCGGGCTGACGTTCCTGGCCGGAGCCCCGATGACAACGGCCAACTCGGCCTCCCAGTCAAGCTGCCCGGTACTCCCGGCAGCGACCACGATGTCGTCCACAGGCCCAGCCAACGTCTGCGCCGTCTTGACGAAGGCAAGCACCTTCGACGGAGTCTCCAGACCGGTCTCCCGGATGTGATCGGCATAGTTGAGCCCGATACAGATGATCTTCTGCGGATTGGCCAGCGGACTGAGCAGGCTGACATCGGCGAGCGGCACCGCAGCCCCGGCAGGAACGAATGACCCACCGGCAGCGATAAGGTCTCGCACGGCATCGGCCATGAAGCCCCCGGCCTCCTCAGCAACCGGGACAACGACATCGCCTTCAACGAGCCCGCCCCAAACGCGACCGTCTGACGCGCGATAACGAACAATACGCATGATCGAAACTCCGGAGATAGAAGATTGTGAGCGCTTCTCGGCGAGGACCCGGCTAGTCGAAGGCGGGTAGGAAGCGTTTCTGTTCGGTGAGGAGGGCGTCGGTTAGTTTGGTGGCGGCGGTTGGGTCGGTGACGGCGCCGTCGGCGATGACGGCTTCGATGGCGAGGTCGCGGGAGCCGGTCATCGCGGCCTCGATGGCCAGGTACACCGAGGTAAGGCGGCGGGCCAAGATCGCGGTGAGTGGGGCAGGCAGGTCGGGGACCGCGATGGGGCGGAGGCCGCGGGCGGTGGCGACGCCGGGGATCTCCAGGGCCGCGTCGCCGGGCAGACCAGGGACGGCTCCGTTGTTGGGCACGTTGACCGAGAACATCGCCCGCTCGTCCCTCATGATCGAGCGAATGACGGCGATCAGCTGCTCCTGCTCGCCGGTAGACCGATCGAAGATCGTTTCATCCAGCGGGGCCTGCCCGAGCGCCTGGGCGCGCATCCCCTGGTAGCGGTTCTCGCCCCACTCCAGGATCTCCGGCACCGAGAACGCATCCACCCCGAGCGTCTTGCCGTAGTACGCACCCCCCGGCCAGCGCTCAGGAAAGAACTCCACCACGTGCCGGTCGTTGGCCGCCGGATAAGCCCCGTACCGCTGGAAGATCTCCCACGAGAACGGGTTGTGCCACGCCTTGCCGTTCTCCCAGATCGAGCCGATGTCCCCAGGCTCAGGGGCCTGCGCCAGCTCGCGCGCCACCTTCTCGCGTACCACGGGCCACGCGGACTCGCCGTTGTGCCGGAAGTCGTAGATGAACGTCAGGTGGTTGATGCCGGCATACAGCGTGGAGGTCTCCTCGAACGGGAGCCCGGCGAACGCGGCCAGCTCGCGCTGCACGTGGTGCATGCCGTGACACAGCCCGACGACCCCAACGCCCGCATAGCGTGTCATCGCCTGCACATTGGCGGTCATCGGATTGCTGTAGTTGAAGAAGAAAGCCTGAGGGGCCAGCGCCTTGACGTCCTGAGCGATCTCCACCATGACCGGGACCGTACGCAGCAACCGCGAGATTCCACCAGGCATCACCGAGTCCCCGACCGGCTGGTAGACCCCGTGCTCCATGCAGACCTCATGGTCGGCCTGCCACGCGGGCCGCCCACCCACCCCGACACAGGTGACGACATAGTCGGCCCCCGGCAGCAGCTCCCGCCGATCCGTCGAGGACCGCACGGTGATCCGGTCGCCCGCCCCCTGGGCCTCGACCATCAGCGCGGCCAGCCGGGCCGCCACCTCCAGCGCCTCCTCGTTGACGTCGACGAGGCGGATCTCCCACGCCCCGAGGTCGCCGGCCGAGATCAGGTCCGCCAGCAGGCCCCTGGTGAATACGGCCGAACCGGCTCCGATGAGGACCAGGACGTTCATACGTTTCCTTCGTTAAAAGATCAGGTGGAGAGGACGGTGACACCGGCGCCTTCGAGCGCGGCCACCGCCTCGACGGGCGTGCCCGTGTCGGTCACGACCGTGTCGATGCGCGAGAGTGGCGCGATCCGTACCGCGCTGCGCTGGCTGAACTTGCTGTGGTCGGCCAGGATGACGAGCCGCTTCGCCGCCGCGATCATGTTGCGGTCGGTCTCGGCCTCGGCCAGGTGCGCGCCCAGCATCCCGTAACCCGGGTCCAGCCCGTACGCGCTGAAGAAGCCCACGTCGATGTGCACGTCCGCGAGCGCCTGCGTGGTGAGGTGCCCGAGCAGGGACAGTTCGGCGTTGCGCATGAGCCCGCCCAGCACGAGCACCTGCGCCGTCTCCGACGAGGTCCCGATGGCGTACGCGATGGCGACGGAGTTCGTCACCACGGTGATGTCGGGCACCGCGACCAGGTGCGGGACCATCTGCGCGGTGGTCGAGCCGCCGGTCAGCAGCACGGCGCTGCCGGGGGTGACGAGCTGGGCCGCGCGGGCGGCGATGCGCCGCTTCTCGTCCAGGTTGCGCACCGACCGTTCCACCATCGGCGTCTCGGCGACCTCGGGGCCGCCCTCGACGCTGACGGCGCCGCCGTGGACGCGGCGCAGCAGTCCGCGCTCGTCCATCTCGTCGAGGTCGCGCCGCACGGTCGAGACGCTCACGTTGAGCAGCGCCGCGAGGTCGTCCACGCTCACCGACCCGCGGCTGCGCACGTGGGCGAGGAGTTCGCCCCTGCGCCTCTCACTCAGCATCAGTAACCGGCCTTTCTGTCCACCAGGTTCAGCAGGGGGCGGCCCTCGACCAGCCGGCGCAGGTTCTCGGTGAACAGGACGCGGACATGATCGTGGTAGCCGGGCGCGAATCCTGCCACGTGCGGGGTGATCAGAACATTGCTTTCCGACCAGAAAGGGCTGCTTTCCGGCAACGGTTCCTGCGCGAAGACATCCGAGATGAGATGACCGACCTGACCGTTTCTGAGCGCGGCCAGCAGCGCGTCCTCGTCGACGACCCCGCCGCGTGCCCCGTTGATGACCACGGCGCCCGGTTTGACGTGGCCGAACGCCGCCGCGTCGAGCAGGTGGTGGGTCTCGTCGGTGTGCGGGACCGTCAGCACCACGTAGTCGGAGCGCGCGAGCAGGTCGTGCAGGCCGTCGGGGCCGACGACGGTCGCGGGAGTCGCGTCGTCGGCCTCGCTGAAGCGTTCACCCGTCCGTACGCCGCCGCGGCGCATGCCGATGACGTTCATGCCGAACGCGTGCGCCAAACGGCCGATCTCCTGGCCGATGCGGCCGTACCCGACGATGCCCACGGTGGAGCCGGGGAGCATGCGCGGCATCAGCCGGTTCCACCGGTAGTCCAGGTCGGGCCAGTGCCGGCGGCCGTGCAGGTCGATGAGGTGCGGCAGGTGGTGGGCGTGGGCGAGGATCATCATCAGCACCCACTCGGCGAGCGGCTTGGGCGACACCCCGCCGATGGTGGTCACGGGCACGTCGGAGGCCCACAGGTCGGTGCCCTTCAGGTGGTCGCAGCCGCTCGTGTCGAGCTGCACCCAGCGCAGCCGGGGCGCGGCCCCGGCCGCGGGGAACGCGGTGTTCGTGTAGAGCACGTCGGTCTCGGCCAGCATGCCCGCCGGGATCTCCCCGGCGTCCTTCGCCGAATACCTGCGGACCTGTACGTCGGCCGAGACCGACGCCACCGAGGCGAGCCACGCGTCGTCGAAGTCCAGCGTCACCAGCACGTTGATCATGGTTTTCCTCACTTGATGCCCGACCGGGCCATGCCTTCGACGAAGTGCCGCTGGAAGAGCGCGAACACCACGAGCATCGGGATCATGGACAGCAGCGACATCGCCATCAGCGAGCCGTAGTCCTGGCCGTACTGGTTCTTCAGGAACAGCAGGCCGACCTGGAGGGTGTAGCTCTCCGGGTCCTTCAGCACGATGAGCGGCCAGGCGAACTCGTTCCACCGCCACATGAACGTGAAGATCACCAGTACGGCGATCAGCGGCCTGCACAGCGGCAGCACCACCGTACGGAAGATGCGGAACTGCCCCGAACCGTCGCACTGGGCGGCCTCGATCAGCTCGTCCGGGATCGCCATCATGAACTGGCGGGCCATGAACAGGCCGAACGCCTCGGCCAGCCGCGGGATGATCACGCCCCAGTCGCTGCCGATCAGCCCGAAGTCCACCACCAGGTGGAACTGCGGCACCATCACGACCTGCACCGGCACCATCAGCGTGCTGATGATGAGGATGAACAGCACGTTCCTGCCGGGGAAGCGCAACTTGGCGAAGGCGTACCCGGCCATCAGGTTGATGACGACGGTGAGGGCCACCGCGACCACGGCGATGAACACCGAGTTGACCGCCCAGGTGCCGTACGGGAACTTGGCCAGCGGGTCGGTGAGGTTCTCCCAGCGCACGCGGGCCGGCCACAGGTGCAGGCCGGGGCCGCGCATGTCGGCCGAGGAGGAGATCGCGGTGACGACCATCCAGTAGACGGGGAACAGCATCGCGACCGCGCCGGTGACGGCGAAGGCCAGGCGGTAGCGGGCGGAGTAGCGGGTCACGCCACATCCCTCCTGGAGTTGACGCGCCACTGCACGATCGTCATCACCAGCACGATCAGATAGAGCACGACGCCGATGGCCGAGGCGTAACCCTGCTGCCGCTGCTCGAACCCGGCCGAGTACGCGTACGTGACGAGCATCGTGGTCGAGTTGCCGGGCCCGCCGCCGGTCATGACGTAGACGATGTCGAAGACCTGGAAGCTGTTGATGACGCCGATCACGATCAGGAAGAACGTGGTCGGGCCGAGCTGGGGGATCGTGATGCGGCGCAGCGTCGCCCACCGGGAGGCGCCGTCGCAGCGGGCCGCCTCGAACACCTCGCGCGGGATGCCCTGCAGGGCGGCCAGGTAGACGACCATGTTGAAGCCCAGGCCGATCCACAGGCTGATCGCGACCAGCGACAGCATCGCCGGCGCGCCCTCGGACTGCCAGGGCACCGGGCCCAGCCCGACGGCCTCCAGGACCCGGTTGACCAGGCCGATGTCCTCGTTGAACAGCCACGCGCCGATGAGCGCGCTGCTCACGCCGGAGATGACCGCGGGCAGATAGTAGATCGCCCGGATCAGCCCGCGCGCGGGCATGCGCTTGTTCAGTAGCAGCGCCGCCGCCAGGCCCGCGACCAGGCACAGCGGCACCGACACGGCCGTGTAGACGGCCGTGTTCAGCAGCGCCGTCCAGAAGATCTTGTCGCTCAGGATCTCCTGGTAGTTCCCCAGGCCGACCCACTTGGCGATGCCGAAACCGCGGGTCTGCTGGAGGCTGATCCAGAAGACCTGGATCAGCGGCCAGAACATGAAGACCGCGAAGACCGCCACCGCGGGCGCGGCGAAGGCCAGGCCGGTCAGCGCCTCGCGCGCCCGCCGGGACCTGAGCCGGCCCGGCGGCCCGGCGTTCACCGTGCTCGTCACGGGTGCCATCGGGCCCTCCTCTACGCGGACAGCGCCTTCTCGATGGACGTGCTGATCGCCGCGACCGTGTCGTCCGCGGACTGGCTGCCGACGAAGTAGCCCTCCAGGTTCTGCACGAGCGCGTCGTTCACGCCGGAGAAGCCGGGCAGCGTCACGAACCTGACCAGGTCGGCCGGCATGGTGGTGGCCTGCTGCTGGAAGACCGGCATCAGGTCGGGCGAGACGGCGTAGTCCAGGGTGGCGCCGGCCAGGTCCTTGCGGGCCGGCAGCACCGTCGTCTGCTCGCAGAACAGCTGCATGTTGGCGGGTTCGGCGAGGAACTTGGCGAACGCGGCGGCCGCCTCGGGCGCCTTGCTCTGGGTGGTCACCGCGACCGCGTTGCCGCCGAGGTCGGCGGCGGCGCCGCCGGGGCCCTTGGGCAGGAAGGTCGCGCCGATCTCGATGCCCTTGGCGGTGGTGCCGATGTCGGGCAGCAGGAAGTCGCCGACGAAGGCCATCGAGATCTTGCCGGAGCCGAACACCTGGTCGGGGCTGTTGGCCGTCTTGACCATCATGTTCTTGGGCATCAGGCCCTTGTCGTAGAACGACTTGGTGAACTCCAGCGTCTGGCGCGCCTGCGGCGAGTCGAACACGACGCTGCTGCCGTCGGGGCCCAGGGCCTTGCCGCCGGCCTGCCAGAGCCAGTTGAACCAGCGGTACGCGCCGTACTGCTGCCAGTTGACGCCGAAGGGGGCGGCGCCGGTGCCGGCGGCCTTGAGCTTCTCGGCGACCTCCAGGAACTGCTCCCACGTCCACGCGGTGTCCAGCGTGGTCGGCACGTCGGTGATGCCGGCCTTGGCGAAATGGGCCTTGTTGTAGAGGATCGCGCTGGTGTCGGTGTGGTGCGGCACGCCGTACGGCTTGCCCTGGTACTGCACGCCCGCCCAGAGCGCGTCGATGAACTGCGCGGAGTCCGCGCCGACGGTGGCCGACAGGTCGGCGAGCACGCCCTGCGAGCTGTAGATCCCGATGTCGTTGTACGTCACGCGGAACAGGTCGGGCCCCTGCCCGGACTGGAGCCGGGCGTCCAGGGTGGTGCGCATCTGGTCGTACGGCAGCTGCTCGACCTTGACCTTCACGCCGGAGTTGGCCTTCTCGAAGGCGCGGGCGATCGTGTTGAACGCGGCCATCTCGGCGTCGGAGCCCCAGACGGAGAACGTCAGGTTTCCGGTGGCGGCTCCGGCGCTCGCGGCGGCGGCCGGAGCACTGGCGGTGCCGTCGTCGCCGCAGGCGGCGAGGGCGCTCATCGCGGCGGCGCCGGCCGCGGTCATGCCGGCCGCGCGAAGGAACTGGCGGCGGTTGAAATTCATGGGGGGCCTCCTAAGGGCGCCGACCTGGTGTGCCGTTCCTATCAACTTCACGCAGAAAGCGTCAATAGCTCTCAAAATGGTTGCTTGACAGTCATCTGGGGCGTGCGTACGGTCCTGTCCTGAGAGTTCTGCGCGTTTTTGAGAGTTTTGGGGGTGTGGGGTGCGCGGTCAGGCAGGGCGGTCGTCCCAGGGGCGGGTCACGCCCAGCACGTCGGCGTCCCCATGCCCGGTGAGGCGCAGGGCGGCCGCGGAGATCTCCTCCGGGGTGTGCCACCGCTTCGACGGATGCCAGCCGAGTAACAGCCTCGGCTGGTCCGCCAGTGGCGCGGGCGGCGCGTCCGGGGCCGCGTACGCGCTGGTCAGCACCTGCACGACGCGTCCGGCACGGGCCCGCACGGCCTCCCAGGCCGCCTGGTCGCCGAACGGCATGTACACCAGGGCCAGGTCGAATCGCCGGTCCCCCAGTGCCGCTACGAAATTGGGAACGTTTGTAACGTCGGACCACACTATGTCGGCAATGTCTGAAGTGCGACCTTTATGGCGAGAAACGACTGTAACGACCATTCCTTGGGCGGCCAGCTCCGCGACGGCCGGCGCGAGGACTCCCGTCCCACCGATCACGAGGACCTGAGCAGTGCCTGACATGGAATTCGATCTCCTGGTGGTGGGGGAGCTGAACGCCGACGTCATCGTCGAGTGCGGCGACGTGCGGCCCTCCTTCGGGCAGGTCGAGGAGATCGTGGAGGACGCCACGATCGTCCTCGGCAGCTCCGGGGCGATCACCGCCTGCGGGGCGGCCCGCCTCGGCGCCCGCGTCGCCATGGCCGGCGTGGTCGGCGACGACTGGCTCGGCGCGTTCGTGCTCGACCGGATGCGCGAGCGGGGGGTCGACACACGGTACTGCCTGCGCAGACCCGGCCGTCGCACCGGCATGACGGTCGTGCTCGGCGCCCGCGGCGACCGGGCCATGCTGACCTTCCCCGGCGAGATCGGCCGCCTGGCCGCCGCCGACGTGCCCGCCGCCGCCCTCGCCTCCGCGCGCCACCTGCACGTCAGCTCCTACTTCCTCCAGTACGACCTCTGGGACGGCCTGCCCACCCTCCTCAAGGACTTCCCGGGCACCACCTCGATCGACCCCGGCTGGGACCCGTCCCGCTCCTTCGACCACGGGCTGCCCGCGCTCCTGCCGCAGGTGCACTACCTGCTGCCCAACGAGCAGGAGGCCGAGCGGATCGCGCGGGCCGCCGGCGGCGCCCCCGCCTGCGGCCTGGTCGTCAAACGCGGCGGCGAGGGCGCGACCCTGAACCTGCCCGACGGCACCGCGCTGCGCGTGGACGCGCCCGTGATCACCCCGGTCGAGACGACCGGCGCGGGCGACTCCTTCGACGCCGGCTTCCTGGCCACGCTCCTACGCGGCGGCACCTACGCCGACGCCCTGCGCGTCGCCTCCGCGTGCGGCGCCCTCGCCACCCGGAGGCCGGGCGGCACGGCCGCGCAGCCGGACCTCGCCGAGGCCCTCGAACTCGCCAACTCCCTCACCGTCACCGACCTCCAGGAGACCCCGCAGTGACCGCAACGACCGCCCCCGAGCTGGCCCGGCGTACGCAGGCCGAAGTCGAGAGCCAGCCGGACACCTGGCGCCGCGCCATCGAGCTGGCCGCCCGCACCGGGGCCCTGCCCGCCGCCGGCGCGAACGTGCTCGGCGTCGGCTGCGGCACCTCCTACTACATCCTGGACAGCTACGCCCGCCGCCGGCGGCAGCTCGGCCAGGGCCGTACGCGCGCCGTCATCGCCACCGAGCTCGACGCCGTCGATCTCGCGGAGCCCGGTGACGCGGTCATCCTGCTGTCGCGTTCTGGCACCACCAGCGATCTCGTGCGCGTCGGCCGGGAGCTGTCGGAACGCACGCGCACGATCGCGATCACCGGTACGCCCGGCTCGCCGATCACCGAGGTCGCGCACGAGACCATCGTCATGGACTTCGCCGACGAGCAGTCGGTCGTGCAGACCCGGTACGCGACCACCGCGCTGACCCTGCTGCGCGCCTCCATCGGCGACGACGTGGCCGGGCTGCCGGATCTCGCCGAAGCCGCGCTGGCCGAGCCGCTGGTCGCCGATCCGGCCGACTTCGACCGGGTCGTCTTCCTCGGCACCGGCTGGACGCTGGGGCTGGCGGAGGAGGCGGCGCTCAAGTGCCGGGAGGCGGCCAAGCTGTGGACGGAGGCGTACGCCAGCCTGGAGTACCGGCATGGGCCGATCGCGTGCGCGTCCAAGGAGAGCCTGGTCTGGGCGTTGAGCCCGCTGCCCGACGACGTCGTCGAGGCCGTCGCCGCCACGGGGGCCACGCTCCGCGTCGCGACCGGCGACCCGCAGGCCGAGCTGGTTCGTGTGCACCGCCTGGCCATCGCGTACGCGCGGCACCGGGGGCTGGAATGCGACACCCCGGAGCATCTGTCCCGTTCGGTCGTCGTGGCGTAGTCATGCCGTTCGTCCAGTACGTCACCGCGCATTCCGTGCCCGCGGGCCTGTCCGAGAGGCTGGCCGCCGAGGTGGCCGACGCGCTCGGGCTGCCCGGTGACGCGGTGATCGCGCAGCGGCTGGCCGCCCTCGACGGTGTCGGCGTGACGGCGGTCGTGCGTGGCAGGCTCCGCGATCCGGAGGCCATGCGTGCGGCCGTCGGGCGGGCGGGCGCGCTGCTGGCCGCGTGCCTGGAGCTCGACCCGGACTTCGTCTTCGTGTCCTGGCCCGATCCGGGGGTGCTCGGATGATCCTCACCGTCACCCTCAATCCGGCCCTGGACGTCACCTACCGGGTGCCCGGCCTGACGCTCGAAGCCGTCAACCGTGTCGCCGGTGTGTCGGTACGCGCCGGGGGCAAAGGGCTGAACGTGGCCAGGGTGTTGCACGCGCTCGGGCACGAGGTGACGGCGCTCGGCCTGGCCGGAGGCCCCGACGGCGATCGTCTGGTGGCGTCGGCCGGCATTCCCGCCGCGTTCACCCGGGTGTCCGGCGAGACCCGCAGGACCATCGCGGTCGTCGCGGACAGCGGGGTGACCATGCTGAACGAGGCCGGTCCGCGGATCAGTCTCGCGGAGTGGTCCGCGTTCCAGGCCGACTTCGCGCGCCGGGCGCCGCGCGCCTCGGCCGTCGTCCTGTCGGGCAGCCTGCCGCCCGGCCTGCCCGCCGACGCGTACGCGGTGCTCGCCGCGCTCGCCGGTGACGTGCCCACGGTCGTGGACACCGAAGGCGACGCCCTGATCAACGCGCTGGCCGCCCGCCCGCATGTGGTCAAACCCAACACGGACGAGCTGAATCGCACGTTAGGCGTCACGTCGGTGCGGGACGGCGCGATGCGGCTGCGCGAACTGGGCGCCCGCGCCGTCGTCGTGTCCGACGGGCCGCGCGGCCTGCACGCCGACACCCCCGAAGGGTTGTGGCGGGCCGTCCCGCCGTACGCCGAGGGCAATCCCACCGGAGCCGGCGACGCGGCCGTGGCGGCGATCGCGATGGGCGTGGTCGCCCGCTGGGACTGGGCCGAGACGTTACGGCACGCCGCCGCCCTGTCGGCCGCGGCCGTACGCGCGCCGCTGGCCGGGCAGGCCGACCACACCGCCTACCGGGCCAACCTCGCGGTCATCGCCGCGGAGCCACTGGAGAGAGAGGGCACGCAGTGCTGACCCCAACCGCCGAGATCATCGCCGCCGCGTACGCCGCCGGGACCGGAGCGGGCGCGTTCAACGTGATCCAGGTCGAGCATGCGCAGGGCATCGTGGCCGGTGCGGAGCAGGCCGGGCTACCGGTGATTCTGCAGGTCAGCGAGAACACCGTGGGCTACCACGGCGGGCTGGCGGCCATCGGGGCGGCCTGCCTGGAGATCGCGAATACGGCGTCGGTGCCGGTCGCGGTGCACCTCGACCATGCGACCCGCGGTGACCTCGTGGATCAGGCGGTGGCGCTCGGGTTCGGTTCGGTGATGTTCGACGCGTCGGCTCTGCCCTACGAGGCGAACGTGGCCGCCACCGCCGAGGTGGTGCGGCGGACGGGTGTCTTCGTGGAGGCCGAACTGGGGGAGGTCGGCGGCAAGGACGGGGTGCACGCTCCGGGCGCGCGGACTGATCCCGCCGAAGCCGCCGCGTATGTCGCCGCCACCGGGGTCGGCGCGCTCGCCGTCGCCGTGGGCACGTCGCACGCGATGCTCACCCGCGATGCCGCGCTGGACTTCGACCTGATCACCGCCCTGCGGGCGGCCGTGCCGGTGCCGCTGGTGCTGCACGGCTCCTCGGGCGTCGCCGACGACGGCCTCACCAAGGCCGTACGCAACGGCATGACGAAGATCAATATCGCTACCCAGCTGAACAAGGCGTTCACGGCGGAGGTGCGCCGCGCCCTGGCCGACGAGCGGATCGTCGACCCGCGCAAGTACCTCGGGCCGGCCAGGGACGCCGTCGCCGCGCAGGTCGCCCACCTGCTGCGCGTCCTGCACTAGTCCGTACAGGTTCCAGGAGATGACCATGAGCCTCACCCCGCACCCGGACCCGGGCGCGATCCTCGCCGAGAACGAGCGGCGCGCGCTCGAACGGGAGGGCATCCCGATGTTCCTCGCCCTGGAGGACCTCCGAGGGCCGATCCCGCCCGTCGCCGACCGCGCGGAAGGCCCGGCTCTGGCCGAGCTGACCGGCACGTACGCGGCGGCGGTGCGTCCCGAGGCCGAGGACGGCGACCTGGCGGCCCTGGCCTCCGTCGTCACCGTGCTGGCCCGCGTCCACTTCTTCCCCGAGAACGGAACCGCATGACCACGGGCTTCACCCAGCACCGTACGGCTCTCGCCGAGGGCCGCTACCTGCGGGTCGTCAACTACCACAACACGCCGGAATCCATGGCCCCCCAACTCCGCGAGGAACTCGCCGCGTACGCCGAGTCCTTCGCCGGCGTCACGATCGCCGACCTCGACCGGTTCTACGCCACCGGCGTCTGGCCCCTCGACCGGCCCGGCTTCATCCCGGTCTTCTACGAGGGCTACCGCAACAACCACACCGTCGCCGCCCCCATCTGCGACGCCCTCGGCCTCACCGCCTGGTTCCCGATCATCACGCGTTTCGTCGACTGCCCTCCGGCCGACCAGCGCGCCTTCGCCGACGCCCACAACATCGACTTGGTGGAAGAGGAACTCTCCTCCGACCGCCTGGCCCTGACCTGGGACGAAGTCGCCGAAATCGCCGAACGACACATCGTCGTCCCCCACACCGGCAGCCACGAGCAGATCACCAACATCCGCACCCCCGCCGACATCGACCGCGAACTCATCACCCCCCGCCGCAAGATCCAGGAGGTCACCGGCCAGGAAGCCCCCGCCACCGTCTACCTCTACGGCACCCCCTTCGGCACCCACCCCCTCCAGGACCAGGCCGTCCTCAACGCCGGCTACCGCTACCAGATAAGCAACACCATGCTCCAAAGAATCGCCTGACCTGCCGCGTCTCGCCGTTCCGGCGCCGGATAACGGCGCGAAGTCGCGACCTTGGTCGTGCCGGTGGGCGCTTGGGCCGTGAGGAACGTCAGCTTCTGCGGGCGTTGCGTTCCGCGTGGAGGGCTTCGAGCTTTTCGCGGGCGAGGGCGTCGAGGGAGGCGCGGCGGGCCGGGTCCTCTTCCCAGGTGGCTTCGGAGCAGAGGACGCGGGCGGCTTCGTGGGGTTCGGCGTCGCGGACGACGTACCAGGTGACGTCGCCGTAGCCGCTGCGGTCGGGGTCGTGGCGGAGGATCGTGACGATGCCGGAGACGAAGATCTGGCGGGTGCGGGGGTTCTTGGCGAGGATCTGGCGGTCGACGGTGAGGCCGCGGTCGGGGGACGCGCCGCCGAGGATGTCGTCCTCCCAGCGCCACAGGCGGAGACTGATCCCGGGGGACAGGTAATGGGAGCCGCGGCCGTCGACGGGCATGGAGAAGGTGCGCGCCCGGCCGCGGGTCAGTTCGGCCGCGATGCGTTCGGCGTCGGACTGCTCGCGCAGCCGTTCCTCCAGTTCGTGCTCCTCCAGGTCGCGGAAGCGCCGGTCCAGGCGGTGCGTCTGCTGCTGCTCGGCGTAGTAGCGGTCGATGAGCGGGTCGCGGAAGCGGCCGGGGCGCTGCCGGGGCAGGGCGGTGGACTCGGGAGTGAGTTCCGCGCCGTCCTCGATGGCGACTCCCCTTTCCCGCAGCCAGTCGTAGACGGAGATGTTCTTCCTGCCCAGGCGCTCCCGCAGATTCATGAGCCAGCTGTCGAAGGTCCGGCGGTCCGGGTCGAGGTGCATGGACACCCAGTCCTCGGCGATGGAGACGGGCACCGGAACGTCACGATCGGCGGGCACCGGGGTGTACTGCTCGGGTTTGAGCGGGATCGAGTGGCCCACGACCTCGGGGACGATGTAGTGGAACGGGACCGCGTGGGTGAGCGGGTCGAAGGCGTCGCCGATGGGCCAGAAGCGCAGGAGCCACTTCTCCTCGCCGGCCTCCTCGTCCTCGCCGCCGCCGAACTCGCACAGCTGGAAGTAGATGCTCACGCCGTACTCGAAAAGAGGGGGGCCGATCAGGAAGTCGTGGCCGCGGTTGTCCATCATCGAGGCCAGGTGGACGACACCGCTCGTCGCCACGAAGGACTCCGTTTTGAGCAGCGTCCAGGAGGTGTCCGGGATGGCGGGCTCGGCGTCCCACGATTCAAGACGGACGTCCGCCATGAAGTGGTAGCCCTCGGGGCTCTGCCAAGAGGTCAGATCCGTGTCCGCCAACCCGAACGTTCCGTACTCGACGTAGAGCTTGTCGTCGATCTTCCGGAGCAGCTGTGCCATCTCAACGCCTTCGACTGGGTTTGATCACCGACGGGCGAGTATGGCGTAGAGCACCGACATTTTCGGCAAGCCCGTCAGCAGATCATGGAGACCATGACCTGAACGGTGTCCTGGCGGCTGTTGCCCGCGGCGTCGGTGGCCGTCAGCGTCAGCTGGTGGGTGGAGTCGCCGCATCCGCCGGCCAGCCGCGCCGGCAGGCTCGTCCCGTTGCCGATCACCGTGGCGCCGTCCTTCCAGGTCAGGGTGACGGCGCCGCCTTCGGGGTCGGACGCCGTGCCGGTCAGGGTGAGCTCGTGGAAGAACTGGCCGTTCGCGTTGCCGTTCACCCAGAGTTTGGCGCCGTTGGCCGGGTTGGTGATGCGTACCTGGGGTGGCTGGTTGGCCGAGTCCGGGATGACGGTGATCGTCACGGTGTCGCTGCCGCACTGCGCGAACGTGTCGCAGCCCCGTACGGTGACGGTGTGCTGGCCGGGGGCGGCGCCGAGCGCGGCCACGGGGTTGTGGCCGGAGGCGAAGCTGTTCTGGCTGCCGTCCAGGTACCAGCGGACCATGCCCTCCGGGAGCTGCCCGACGTCGTCCAGGCTGGTGGCGTGGAACGGGATGGACTCGGTGCTGCCGAAGACGCCGCCGGCCGGGCCGGTGATCTGCATCTGCGGCGTGAAGTTCTGCACGGTCACGGTGATCATGTCACTGGCCGTTCGGCCGCCGGGGAAGGCCGCGGTGGCCCTGATCTTGTGGGTGCCGGGCGGCGGCATCGCGACGATCGACGTGCCGTGGCCGAGCACGCTGGTGCCGTTGAGGGTCCAGGTCACGACCGGGGTGCCGAGCGCGTCGTCGAAGACGTTGGCCTTGAACTCGGTGGGGACGACCGCCGAGATGGTCTGCCCGTTGTGCGGCGTGGTGATGCGTACCAGCGGGGGAAGCACGTCGCGGACGGAGGCCAGCGCCTGGATGACGCGGTTGCCCACGGTGGCGTCGCCGCTGGCGCCGAGGTGGCTCATCACCGCGTCGTCCACCCGGTCGGCGCTCATGGTGGGGTCGGCCGACCAGACCAGCGTCGCGACGCCCGCCACGAACGGCGCGCTGAAGCTGGTTCCCTTGATCGAGACCAGCGTGCTCTGGTCGGGGAGGCTGGGGTCGCCGGTGTACATCACGTTGAAGGGCCCGAAGATGTCCACGTCCTCGTGGCCGTGGTTGGACTCCGGGTGCCGGGCCCGGCTCTGCACGTCCAGACCGCCGACGCAGCGCACCCCGCCGAGCTCGCACGGCGTGTACCAGTGCCGCTCCCAGCAGCCGATGAAGCACGTCTCGGCGTCCACGTCGTCGCCTTCGTTCCCGGCGCTGGAGTAGATCAGGACGCCGAGCGACCGGACGTAACGGAAGAAGCCATCCATCGGCAGCAGCGACCAGGCGAGTGACCAGTGCACGGGCGTCGCCGCGCTCAGGTTGACGACCTTGCTGCCCTTCACCTTGGCGGCGCCCAGGCCGGTGATCGAACCGTAGGAGCTGGTGTCGCCGTACACCAGGTTCAGGCGGGCGACCGGCCCCGCCGGTCCCGCCACCCCGATGAAATTGCCGGGTACGGCCGCCGCCGCGCTGGCCACCTGGGTCCCGTGCCAGCGGAACCCCGGCATGCCCGGATCGTCGGCGTCGGTGAATGGCATGACGGTCGTCAGGCTCGGGTTGGGCGGTAGGTCGCCGTTGACCGCGGGGGCGTACCCCATGTCGACGATGCCCAGTTCGACGGTGTTGTCCAGGCGGCCGACCGAGTCGAGCACGGTCCACGCCTCGGCCACGCCGATCGCCTGCGCCCCTCCCGCGGCCAGGTACGACCACCGGTACGCGTTCCGGTGGTAGCCCGGCCCGCCGACGTCGAAGGCGGGCACCCCGTGGCCGGCCTCCAGCATGGTGCGGTCGGCGAAGTCGTTGGGGGAGCCGACCCAGTTGACCCCGACGTTCAGCTTTCCGGTGGCCTCGGCGGCGGCCGCGGCCAGCAGCCGGACCCCTTGCTCGCTGGAGACGGCGAGTTCGGTCGCCTTCCGCCGGTCGCCGTTGAGCTCCGCCAGGTGATCGCTCAGTTTGGCGGGCTCCGCCAGGTCGGTCGTGATCCGTACGAGGTAGATCGGTTCGGGTCCTTCGTCGGTCTTGTGGAGGATCTTGCCGTTCCAGCGGGCGACGAAGGCGTCCAGTTCCGCCTCGTCCCCGGAGGAGAGGATCAGCTCGTTGGCGACGAACTCCGTGCGCCGTCCGTACTCGTCCACCAGCGCCGCGACCGGGCGCGGGACGCCCTGCTCGTAGCCGGGGAGTGGTCCGCCCGGCTTGATCCTGGAGTCGGCGTGCACGCTGATCTCCTGGTCGCTCATGGAGTCGGGCACGTGGGCCGGTACGAGCATGCCGCCCACCAGCATCAGAGTCATCGCCAGCCGTACCATTCCCTGTCCTTCCGCCAGAGGTCCCCTGATGGAAGGCGTGCCATCCCGTTCCATGCCGGGACACGACCTAATTTTCGGGCAGGTAACCAGTAGGTTTCTGAAAATTTCATTCATCCGATCATTAACGTTCGGGTGAATGACGGGAAATGCCAGGCGAAACGCATCGGAGCGCACGCGCCTCGTTCGCATCGTCGAGGGCCCGTTGACGGCCCTTCGTCGGCTGGGATGTACTCCGCGCGATCCAGTCAGCCGAAACGAGACCGCCGGCAAGGAGAAATGTTAGCGCAAACATTACGGATGGCTAAGTTCCGGCGGGGGCCGGTCACCGCAACGACAAGGAGCACCCTGATGTTCACCTCCGGCAAGACCCGGCCCTTACGCCGACGGCGTGGCCTGGGCACGTTCGTCGCGATCGTCGTGACGGCCATCCTCACCGGCGCCACCCTCACCGTCAGCGCGACCACGGCATCGGCCGCGACCGTCGACACCAGCGCCTGGTACGTCCTGGTCAACCGCACCAGCGGCAAGGCCCTGGACGTCTACAACCTCTCCACCGCCGACGGTGGCCGCATCACGCAGTGGACCCGCAACGACGGCAACCAGCAGCAGTGGCAGTTCGTCGACTCCGGAAGCGGCTACTACCGCGTCAAGTCCCGCCATTCCGGCAAGGTTCTGGATGTCTACAACTTCTCCACGGCCAACGGCGGCGCGATCGTCCAGTGGGCCGACGGCAACGGCACCAACCAGCAGTGGCGGCTGGCCGACTCCTCTGGCGGTTACGTGAGGTTCATCAGCCGGCACAGCAACAAGGCCCTGGAAGTCCAGAA
>NZ_BOOA01000083.1 GCF_016862995.1 Acrocarpospora phusangensis
CAGAGACCCGTGATCCTTCTCTTCGCGTTGAAAGCCTACGGTCTCTTCCCGTGCAGCCTCTGGCGCTGGAGACGCCTGCCCACTGCTCGATCTCTGTTGCCGGGGCAGAGAAACAGAAGAAGAGGCTTCGCCTCTGGCGTCTGCCGCATGAGACAGGCGGAGTATCGAAGGTGGTATGAGCGGAATGCAACCGATTCCCAAGACTTCGGCCCCTAGCCACTGGATCCAGCTTGGACGATGTGGAACGTCTCGCGGAGGTCTGCCGCTTCGGGAAGATAGCGGGCTCCACCTCTCCGCCCTGAGCCGGGAAGCCGTCACGTACGCGTTGCTGTCGATGGTGCCCGCGCTGGTCAAGGACATCCCGAACCGTCCGGGGGACGATGAACTAAGAGCTGCCCTCCGCACTTACGCCCTGCTCCCGGAGGGGGGCCGACCCCGTAGGCCAGAGCTGCCCAAGCAGCTGGAGAAAGCGCTTGGCTGGCTTGAGGAGGCGTCGCTTCCGCCGGCTGACTTGGCTGAGCCGCGCGTTATCCGGCTGGCGCTGGACTCGATCGCGCTTACGTTCGCGGGCAAGCCTGCGGCCACCACGACGGTATGGCGTAAGCGGGCGATCTTGCACCACATGATGGAGTCAGTCGTTGAGCTGACGTTGCTGCCGTCCAACCCCCTCCACGCCGTGAAGTGGAAGCGGCCGGTAGCCTCCGCTGCCGTAGACCCTGGGACCGTGGTCAACCCAGCTCAGGCGCGCCCTGCTCGACGCGGTCAAGCAGGTGGGCCGAACGTGGGCGTCGGATGGTCGCCATGTTCGGGTGCACGTGTTACGCGGCTCTGCGCTTGGAAGAGGTCGCCGCGCTTCGACGCCAGAACTGCCACCTCCGGAGGAGGGATGAGGCTCGATCACCCTCGAACGCGCTCGTCCGCAAGCGAACATTGCACGCATATTGATGAATACGGCACAGCGGCCGACGGCGGGCTGTTCCGTACCGGGAAGGGAAGCCGCTACTCCGCCTCGGCCTGCTCGCAGATCTGACAGGAAGCGCGTCGACTCGCCCTCACCCCCGAGCAACTCGTCTCACGTTTGGCGGCTCGTCCCTACGACCTTCGACACGCGGCGGTCTCGCTATGGCTGAACGCGGGCGTCCCGGCGCCCGAGGTAGCCAAACGGGCGGGGCACAGCGTTGATGTCTTACTCAAGGTCTACGCGAAGTGCGTGGACGGTGAGCAGTCCCGCGCGAACGGTCAGATTGGCCGGGCCTCGACGAATGATCCACGACCCCCGGAACGGCCTCGGATTATGCGAAGGCCTTCGGCTCCGGCGTAGGCCTTCAGTGCACCGGAGTCGGCGAGGCGGGTGCGGTCGTCGCCGACCTCGGCCAACATGCGTGCACCGGTCGGCTCGCCCAGGCCCGGGTGATATGGGCTGGGGGAGTGTGATCGTGTAAGCCGATGTTGCTGTACGCGGCACTGCACGCCCCGCCGGATGTGGCCGGGTTGACCATTCGTGCGGGTGCGGGATGAGGCTCGGACAACAACGCGGATGGAAAGTGCGGTCGGGGATGCAACAACTGTGCTTTCCAGCCGCCCTTTCTATATGGAAGCACCAGACAAAGGTCCTGGCCCAAAAGGCAAGGATGAGCTACGGTTAGCTTAACAACTTCATACACTCCGTTACCTGCGACCGCGTCCCACCCACGGGGGGCCGCAGTCAGACTCCAGGAGATCCCCCATGCTCACTGAGCAGGCGCATGACGCCCTCTCGGCCCTGTACGCGCGGGCCCGCAAGACCAGCGACAACTACGAGCTTGAGCGGATTGAGCGCGCACTCGATGAGATCATCCGGCTCAATGATGCTGCCCCTGCCGCCTTCCAGATCCGTAGCGCGCTGGCGCACGCCGGTCAGGTCCTGCGCGAGCGCCGTGGCCTTGCCTCGTTCGCTCCGCTCGATGACATCGAGCCTCACCAGGAGCCGGGACGGTGTGACGTCCGATTCGCGGTTGTGGACCTCACAGTTTGGCTGCAGACGACCCCGGCGCTGACGGAGGGGCAGCGGCACCTCATGAATCAGCTCCTTGCCGAGGAGGACGGCACCGTTCTCGCGGCGACTCACGGTCTTGTCCCTGCGCGGTTGCGGGAGCGGATCTCCCGCATCCGCCGGATCGCGCGCACCGCATACGCCAGCGAGGTGGCGGCGGCGTGAGCAGGCCTCGGCTTATGCGGCTTGCGCGCTGGGTCATCCGTGCTGTTATCCCCGTTGGGCTAATCGGGACCTATATTCTGCACCGCGGCAGCTCTCCGGTCTACGTCGGTCGCAGCGACACGGACCTGCGGCGGCGGCTGCTCGAGCACAGCGCCCGCGCGCGGGGAGAGTACTTCTCCTACGACGTGCACTACACGTCCGAGCAAGCTTTCGAAGTCGAGTGCAGCCTGTTCCACGCCCTGCGCCCCGCGCTCACGAACGTACTGCATCCCGACCGGCCCAACCACCTGACCTCCCCGTGCCCGTTCTGCCTCGACACCCTCGGTGACGTGCTGGGCAACCGCCTGCGTACCCCGAACCTCTAAGTCCCCTTCTCCGAGACGGAGACCACCCGTCTCAGAGATCACGAAAGGACGACCATGAACAACAACCCGATCTTTCAGGAGCCGACTCCGGCTCAGCCGCAGCCTGGGGGTAAGCCCCGTGCGGACATCATCCAGATCGACACCGCTCTGGAATCCATGCGCGATTCTGGATTCGACCTCACCGCCGCCGCCGGCGAACCGATCGACAACTCGGTGGAGGCAGGAGCCACCCGCATCCAAGTGCTGACCAAGTTCGGAGAGAAGGGACGCTCTATCAATGAGATCACCTTCATCGACGACGGCCGCGGTATCAAAGCAGATATCCTCGCCCACGTGCTGTCCATGGGCTTCAGTACCCGCTACGGAAAGCGCGGCAGCCTGGGCCGCTTCGGTGTCGGTCTCAAACTCGCCGGTCTCAGCCTCGGTCGGCGCATCGACGTTTACACCAAGCAGGCGGGAGACCCCACCATCCGGCACGCCTACATCGACCTTCAGGAGATCGCTGACAAGAAGCAGACCCATATCGAGGCCCATGACGTCGAGGGCTGGCCACGCGAGTACGAAGACGCCATACGCAGCTTGGATGGAGAACCGCTCGACTCCGGCACCCTGGTGATCTACAGCAAGATCGACCGTCTCACCGCAGGGGGTCACTACGGCACCAGTCTGGACGAGAAGCTCAGTGAACTGCGCAGCTTCATCGCTCGTGCCTACCGCAAGTTCCTCGATCAGGGGCTGGTCATCGAACTCAACGGCGCGAAGATCACCCTGCTGGACCCGCTCTTCCTCATGGACAACCCACGGATCATGAGTCGATATGCCCCGGAAGACCCACGGGGAACTATCATCGACCAGGAGGACATCGAGATCGTCGACGGTCACCACATCCACGTCACGGTCACCCTTACCCCGGTCCAGTTCCGCTGGGAGGAGGGTGTGGGCGGAAACAAGGACCACAACGGTCGCGACATTCGCGAATACCAGATTGTCGAGCGCGCTGGCAAGATCAGCGTGGTTCGTAACGGTCGCGAGATCAACTATGACATCGTTCCGCGGCTGCTCCCGTCCGGGGTCGATAAGGTTGACCGCTACATCGGCATCGAGGTCACTTTCCCGGCCGAACTGGATGAGTTCTTCCAGGTCCGCAACGTCAAGCGCGGCGCGGTTCCCGTGGACAAGCTGCGTCAGGAACTTCGCAAATGGCTTGAGCGCCCGGTGAAGGCAGCACGGGGCGAGATCCGGAGACACTGGGGCGAAGTCAAGACGCAGCAGCAGGCGGCTGCCCAAGAGCACCAGGACTCCATGGATGCTGCCGCGCGCGCCGAAAGGACGGCACCCATGGGACAAGCCGGTAAGCAGCTCACGGAGGAGCAGAGCGAGCAGCTGCTTCAGGAGCTGTTCAATGATCTTGGTATCAAAGAGGACAAGGAGCAGACGGAACAGGTTCGTGAGCAAGTTGAATCGAAGCCATTCACCTTGGTCGATGCAAGCTGGCCGGGCAAGGAAATCTTCGAGATCACTCACCTCAACGGCAAGGCCATCGTCAGGCTGAACCACCGTCACCCGTTCATCCGCGATATCTATGATCCACTCAAGGCCGTTGCCAAGAACGGCACCAACGGCGTCGACATTGAGGAGCTTGTGAGCCTCGCACGCAAGACGGGGCAGGCTCTCGATGTCCTCTTCCTCGCCTACGGCAAAGCCGAGAACATGCACCGCGATCCCGAACAGTTCGACGACCTGCGCAGCTACTGGGGCCAGTTCACCCAGGCCTACCTCCGTGAGCTCGCCCGCGGAGAAGAGGGCTAGTACAGCGACGACCATGTGATGTCCAACCCTGGTCCCAAGCGGTCTCCGCTTGGGACCAGGTTGCGCGATCATCGTGTCCCCAAGGTTAGCTTCCGGCTTCGCGACGAATTTCGCCGGACTTGATCGTTTACAGAGATAAGTGCCCTTGCTGATCTTGATGCATAGAGCTACGGCGTTCTGGTCCGAGAACGACCAAGTCGGTATTGCCCGTTCCGTGTCGGGACGATGCAGGACCCCTCTATCAGGTCCGGATCGTTCGTTGATGTTCCCCGGCTTCCGTGGAGTCGCTTTGCTTGACTTGTGCCATGGACCCCTTAAGAAGAGGTCGGCATGTCACGCAAGGGCTACCCGTCGGAGTTTCGCCGCAAGGTGCTGGATCTAGTCGAGGCCGGACGGCCTGTGAGGGACATCGCCCGCGATCTGGGGATCAGCGAACAGACGATCTACGTCTGGCGCAAACAGGACCTGATCGACAAGGGTCGGTTACCCGGTGCCACCACGACCGAGCAGGTTGAGCTGCTGGCCGCCCGCAAACGGATCCGGGAACTGGAGACCGAACTGGCCGTCACCCAGCGGGCGATCGAACTGGTGCGAGAGGTGGTGCCCCCAAAAGACGGTTCGAAGCGATCGCGGTGATGGCCGGCGAGGCCTGCCGGTCCAGGTCGCCTGCAGGGTCCTGAACGTCTCCGAATCGGGCTACTTCGCCTGGCGGAACCGCCCGCCCTCGCCCAGGTCGCTGCGGCACGCGTGGCTGAGTGAGCGCATCCGGCAGATCCACGCCGCCTCCCGCGGCACCTACGGCTCGCGGCACGTCCACGCCGAGCTCAAACTGGGCAGCGGCCTGATCGTCGCCTACCACACGATCGAGATGCTGATGCAGCGCCAAGGCATCCGCGGCCTGCCCGGCAACCCGCGAGGGCGCCGGCCGGCCCAGCAGGCCCCTGCCGCCGCCGACCTGGTCGACCGGGACTTCCACCGGGACGCACCCAACACGTTATGGGTCACCGACATCACCGAGCACCCACCCGCGAAGGCAAGGTCTACTGCTGCGTCGTCCTGGACGTCTACTCCCGCCGCGTCGTGGGCTGGTCCATCGACAGCACCCAAACATCGGCGCTGGTCACCAACGCGCTCGGAATGGCCATCCACAACCGCACACCGCAGCCGGGCGGGCTGATCCACTCCGACCACGGGACGCAATTCACCTCCGGGGCGTTCACCCGCCGCGCCCGCGAATCCGGGCTCGTCCCCTCCATGGGCTCCATCGGTGACTGTTTCGACAACGCCGTCATTGAGTCCTTCTGGGGCCGCATGCAGGTCGAACTACTCAACCGGCAACGCTGGAGAACCCGCATCGAACTCGCCAACGCGATCTTCGAGTACCTCGAGATCTTCCACAACCGGCAACGCCGCCACAGCGCCCTGGGAATGCGCACACCCGTCGAATACGAGATGCTCTACCCAACCCGTCAACCGGCATGAAGTCCAGCCAGACGGCTCCACCCAACACGGGGAACATCACCCCAGGCCTCGATGACTGAGCCCTTGGGGTGTGAGTCGTTTCGCGTGGGTGAACTGCCGGGCGCGCGATGTGGGGCCCGTTTGGATGGGCATGGCGGTGCGGGGTTGAAGCGCGGTTGTGGACCTAGCGCTTCTGCGCTCCGCCACGCGTAAAGCGATTCTGGGGCAATGCGTCCCCGGTGTTCCAGCCCACGAAATTCGTCGCGCTGGGGCTGAGGAACGAGGTCACAGCGCTCCGATCGCCCCAACCCTGTACCGCGAGTGCCGAAGTGAGCGATCGTCATAGCGCCAGCCACTCCACCTTCTGCGTGGCGGTTTCAAGACCGTTAGAAGCTATCAGAACTTCCGCCCATGACCTGGGCATATGGCCATATGATCAGCATCCGAGCAAAGATCATCGCGTAGATACCCCGCAACCTGTGTACAGCCACTCGACAGCCGCACTCACCTGCACTTATGCACGCGCACGACATCAAGCCAAGGAAACCACGGCCCGTGGTGTGCTGATCGTGTAGCTGAACCGGGCAGGTAAGGCGTAAACCGGTTATGAGCAAGTTGATCATTTCGCTTATACTCCGGATCTTGTGCTGCTTGCTCTATACCCCATCTGGCGTTAAGGGCGGCATCCCACTGAAGGCCAGCGCGATGCCTGCAGCTGACCATCCCTGTCATCCGCCCGGTGGTCTTCTGCGCCCCTCTTGAGCCCAGAGGTGATCGACTTGATTGACTCGTTGGCAGCTGACCGCATGCGCAGGGTTGCCAAGCCTGCGCCTCGCTGCCCATGTGGCCTACTGTCTGGCGGCAGCTTCACCGGTACGAAGATCCGTAATCACTCCTCGTCTTCGTTTCCCACCTCCACGACGAGTCAGGACGCGAAAGAGGACACTCTGAGCTGCAGGTTGACCTGATCCATGTCCTGCATCGAGACTGCACGACCGGGCATGCGGGACCGCAGGACCACTGCGAGGAAGCGGGCTAGGTCAATTCCGTCTGCGAGGCCTCGTATTCTGCAGGGATGGCACCTGGGAGGCGGCCATTTGGCAACATCGAGCCGGTCGGCCCCAACAGGGCACCGACGCAGGGGATGGAGATCATCGACCAACTGGAACGGAAATCGAGATACGAACGAGTTCATTCTATGATTAAATGACGAAAAAAGTGTTTCACGCTGATCCAGCCAGGTCATTTTCAAAGAGGGGGATAACGTTGAGCAATGAAAAATTGCCCAAGGGAATTGCGACCGATGCCAAGTCCGCAGTAATGCGACCGTCGCTGTTGGAATCAGCTTTCCCATATGCGGATGTATCGCGGCTGGTCGCAGCTGATCGGAGAAGCCGAGACGGTGCTTATAGCGCCCATCGCTGGTTTGCCAGACGGCCAGCAGCCCTGCTGCGGTCACTCTTGTTGGCAGCCGCCTTGCCTGCTGAAGCGTCGATTGAGGAGTTGTGGAGCACATACAGGCAGCCGGTCGAATGGCTGCGGGGCAAGAAAGTCCATGATCCATTTTTGGGAGGAGGAACAACACTAATCGAGGCAAGCAGACTTGGGGCCGATTGCATTGGGGGCGACATTGACCCACTTGCAGTACTAATGGCTCGCCATGCCAGCAACCCACCGACCAGGTCGGAATTCAGAGAGTCTGCCGACGCCTTAATAGATCATTTGAAAGCACAGATTGGGCATCTGTACCCCTACCGCGAGGCAACCTTACCTCTCCATACCTTCTCGATCGCATTGGTGACCTGCAATACATGTGAGCTTGAAGCGCCCCTATACCGCAACCCAATTATCAGTCGGGGTGTGGACAAGCAGGGCTCGGTTGCCCGCCCTCTCGGCTCGACCGTTTTCTGCCCGCAATGCTTCCAAGTTCATGAGCTGCCAGTTTCGGCAGACGACTTTGCTTGCTGCGGGTCAGTCTGGCGACTCGATGAAGGAACATTCGCAGGCGCGTTCTTTGTCTGCCCTGGTTGTGGGGCGAAGAGTACGCACCGCGATCTGAAGACAGGGATAGCGCCGCGAGTTCGAGTGGCAGTGGAAGAGACTGGACCTCAAGGCCGTCGCTTCCGCTCGGCCGATCATCGCGAGATAGACATGGAGGCAGAAGCGCGGGCATTCTTGCTAGCAAACTGGCGCAAGATGGACCTACCGAATGCGGAGTTTCCTTCAGATCGCACGGATGCTCGACCGGTAACCTTTGGCATATTGAGCTACAGGCAGCTCTTTAGTGATCGACAGCTCGCGCTCTTCGGAGTTGCATTCAATTGGATTCAGAATCAGAATCTCAATGCTTCAACCGATAGGGCGTTGAGATTGGCTGTCAGTAATGCATTGGCAACGAACAACCGACTCTGTGGTTATGCCCATGAGTACGGTCGCCTAGCGGCGCTATTTAGCGTCAGAGGCTATTCATTGCCCACGCTGGCGGTCGAGCTCAACGCACTTCATCCAACAGCAGGAAGAGGAACGATTCCGCGTGTCGTAGAAAGAATTATGGCTTCTCTTAGTCGGGAAACTCGGCGTTACGTTTTTGAAGAGAATCCGCACATATTCGGCAGTGAGCGAATCGCAAAGATGGCAACACTAGAGTTCCCTCGATCCCAAAATGTGTCAGTTGACGTTGTATCGGCAGACTCGGATGCAAGACGAGAACCCGATTACGGGGATGTGGATCTGATCCTGACTGATCCGCCCTATTTCGACTATATCGCCTATGATGAACTATCCGCCTTCTACCGAGCCTGGCTGGTCAATTCCGATCTTGCTGCGAAGCCACTACACCCGCCTGCAACAGGAGATCGGGTCAAGGAATTTGGAACTCGTCTCGGTAGAGCGCTCTGGATTGCGGCAAGCCGGCTGAAGCCTACGGGGCTGCTGGCTTTCACTTATCATTCTTCCAATCCCGATGCTTGGAGTGCCGTAGGTATCGCACTCGACGAGGCCGCTTTGCGAGTTACCGCTTTGTGGCCTGTACTCACGGATCCACATATGGGACATCACGGCAAAAAGGGATCATGCGAGCATGATCTCGTCGTAGTGGCGAGACCTTCGCTTATTGCACATTCCGGACCCGCGCCTTTCGAGGGTACGGACGACCCTGCGGAAGCGTGGGTAGCCGATGCTGCCCGTGTGCTCCAGCTGGGAGAAGCAGATCGCATGAATCTGCGATTGGCATATGAGACTTGCTCACCTCGATGGGGCGTGCTCGATGTGCCATAGTACGTTCGTAGACAGGACGGTACGTGTCTAGGATGATGCCGGGGGGGGGTCTAGGCACCAACTGCGAAGGGCGGAAATGAACCGCAGCGAGCGGATACATGACGTGGAGACTCGTAAGAAGGCTGCCTTTCGTGATGGCCACAGACGAACACATGATCTCTGGTGTAATGGCGAGTGGAAGAAATTTGAAGTGTGGCGCGTTCCCGTTGACGCGCTAACTCTGAATGTAGACAACAAGCGCTTTGGCGCAACGCGCACATTGGTAGAGCAGGGACTGGGCAGAACATTAGATCCCGAGAACGATCCGGTCGATGAACTCTCGATCATATCAATCTTGCTCGATCAAAGCCTGAAGATTGATATGGAAGGCGTGTCCGGAACCGCCAGTAAGGACTACCTCGCCCTACGTGAAGACTGGCATGCGCGTCAGCAGGCCGAGCCTTTATGGATTCGCCCTGACGGAACCGTACGTAACGGCAACAGGCGTCTCGCCATGATAAAGAGGGAACGCGCCCTCCACGGTGCGGCGAGTATAAATGAGTGGGTCGAGGTAATCATAATCGACCCTGCCCATGTCGACGAAAAAGAACTGTTCCGTATGGAGCAGAATGAGCAGTTGGCAGAGAATTTCAAAAAGCGATACGACCGGATCGATAGGCTGCTTGCTCTCAGGGAAGCGGCAGAATTGGAAGGAATCGACTGGGCGGATCCTGCCAGCTTGGATCGTGTAGCAGGGATCCTGAAGCACTTCGCCGGGAAGGACGATAAGCGGTATGCGATCACTCAGCTGAGAGCAATCCGTGCCATTGATGCTTATCTCGACTACTTGGGGCAACCAGGTCAATATCACTATGTAATGCAGGAGCGCCAAGTCGAGGTCTTTAGAGAAGTAGGTCGCATTCTACAATTAGGAGACGAATACGCAGATGATATATCCGACTTGACGCTGACAGCCTTCGCTGCTGTGCAAGCAGGCGCGACTTATAATGATATTCGGTCTATGCGTAAGCTATTCACTGAAGACCGAGAAGAATTCCTACGAGTAGCAGGCCAGATTGGCAACGAGGAAGAACGCGCAGGGTGGCCGCCAGATTCGGATACAGAGACCGAAATCGCTGTAGTCGATCCTGAGGTCCTTACGGCGGAAGAAAACGAAGAAGATCCGCCGGTGCCGCCCGCCACGGCCCTAAACTACCCCAAGAAGGCTGTCCTAGGGCACATTCAGCGTGCTGTTGACCGGGTCAGCACGGCAGGTCTGGATGTAGCGGCGCAACTGCAACAGGCGCGTGATCGCCTCGAAGCGGTGACTGAAGATCGGCTAAGAGAAGCCATGGCCAGCGCGGTTACAGAAGATATTTCTGAATCGCTAAGGGCCATCGTAGCTTGGGCAGCCCACATACGAGCAACGTCGCTCGGGGGAACCAGTGTCGAGGAATGAGCGAAGCCGATTCCGTGAGCATGACTGTAAGAGTTGAGTTTGACGGAGACGCTGTACTTGTTCGAGGCAATCAGGCTCTCGTCAAAGACCGGCAGCTGCGGTTATATTTTGGCTCTCTCTTGGGGGCGCAAAGAATCTCAGACGGCTGGCGTTGTCCACGCCGCCGGCGTGAACTAGGCGAGTTGGCTCTTCAGATTGATCGGTACTTGGCGCGGCGTGGGTTCTCTGTCAGCCGCGACGAAGGCGTAGACGATAGCGTCCGAAGAGATGAAGAAAGGCAGCGTAGTTTTGCGCGTACGCGTAAGGCCGCTCAAGATCTTCGAGAAGGTGTGACACCCTTTTCGCTGCATGAAATTCAAGCGGAGTTAATTTCCGCAGGATGGAACAACGACGAGCGGCCTCTTCGACCCCATCAGTTGGACGCTGTTATTCACGGCTTGACAGTAGGAAATGCTGCAAACTTCAGTGTTCCAGGAGCCGGAAAGACAGCCAGTACTTTAGCCTTGGCTACGGTTCATCAGAATGCGGGGACAATCGACTGTATTGTGGTCGTAGGCCCGCTGTCCAGCTTTCGTCCATGGGAACTTGAGGCGGCAACTGCGACCCCGTGGCTTCGGCCGATTCGAATCAGGGGTAATGCTGGCAAGCGACGTAGCCTTTATGGGGATGCTGTCCCGGGTTCACTTCTGATCTTAAGTTACGCGGTAGCCGCATCGGATCAAAGACAATTGATCACCTTGTGTGAACGCCTCAACGTAATGTTAGTTGTAGACGAGTCTCACCGAGTGAAGCGGTTTCGCGGAGGTATTTGGGCTCCGGCCCTACTAGAGGTTTCAAAGCGCGCAAGGGTTCGTATCATTCTGAGCGGGACTCCGATGCCACAAAGCGGCCGCGATTTGTATTCTCAGCTTAATATAGTTTGGCCTGGCCGTGAGCTTACCGGCCCGCGTGATCCTTTTGCTGCCGAAGTTAAGGACCACTTCCATCGCGTCCTAGACCGCGTAACTCCTTTTATGATCAGGACTCCGAAGAGAGCACTCGGATTGCCCGAGGCGACTATTGTTCGACATGCCGTAGAATTGTCTGAACTGGAAGCGCAAATATATAACCTTGTGGTACAAAATTTGCGTCGGCGTGTCGATGCCGCAGGGTCGGTTGAGCGGGCTCGTTTAGAGGCTCTACGCCGTGGGCGGCCCTTACGTTTGATCCAAGCAGCAACTAACCCCGAGTTGCTTGGGAGGTTGGACCTGGGGATCCCCATACCGCCTGTATCTGGCGCACCGACGCTGCTTTCACGGCTCGATACTTATGATCCACTCACGACACCCGCCGCTAAAAGTCTCAAGGCAATTGAGGTGCTCACAGGTGTCGTAGCTGAGCAGGAAAAGGCAGTCGTCTGGAGCAGCTTTATTGCTAATCTGGATCGCTTCTCGGAATTGGCAAAGGCTCGATTGCAGGTTCCAGTCTTTCAAGTCGACGGAAGAATTGCCACTGGAGATGAGGCCTATGACGATAACCTCGCCTCTCCTGCTGATGCGCCTGAGACGCGTGAGCAGGTGATCTCATCCTTTTTGTCGTGCAGGGGGCCAGCATTATTGGTAGCTAATCCTGCTTCCTGCTCGGAATCAATCTCGCTACATATGGCTTGCCAAACTGCAGTGTACCTCGATCGCACCTATGATTGTGCCCAGTGGCTACAGTCCATCGATCGAATTCACAGGCTTGGGCTTCCTCCCACAGCCAAAGTTGTGGTTCACATTTTGCAAGCTGTGATGCAGGATAAGCCAACTGCGGACTTTCTCGTCGATTCGGCGCTTCTTCGAAAAGAAGAGGTCATGCGTCAATTGCTGGAGGGGGCTGAGCTTGGTCCGATAGGTCAGAGTGACAATGCTCTAGCTGATGCTGAGGGTGACTTTTCGGATCTCCATGAGATGTTGAAATACTTACTCGGGATAGCCCCATAGCCATGGATATACGGGGTGGGTGGTTCACGGGTGCACGCTTCGAGCGTATGGTTAGCCTTATTGCAGCACTTCCTAGCAGATCTTATTCGCGCTTTTCGACTGAAAACGTCACACGTCTACTATTTCCGATTGTTGGTGGTAGCAATGATGAGATCCGTGACTGTCTTCGGGTGTTAGAGGACATAGGTCTAATAGGAAGCGTTGGAGGCTATGCTCGTAGCCCGAGAGGTGACAAAGTTGCAAAGGACCTTAGAAAAGGTGAACGCTATTCTTTGGTAATGGCAGTCTTGCGCTCGGGTTTGATTGCGGACCAAATTCAATACTTGTTATCTGTTAGTCGATATGAAAATGGGGCTCTATATTTTGGAGTGCCTGAGGCGAGAAGAGGATCGGCTCAGTTGCTGGGGCTTGTTTCTTGGTTGCCTGAGTATGCTACTGGATCGCCTGCGCATGTTTACGGGCAACTCTGCGAAGAGCTCACGTCGGCGTGGAACCTCAGATCTGCTGCGGTAGTTTCGGTGGGAGACGAGCGTCAGCGAGTAGGGGAACGTGCTGAGCTTTATAGCCTTCAGCTTCAGCGCCAGAACTATCTATCGATTGGCGCTCAAATTGCATGGGTTTCTCAAGAGGCTCCGAACTTAGGCTATGATATTGAGATACGATCGCCTCGGCCTATCAAGTGTATCGAGGTCAAGGGGAGTAGGGCGCCAAGCCTTAGCTTCATCCTTAGCGATAATGAGTGGCAAGCTGCCTTGAGGCTCCAAGATGTATACGAAATCAACTTTTGGGGCGATGTTCGCCTCGATGAATCTGCACCGCAAGGTTACGCACGCCTTACGGGGTTGGGCTTCCCGATAGTAATCGAGAACCCCGCGACTGTTTTAACTCGTTCGCCGTACGTTATACAGCCGCAGGGCTGGAAAGTTCGGCTAGAATGATATTGCTTGCTGTAGTGATGAATCGTTTCTCAGGTATGTGTGAGGGGAGCGAGTTCGGCCGGCAGGGCGGGGCGGGCCGCGACCGGCCGAAGAGCCGCAGCGCGGCCTGCATCCGCCCCAGCGCAGGCCCCGCAGGGCCGCGCTCTTGATGTTGTAGAGAGAAGTTTCTTTGGATCATGTTCCGGGTTCGGCGTCTGCCCAGGTGCGTTCGAAGCTGGTCAGGTAGACGTGGGCGCTGCCGTCCTGCTGGCCGGCGCTGAGGTGGATGACGGGAGCATCGGCAGCGGGGGTGCCGTAGATGTGGGCGTTGACGAGTAGCTGTTCGTCGGCGCGGTAGATGGAGTTGTAGAGCACGGTGCGATGGAACCTGAACTCGATGCCCGCCAGGCCGCGTAAGGGCTGGTAGAGGGTGATGGCGTTGCGGATTCTCGCGGTCATGGTGTGGGGGCCGATGTGTTCTTCGGTTCCGCGGGCGGCGACTTCGGGGCTTTCGGGGTTGCCGAGCAGGATGCGTACCCGGGTGCCGGTGGCGGCTTGGTGGGCGATCAGGCGGAGGAGTCCGGCGTCTTCGGCGAGGAACAGGCTGCTGTAGGCGAGGATGCCGATGTCCTGGCCGGCGGATTGGAACAGGTTTCGCCAGACGGTGTGGGGGACGGCCCAGCGGTGCGGGTAGACGGCTAAGACTTCGTCGGAGATGTGCTGGTGGGGTGGGGTGATCTGGGGCCAGAGGTGGGTTTCGTCGAGGTTGAGGAGTTCGGCGATGGCCCAGCGGTGGCGGGGGTAGGGGATGCGGCCTTTGAGCCAGCGTTCGACGGTTTTGGGGTCGACGGCCAGGGCTGCCGCGAGGTCGACGGGTTGCAGGCGGGCTCGGTTGAGGGCGTAGCGCAGGTTGTCGCTCACGGGCGCCTCTCCGGGGGCGTGGGCTGTGGCTGCGACGCTAACACAAGAAGTCCCTAGACGTCCCTGAGTCGTGGTGGGAAGGTCCAAGCCGCCGTCAGAGGCTCGACCAGCACAGGGGCGTACCGGACCCCCTGGCTGATCGAAGGGGAATCCACCGCCGATGAACCAGATCCTCGAACAGCAACGCGAGTACGAACGCAAGCAACTCACCGCGTTAAGCGAAGAACTGACAGCCCGAGGCATCACCACCGTCCTGCTGGTCGACCAGAACCAGCGCCTGGCCCTGGACGTCGTCGACACCAAGTTCCGTACCCGCCGGATCTACGTCCACCTGTCGTTCTGGTGGTTCTACTGGGGCGACCAGGCCGACGAGCGGGTCTCCTGCCTGCGGCTGCGTAAAGCCGTCCTCTACGTAGAGGCGGCTGCGCAAGCCGGGTGGCGCGACGGGGAACAGGCAGACCTGATCGTCGACCTCAGAAAGGTCGCCGATGCCTACCACTCCTGATCCGGACATGGGCGGGTCCGTGCAAGAGCAGGGCTTGATGAGCGGTTGGCGGGTCTACCCCAAGGTCGCCGCCCGACTCCGGTCCCGGATCGCATCCGGCCACTACGCCGCGGGGGAACTGCTACCCGCTGAGGGGGCATTGTGCACAGAGTTCCGGATCTCGCGGAACACGGTGCGGCGGGCTCTCGCCAACGTCGAAGCGGAGGGCCTCGTGATCACCATTCCGTCCAAAGGGCGGATGGTCCGGGCGACCGATCAGCTGACCCGTGAGCCGTATCTGTACATGGCTTTGGCGAAAGCGCTGCGGGAAGAGATCACGACGGGCGTGCTGGCACCGGGTGCGGCGATGCCGAGTGAGGACGCGTTGCAGCGCCGGTTCAACGTGTCACGGGCCACCACCCGTTCGGCGTTGCAGCAGTTGCAGCGTGAGGGCGTTGTCGTGGTCGGTCACGGCAAGCGGCGATTCGTCGCCGAGCGAACCGACTCCCTCCGCGATCGGCTGCCCAGCGAGCCACGCCTGTACCGGGTCGTCGCGAGCACCTTGCGGGAGGAGATCGCCGCGGGCGTGCCGGCGCGGGGTATGGCGATGCCGAGTAACGCCGCGATACAGCGCCGGTTCGGGGTCTCGTGGACGACGGCACGCTCCGCGCTGCTGACGTTGCAGCGCGAGGACCTGATCACTGCCGGAACAGATGGCCGGTGGTTCGTGCGTCAGCCTGACGTGCACAGTTAGGACGTCCTGGGACGTCCAGGTGTTCGGTCTAGGTGGCGTGCGGGGTGGCGTGTCTATCGTGAGCGCCATGGGATACCTCGTATGGGCTCGTGAGCTGGCTCAAAAGGTGTTGGAGCGGCCGTTGCCGCGACGGTGGGAGCACTCGCAGGGGGTCGGGCGGCGGGCTGAAGCGCTCGCCCCGATCCTCGGCAAGGACGCCGACATTCTGGCCGCCTCGGCGTGGCTGCACGACATCGGGTACGCGCCGGATCTGATCGACACCGGATTCCACCCGATCGACGGAGGCCGATACCTGCGGGACGTGCACGGCGCCGACGAGCTGCTGTGCCGTCTGGTCGCCCATCACACCTGCGCCGAGATCGAAGCCGATGAACGCGGGCTGCTCGACATCCTCACCGCCGAGTTCCCGAAACAGCGCGGGGACCTGGTCGAGGCGCTGACCTTCTGCGACATGACCACCAGCCCGGACGGTCTTCCGCTGACCGTGACCGAACGGCTGGCGGAGATCCGCGCCCGGTACGGCCCTGAGGACGCGGTCACCTGGACCATCAACCGGGCTGAGCCGTGCATCCTGTCGGCGGTCCGCGCGGTGGAGTCCCGGCTGACCTCAGCCAATGTGGGGCTGGGATGCCTGGTCTAGGGAACGGTTCTGGTGCTGGTCGAGGTAGTGGCCGATGCGCAGGCGCATCGAACGATCCATCCTCAGCTCCCTGACCTGGTCGCGTGGCACCCAGCGGACTTGGGTTGATTCGCTGCTGGGGGTCGGCTCGCCGGCCACGGCAACCGCGGTCACGACGATGGAGAACTCCTGCCGTGCTTCCCCGTTGCTGGTATAGAGGATCACGTGGCGTGGGTCGGTGTAGGTCCCGACCAGCCCAGTGATCTCACACTCGATACCGGTCTCCTCCAGCGTCTCCCGGACGGCTGCCGCGGGGAGTGACTCGCCGAGATCGATGGAGCCGCCGGGGACGGCCCAGTTGCCGTTGTCGCTGCGGCAGATCATCAGAATGTCGCCGGCCGTGTTGGTGACCACGACGTTCACGGAGGGGACGAGGCTGTTGGGTGCGGGCGCGTCCGGGTCGTCGTAGAAGTCGATCCGCTGGCCCATAGTTCAGGACTCTACCGGGATCGCCTGGGACCACACCCGCTCGAAGCTTTCAAGGTAGGTGGTCACCATGTCCCCGCCGACCACCCGCCGTAGATGCAAGACCGGGGCGTTGGCGGCCGGAGCCCCGTAGACGTGGGTGTTGACAAGCAACTGATCATCCGCCCGGTAGATCGAGTTGTACAGCACCGTGCTGTGCAGACGGATCTCCACCGTCTCCAGCGCGCGAATCTGCTTGAACAGCACCAGCGCGTTCTTCACCTTGGCGGCCATGCCCTCGTCGATGCCCTCATCGGCGCCTCGCCGGGCGACCTCCGGGCTGGCGGGGTCGCCGAACAGAATGCGTACCCGTACGCCCGCTTCCGCGCGTTCGCCGAGAACCCGGACCATGCCCGCGTCCTCGGCCAGGAACATGCCGCTGTAGACGAGCACTCCGATCTCGTCCTTGGCCGCCGAGAACAGACGTCCCCATATGTCCCTCGGGACGGCCCAGCGGTGCGGGTACACCGAGACGATCTCGCTCTCCGAAGCTGAGGCCACCTGCTCGCGGGTGAGGGCCTCGGGCCACAGGTAGGACTCCTCCATTCCCAGATGGGAGGAGACCGCGTACCTGTGCTTTCGGTACGGAGCCCGGCCTTTGGTGATCCACCGCTCGACGGTCTTGGGGTCCACCTCGATGGCCGCCGCCAGGTCCGCGACGCTCACCCCGCGCTCCAGCAACGCCGCGCGCAGTCGCTCGTTCGCCATCTCACCTGCCCGTTCGGGACATCCGGGGACGTGGCCATCGTAAACCGGACGTCTTGAACACGTCCGGTCATGCAGTGATCTCGTCCTTACTGTTCGCCGCACTCTCGATAGCGCCAACCCAAAGCAACACCGGCCGAAAGGAGAGTGAGTGATCATGCCAGACACGATCGCCCAACCCCAGGACGAATCGCCCACCTGCATCTGCGGGGCGCTCCTGGCCGACGGGCAGCAGCTGTGCCGCAAGTGCGCCGCCCGCCAGCGGTGGATCCGCCGTCAGAACGCCCGGCTACGCGCCGACCGGCGGCGCGGCGAGACCCGCCGGCCTCCGAGGAACCCGCACCGCATGAGCGCGCTGGGAGCGACTCGATGACCTGGCTGCCGCTGATCATCGCACTCGTCTTGGCTATCGCTGTCGCGGTCGGCTAACGTCGTGGTCCTGGTCGGGATGCGCCAGGAGGACAACCGCAGGCACCTGCCCACCGACGCCCCGACCGTCTCGGCCGCGTTCGCCCGGCGGGTGACCGGTTGCCACGTCCACGACGCCGGTCCTAGGCGCCGGCCTTCCGAGCGGCTGCGGGCAACGCCGCTTCCATCTGCTCCAGGCGTCGAGTCAAGTCCTGCACGGCACTACGCAGAGCGGTGACCTCGGCTCGCAGGTCTCCATCCTGTGCAAGCTGGTCGTCCTCTCGGACGAAGACTCCCTTGCCCTGCTGGCCGACGACAAGGCCCTCGTTGCGCAAGATGCCCATCGCCATCTTCACCACCGACAACGAGGCGTCGAACTGCTCGGCCAGCTGGGCGGTGGACGGCAGCGGCTCTCCGGGCGCGAGAAGGCCGCCGCGAATCCGCTCCCGCAGTTCATCGGCGATCTGAAGGTATCCGGGCCGGCCCGTCTTCTTGACCATCGCCCCTCATCTCACCACGAGGAACTCAACCAAGCCAACCACGAGCACATTGACAGCCAAGCCAACTAGGTTAACCATGTTGGCTATGTGAGCAAAGGAGGTCTACGACATGCGAACCATCCCGATTCCCGTCGATGCGGCCAAGCTCGTCTTCACCTGCGTGAAGGCCCCACACCCCCGCGTCCTGAACCGCGACACCGGAGAGATCAAGCTCGACAAGACTGGCCAGGCCATCTACGAAACCGTCCTGTCGGTCGAAGACGACTTCGGCCGCATCGAACTCGTCAAGATCGGCACCTCCGGCGATCCCGGCGTCACCGCCGGATCGGAGGTAACCCCGATCGGCATGATCGGCTACGTCTGGGAGACCTCCGGCCGGTGGGGCATCTCCTACCGAGCCGCATCCTTCCAACCCGCCTACTCGCGACCGGCGGACGGCGGACATGCCTGACACCCTGCCGGAGCTCCTCGCCTTACCCGGAGTCCTGGCCGCCCTGGCGGCTGGGCTCTGGGCCTGGCGCCGCTTCCACCCCGTCTCGTTCTGGTACGTCCTCGCTTACCCGCTCACCGCAGTCGGCATCCGCGCTAGCTGGCGCAAAGTCGCCCTCGGCTGCGGCCTCACCAAGAAACGCCAGCGCTTCTGGTGGACCGTCACTCCGGCCGCGATCGTCTCCACCGGCACCGTGAAAGTCCGCCGGACCTTCCGCCGCGTCGCCGTCGACACCAAACCGTGGATGTGGTTCCCCCTCCCCACCCGGTACGGCTGGCGCGTCACCATCCGCCTCCTGGAAGGCCAGATCCCCGCCGACTACTCCGAAGTCGCCGAACGCCTCGCCCACTCCTGGGGAGTCCACGCCGTCCGGGTCTCCTCCGACAAACCCGGTCGGATCCGCCTCAACGTCACCATCCATGACCCGCTCATCCGCGTCGACCAGATCCCGCCCTCGACCGACCTGCTCAAGGTCACGGTCGGACGGCTGGAAACAGGCGGCGCTTGGCTGATCGACTTCACCACCGTCCCACACTGGATCAACGCCGGAGCAACCCAGTCGGGAAAATCGAACCTCGCCAACGCGCTGCTGGTCGGCCTCGCTCCCCAACCGGTCGCGCTGGTCGGTTTCGACCTCAAAGGCGGCGTCGAATTCACCCCGTACGCGCCGCGCCTGTCGGCGCTGGCCACTTCCCGCAGCGAATGCAGTGATCTGCTGGCCGATCTGATCGGCCGCATGGGCCGGTGCCGGACCGCCGGCGCCCGCAACATCTGGCAGCTACCAGCAGACGATCGGCCGGTCCCCATCGTGGTCCTGGTCGACGAACTGGCCGAGCTGTACCTGATGGCCGACAAGAGCGAGAAGGACGAGATCGCCCGCATCTCCACCGCGCTCCTGCGCATCGCCCAACTCGGCCGCGCCTTCGGCATCTACCTGTTCTGCTCCGGCCAGCGAATCAGCTCCGAACTCGGCCCCGGCGTCACCGCCCTGCGCGCCCAGTGCTCCGGACGCATCTGCCACCGGGTCAACGATCCCGAGACCGCCACCATGACCCTCGGCGACCTCGATCCGTCCGCCCTGGACTCCGCCCGCGCCATCCCCGCCGAAAAGCCCGGCGTCGCCATCGTCGCCCACCAAGACGGCCACTGGTACCGCGCCCGCTCCTTCCACATCCCCGAGAAGACCGCCGAACAGGCCGCACACACCTACGCCCACCTCACCCCGAACTGGGCCGACATCCGCGCCGAAGCCAAGATCCCCGCCTGACGATCACGAAGGGAGGAAGCCCCTGATGCGCACCGTGTCCGCCTGGCTGATCGACACCGGCCCCGTCCTGGTCCTGGCGCTCATCGCCGGTACGGGCTCCTTCACCCACATCCGCGACACCGCCACCGAACACGGCCAGGACGGCTGGATGGCCTGGGCCGTGGCCGTCTGCATCGACCTCACCTGTGTCATGGCCGCCCGCGAACGCCAACGCGACAAGAAGACCCGCCGCACGCGGCAGGGCTGGACCTCCTGGCCCACCCTCGTCCTGGTCGCCGGCATCGTCCTGTCCCTGGCCGCCAACCTCCACCAAGCCGAACCCACCACCTGGGGATGGCTCACCGCGGCCACCCCAGCGGGCGCCTTCCTGATCGCCGTCTCCATGCTCGAACGCCGCGCCACCAACCCACACCCCGAACCGTCCACGGCATCCGAACTGATCCCGGCACCTAAGGACGTGACCGCTGAGAGCACCGGCCTATCCGTCCTCGGCCCGTCCCCGGCGCCCGTCCTCGTCCCCACCGTCCAGGACGGCCAGGACGGCCAGAACGACCGGTCGGCTCCGGCTTCATCGCTGATCGACTACGCCCGCCGCGTAGCCGACGAACACCACGCCCGACACGGCAAACCCATCACCCGCGACATGCTCCGCACCCGCCTCGGCGTGTCCAACAAACTCGCCTCCGACCTGCTGCGCGACATCCGCGCCCACCCAGAACCCGCATGACCAGAGAAAGGAGGACACCCATGAACAACTCAGAACCGGCCGAACTCGACGAACTCCCCGAGATCGAGCCCAAGCGCTGGCAGTGCTGCCACTGCGGCGGAACCGGCTCGGACTCCTACGGCGACACCTGCCGCCACTGTGACGGGCTCGGCAACTGCTGACCCGTCAACGCCTCCGGCCTGGCCGCACATCCGCCAAGACACACGCCAGGTCGGAGGCCCTCCCTCACCCGAACGAGCGAAAGGAGATACCCATCTTGCCTCGAAACGCCACCAACACGCATGCGATCACGGGGGTGATCAACCGCCTCAACAGTCAGGACTTCGACCGTTGGGCCGTCCAGATCCGGCGCGCCGGCGGCTGCCGTCAGCCGATCCACCTGCGCGGCAAGGTTGAACACCGTGATAGAGCCACCGGTGCTCTGCTTCACAGGTACAGCACTCGCCTGGAACCGGGCGGCGTGCTGCGGATTCCGTGTAAGACTCGGCGAGCTTCCCGCTGTGAATCCTGCGCCGAGACGTACCGGGCCGACACCTATCAGCTCATCCGCGCGGGCCTGGCCGGCGGCAAGGGCGTGCCCGTGACGGTGATCACGCACCCGTGCCTGTTCGTCACGCTCACCGCGCCATCCTTCGGGCTCGTCCACACCCGACGCGAACGGAACGGGAAACCGGACCCGTGCCACGCACGCCGCGCCGCTGCTACCTGCCCGCATGGCGTCGTCATGTCCTGCACGGTCCGCCACTTGGTCACTGATCCCCGCCTCGGCGAACCGCTGTGCCCCGACTGCTACGACTACACGGGCTCGGTCCTGTTCAACGCTTTGGCGCCGCTGTTGTGGAAACGATTCACCGACGCGTTACGCGGTCGCCTGGCCAAAGGCGCGGGCCTGGCCGCTAAGGCGCTTCGGGAACAGGCCGTAGTGTCCTTTGCCAAGGTCGCCGAATACCAGCGCCGCGGAGTCGTCCATCTTCACGCCGTGATCCGCCTCGACGGCCCGGACGGGCCCGTCTCCCTGCCTCCGGTCTGGGCAACGGGGGAGATCCTGACTGATGCCGTACGGCATGCTGCAAACGTCGTCTCTGCCGTGGGCCTTGCCAGCCGCAAGCCGCTGCGCTGGGGTGATCAGCTCGACATTCGCCCGATCACTCTGAACGGCGACCTCACCGCCCAAGCCGTCGCGGCCTACGTCGGGAAGTACGCCACCAAAGCCGCAGAATGCATCGGAGTCATCGACCGTCGCATCTATCCCCTCGACGACCTGGCCGCGCTGCCCATCCGCGACCACGCCCGCCGACTGGTGGCCGAATGCTTCCGCCTTGGCGGGCTGGACGAACTGGACGGCCTCCGACTCCTCATGTGGGCTCACATGCTCGGCTTCCGGGGTCACTTCTCCACTCGATCCCGCCACTACTCGACCACCCTCGGAGCACTCCGGGCGGCCCGCACTGACCATGTCGTCGACCACAAGATCACCACCGGACGGCTGTTACTCCTCGACGAGAACACCGTTCACGTGATCTCTGACTGGACCTATGCCGGACGTGGGCTCAGTTCGGGTGAAGCGCTTTTGGCCGACGCGATCCGGGACGGTGTGCGATGACCCGCCGCGACGAGCTGATGGGCGTCTCGGAGGTCCTCAACGAGCTGGGCATCTCGCGGCGGACCTTCTACCGCTGGCGCGAGCTCGGCCACGCGCCCAAGTGCCTCAAGCTGCCCAACGGCGAGATCCGCGTGTGGCGCAGTGACCTCACGACCTGGTTAGCGACTCTCAAGGAGGCCGCGTGAACACCTCCTATGACGTGAAGTTCTGGGAGACCCGCCGGAACAGCGCCAGCAAGACACCGTCCTACACCGTGCGTTGGACGGTCGGCGGGCTGGCGAAGTCCAAGACCTTCCGGACAAAGGCACTGGCCGACAGCTTCCTTTCTGACCTCCGACAGGCAGCGAAGAGGGGTGAGGCTTTCGACCTGAAGACTGGACTCCCTGAGTCCATGCTTGCGCCAGCCAGGAACGAAGGGCCTACCTTCCTGACCTTCTCGCAGTCCTACCTAGCGGGCCGATGGGTCCACCTTTCCGCCTTGAGCCGGGAAGCTGTCGCATACGCGCTGTTGTCGATGCTGCCCATGCTGGTCAAGGACATCCCGAACCGTCCGGAAGACGACGATCTTCGGGCTGTCCTCCGTACTTACGCCCTGCTTCCCGAGAGCCGTAGGTCAGAACTGCCAAAGCAGCTGGAGAAGGCGCTTGGCTGGCTTGAAAAGGCATCGCTTCCCCTGGCCGACCTAGCTGAGCCGCGCGTTATCCGGCTGGCGCTGGACTCGATCGCGCTTACGTTCGCGGGCAAGTCTGCGGCGGCCACCACGGTACGGCGTAAGCGGGCGATCTTGCACCACATGATGGAGTCAGCGGTTGAGCTGAGGTTGCTGCCGTCGAACCCACTCCACGCCGTGAAGTGGAAGCGGCCGGTGGCTGCGGATGCCGTCGATCCTGGGACCGTGGTCAACCCGGCTCAGGCGCGGGCCCTGCTCGACGCGGTCGGCCGGGTGGGCCGGACGCGTGGGCGTCGCATGGTCGCCATGTTCGCGTGCATGTATTACGCGGCTCTGCGTTCGGAGGAGGTCGCCGCACTTCGACGCCAAAACTGCCACCTCCCAGAGGAGGGGTGGGGCGTGATCACGCTCGAACGCGCTCGTCCGCAAGCGAACAAGCGGTGGAGCGACTCAGGCGAGTCCCACGATGAACGCGGGCTCAAGCACCGGGCCGTCAAGGAGACGAGGACGATACCCATACCGCCGGTCCTTGTCGCACTGCTGCGGGCGCATATCGACGAGTACGGCGCGGCGGCCGATGGCCGGCTGTTCCGTACAGGGCAGGGAAGCCGTTACTCCGCCTCGGCCTGTTCGCAGGTCTGGCAGGAAGCCCGTCGACTGGCCTTCACCCCCGAGCAACTCGTCTCGCGTCTGGCGGCTCGTCCGTACGACCTTCGACACGCGGCGGTCTCGCTATGGCTGAACGCGGGCGTCCCGGCGCCCGAGGTAGCTAAACGGGCGGGGCACAGCGTTGATGTCTTGCTCAAGGTCTACGCAAAGTGCATCGATGGCCATCAGTCCCGCGCGAACGGTCAGATTGACCACGCTCTCGACGAATGATCCATAGCTCTCCGGAAGGCCTCGGCTCATGCCGGGGCCTTCGTGTTTTCGGGCCATGACCTGGCCAAACGCCGTGAAGATCATTCCGTGTATATTCCGCGACTACTGACAAACAGCCGCCTACGGCGGCATCTGGCTGCTCAGGTGGCGTGAACCTACGTCGGAGAAGGCACAGGTCACACGGCATTTCGCCTGGTCAAAGGGTGCCCCCGGTAGGAATCGAACCTACGACACCAGGTTTAGGAAACCTGTGCTCTATCCCCTGAGCTACGGGAGCTTGGTCTGCAGGCTAAGCCTAGCGAAAGTGCGGGGTGGTGCGCGCCAGGATAAGGCGCGCCGGGCGGGAGGACTGGTCAGTAGTGGTCTGACCTGCGGTAAAGGGCTGGCAAGGGGGGATGTTAGGGGTGGGTGGGGTGGTTACGGTCGCTGTTCGTGATTGGACGGCGGGGGATGCGGGCGAGTCGGCGGCGCAGAGGGTTGCGGCCTGCTGTGCTGGTGGTGGCGGTGCTGGCGCCTGCGGTGCTGGCGATCGGGTTGTTGGTGGCTGAGCTCACCGACTACGGGGTGAAGGGTCGGGGGGCCTTTTCGATTGTGCTGGAGCGGCAGGACGATCCTCAGATGATGGGGCCGGTTCTGGTGCCGGCTCCGGCGCGGCCGGATCGGGTTTATGAGGGGACGGTGCCCGCGCCGCGGCGGGCGACCTCGGATGTGGGGCCGATGCCGTTGCAGGCGGCTCCGGCGCGGCAGGAGGTGCCCCGGCCTGCCCGTACGGCTTCGCCGGCGGTACAGGCGGAGTGTCCGGATGACTGGGCAGACACGTGGCTTTGGGAGCTTTGTCAGGAAGATGCGCGACAGCCCGCCTAGGGGATAACGGGAAAAAGAGCCGAAGTTGGTATGTAACGGCTCTGGGGACTCGGGCCCGAACACTCGCCGGGCTGTAGTAACGTGCGTGCCTGACCGGGGTCACGAGTTCGCAAATGGAGGAGTCGATCGTGCCAGCTCCTCGATCAGCGGGTCTGATCGTGGTCGTCATGGTGCTGACTTCGCTCGTGGCGGCCGAGGCTCGCGCCGAGCCTGCGAAGGTGACGACTGCCGACATGGTCGAGTCGTCCGCTGTGGAGACGGTGAAGGCGGATCCCGGCACGCTGACGGAGTTGCGGCGTGAAGCGGAGAAGGCGACCAAGGGAATCGAGCAGGCCACGAAGGCCTTGGTAGCGAGCCAGAAGGAGTTCGACACCTCGGTACGTCAGCTCGAAGGCAAGCTGACTCAGCTGCGGACCGCTGACGCCCAGCTCGCCCTGGTCCGGCGCCCGCTCTCCGACCTGGTCGAATACATCTACCAGGACCCTTCGTCCTCGGGCTTGGGCCCGCTTCTGACGAGTGGTAGCGGGCAGAACGCGTTGCGGACGATGAGCGACGTCAATCAGCTCGCGACGGGCCGGAACCGCGTGGTGGACGACGCCGGCAAGCTGTTCGAGGAGCGGGAGAAGCTCGCGGCGGAGTCGCAGGAACTGCGTGCGACCAAGCTGCTTCAGGAGGCGCAGCTCTCCTTCGAGATCGACACGTTGCGGAAGCAGTCGCAGCAGACGGTGAAGTCGCTGACCACGGCGCTGGCGAAACTGGGGGTGAAGCGGGGCGGCGGGGCTTGTGACCCTACTCGGGTCGTCGAGGCGGATCAGTACGCCAACGGGTTGCTGCCGCGGAACATGCTCTGCCCGTTGCCGTTCAAGGGGGAGGAACTGCGGGCCGATGCGGCGATCGCGTTCGCCGACCTGAACCTCGCGTACAAGAAGCGCTTCGGGCAGCCGTTGTGTGTGGTCGACAGCTACCGGAGTCTGCGCGACCAGCAGATCGTCTACTACCAGCGGCCCGGTCTGGCGGCCATTCCGGGCCGAAGCAACCATGGGCTGGGCCTCGCGGTCGACTTCTGCGGAGCCATCCGGGTGTACAAGTCGACCGAGTTCGTCTGGTTGGAGCAGAACGGTAAGCGCTTCGGATGGATTCACCCGGACTGGGCCTACGTGAGCCCATTCGAGCCGTGGCACTGGGAATACGACCCGAAGGTCGGTTCCCTCCTCTGAGCGGCCCTCTGAGCCCTCCTAGACCTGCCCTGTACGGCTACCGCTTCCCTGCTCCGACACGGGCGTGAGCTCCGACGTACAAGCACTGCACCGAGTGGCCGCCTTCGGCACCTCGGTAAGACATTGGGGGCACTCGCGGGTCTCCTTCGGCTCGGCGGGTGCGAATCGCGCCATGAGCAGCTCGTACGGCCGGACGATGAAGAAGTACACGACGGTGGCCACGATGAGGAACGACACCAGGGCGTTGAGGAAGTTGCCGTAGCCGATCACGGCGTCGCCGATCTGCCACTTCAGATTGCCGAAGTTCGGCGCGCCGGCGATCGCGGAGAGGGCGGGCGTCAAGACGTCCTTCACGAACGAGTTGACGATGGCGGTGAATGCCGCGCCGATGACCACCGCGACCGCGAGTTCGATGACGTTGCCGCGTAACAGGAACTTCTTGAATCCGCCCATGGTTCCCTCTCGTGCCCGTGCTTGAAGTCCCAAACCTTAGCGCGGGTGGATGGCTATCGAGAGACGGGCGCCGGACTGTGCGGCAGCCAGTTGGGCGGCCTGCCACTGGCTTGTCGCCAGGACCAGAAGCGCGCCTTCTGATCTGTCGTCGTCGGAGGTCGCGGCGAGGACGGTGACTCGGCTGACCACTGGGCCACCGTTCGCGATCAAGACGGTTGTGGCACCGGCGAACTCCATGTCGGCGACCACGGACTGCTCTGGCGCGCCTTGCTCACGGGCTGCTGTGGGAATCGCGCCGTCGGATGACGATAAGAAGGCTCCGCTCGGAGCTGCCAGAACGTCGATGATGTCGCCTGGTGCGACCAGTTGTGCCACGTCGGCATCGGCGATCCGGACAGGAGTTGCCACCAGTCCAGGATGCTGCCCGGCCAGGAGGCCTCCGCCCAGGAGCCGTACGTCAGTCAGCGGCTCGCCCCGGCGTATCGGGCCGGTGAGAACTCGACCGGCGACCGTGGTGCCGGGCTCCAATACCCCGTCCGGCAGAACTGCGGAAGGGATGCGAAGCACCGTCAAATCGGCCATCGAGAGCCGGCCGCCGGGCAGATCCCGGGCGGCGGCGAGCACCTCAACTCCCTCCGAGCCGCTCACCGTCAGAAGAGCACAGGCGACCGAACATCCTGCGAGAATCGCGGCCAGCAGACGGCGGCGCCGCCCGAGGAACCTGGTGATAGCACGCATGATCGAACTCCGATCTGGGATGGGTTGGCTTTTCGGCACCGTGGGAGGCCATACGGCGACCGAGTACTGCCAGCCAGTGTTTGGCGCACCCAAACGCCTCCGCCGAGCGCACAGACGTTCCGGCAGCCGGCTCCCACAGGTGCACGGTCCTGCCAATACTGTTCAGCAGCGAGCGATCTTCAGCACCATCTAGCAACGTGTCGGCCTGTTTGCTGAGCCTGAGTGATCATGGAGCCGCACAACAGCCAACCTGGCGTCTAATCTATTCGGTAGGCACTTCTAAGATCGCCTAGCAGGATGGCGCGAGGTCGTCGCTTCTTGCCGTTATCCGGTGTCGTTATCGCAGGTGGTTGCTTCGCGCCGTACCGGCGCCAAGGGTGACCGGTTTCTTCTGTCGATTTCCCTAAGAGCGCCTAACAGAATGACCCGAGGCACTGGCCTTCCGCCGTTATCCGGCGCCGTTAACGCAGGTGACGCTGCTTGCCGCACCGGCGCCAAGCATGATCGGCTTCATTCTGTTAGGGGTCCTAGGGAGCCTGCAGGAATCCAACTTGCGGTTCGGTAGAGAGTTCGCCGAAGTGAGAGGCTTGAAAATCTTGGATTATTCCTCTGCGAGCCCTAAGCGTTGCCGCTGGCCAGCACTGTAAGGCGCGAACAACTCGGCGGGGCGCGGTGCACAGGGAAGCTCATCGGCGCCCTGGCTCCGGCTGAACCAGTGGATCAACCGAGAATCCGGCTCTCTGATTGCCCGCCAGGGCTCACCGGCCCCCACGCGTGTGAGTGCATCGTGCAGCCCGTCGAAGACGAATGGCTGTGAAATGAGAGGCGAAACAGCTAGGGGAGTTCGAAGGGCAGCTTTATCCCGTCCAAGGCGTTCCCGCAGGAGCACTCGCGCTCCTCCGGCAGGGCCTGCACCACGTCCGCGACCAGCGACCGCATGCGTTTGATGTTGGCAGCGAAGAACTCAAGCACCTCGGCATGGGTGACGCCTTCCCCGGCCTCGACCCCGGCGTCGTGATCGGTCACCAGCGCCATCGTCGTGTAGCAGAGGGCCAGTTCCCGCGCGAGGACCGCCTCCGGATGCCCGGTCATTCCGATGATCGACCATCCTGCGTCCGCGAACCACCGCGACTCGGCCCGGGTGGAGAACCGGGGACCCTCGATGACCACCAGGGTGCCGCCGTCGACAGTCTCCCAATCGGCGGCGCGAGCCGTCCCGACCGCCGCCGCCCGCCCAGCAGGACAGTACGGATCGGCGAACGACACATGCACGGCCCCGCCCGCGTCGTAGAAGGTCTGCACCCGCCCCGACGTCCGGTCAACCAGCTGATCGGGAACCACCAGCGCGCCGGGACCGAGTTCGGCCTTCAACGAGCCGACGGCACTGGGAGCGATCACCTGCCGCACCCCGAGAGACCGTAATGCCCAGAGGTTGGCCCGGTAGGGGATGCGGTGGGGCGGGAATCCATGGTCACGCCCGTGCCGGGGAACGAACGCGACCCCGCGCCCCCCGATCCGGCCCAGCGTCACCTTGTCGCTGGGCGGCCCGTAGGGCGTCGAGACGTCGATCTCCTCGGCGTCGTCGAGAAGGGAGTAGAACCCTGAGCCGCCAATGACCCCGATGTCCACACGATTGACCATGCCGCCGACCCTAGCGAATCACGCCGCCGTCGTCCTGGCCCGGGTTCCAGCCTGTGGATAACCGCGGGACCCTGTGGACAACGTAATTGACGGGTGGCTCGGGCTGTGAGAATGGTTACACGCAACCCGGCGACGCGCCGGTCGGGGCTCAGGCGGCCGACGTCGAGGAAGAGGAGGAAGCCGTGGACGACGTCGAAGACGACGTGCTGGCAGCGGGCTTGGACTCCGTCTTGGCGGAGCCGGTCTCACTCTTGGCCGGCGTCGACGCGGCGGTGGACGAGCTCGACGAACGGTTATCCGTGCGGTAGAAGCCAGACCCCTTGAACACGATCCCCACGGCGTTGAAGACCTTGCGGAGCTGGCCCTGGCACGCCGGGCATTCAGTGAGTGCGTCATCCGTGAACTTCTGGACAACCTCGAGCTGCTCACCGCAACTGGTGCAGGCGTACTGGTAGGTGGGCACCGCGCTCCTCCTCGTGAACTGGCACTCGACCGGTGCGACTGCTAAATGATAAGCCAACTGAGAAGCTGAAACAGAACATGGCGGGTGTTTAGTCCCCGCTCTCGCCGTACCAGCCTGCGAGTTTGCCTCTTCTGCTGACCGCGCGCAGGCGGCGCTCGACTGTGTCGCGCTGGGCTGCCGTGGTCACGACCAGGAGTTGGTCCTCGGCGCGCAGGCGGGTGGTGCCGCCGGGGACGAAGGAGCGGCCGTCGCGGACGATCATGGTGATCGCCGCGTCCGACGGCAGGCGGAGTTCGAAGATTTCGACGCCATGCATTTTCGAGCCCGTGGGGATCCTGACCTGCAGGAGGTCGGCGTTGAGTTCTTCCAGGGGGGCCGCTTCGACGTCCAGGTCGCGGGCCTCGCCCTCTGCGGACAGGCCGAGCACCCGGGCCAGGAAGGGCAGGGTCGGGCCCTGCACCAGCGTGAAGACGATCACGATGACGAAGACCAGGTTGAACATGCTCGCTGTGCCGCTCGCCGCCCAGGGGATGGTGGCGAGCACGATCGGGACCGCGCCGCGCAGTCCCGCCCAGGACAGGAAGACCTGCTCGCGCCATGTCACCCGGCCGATCCGCCCGAGCCGTACGAGCGCGGTGGAGCCGACCACGGAGAGGGGGCGGGCGAGCAGGACCAGCGCCAGACCGGCCACCAGGCCGGGGACCACGGCATTAGGAAGTTCGGAAGGGCTGGCGAGCATGCCGAGCATGACGAAGAGGCCGATCTGGGCGAGCCAGGCGGCGCCCTCCGCGAAACCGCGGGTGGCCGAGCGGTGGGGGAGGCGGCTGTTGCCGATGATCAGTGCCGCCACGTACACGGCGAGGAAGCCGCTGCCGTGCGCGACCACGGCCCCGCTGTACGCGAGGAACGCGATCGCCATCACCGCGATCGGATACAGGCCGGACGCGGGGAGGGCGACCCTGCGCAGCAGATATGCGGCGGCGGGGCCGACGGCCAGGCCGACGATGGCGCCGATGGTGAGTTCGGAGACCGAGGTGAAGAGAACGTTCCAGATGGACGGATCCGGCGCGTTGACCTGGCTCAACACGATGACGATGATCACCGTCGGGGCGTCGTTGAATCCGGATTCCGCCTCCAGGACTCCCGCGAGCCGGGGCGGCAGCGGCAGCCTGCGCAGGACCGAGAAGACCGCGGCGGCGTCGGTCGAGGCCAGGATCGCGCCGAGAAGGAGCGCGGAACGCCAGTCCATGCCGAGAAGTCCGTGCACGGCGGCGGCCAGCACCACGATGCTGATCCCCACCCCGACTGTGGCGAGCACCAGCGCGGTCGGCACGGCTTTGCGCACGTGCTCCCAGTTCGTCGTCAGGCCACCTTCGGCCAGGATGACCGCCAGCGCGATCAAGCCCAGCTGCTTGGCCAGCATGGCGTTCTCGAAATGGATCTCACCGATGCCGGACTCACCGAGCAGCAGGCCGAGACCGAGATATATGAGCAGGGAGGGCAGCCCGGTGCGATGGGCTATCCGGACGGACGCGATCGCCGCAATCACGATCACCGCGGAGACGAGAAGCCAGCCGTCAAGCTCCAGCTGCACCCGGTCCCCTTTCTCGTTTTACGACAATCCTGTCACACCTGTCACAAAGAGTCCCGATGGGAGCGCCGCATACCGAACGGGACGATCGTGCGCTTCGCCGGGGACGCCGTCGATCAGTTCTCCTTCGTGCAGCAGTGCCACCGTGGGCACATTCGGGCCCACGCGGGCCAGCGCCCGGTCATACGATCCGCCGCCGCGGCCCAGCCGGATGCCCGACGATCGGTCGACGGCCAGCGCTGGGACGATCACCAGTGCCGCGGTGCGGATCGTGTCCACGCCGCGCCGGGTGTCCACCGGCTCCATGATTCCGAAAGGCCCTGGAGCGAGTGAATCAGGCCCGTCGTACACCGCCCAGTCCAAATCGCCGTCGGGCTGCAGAACGGGGAGGATGACGGTGGCCCCATGCTTCCACAGGGCGAAAACGAGGCCGTGCGTCGAGGGTTCCGAGCCGATCGACCAGTACGCGGCGACCAGTCCGGCCATCTGGACCCAGGGCTGGTCGAGCAGCGTCTCCCTGATGATCCGCGCGCCATCACGGTGCGAATTCTCATCAATGCGGGAACGTTCACTCAGAATTTCACGCCTGAGCTTCAACTTGTCCAAAGACGCCTCCACTAGGGTTCCAATCATGGGTGCTGACTTCGATTCCGTGACGAAAGCCGTCATCCCGGTCGCCGGGCTGGGTACGCGGTTCCTCCCCGCGACCAAGTCGACGCCGAAGGAGATGCTGCCGATCGTCGACAAGCCGGCCATTCAGTATGTAGTCGAGGAGGCGGTCTCCGCCGGGCTGCTCGACGTTCTGATGATCACCGCGCGCAACAAACGGTCGATCGAGGACCATTTCGACGTGGCCTACGAGCTGGAGGGTGCGCTCCGGGCCAAGGGCGACGAGGAACGCCTGTCCCAGATTCAGGAGCCCGTCGATCTCGCCACCATGCACTACATGCGTCAAGGCCAGCCTAAGGGCCTCGGCCACGCCGTCCTGTGCGCCAAACAGCACGTCGGTAACGAGCCGTTCGCCTGCCTGCTGGGCGACGACCTGATCGATCCGGCCGATCCGCTGCTCAGGCGCATGATCGAGGTCCGGCAGACGTACGGTGGAAGCGTGATCGCGCTGATGGAGGTGCCGCACGAGCAGGTCTCCCTGTACGGCTGCGCCGCCATCGCGACCACGGACGAGGACGACGTGGTCCGTGTCACCGATCTGGTCGAGAAGCCGGCGCCCGAGGACGCGCCGTCCAACTGGGCGATCGTCGGACGGTATGTGATCGATCCTGCGGTCTTCGAGGTGCTGGAGAAGACCCCACCGGGGCGCGGCGGCGAGATCCAGCTCACCGACGCGCTGCGTACCCTCGCCGACAGAGGTCCGGCCGAGGGCGGTCCGGTGCACGGCGTGCTGTTCCGCGGCCGGCGGTACGACACGGGCAACAAGCTCGAATACCTCCAGACCGTCGTGCAGTTCGCTGCGCAGCGTGAGGATCTCGCGCCCGAGTTCCTGCCGTGGCTGCGACAATTCCTGAATGAGGTCCAGTCCTAGCGCCATGAAGCCGGTCGAGCGACATCTCGCCGACATCCTGAGTACGGTGCGGCCCCTGGCCCCGCTTGAGGTCGATCTTGAGCGGGCTCTGGGTACCGTTCTGGCCGAAGACGTGACGGCTCCGGTGTCGTTGCCGCCGTTCGACAACTCGGCCATGGACGGTTACGCGGTGCGTGCCGGGGACATCGTGGACGTCCCTGTCAGCCTGCCGGTGACCGAGGATGTGGCCGCCGGGGACGGAGCGCTTCGGGCGATCGGTCCTGGGCTGGTGGCGCGCATCATGACGGGTGCGCCGGTGCCGGCGGGTGCGGACGCGGTCGTTCCCGTCGAGTGGACGGACGCGGGCATCACGAAGGTCACCTTTCACCGGCCGGTCCAGCCCGGTAACGCGATCCGCCTGATCGGGGAGGACGTGCGGGCCGGGGATGTGGTGCTGCGTCAGGGTACTCGCATCGGGGCCGCGCAGCTGGGGATCCTGGCCGGGGTGGGCCGTCGGCGGGTGCGGGTACGGCCTCAGCCGCGCGTGGTGGTTCTCTCGACCGGAGCGGAACTAGCCGAACCGGGCGGGACGCTCGGGCCTGGGCAGATCTGGGAGTCCAACAGTTTCATGCTGGCCGCGGCCGTCCGTGAGGCGGGGGCCGAGGGGTTCCGCGCCGGAGCCGTCACCGACGATCCGAACCGGTTCCTCGACATCCTCGACGCGCAGCTGCTGCGTGCGGACGCCGTGATCACCAGCGGCGGGGTCTCGATGGGGGCGTACGAACCGGTGAAAGAGGCGCTCGCGCCGCTGGGAAAGGTGGCGTTCGAGAAGGTCGCCATGCAGCCGGGGATGCCGCAGGGCTTCGGCGTGGTCGGCGACGACAATGTCCCGATCTTCACGTTGCCCGGCAACCCCGTCTCGGCGTTCGTGTCGTTCATCCTGTTCGTCCGGCCCGCGTTGCGGCATATGCAGGGTTTGCCCGCCGGGCTTCCCGAGACGGTCCGCGCCACGACCACGGCGCCGCTGCACTCCCCGCTCGGGCGGCGCTCGTTCCTGCGCGCTGTCCTGACCGGCGGCACCGTCGCTCCGGTGCACGGGCAGGGTTCCCACCAACTCGCCGCGCTGGCCTCGGCCAACGCGCTCGTCATCGTGCCCGAGGACGTGACCGAACTCGCCGAGGGCTCCTCTGTGGAAGTGATCCCGCTGTGAACCTCAGCCATCTGGACGAATCCGGCGCGGCCCGCATGGTCGATGTGTCGGAAAAGCCGGTCTCCGCCCGTACGGCTACCGCGTCGGGGCGGGTTCTGCTGTCCGAGGAGGCGGTAGCCGTACTGCGATCGGGGGATGTGCCCAAGGGGGATGCGCTCGGGGTGGCGCGGATCGCCGGGATCATGGGGGCGAAGCGGACTCCGGATCTTGTGCCGCTCTGTCATCCGATCGCCTTGCATGGGGTGAAGGTTGAGCTCACTGTGGTGGACAGTGGGGTCGATATCGTCGCCCGGGTTAAGACGGCGGACAAAACGGGTGTGGAGATGGAGGCGTTGACGGCGGTGACGGTGGCCGCGCTCGGGCTCATCGACATGATCAAGGCCGTGGATCCGGCCGCGGTGATCACCGATGTCCGGGTCGAGGAGAAGACCGGCGGGAAGACCGGCGTCTGGACCCGGCCATGACCTCGGTACGCGCCCTGGTGATCACGGCCTCCAACCGGGCGGCGGCGGGCGTTTATCCGGATAAATCCGGTGTGCTGCTGGTCGAACTGCTCACCTCTGCCGGGTGTGAGGTCGACGGGCCTCGGGTCGTTCCCGACGGAGAGCCCGTCGAGGCCGCTCTGCGGGCGGGTGTCGCTGAAAGTTACGACGTCATCGTGACCACCGGGGGCACCGGGCTTACCCCGACCGATCTCACGCCTGAGATGACCCGGCGGGTCATCGATCGGGAGATCCCCGGCATCGCGGAAGCTGTACGCCAGGTAAATCGGGATAAAGTTCCCACCTCCATCCTTTCCCGCGGGCTGGCTGGGCAGGCAGGCTCCACGCTTGTGGTCAATCTGCCTGGGTCGACTGGGGGCGTACGGGACGGTATGGCCGTGCTCGCGCCGATCCTCGCGCATGCCGTCGATCAGATCCGGGGTGGTGATCACCGTGGTTGATCTGAGCGGGCGACGAAGCGAATGAGGGCGAAAAGTGTGACAGCGGCTGCCCGGTCGGTCGCGTCATCGACACGTATACCGGCTGACCGTGTGCTCTTCCGCACACCCGTCGTGGCGGACACACACTCTTCCGGGGATGATTGAATCGTGGATCGACTGCGCGGCTGGCCCGCGACCCTGGCGGAGGGGCCCGTGGGGCTCCGTCCGCTCCGGCTGCGTGACGTGCGCGCGTGGCGGGACACGCGGCTGCGCAACGCGGACTGGCTGCGGCCGTGGGAGCCCAGCAACCCGGAGACGCCGCTGTTTCGCACCGGTCTCGGGCCGTACGTCTCGATGGTCGGGACCCTCAAGCGGGAGGCGCGCCAGGGGCTGGCTCTGCCGTGGGTGGTCACGTACAACGGGGTTTTCGCCGGTCAGTTGACGGTCGGGGCGATTGTCTGGGGATCGGCGCGTTCCGCCCAGGTCGGCTACTGGGTGGACGGGGCCCTGGCCGGTCGCGGCATCATCCCGAC
>NZ_BOOA01000084.1 GCF_016862995.1 Acrocarpospora phusangensis
CCGCGGACTCCCCGCTGTCGGTCGCGGTCACCGGCAAGGACATCGTGGTCAGCCTGGCCACCGGCCCGACGGGCGCGCTCACCAGCACCGCCAAGCAGGTCGTGGACGCCGTCAACGCCAGCCCGGCGGCGTCGGCCCTGGTGACGGCCAGCACCTACCGCGGCAACGCGGGCGCCGGCCTGGTGGCCGCGGCCCCGGCGACGAAGCTGAGCGACTTCCTCAAGGCGCCGGCCAGCGTGACGCGTGAGCCCTTCCAGACGAAGGCGCTGCGCATCGGCAAGACGCGGGACGGCTCCAAGGTCGGTGTGTTCCTCTACTGCCAGGAGCACGCCCGCGAATGGGTCACCCCGCTGACCTGCCTGGAGACCGCCGAGCGGCTGCTGCGCAACTACTCGCGCGACCACCGTGAGGTCGTCGACGACCTCGACATCTTCATCATGCCGACGGTCAACCCCGACGGCGGGCACTACTCGCTGTACGACTTCAACATGCAGCGCCGCAACATGACCAACCACTGCCCGGCCACCGGGGCGGCCGACCCGGCGGCGCGCAACTCCTGGGGCGTGGACCTCAACCGCAACTTCTCCGTCGGCTCGCTCTTCGACGGCTACAGCGGCGCCTCCACCAGCTGCACCAGCGACACCTTCGCCGGCCCGGCCGAGCTCTCGGAGCCGGAGGCGCGCAACGAGGTGTGGCTGACCCAGCAGTTCCCCAACATCAAGTTCGCGATGAACACCCACTCCTACGGCGGCTACTTCATGTGGCCTCCGGGCGCCTACAAGTCGGCCGGCCGTGAGCTGCTGCCGCGGGTCGACTACGGCACCGAGAACTACTTCTGGGAGGCCTCCGACCACATCCTGTCCGCCGTCCAGGCCCACCGCGGCACGGCCATCTGGCCCGGCCGTACCGGCCCGGTCCCGGACGTGCTGTACTCGGCCGCCGGCAACAGCGCGGACGAGCACTGGTTCAACCGAGGCATCATCGGCTGGGACTTCGAGGTCGGCGCCGACCTGTACGACCCGGCCACCGGCCGCTTCCAGGCGGTCGGCTTCCAGCCGCCCTTCGCCGAGGGTCACCAGGAGGCGATGGAGTTCGCCAACGGCCAGATCGCGATCCTGGAGGTGGCCCGCGCCTTCTCCAAGGACCGCCGCCGCCCCGACTCCAAGCTGAGGATCACCGGCGGGACCGGCACCTCCACCTCGTTCACCTTCGCCGTGAACGAGCCGGCCAACATCTACTACACGCTGGACGGCAGCCGTCCGACGTTCGACTCGCCCAAGCTGGCCGCGGCGGCCATGCGTGAGGGAGCGCAGCAGATCACGGTCAACCAGACCGTCGAGGTGCGCTTCTTCGCGGTCGACATCGCCGGCAACGTCGAAAACAACTACGACCCGGCCGGAAACGGCAACAACTACAACGACAAGAGGGTCAAGGTCGGCACGAGCTGATAGCCCTCCGGACGAACACGATGGCCGCCGGGCTCCCCGGCGGCCATCGCCGTTTCAGGCGCGTGAACCGCATGCCTGCGAGTCTGGGCCCTCCAGCCGCTGGAGACTCAACCCGGGCTCAGCGGCGGACCGCGTCCTCTTCGGTCTCTTCGACGAGGAAGCCGCCGGACTGGTGCCGCCACAGCCGCGCGTACGGCCCGTCGGCCTGGAGCAGTTCGCCGTGGCTGCCCTGCTCCACGACGCGGCCCCGGTCCAGCACGACCAGGCGGTCCATCCGGACCACGGTGCTCAGCCGGTGCGCCACCACGAGGGCCGTACGGTCGCGCATCAGGTGCCACAGGGCCTGCTGCACGAGGATCTCGCTCTCCGAGTCCAGCGCGCTGGTGGCCTCGTCCAGCAGCAGGATCGGCGCGTCCCGCAGGATGGCGCGGGCCAGGGCGACGCGCTGGCGCTGGCCGCCGGAGAGCTTGACGCCGCGCTCGCCGACCAGCGTGTCGAACCCGGCCGGCAGGGCCTCGGCGAACTCCGTGACGTGAGCCGCCTCCGCGGCCTGGAGGATCTCGGCCTCGCTCGCGCCCGGCCGGGCGAAGGCGATGTTGTCGCGCAGCGACCGGTGGAACATGGCGGGTTCCTGCGGGACGTACGCGATGAGGCCGCGCAGCTCGGCCTGGCGGAGCCGGGTGATGTCCTGGCCGCCGACCAGGATGCGGCCGCCGTCGATGTCCATGAGGCGCAGCAGCAGCCGGGTCAGGGTGGTCTTGCCGCCGCCGGACCGGCCGACCAGGCCGATCTTGGTGCCGGCCGGGATGTCCAGGTCCAGGCGCTCGAACAGGAGCGGGTTGCCGGCGTGCGCGAACGCCACCCGCTCGAAGCGCACGCCGGCGTCGGCGGGGCGCAGCGGCTGCGGCTCGTCCGGGTCGGTGACGCCCGGCGGAGTGAGCAGCAGCTCGGTGAACTGGGCGGCCTCGGTCAGCAGGCTCTCCATGCGCCGGTAGATCTGGTTGAACTCGAACATGATGCCGATCGAGTTCGAGTAGTAGGTGAACGTCACCACGATGGCCTCCACGCCCAGGCCGCCCCCCAGGGCCACGGCCAGGAGCAGGCCGACGGTGCTGGTGATCACCGACATGGGCGCCACGACGGTGTCCACCCGGAGGTTGCCGTAGTCCCAGGAGCGCAGCGACGTCCTGCGCTGCTCGGCGAGCAGGGCCCGGTGCGCCGTGGACTCGCGGTCCTCGGCGGCGAACGCGCGGACCGCGTCCATGTTGGACAGCACGTCGGAGACGTGCCCGGAGACGCGCACCTTGGCGGCCTCCCGCTCGTCCACCAGCTTCTGGCGGCGGCGGATGAGCGGCGCGACGAGGAACGCGGTGACGGCGATGAGGCCGAGGAGCACGAGGACCAGCAGCGGGTGGTACTGCCACAGCACCACCGAGGCGAACGCCAGCGGCACCACCTTGGCGATGATCGAGAACGTGAGCGTGTCGGCGAACTCCTCGAACTGGCTGGAGAAGCTCAGCAGCCGTTTGGTCAGCGAACCGGCGAAGTTGTCGTGGAAGAACGCGGCGTCCTTGGCCAGCAGTTCGTTCATGCCCACCGCGCCGAGCCGCTCGATGCCCCACGCGTCCGTGCGGTTCAGGAAGTGCAGGCCCGCCCGCCACAGCACCTCGCCGAGGATCAGCATCGCGCCGAAGCCCAGCACGTACGGCAGGAGCACCCCGACGGTGCCGTCCCCGCCGCGGGACAGATGCCCCACCAGCGCGCCCACCGCCAGCGGCGCGAGGTAGAACAGGCAGATGTTCCCCAGGGCCGGCAGGACCATCGCGGGCACCGAGACCCGCCACTGGTGTCGCAGCTGCGCGACGTAGTAGCGCAGCGCCAGCATGACGGCCGATTTCCGGACCGGTGGTTCGTCCGTGAGCCCAGCCATCCCCGCCCCCTCGACATCGACCCGCCGTAGCCATCGTGCCGCAGAGCGTACGGACGGGGCGAACCATTTTCCGGGCGGTCAGACCTCCTCGATCAGCGCGGGATGGCCGGGCCGGTCCACGCTGACCGCCACATCCGCGGTGCTCGCGGGCTCCACCTCCGCCTCGTAGCGGAGGAAGGCGGGGGCCGTCCACGCGTCCGCCGTACGCCGGGCCAGCGCGGCGGGGGAGAGGCGCAGGTGCACGGTGAACTCCAGCGGCAGCCAGCGCCCGAGCAGCAGGCTCCCGTCCAGGAGCAGGACCGTGCCGGCGGGCAGCACGGTGTACGGCGCGCGGGTGGCGCGGTCCCTGACCGGGTCCCACAGCGTGGGCAGCACCTTGCCGGTGCCGCCCGGGTCCAGCGGGGCCAGGACCTCGCGGATCAGGCCGTTCACGTCGAGCCAGTCGTCGTAGTAAGCGTCGGGGTCCTGCTTGCCGTACTCGAAACGCAGGGAGGCCGGGCGCAGGAAGTCCCATGAGGAGACCCGCAGTGTCTCCCGTCCCCGGACACGTAACGGCCCGACCAGGGCGTCGGCCAGCTCGCCGGGATTCGCGGCGGGAGCGCCGTCCACGGCCACCCGGACCCAGTCGTGACGGGGATACGCGGCGATCCGGTCGGCGAGCTCCTCGACGAGACGTTCCTGGCTGATCGGACGCGCGCGCATACTCCCATCCTGTCAGCGCCCCCAGCCGTGGAAGTTACATGGCCGCCGATCCCGTGACAGGCCACATCATCCAGACATACGACAGAAACTTTGACCACCGTCGCGTGAATGTCTTACGTTCCGATCGTCGCGCTCCCTGGTCGATCGGTAAGCCCAGCACGCAAGCACCCAGTTGAGGAGGGGCGATGCGCCTGTCTCGGTTACGTCTGTCTCGGTTACGGCTGTTCATCGCAGCCGTCGTCTCGGTGGCGGCGGCCGTCACCGCCGGCCCGGTTCTGTCCATCGCTCACGCCGCAGCCCCCGGCTGCCGCGTCACCTACTCGGTCCCCTCCCAGTGGCAGCAGGGCTTCACCGCCAGCGTGAACATCACCAACCTGGGCGACCCGCTCAGCAGCTGGACGCTGACCTGGTCGTTCGGCGCCGGCCAGTCGGTGACCCAGGCATGGAACGCCACCGTCACCCAGAGCGGATCCCAGGTGACCGCCCGCAACCTCAGCTACAACGGCAGCCTGGCCACCAACGCGAGCACCACCTTCGGATTCAACGGCTCCTGGAACGGCAGCAGCAACCCGGCCCCGGCCGGCTTCGCGCTCAACGGCACGACCTGCACGGGCGGCACCACCGGCCCGTCGCCGTCGCAGAGCCCCTCCACCGGGCCGTCGCCCAGCGCGAGCCCATCCACCAGCCCGAGCACCGGGCCCAACTCGATGGGCTTCATCGGCTGCTCGATGGCCGAGAACGTCGCGCAGGGGTACCGGGCCGTCGGCGGCCAGCGCATGTGGGGTCCGTACGGCACGGGCGGCCTGGTCGTCCAGTCGTGGACCGACACCAACTCCAGCGCCTGGCAGAGGTTCGACCAGCAGTCGGCGAGGTTCGGCCGCCCGAACACCGTCTGGATCCAGATATGCGTGTTCAACGCCAACGCGAACTACAACGAGGTCCGGCAGATGATCGCCAACGCGCGCCAGCACGCGGCCCCCGGCGCCCGGATCATCATCTCCGGCCAGCCGTTGTACGACCAGGGCCAGACGTGCTCCCTGGCCGGCGCCAACGGTCCGGCGCTGACCGACAGCCTGGCCCGCCAGGCCGCCGCCGACTCGACGCAGAACGTGACCTACCCCGGCGTGTTCCGGCTCAGGCCCAACGAGGTCTCCGACGGCTGTCACGCCAACACGGCGGGCCAGCAGTCCCTCGGCCGCCAGGCCCTGGGCTACTGGGGCTGACCGGGGCTGACCGGGGCTCCCGGGTCATACCGGTCTTACCGGGTCTACCGGGTTTTACCGGCCGGACGCATATCGGTAGGCGTCTGACCGGTCGGCGCAAGGGCGGCACCTTCACGAGGAGGAGGCCGCCCTTGTCGCCGCATTCGGCCATTCGGGGCGCGCGTCCCGGACAAAAAGTGTGAATTGTCCGGAAAATCGGTCGGTGTTTCTGGGCCGCGCAATCTGTTATCCGAATTTGCGCGATATCCTGAACCGCGGTTCTTCGTCGGGGGCAATGAAGACCGCCGTTGGAGGAACATTCATGGCCCAGATTCGCATTGAGATCGGCGATCCGACGGTCTCACCCGTACGGTTCGACGAAGACGCCCGGCTGCTCCGCGACGACCTGGACAGACTCGGCGTCCAGCCGGCCTCGCCGGCGGTTTCCCCGCCCGCGTCGGCCAAGAGCGGCACCGCCACGCTGACCGCGGTGATCGTCGCCGTGGTCGCGTCCCCGGTGCTCACCGAGACGGTCAAACTCATCCAAAGCTGGGTGAGCAGTTCCGCTGGGCGTACGGCGCGGCTGGAACACCCCCAGCGCGGAACGATCGAACTGTCGGGGATGTCCCGGGCGGAACAGCGGAGGCTCGTGGACGCCTGGCTCGCCGACGAACCGGGCGCCGAGAGCTGACGTGCCGCCCTCCGCGCGCCGCGCGCTCCTGATAGTCACCGACCAGTACGCGGATCCCGAGTTCGAGCAGCTCCGCTCCCCCCAGACGGACGGCCGCGAACTCCAGGGCGTGCTGGCCGATCCCGCCATCGGCGGATTCGAGGTCGAGGAGGTGCTGACCAACGCGACAGCCGACACCATGCGCCGCAGGATCGGACGTTTCCTCGCCAACCGCACCACCGGCGACCTGCTCCTCCTCTACTTCTCCGGCCACGGCATGAAGGATCCCCGCGGCCGTTTCCACCTGGTGGCCACCGACACCGAGTGGGACAACCTCCCCGCGACCGGACTGGCGGCCTCGACGGTCCACGAGATGCTCGACAACTCCCGTTCCGAGCGGATCGTCGTCATCCTCGACTGCTGCTTCAGCGGCGCCTTCCCGCCCGGAGTCGGCCTCAGATCCAGCCGCAGGGTCCACGCGTACGACGGTTTGCAGGGCAGTGGCCGGGTGATCATCACGTCGTCCAGTTCCATCGAGTACTCCTTCGAAGAAGGCGTCGGGCTGGTGGACAGCGATCCGGTGCCGTCGGTTTTCACGTCCGCGCTCGTACGGGGTCTGCGTACCGGTCTCGCCGATCGCGACGGCGACGGCCGGGTGTCCGTGAGTGAGATGTACGAATATGCCGCCGACTGGGTGAGCAAAGCTCAAAACCGTCAGAATCCGGAAATGTGGAATAAGCTCCGGGGCCCGCTGTACATCGCCCAGAACCCTTTCCACAACACCCCGCCGCTCGTCGTCATCCATTCGCCCACCGCAGGGCCCTGGGCTTCGATGGCGACCGCTCTCGAACCACTCCTCGGCGACTCTCCACTGATCTCCGACATCGTCGCGCTGGTCGGCGAGATCTGGCGGCAGCTCGCACTCCCCGAAACCGAGATCGCGCTCCGCGAACTCATGGACGCTCTCGACCGCCACCCCGCGGGCGGCCGCCTCGGCCTGCCGGGCGCCGTGGACGAAGTACGCCACGCGGCCCTCCGCCTCCTGACCGACCCCGAACTGGTCGCCGTGACCGCCACCCTGACCGCCGCCCTGCTGGGCACCGCCCGCGACCCGGACCTCCTCCGCGCCGCCCACCGTTTCGCGATCTCGGCAAGCGGACTCGTCCGCGCGGCCCGCTCCTTCACGCACACCCACAGCTCTCTGATCCCGATCGCCGACCTCGTATCAGAACTGGGCGCATTCGCCAGGACAATCCGAAACGCTCCCGAGGAAGACCCGTCCATCGCCGAGGGCGGGACAGCCGACGACGGCGTGCCCGATGCATATGGTTCGTCCGGCTTACCCCCCGAACCGCGCCTCGTCCAGGCTGTCCGGGCGCTCGTCAGCGAACTGCGCACATCGGCGTACTGCCTGCGCGGCATGGTCGGCTACCCGACCTTGATCGCGGGACTGCACGCGATCGCCGAGGCGATCAGGGACACCAGTGTGATGCCCGATCCAGCCGCCGAGCGGCTGACCATCCACCTCGGCACCGCATCATCCGCGATCAACGATTTGGCCGATGAGCTGCGGTCCCTCGCCTCCAGACCGCTACCGGCCGACTGGCGGGACGAACTCCTCACCGCTCTCACCGAGATACGGGAGGAACTGGACGACGCCCGCCACGATCCCGATTTCATCCCGGAACTGGCCGACGGCATCCTCAACTTCGTCGGCGGACTGAGATCCTTCAATGACTTCCTCAGCGGCCCGGAACTACGGGACGACCTCGCCTCGATCCCCGACCAGGTACGAGGCGACGACCTCGACTGGGACGCCATCGCGATCGCCCCCGCCGACATGGCCCAAGCCATCCACGAGTCCGTCACCCAACTCCGCGAGGTCCGCGAACTCCCCACCCCCAACCAGCCCGACCCAGCATGACCTCTCCCGAACAGCTTGTTCGATAACGAATCATCCGTTTCTCGGGGCGTCAGCCGTACCAGACAGGAGGGCGTGAAGTGCCGGCGAACGAGGACCGCCGCGTCCGGCGCACCCGCCAGGCCATCCAGCACGCCCTCGTGGACCTCATCCTGACCTGAACACCGCCTTCCACACCCTCATCCAACCCGGCCTCAAATCAATCCTGAAACCACCCCACCGGCTGAGCCCACGCACTCATCCGGCGAATCTCGATGTGACTCGGGGCGGGGGAATCGTCGAGAAATCCAGATGCGTCCCTGTGAGCCGGCGGGCAGCATGGCGGGATGTCCGACCTGCTGTGGGACGACGTCAGGGACTTCTTCGACCCCGACATGATGGGTGCTCTGCCGGATATCTGCGTCACCGGCACTTCGGTAGAGGACTGGCAAGCCGTGTTCGACTTGGTCCAGTCGGATGGGTACACGTGGGAATACTCCGTGGGCGGCGAAGTCGAACCGCTTCCCTCGGCAGCGGAGGTACTGGCACGTCCGGTCGAGGCCGATTGGGTAGCGCTGCGGGTCTGGCCGGCCCCGCATGTCCTGGCGATCTTCCGGCCGTACGGTCCCGAGGAGATCGATTTCGACGTCGACCTTCGCGAACTTCAAGGCCAGACCGGCGTGGACATCCTTTGCGGCTTCCTGAGCGCGATCGGCCGTCAACTGAACAAGCCGGTGCTCATGACCGCCGAAGGCGGCTACGGAGACCCGGTCCTCGGATTCGACCCGGGGGCCGGCCGCGTGATGTTACTGGCCGGCCACCAAGCAGAGCGTGAATGATCGGCCGAAATCAAATGGGGCGCTGCGGGGTCATTCTCTTGGCTGTGCCGGGGGATTTCGTCTGGCGGAGGCGGTGCGGAGGCGGAGGAGGAGGCCGGAGGGGATGGCGGCGAGGAGGGCTCCGAGGAGGATGAGGGCTCTCGCGTCGAGGGTCGCTTCGCCGCCGCCGCCGGTTGCGACGCCGCCCGCGGGTGTTTCGATGACGTCTGACGTTTCGGTGACCGTGGAATTCGAGGTTTCTGTTTCGGTCGCGGTTTCTGTGGCTGTCTCGGTGGCGGTCTCGGTTTCTGTTTCCGTCGCGGTGACTGTGGTGGTGGGGGTGGTGCCGGAACCCTGGCCGCCCGCGGTGATGGTCAGCTGGTGGGTGGTGAGCGCGGTCGCGTTCTGCACCTCGCACTGCACGAGGGGTGCGGTTGGCGTGAGTCCGAAGTTGATGGCCGCCGCTCGGATGGTGGCGGTGCCCGGGTTTCCTGGGGTGGTCAGCACCGAGGTCGACTGGGTGGGCAGGGTTATGGCCTGACCTGCGGTGACCGGGCCCACCGTGCCGCCCACGCCGGTGCCGGAGGTCAGTCCGGGCAATCCGCTGATGGACACGTACGCGTACATTTTGGTGGCGGCCGGGAGACCGGCGGTGGGTGCCAGCAGGGTGGTGCTCCCGGCGTAGGTCGCGCGGTGGCCGATGGTCATCTGTCGTCCGGTCACGGGGTTGACCGGCATGGTGAGTTCCACCCGGATGCTGACCGTCTGGGCCGCCGCCCCGGTCGGGGTGCACGAGTACTCGACGATGTCGGTGGCGACGACCTCGGAGGCGTGCGCGGGGAGAACCGGCGTGAAGAGACCGCAGAGCAGAATGGCGCCGGGGAAGACCAGACGGGCGGACAATGTGACTCCTGATAAGTCCTGATGAATAGGAGACACATAGAAGACGAAGGTTGGCCCTTCCGGGTTGACACATCTCCGGATGACATGCGTCCCGGCTTCCCAGGATGCGCCCCTGGCCTTCTTTCCGCAGGTCATGGCATTTGACGGATGTCCTGTGAATGAAGCACCTTGGGGTTCGTGGATGAGTTCCGGATGAGACGGAGATCTTTACTCGCGTTCGCGTCTCCATTCATCCTGCCGCTCGCGTTGTTCTTCGTCGGCACCCTGCTGATCGGCTCCTTCTTCGCGAACAGCGGCGTCGTCGGCCTGCTCTCCGCCGCCGTCGTGACCGCCGTTCTCATGGGAGTTCTCGTCGCCAGACACGGCCGGATGGTCGCGGGCACCGTCGCCCGCTTCTCCCCCCAGGGCGTCGAGATGGAGGACGTGTACGGCTCCCGCCTGCGCCTGAACTGGCCCGACGTCGACCGTGTCGACGTCGTCGAGAGCCACGTGGCGAGCCCTTGCCGGATCGTCCGCCCTGGTGGGGCCAGCGTCCGTACCGGCGCCATGCAGTGCGTCGGCCTCGTCGGCTGGGGCGAACGCGACCTGTCCCAGAGCGTCCCCCGTTGGATCCGCGTGGCTCTCGCCCGGGAACCGATCGACCCGGACACGGGACTCCAGCGGTTGAGCGTCCCCCTCGGCGCCATCGATCCGCGCTGGGAGCAGGGATCCATGGGCGACTGGGTGCGCCGTTACAGGCCCGATCTGCTGGCCTGACGCCCTGAGTGGGGGAAGAACCGCTCAGAGGTCCTTCCCCGCGCCGTGCCTCAGAACTTCCCGCGCACCGTGTTCGAGGTGTCCGTGAGGACGTAGCCGTCGCCGTCGATCCACCGGGCCTTGCAGTAGACCTCGTCGTCGTCGCTCGGAAGGATGTCCTCGTTGAGCTGGCGGCCCTTCTCGTAGAAGTTCACGATCGTCAGGTGGACGCCGGTGGACGTGGCCGTGAGGACCTTCTGTTCCCCCGGCTGGCCGGGCGCGGGCCTGCCCCGGTAGGTGCCGGGACCGGTGAACCCCGGCACCGGGACGCCGCTGATCGGGTCGTCGAACCAGTCGTCTCCGTAGCACGTGACCTGGATCCTCGCCCCGTTCCAGATGTATCCGGCCGCGTCCTCCTGGTTCATCGGCAGATGGACGTCGATCTGGTGCCGTACCTGGCCGGGAACCGTGATCCTGTGCGTGATCTCGACGGAACTGGCGGCCTGCGCCGGCGCGCTCGCGAGCGCGAACATCATTGTCATCGCGGTACTCGCCCCGATGGCCGCGATCACTCGGGCCATACGGGCCGTTGACTTCCCGACTCTGGTCATTTATGTCACTTCCCCAGCATGTTCATGGATTTCGATGCTTTCCCTGTCAGCTAGGGGCGTGACATCTCGTTCCATGAAGTGCCACAGCATTAGGGGATATCCCTTAGGCCGGGTGCCAGTGCGTGACGGATGTGCCAGGGCGTACGTGCTCGATCCCACCCGGGACGCGCGTCCGTACCCTGACGGCCGTATGGGGGATACGTGGTTCTTACCGGGGAGAATCAGTGGTCGCCCCGGATGCCCCAGGCCGGTATAGGGCGCACAGTGAAGCCATGCTGACAACATCAGACCTGGCCCAGGTGTTGTTCACCTCCCCGGTGCAGCCCTCGGACGACCTCTCGCCCGACAAGATCCGGACGGCCATCGACGACAGGCTGTGCTCCTGCGACGGCGACACCGCGGTATGCGCCGCCTTCGTCGCCCAGGAGGCCGGAGACCACCCCGAATCCTTCGCCCGCCGCATGCGCTGGGCGCTGAACGCCGTGACCGCCGCCTACCAGGCGGCGGTCTGACACACACGAAGGGGCCGTCGTGTGACGACCCCTTCATGCGATTGTTTCTCCTACCACCAGCGGCCGCACCACGACTGGCCGTTGACGTTCAGGCAGGCCCGGAACTTGTAGGAGGCTGACGGATCGGTCCGCTTGGCCGCGCTCGTGTTCGGTGAGCCGGCGCTCTGCACGGTGAACGGCCCGCACTGGATCCAGGACGCCTCGTTGTCGCGAGTCCAGTCCATCCAGACCTTGTCGCCCGGCTGTGTCCTTCCTTGGATGATGGCCCAACCGTGCTGTACGCCGCCGATGTTGGCCACGTGGATCTGGGCCCAGCGCGCGCTGACGGCGAGGCCCGCGTCGACCCGCGTGCTGCCGATGGGCGTACCGGTCTTGTTGTAGGGGATGCTGACGAAACCGTTGGCGCCGTTCTGGCAGGCGGCGGGGGACGCGGCGGCCGATCCCGTGGCGAGGTTGAGGCCGCCGACGGCGAGTATCCCGACTGCCGCGACGTGCAGGTATCGACGGAACGAAGGCATCCATTTCTCCTGAAGTAAGAGCCTGTGAAGTCTTCTGCTAAGCTCCTGCCGAGCGAACGCGATATCGCCGGTCGCGCGTCTCCTTTTCATTTCCGCTATTGACCGGTCCCCACTCGCGTTCAGCCCGCCACCAGCGTTTCGCTGGAAGCGGGGATGACGTTTGCAGGGGTGGTGGGCAGGTGGCAAGGAAATCCGCCGGGATGGGACGCTGGGACATCCCATCCCGTGCTGACCTGGGCTATTCGCCCGGCTGTGGGACGTCGGTGGGATGCGAACCGGCGGGTGGGTGCGGGCGATGACCCGGACGGCTGAGGCGGAGAAACTCGCCGCGCAATTCAGAATGCTCAAGGCCCGTGCCGACGTCAGTTTCGAGACATTGGCGAAAAGGGCGGGAATCAGCAGCTCCACTCTGCACCGTTACTGCTCGGGCGTGAAAACGCCGTCCGATCCCGCCGCGATTCGCGCATTCGCGAAAGCCTGCGGCGCGACCACCGAAGAATTCCATGAACTTCACCGGTTGTGGGTGCTCGCCGACGCGGCCCGTTCGACCGCGGGCGATATCGCGCCGGAGGCCGTACCAGACGCAGATCTTGAGCCCGAGAGTGAGCCGTCTACGCCGGCGCCCTCGTTCACCGCGCGCCTGGGCCGGTTCGTCCGGCGGCCCCTGGTGATCGCGACCGCGGCCGCCGTGGTGACGGCGACCGCGACCGCGGTGGTCTTCCTGTCCATGGGCGAGGGCGAGGACCCCGAACCGGGCGCGACCGTGCTCGCCCAGGTCCGCGTGTACAACGTCGAGGGTGACTGCAAGACCCGGCCGGAACGTGTGCCCGCGTGCAGCATGGGTCTGGCCCGCGACCCCCACCGCAAATACGACGCCGACAACGTGGTCAGCCACCGTGTCTGGCACGCGGACGTCCTCCACACCGACTGCGTGCTGTACGGCGGCGACCGCGTCGAGGACGAGACAGGCGTCGGCACGACCCGGTGGTTCCGCGTGCGTCTGAACACCGTTCCCGGCGGGATCGCCTGGCTGCCCGCCGTACGCACCCACGACAATCCGCCACTGCCCACCTGCGCGTAGGGCCGGCCTGGGAGCCTCCCATGCCATGCCGCAGTTGTGGGGAGATGGGTGGTATGTGGCGTATATCAGCCGTACATTCGGGGCGTTCAGATCATGAGGAGCGACCCGATGTGGCCTGGCAGGTGCGCCCGGTTTCCCTCTGGGTGCGCCGGATGCGCCCGGCCATGAGGGAAGAGGCTGAGCGTAGGGGGCGAAGCGCATGTTGCTTGGTGTCCTTGGGCCGATGCTCGTCGTCGTGGACGGTCAGGCCAGGCCGGTCGCATCCGCGAAACAGCGGATGCTGCTGGCCGCCCTGGTGGCGCAGCCCAACCAGCCGGTGACGCCCGCCAAACTGATCGACATCCTGTGGGAGTCGCCGCCGCGCTCCGCCCAGGCGAATCTGCGGCTCCACATCCACCAGCTGCGCCGCCTGCTGGGCGACCGGGAGCGCATCACCAGGAACTCCATCGGGTACGTGCTCCACCTGGACCCCGGCGAACTGGACGTGACCCGGTTCACCCGGCTGGCGGAGGCGGGGGTCGGGGCGCTCGAGTCCGGCGACCACGCCAGGGCGGTCGATCTCCTGACCGAGGCGCTGGAGCTGTGGCGGGGCCCGGCGTACGACGATCTCAGGGACGCCCGGTGGCCCGGCGCCGCCCATCTGGAGGAGGCCCGATTACGGGCCGTCGAACTGCGCGCCCAGGCCGATTTCGCCCTCGGAAGGTACGGCGAGCGCATCGGGGAGCTGACCGCCCTGGTGGAAGCGCACCCCACCCGGGAGAGGCCGCGGGCCCATCTGATGCTCGCCCTGTACCGGACCGGCCGCCAGGCCGAAGCCCTGGAGGCCTACCAGGACGGCCGCCGGGTGCTGGTGGAGGAGCTCGGCCTGGAGCCCGGCGCGGAACTGACCGGCCTGCAGGCGGCCATCCTCCGCGGGGATCCGCTGCTCAACGCGTTGCCGCAGCTGCTGCCCGCCCCCGCCCAGCTCCCGCCGGACATTCCTGAGTTCGTGGGCCGCGCCGAGGAGCTGGCCACGCTGAACCGGGTGCTCAACGAACGGCTGAGCCGCGGCCTGCCGGCGTTCCTCGGGCTCACCGGCATGGGCGGGATCGGGAAGACCGGCCTCGCCGTGCACTGGGCGCACCGCGTCGCGGCCCGGTTCGCCGGCGGCCAGCTCTACGCCGACCTGCGCGGGCACGATCCCACCGCGGAGCCGCTGCCGTCCCGCCAGGTTCTGGACCGGTTCCTGCGCGCCCTCGGCGTGCCCGGCACGCGCATGCCCGACGATCTGGAAGAGCGTGTCGGCCTGCTGCGCAGCGTGCTGGCCCAGCGCCGGGTGCTCATGGTCCTGGACAACGTGGTGGACTCCGACCACGTCCGCCCCCTGCTGCCCGGCGCCTCGGCCAGCGCCGTCGTCATCACGAGCCGCAACCAGCTGGACGGCCTGGCCATCCGGGACGGCTGCCACGTGCTGCGGCTGGGGCCGCTGGCCCAGGACGAGTCGATCAGCCTGCTCGCCCAGGTGGCGGGCGACGCGCTCCGCCGGAACGACTCCGCGGTGGCGCAGGTCAGCGCCGGGTGCGGGGGACTGCCGCTGGCGTTGCGCATCGCCGCCGCCCGCCTCACGCCCCGGCACGGGCTGAGCGCGGGGCAGCTGGCGCAGCGCATGATCGACGAACGGGGCCGCCTGGACGAGCTGAGCCAGGGGGAGCTGCGCGTCCGTACCAGCTTCGAGCTGACCTACCGGGCGCTCGATCCGGCGGCGGCCACGCTGTTCCGCCGGATCGGGGCGCTCAACGTCCCGGAGTTCGCCGGCTGGACGCCCGCCACCCTGCTCGACTCCGGCGGGCAGCAGGCGGGGGAGCTCGTCACCCAGCTGCTGGACGCCCAGCTCATCGAGAACAGCGGCGTCGACAGGACCGGGCAGCCGCGCTACCGCATCCACGACCTGCTCCGCCTGTACGCCAGGGAACGCTCGCTCGCGGAGGACTCCGGCCGGGAACGCGCGGCCGCGCTGCGACGCGTCCTGTCCTGCCTGCTCGACCTGGCGGAACGCGCGCACAGCAGCCTGTACGGCGGCGCCTACGCCATCATCCACGGCACGGCCCCACGCTGGCAGCTGCCGCCGGACACCGCCGCCGCCCTGCTCCGCGACCCGCTCGCCTGGTTCGCCGTCGAGCGTTCCGCCCTGGTGCAGGCCGTCTCCCAGGCGGCGGAGCTGGGGCTGGACGAGCTGGCGTGGGACCTGGCCCTGTCCTGCGTGACGCTCTTCGAGGCGCACAGCCACTTCGACGACTGGGCCGCCACCCACGAGGCGGCGCTGGCCGCCGTCATGCGCGCCGGCAACGGGCGCGGCGAGGCCGCCCTCCTCTACAGCCTCGGCAGCCTGGCCCTCTACCAGCAGAAATACCAGGAGGCGCGGGACCTGCTCGAAAGCGCGCTGGAGCGGTTCGGCGCCCTGGGCGACGACCACGGGTACGCGCTGGCCCTGCGCAACCTCGCCCTCCTGCACCGGACGAACGGCCGCGCGACCCAGGCCGCGGAATGCTACGAGCGGGCCCGCCGCATGCTGCACGACTTGGGCGACCTGGCCGCGGAGGCGCACACCCTGACCGGCCTGGCGCAGATGGCCATGGATCGGGGGGAGTCCGCCGCGGCGCTGGACCTGCTGCAACAGGCCCTCGACATGTACAGCGGCATCGCCAACAAGCGCGGTGAGGCGCAGGCGCGGTACCGCCTGGGCGAGGCCCGCCTGAAACAGGGCGACTACGAGGAGGCGCACCAGGCCTTCTCCTCCGCGCTTCCGCTGGTACGCGTACTCGGCGACCTGATCGGCCAGGCGTACGTGCTGCGCGGGCTGGGCGAAGCCGGCCTGGCCATGGGCAGGACGGAGAGCGCCGAGCAGGACCTGGTGGAGGCGCTCACCGCCGCGCAGCGCGTGGGCGAGCCCTTCGCCGAGGCCACGGCCCACTTCGCGCTGGGCTCGCTGTACATCCAGGGGCTCGACGAGGACCAGGCCGTGAATCACTGGTCCCGGGCCATGAAACTGTTCGCCGAGATCGGGAACCGGCCGTCACAGGCCAACGTGCTCACGACGATGGCCGCCTTCCTGGACAAACGCGGGGACACGACGGGAGCGCTGAGCCTGCGAGCGCAGGCCCAGCGCCTGCTGTCAACCCTCGAATCCGCCGCATATCACGCTCAGTAGCCGGCAGGGCCATCACGATGGGCCCGATGTGACACGCGGGCGTCCTGGGTCGGATGGGGTCTGATCGGGGGAGGGGGGCTCGTAGTGGCTGACTCGCCGTCGTGTATGACTGGTGTGAGGCAACCATGCGGGAGCGGAAGCAATACTCGATCCGAACTCGCTGCGCGCTGTACTCCGGTATGGCGGCGGCCCTGCTCGGCATGCTGTTCGCCATTCTGCTGGCGGGACTGTTCCACCGGCTGGCCGGCGCGCAGCTGACCGACGCGGTGAACGGAACGGCGACCCGGCTCGGCGTGAGCGTACAGCGTGATCTTGTTCCGGTCCGGCTGGCACACGGGTACATCCCCAACGTGCAGATCGCGGACTCCGCGGGGCGCGTGGTCGCGGCGAGCGCCCCCATGGCGGGCAAAGGGCCCATGAGCAGTCTCCTGCCTCCGCCCGGCACGCCCGGCGACGCGCCCGGCGCCAGTGCCGTGGTCTGCGACAGCACGCCGCTCGGCAACAAGTGCCACATCGTCGTGGAACAGCGCGTCTACAGCGGCGGGCAGAGCTGGACCGTGTACGCCGCCGCGCCGACCCCGCCGCTGGTCGATCCGGGCCTGGCGGCGGTGCTCATCGCGGGCGTGCTGGCCCTGACCGGGGCGGTCACCTACACCTGCCGTCATATCGTCGGCGAGTCCCTGAATCCGGTCGACGCCATCCGCTCGGAACTGGACGAGATCAACGCCACCGATCCGGCACGGCGGGTCTCGATTCCGCCGCACGAGGATGAGATCCACCGGCTCGCCGACAGCATCAACCACACCCTGGGCCGGCTTCAGGAGGCGCTGGAACAGCAGCGCCAGTTCACCTCCGACGTCTGCCACGACCTGCGCGGCCCGGTCGCGGCCATGCGCCTGGAGGTCGAGGACGCCATGACGTGCGAAGCCCCGACCGTGGACTCCGACATGGGCGAGACCATGCTGGCCAACCTGGAACGGCTCCAGGCGATCATCCGCGACCTGCTGGTCATCGCCTGTCTGGACGGCGGAACGCCCGGGACGTGCGACACCATCGACCTGGCCGAGCTGGTCACCGCCGAACTGGATGCCCGCCACGCCTCAGCCAAACGCATCGAAAGGGAACTCTCGCCCGGCGTGGCGGTACGGGGAGACCGGCTGCGCCTGGGCCGGCTGCTGGGCAACCTGGTGGACAATGCCGAACGGCACGCCGACAGCCGCGTCACGGTCCGGGTGTCCCGCCTGGACGGCGGCCCTGCGGCCGGCGCCTGCTTCGCCACCGGTACTGCGGTGCTGGAGGTGCTCGACGACGGCGCGGGAATCCCCCGTGATCAGTGGGACAAGGTCTTCCAGCGGTTCGTACGCCTGAGCGAGAGCCGCGAGAGGGATCCCGGGGGCACCGGCCTGGGCCTGGCGATAGCCCGGCAGATCGCCGAAATGAGCGGAGGCACCCTGTGCATCGCCGACTGCGGGCGCGGTGCCCGGTTCGTCCTCCAACTGCCGATGGCTCCAGCCGCATGAAGCGTTATTCAGGCTTGTTGTGGTTTGGGCCGCCGACGGTGAAGGGAGTGGTCACGCCCTCGTACATCAGGTGCGCGACGAGGCCCTCGGCGGCATGGGGGAGATTGTGGCAGTGGTCCATCCAGATGCCGGGGTTGTCGGCCAGGAAGGCGATCTCGAAGGAGTCGCCGTCGGGGACCTCCAGGGAGTCCACCCACCAGGGGCTGCCCGTGGCCGGTACGCCGTTGCGGCTGAGGACGACGGCGTGGTGGCCGTGCAGGTGCATGGGGTGGGTCTCGCCGCTCTGGTTGGAGATGCGCATGCGTACCACGTCCCCTTCGGCCACGACGAACATCGGGACGTCGGGGAACATGTGCCCGTTGACGGTCCACCAGATCCCCGGCATGCCGTCCAGGAAGCCGGGGCGGCGGCCGATCTCGTACGTGAACCGGCGGTCGGGCTGGTCGGGGTCGAATCCGAGTGGGGCAGGCGTGCCGTACCCGAGAAGGTCGAGGTTCGTGGTCGGGCGGGGGACCGGGGGCGCGTCGTGCGAGCGGGAGCCGAGGACGAGTCCGGTGGGGCCGCCGATGTGGACCCGGACGGGGGAACCGTCCTCCGGCATGGTCACCTCGAGGTCGGCGCGGCCGCCCGCGGTGAGGGGGACGGCGGTGCCGCGTACCGGACCGGGATCGTTCAGGTCGGTGCCGTCGACGGCGAGGAGCCGGAAGGGCGCGCCGGCCCAGACGGAGGTCTGGCCGTTCTCGGTGTTGATGACCCGGACCCGGACCCGGGAGCCGGGGGAGGCGTCCACGCGCACGTCGCCCTCGCGCCCGTTGACGGTGCGAGCCCCGTCGTACAGGTGCAGCAGCGCCACCACGTCCGTCGTGCCGGCGTGAGCCTGCGCCGGGGCCACCACCAGGGCGCCGAGGAGGCCCCGCTGGACCTGCTCGTGGGAGACCTGGTGGGAGTGGTACCAGAAGGTTCCGGCCTGGTCGGCGACGAAGCGGTAGACGTGCGACCCGCCGACGGTGACCGCGTCCTGGGTCACCCCGGCGACGCCGTCCACGGAGTTGGGCACGTCGACCCCGTGCCAGTGCAGCGTGATGCCGTCCGGTACGGACTCGTTGACCAGCCGGACCTGTACGAGCTGCCCGGCGGTCGCGTTGATCACCGGGCCGGGTGAGGTGCCGTTCAGCGTGTACCCGTCGACCGAGCGGCCCGTGGCCAGCTTGAAGCGCTGTTTACGGGCGACCAGGGTGACGTCGACGTCGGCCTTGCGGTCCGGGTCGGCAATGAATTCGTTGAGGCTTCGCGTCGGCGCGGACGGCCCCCCGGGACCGGCCGCCAGGTGCCCGCTATGCCCGGATCCGTGCATTGCCTGGGCGCCCCCGTGATCCGCGTAGCCCATGTCCATCACGGAGTAGGTGCCCGGCATCAGGCTGGACTGCCAGAGCCAGAGCAGCGGACCGATGATCGCGAGAGTCGCGATACCCGCCAGCGCGAGCCGGATGCGGGCGCCGCGTCGGCGGGTCGCGTTCATACCCGTACGGGCTGCGCGGGCGTGCTCACCACGGCGGCGCGACCGCGGCGGGCGGCGTAGACGGCAGCGCTGAACAGCAGCAGCGCGTTGACGCCGTGCAGCGCGCCCAGGGCGGGGATCGAGTGACCGAGCAGGCCCAGGGCCACCTGGAGCACCACGAGCCCGAGCACGAGACCGGCCGCCCCCACCGCTCGCGGGATCTTCGTGAAGAACGAGACGATCAGGAGGATCAGCGCGACCGCGGGGATGACCATCATCCCGTTGATGCCGTGGACGATGAAGGCGAAGAACTCGGGGAACTGGATCGCCCCGCTCTCGGCGGCGGCCTTGTCCAGCACACCGCCCTGCTCGATGTACTTGAACAGACCGGCGTCCCCGAGGACCACCATCGACGCCTGCACGGCGACCTCGACCGCGATGAAGTACGCGAGGATCTTGTAAGCGAGTTTCATGAGGTGTTTTCCCATTCTGGATCCGCGGGGGGACCGCGGTTCCTCCTGTCCACGACCCGGCGTCCGTTCTCCGGGCTGTTCACTCGGCGACGTTAGAAGATCCGTCTTGGTGAACACTTGTGGGTCAATGGGATGCGCCCTGCGGTCCAGTTAAGTGGGTTCCAAGCGCACGCCGAGGCCGGCGTTCCTGGAGGTCACGGCACGATCACGGCCGACCGTGACCCCCGTACCGGACTCAGTGGCGAGCGGGCGCCAGCACGCCGTAGGACCGTGGCAGTGACGACCGCCAGGTCGGACTGGGTACACCTTCAGCGAATACCGCGCCTGGCTCCTGGAATCAGGTTTCACCGACGTCCGCTCCATCCCCCTCACAGCGGCCGGAACCAACGCCGCGATCATCGCCCACAAGCCCGGCCAGCGGCGGCGGCTGGAGGGCCTTAATCAGAGGTGGATGGATCCCAAGACACGCGCAGGTCAGCAGCGGTGATCTTGATGGTGGCTGTGGTGAAGGTGAGTTCGTGGGTGCAGCCGCCAGGCGCGGGGAGGATCTCGTCGAGTCTGAGGCTGTTGAAGGCTGAAGGCTCGAACGGCTGGTCGTCTTCGGTTGTGACCTCGACAGAGGTGACACCCGTGTAGGAGATCGTCAGGCCGTTGAAGTCGGGGATGGGACCTCGGTCGAAGCGCAGGCCGAGGTCTAGGGGCGGGCTTGTTGTCGGCGGGACTGTTCGGAGGACAAGGTCTTTCACGCAGTTCGGTGCAGAGAAGTCGTAGTGGTCAGGGTCGGCGGCGAACGCCCACGCACCGGGTGGGAGGGCGTCGCGGAGGGTGGGCAGGACGGCCAAGTAGAGGTCCGGATCGTGCCAGTAGGTACCGCGACCGCGTCGCTCGACGACGACATATCGCATGGTGGTCTGCCCCTTTTCGGCTTGCGGGGAATCTTCTGATTTCAGTTACGTACATTGCGCTGGTTGCGGGGCGCTGGTACTTCGGGCCGGGTTGGATTGGGTGCTTTCGCTGCCGATGGCCCGGGCATACGCTTGCGCAATTCTGTCGATGAGCAGCGTTCCCAGGGGGCATGATGTCGCGGCGATCTGGGGTACTGCGTTGGTCGGCGGGTGTCGTGGCGGTGGTGGTCGTGGCGTCGGGGCAGCCGGCGGCGGCCGTAGGTGCCACCGGAGGTCCGTCCAGGGCGGGGGACTTCGTCGTGTACGGGTTCAGCCAGTCGGACGTACATGATGAGGATCCGCAGGTTTACGAGCTGGATCCGGATACCACCATCCGGGCGATCGGGAAGTGGTCCACGGCGGGGGATGAGGCGGCGGACTACAACTTCGCGCAGATCGGCCGCTATCGCGCCAAGGGCATCAACTTCATGGGGAGTGGCACGGCGAGTGTGATTTTCCCGAAGGACTTCGCCACCACGGAGATCTTCGACGACATGTCGACGCGTGACGCGGACGGCAATCCCGTACCCCATGACGAATTCGGGTTTCCGGAGCCGGCGCGGCGGGGGAACATCTTCAACCCCAAATATCGCGAGTACCTCCTGTCCTGGGCGCGTATCCAGGTCGACGGCGGAGTGGACGGGCTCAACTTCGACGAGATCAACGCCGGATTCAGCGGCGGGTTGAAGTACGGCTTCAACGGCAACGAGGGCTTCGACGACTACGCGATCGCCGACTTCAACAGATACCTCCTGGCGAAGTATCCGGCCTTCACCGCCGCGGACTGGAAATCGCGCTTCGGCATGACCGACGACAACATCCTCCGTCGCGACGTGCCCGCCGGCGACCTGGCGGCCAACTTCAACTACCGCGATTACCTGCGGGCGGGCGGCTGGAACCTCGACCCCCTGAACGCGGCGAATCCGCTCGCTCCCGAATGGGGCCGGGTGGTCGCCAACCGCCTGTACGCCGAGGACACGTCGTTCACCGCCACATACATTCGCCGATACTGGAAAGAGATCGTCGACGAGATGCGGGCGTACGCCCGGCGCACCCAGCACCGCGGCATTCTCATCTCCTCCAACGGGCTGTGGCCCTATGTCGACTTCAACAGCGTCGGCATGTACCCGTGGAATCCGGACGAGCAGACGCCCGACTTCCGCGGCGCCGACTACGTGCCGGTGGTCGGCGGCCACCTCAACGGCGCGAAGTCGCTCCAGTCGCAGTACCGGTATCTGAAGCAGCAGAGCGCCCGGATCGCGGGCAACGTGCCGGTCGTCGTGTTCATCGACTGGCCGAACGACATGATGACCAACTATCTCAACCTGCCGCTGCAGGAGAAGAAGGACTATTGGCGGATCTTCGGGGCCGAGGCGTACGCGAACGGCATCTTCCCCGCCTTCCATCTGAAGGACACCGTTGGCAGCCCCACCGCGACGGATCTCGGAATGATGGGCTTCTTCAAGACGTACACCCGCTTCTACAAGGAGCATCGCGCGATCTTCAAGGACAACGCGATCGGCACCCAGGCGGTACAGGTCGGTGCGGCCGGCGTCGCGGCGAGCCTGCTCGTGCAGCGCGGCACCGGCAAGCGTTCCATCCACCTCGTCAACCACAACTACGCCCAGGGCATCGCGCCCCAGTCGGGGTTCACCGTGAAGGCTGACCTGGACTCCTGCCCGCGCCGCGTCTCGTTGGTCTCACCGGATTTCCCGCAGTCGAAGTCGCCGGCGTTCTCCTGCAAGCACGGCAAACTGAAGCTGACCGTCGACCGCCTCGACTACTACAGCATCATCCAGCTGTAGCCCGCGCTACCTCGTCAGCAGCCAGATGCCTGCCGCCGCGAGGGCGCAGACCTTGACCAACTCCAGGGCGACATAAACGTAGTGGGCATGCGATTACGCTCTCGACGATGTTCAGCGCCCGGAAGACCAGCCGGCCGATCCCCAGCCCGATCCGAAGCGTGACGTCCGGCGCCCTGAACTTCAACGGCGCCTCGATGAACGAGATCGCCAGGACCATGCCCAGCCACACGAAGCCGACCGCCACGAGCACGGCGTCGGAAGGGTTCATGGTCGCCTCAGTCCTCGATGCGGGCCTTGACGCAGCACCGGTCGGGTTCGGGATCCAGGCAGGCCGACACGGTGCCGCAGCCCAGTCCTTCGGCGACCCCCTGGACGAAGTCCCGGTTCAGCCCGCACACCAGCGTAGTGTGCTTGCGGGCGAGTGAGTCGAACGGGCAGTTGTTCAGCACGACGACACCCGCTTCGAGGTGTGGCTCATAGCCCTGGCTGCCCAGCACCTGTGCCACGGCGGCCAGGGGATCGCCGGTGGGCACGCCGTCCGCGGCACCGCCGACAGCGCGTCCTTCGTCGCGTGCGACCTCGTGCAGCGCCTGCGGCAGCGGTACGCCCTCGGCGGCTCGGGTCACGGCGGCCGCGAGGATGTCGCCGACCAGGTCGTAGCGCCTGGGCGGGAGCGAGACGACGAACTCCCGCGTCCCGCGCCGGTAAAGCTTGCTCGGTCGCCCGGCGCCCGGACCCGACTTCCCGCTCAGGCGCCGGTACTCGACCCCCAGCAGCCCCTCGGAGACCAGCCGGTCGAGGTGGAAGTTGACGTTGTGCTGGGCGATGCCCAGGGCCGCCGCTGCCTGTTCACGGCCGACAGGCTCTGGTTGGGCGACCACGTATTCGTACAGAGCCCGGCGCGTGTCGTCGGCCAACGCCCCGATCCCGGCGGCCTGCGATCCCAGATCCATGCCCGGAGTCTAAAACACAAGTGGCTTGACACAAGAATCTCGGCGTTCTAATTTAGAGAAAGTTCCGTTTTAGAACCGAGGAGAACGAGCCATGGCCTTACAGACCACCGCCATCGGTGCGGACAGCGCCTTCCGCCTGCTGCGTACCGTGTTCACGATCGCCCCGATCGCCTTCGGGCTGGACAAGTTCCTCGAACTGCTCACCGACTGGGACAAGTACCTGGCGCCCTGGATCGACGACCTGGTCCCCGGCAGCGCCCACCAGGCGATGCTCGGGGTGGGGGTCATCGAGATCGTGGCCGGGATCGTGGTCGCCGTCGCCCCTCGATTCGGCGGTCCTCTGGTCGCCGTGTGGCTGGCCGGCATCATCGTCAACCTGGTCACCATGGGTGAGTTCTACGACGTCGCCCTGCGCGACTTCGGCCTGCTCGTGGCAGCGGTCGCGCTGACGCTGCTGGCCTGGGACCGCCACAAGGCCTCGGTGTGAGCTCGACGGCGGCGGCTCCCCACGCGCAGGCGCGCGATCCCTGGCGGTCGCGCGCCACGCGTACGCGGCCGGAGACCGACCCCGGGGCCGCCGAGAAGGCGGCCGCGGACCTCCTCACCGCCCTGGGGCTCGACCTGTCCGACGAGAACCTCGCCGACACCCCACGGCGCATGGCGTACGCCCTGATCGAGATGACCACCGCCTCCGATTTCGAGCTCACCACCTTCCCCAACAGCGAGGGGTACGACGAACTCGTGCTGGTCCAGGGCATCCCCGTCCAGTCGCTGTGCGAGCACCACATGCTCCCCTTCGTCGGCCTCGCCCACGTCGGCTACCTGCCCGGAACCCGCATCCTCGGCCTGTCCAAGTTCGCCCGCATGGTCGACTTCCACGCCCGGCAACCACAGACCCAGGAACGGCTGACCCAGCGCATCGCCGACCACCTCCAGCAAGGGCTGCGGCCGCGCGGCGTCGGCGTCGTCATCGAGGCCGAGCACGCCTGCATGAGCCTGCGCGGCGCCCGCGCCCCCGGCGCCCGCACCGTCACCTCCGCCCTTTCCGGCCACCTACGCGACGACCCGCGAACCCGCGCCGAATTCCTCGCCCTCACCAGGAACACGCCACGACCATCGTGATCGAAGGAGTATCGATGGAGGGGCGCCGACGTCTCGCCCTGGCTCGTGTTCGGCGCCGCGTGCCGGGGCGGGGCTAAAGGAGGTTCAGGTCGCGTGCGGCCTGGATTGCGGCTTTGCGGTCGGCGACACCTAGTTTGCGGTAGATAGCGCGGCAATGCGTCTTCACGGTGTTGAGCGACACGTACAGCTCCGACGCGATGTCGCGTTGCGACATGGTGGCGGGCAGGTATCGCAGGACGGCCAGCTCCCGCTCGGTCAGTTGCTCGACGAGCACGGCGACCCGACTGCCTCTCACTTCGGTGAGCCCATGGCGGGATTCGGCGCGCGCCAGGTGCCGGCCGGCGATGCCGGGATCAGGGCATCGGGCGAGCACGGACCGGGCCTCCGCGAGGAGCGGCATCCCGGCGGGATCACCCTGGCCGACCAGCGTGTCGCCGCAGACCGTCAGGACGAAGCCGAGCCCCAGATCGATGCACGCCCGCCTGGCCAGGTTCACGGCCTCCAAGGCGTCCGCGCGGGCGCGCGCGGGGTCGCCGCCGGTTCGCGCCCGGATCGCGTACGCGGGCGCGACTACGTGATAGGCGGCCAGGCCGAACTTCTGCGCGGCGTCCAGCGCCGCGGCGGCGGCGTGGTGCGCGCTCGCCGCGGACTCATCGTTGAAATCCACGACAGCCTGGTGCACGAGGGCCACGACGTGCGCTGTCCGGAACCGTTCCGCGGCGGCCTTGTCCACCGCCAGGCGGAGGACCCGCCTGGCTTCCTCGGCCTGCCCCGCCCAGGCGTAGGTCACCCCGGTGATGGTCGCGAGATCGCATGGGAACGAGATCAGCTGATCGGTCGCGGTCACCCGCCGGGCGTCGTCGAGTGCGGTGGCGACGTCACCCCGGGCGAGCGAGATGTTGATGCGCAGGGACATCGCCGGGGTGCGGTCGAAGTCTTCCGGCGCCACGTCGTCCATGGTGTCGAGCCAGTCCTGCGCGAGCGAATAACGACCGTCGATGAATTCGCACCAGCCGTAGAACAGGGCGCACCCCGTCAGGGTCTTCGCCACGTCGCCGAGTTGATCGAGGAAACTTCGCAGGGTCTCGGTCTGGCCGCCGGCGAGCAGCCGCGGACCGTGGAAGAGCAGCAGCTGGGCCGCCTGGTGGACCTCGCCGCCGGCGAGCCGGTGGACGATCGCCTGGCCGAGGTCGCCCTGGGATTCGAACCATTCCGCGGCGCGCGCGTGGAGTTCGGGGATCCGCTCCGGGAACGTCTGGTGTGCTTCGAGCCGGAGCAGGTCGCGAAGCAGATGGTGATAGCGGAACCAGGTGCGGGTGCGGTCGAGGCCGATCAGGAGCTGGTTCCTGCCGGCGGTGTCGCTCAACCACTTCGCGCCCCCGGTCGTGCCGGTGACGAAGTCGACCAGGGCGCCACTGAGCTGTTCCGGGATCGACGTCTCCAGGAGGCGGCGGAGATCGTCCTTGTCGACGGTGGCCAGGAACTCGTCGCGGAGATACTCGACGATCAGCTGATCGTCACCCCGGAACGCCTCGATGAACTCACCGGGGTCAGCGGCCCGCTCAAGGGAGAGACCCGCGAGCACCAGTCCGGCGGCCCAGCCCTCGGCGCGGTCACAGAGCTGATCGAGAAGGGCCCGGTCGAGCGACCGTACCGCGGAGCCGAGCAGGCCGGAGGCCTCGTCGGTGTCGAAGCGCAGGTCGGCGCCTCGGATCTCCGCGAGCTGGCCGCGTACCCGTAGCCGGCCGAGCCGGAAGGGCGGATCGATCCGGGTCGAGATCACGATGGTGACCTGGTACGGGCAGAGCTCGACGAGGCGTTCCACGCCGCGCTGCACGCTGCCGTTGCCGATCAGGTGGTAGTCGTCGATGACGACGACCAGCGGAACGGCCACGTCGGCGAGCGCGTTCACGAGAGCGCTGACGACGACGAAGTCGTCGCCGTTCGAACCGGCCACGACCGGCTCCAGGTCCACGGCGATCGGGTGAACCTTCCCGATGGCCGCGACCAGGTAGGACCAGAATCGGGCCGGGTCCGAGTCGCTCGCCTCCGCCTGCAGCCACGCGACGTTCTCGGGCCGGCCCGTCGACCACGACGCCACCAGGGTCGACTTGCCCGAGCCGGCCGGAGCGCTGACCAGGATCAACCGGGCCTGGCCGTCCACGCCCGCGTCCAGGACATCGTCGAGCCGGGACCGGCGGACCAGCTGACCGGGCGGCGGGGGCGGACGCAGTTTGGTGACCGCCAGGCTGAGCTCCTCCATCGCGCTCACCCTCCGGAACCTCTCACCCGGGTGAGATGGGCGGCCGGGTGAGGCCGGGTCATGCCGCTCGCCGTGATGCTCGAGCCATGTCCCAGCCAACCAGGTACGAGATCGTGATCCGAGGCCGAGTCAGCGAGCGGCTCCTGCGGCCACTCATCGACGACTTCGCCATCGACCATGGCGGCGACGGTGTCACCCGTCTGGTCGGCATCATCAATGACACCTCTCACCTGCACGGGGTCCTGGCCCATCTGACCTCGGTCAACATCGAGGTGATCTCCATCACGCCGCTCGACGGCGCCCCTGTGTAACGAACCTCGCACCGGCTCGTCCATACGACCGCCTCATCCGCCAGTGATCACAAATTCAACTATCACCCAGCGGTACGGCACGCAACCTGCCGGCGACCTCTCCCTCGAAACCCAAGAAAGGACATTCCCGTTATGTCACCCCGTATGACCGCTGTCGCAGTAGGAATCCTGTTCGTCTACCAGATGATCTCCGCCATCTTCGGCCACTCGCTCAGCCAGGCGTTCATCGATGGAAACCCCGACAAGGCGGCGCTGACGCTCGGCGTGGCACTGACGATCAGCTCGGGTCTGGCCGTGGCGGGGATCGGCCTCCTGATGTACCGAGTCCTCAAGGGCTTCGGCCACAAGGCGGCCATCTGGTACCCGATCCTCCGGTTCGTCGAGCTCGCGGTCACCGCCACCTGCGCCGTCTACCTGCTGATCCAGCTGGAAGCCGTCCCCAACACGATGCTGTGGGTCTACATCCCGACCGGTATCGGCGGCCTGGTGCTCAACTACCTGCTCTTCGTCACCCGAATCGTCCCCCGGCCCATCGCGGTCCTCGGATTCGTTGGCTATGTCCTGCTTCTGCTGGGGGTGCCGCTGGAGCTCCTCGGCATCGTGGACATGGACATGGGTCCGGGCATGCTGATGCTGGCCCCCGGCGGGTTGTTCGAGGTCCTGGTCCTGCCCGTCTGGCTCTTCGTTAAGGGCTTCAGGCTGCCCCAGGCCTCCCAGCCGACGCGGGTCAGCGCGACGTAGCCACCGGGCCCAGCTCAGGGTCCCCGGCGGATGTATCTGCCGGGGACCTTTCGTTCCGAACCTGGGCCAGTTGTTGTGCGTACGGGCCGTGGCCGGGCATTCAGTCTTTATCGATCTTGTTGCCGTTCGCGTCGAGTCTGTACCACTTGGCACCGAAGGAGTCGACGCCCTGGCCGGTGACATCACCGGGCGGGGGCCGCGGCGTGCTGGAAGCCGAGGGCCAGGAAGGCCGCCGCGAGCATGGATCGCCGTAGGGTTCTCCGCGGTTCTGGAAGCGCGAGAATTCTCACGGTCCTCCTCCTGTTCAGGTAGCGGAAGTAAGGAATGATGACAGTCCACTTCAGCGTCTCTGGGAGCGCCCACCGCGTCAGGGAGGACAGTGCCCTTCGTTCAATATCGCTCGCTGGTTTCGAATATTGAACGCATCTCCTGAGTGGGACGCCTCAGGTCGGATGGTCGCGCCGAGAATCTACTGTTCATTCGGCCGCTACACTCGCAACATCCTACGGTTCCGGATGTCATCAAAGACTGTGGCATTCACCACCATAGCCGCCAGTGAGTGCGCGTGAACATTGCCGAGGCAAAGCCCCAAGCAAGCCGCACCATCCACCCCGCGAATCCCAATCCCGATGCGGAGTGTAAAGAAATTGGTTCAGGCGCGAAAGTCCTGGTGACGCTGCGTCATCAGATATGTCTTTGGCAATCCGCCACGAGCTTTGTTGAAAGTAGTTTCATTATTCGCCTGATATGGGCGGTCTGTTTGCCCTAAGTTGATTTGCGCACAGTGGCCGACCCAGGAGCCCGCCATGGAAACTGACAGTACCGCCAACCCACCGGTGCCGGAACGGAGGAACGGAGCCGAGCCTCAAGCCCCGGGCGGGCGGTTGCGCCAGGTCGTCATCGTGGCTTTCTCCTTCACTGTTGGGCTGTTCGGAAATGTGCTCGCCAACGACATCGGGTACTGGTCGATCGCCGCTGTGTTGCTTGTCGCGCTTTCCTTCGCCGCTGTCTGGCTGCATTCTCGTCCGGGCTCGGCCATCGCGCGGGCCGTCCTGTGGACTCTGCTCGCTCTGGCGCTGGCCGCGACACTGCTGGCCGCCGCGCTCCCGCCTCCGTGGGCCGGGTACGCCACGCTCGCCGCTGCCGTTCTGATCGCCGTCGCCCTTCTGATTCCCGCGAGCGGGCATGCTCTGCAGCTGCTGGTCGGGATGGGCATGGTCGGCGGCGCGGCCGCGGTCGCCGCGTCGGCGATCGGGTATCTGGCCGCTGGGCAGGGCAGCACATTGTTCAACATCACGGTTCTCGTGTTCGCGCTCGCCGGGGCCGGTGCCGGGCTCGGTCTCGTCATCGGGCCGAAGGACGTGGTGGCGCGCCTGGAGCACGTGCCGCTCGGCACGTTGAGCGACCTCGGCGTGGGGATGGCCGTGATCGTCGGTGGGGTCATGATGGCCCTCACGGGGCTTGCTCACATCAGCGTGGATGACGTGTGGGTCGGGCTGGCGCTCGTGGGGGTCGGGGTGACGATTGCCGGAGCCGCCGTCGCCGCCAGGGCAAACCGTGCCGGCCTGATGTGGTGGGCGTTCATCGGCAGCGGAGTCGCGGTCGCGTGCGCGGGGACGGCCAACCTCCTCGACAACCACGAAGTCCTGCTCGGAACCACAGGTATCGCGACCGGGGGAGCTCTCGCGGCCTTGGCCTTCACCGCGAGTGGGCTCGGACGGCAGGCGGAAGCCTGGTGGGAACGGATCACTCACGACGCCTCGGAGTGAGCCGTCATTCCCCGGGTTCGACAGGAACGCGCGTCCCCCGCGAGGCCTCCGGCACGGCACGCTCACTCAGAGGGACGGTGTATCCCACGGCCGGGCGCGCCCCTGAACCTCCGTGCGGGCTTCCACCACGACCAGGGCGGCATTCGCGTCTACGCGGCATGACCATGAGACGTCGTTATACGACACTGGTTCAAAAGGGGCGTTCATGGCCTTCAATAGTGGCGACACGACGGAGGCTCCCGAATGCGAGTGGTACGGCTGACAGCCCGTGTGGTCGCGGCTGCCGCCGGCCTGGTGGCCGCCGGGGTGGCGATCAACCAGGTGCTCAACGGCGGGGTGTGGAGCTGGGCGTGGCTGGTGACGGCGCTCGTGATCGCCGCCTTGGCGGAGGCCGCCAACCAGTGGATGGAACGTCTGAACTCGGAAGCGCCGGCCGACGGTGAAACACGGGATCCCGCCTCGGCTCCCCCTCTGGTGCTCCCCTCCGAGGCGGCGCGTCCCATCACGGAGGTGGAGGCGTCGCCGGGGCTCGTGAACGTCCCGGTCCGCGGCCAGGTCTTCGTCGGGCGGGACGATGAGCTGACCGATCTGCGGGAGTCGCTGGAACGCCCCGGACCCGTCGTGGTGGCGGCGGTGCACGGAATGGGCGGGGTCGGAAAGTCGACGCTGGCGGCCCAGTACGCGTTCGAGCAGCGCGAGCGGTTCAACCCGGTCTGGTGGATCACCGCCGAGACGCCCGCGAACCTGGATGCGGGACTGGCCGAGCTGGCCATCGCCCTGCAACCCGAGATGGCCGGCGAGTCGCTGGACATCCTCGCCGAACGGGCCGTCGTCTGGCTTGCCTCCCATCGGGGATGGTTGCTGGTCCTGGACAACGTCTCTGACCCGGCCGATGTCGCGACACTTCTGGGTCGCGTGTCCTCGGGCCGCATCGTGATGACCAGCCGGCTGGGCGAAGGATGGCACCGGCTCGGCGCGGACGTGCTGCGCCTGGACGTACTCAGCGAACAGGAGAGCATTGAGCTGCTGGCCAGGATCATCGGCCCGTCCGAGCCCGGTGAAGGCGCGCCCGAACTGGTACGCGAGCTGGGCTGCCTGCCGCTGGCCGTCGACCAGGCCGCCGCGTTCCTGCACCAGACCCGCCTGACTCCTCGCGCGTACCTGGAACTGCTCGCCGAACAGCCCGCTGTCATGTACGACCAGGCCGCCCGGGGAGCCGACGCCGAACGAACGATCGCACGGATCTGGCGGATCACCCTCGATCAGATCACCTTCGAATTCCCGCTCGCGGGCGATGTTCTCAGAACCCTGGCCTGGTGGGGACCGGAGGCCATCCCGCGCGTCCTGCTGGATCCGCTGACCCGCCCCATGTCCTTCGACGACTGGACGGGACGCCGGACCAGAAGAATCATGATGTGGGACGCGCGCTTTGAAGCGTGGCTGGACCGATCGGACCGGCAGGACGCGCAGCGGGCAGGCCGGATCTTCCCGCGCTGGTCCCATCGCAACGCCGCCACCGACCTACCCGGTTTGCAGGGGGCGTTGGGCGTGCTCGCCGCCTACAACCTGATCAGCCTCGATCGCGAGACCATCGGCATGCACCGCCTGGTCCAGGCCGTCGCCCGCAGCGCGGATCCCACCGACTCCCACCGCCGCCCCGCCGACATCGCGGCCGCGCTCGGCTACGCCGTCGAACTCCTCCGCACCGCTCTCCACACCGACCTCGAAGACCCCGCGCGGTGGCCCCTCCTGCGCGCCGCGCTACCCCACGCCGACTCCCTCAACGACCACCTGGCCAACCAACCCCCCACGTTCGTCCCCGAGCACCCCCACCGAATCAAGGTTCTTCTCACCCGCGCGGCCCTCGTCCGGGCGGGTCTCGCCAACATCTCCATGAACAGCGGCGACCCGGAACAAGCCGCCGCCCTGTACGAACAGGCCCTGGCTCAGTACCAGCAACTGTGGGGCTCCGACCACCCCGCCACCCTGGCAACCCGCGAGTACCTCGGACACGCGCTCTACGGGGCAGGCGACTTCGACCAAGCCATCACCCACCTCACCCGGAGCCTGAACGAGCACCGTCGCGTCTACGGCACCCGCCACCCCGCCACCATCACCGCGGGCGCGAACCTGGCAGCGGCCCATTTCTCAGCCGGCGACCACACCCGCGCCCTCACCCTGGTACGGCAGGCCATCGCCGATCACCGCATTCTCCGGGACAAACCCCAGACCAACGATTTCACCGGCACGCAAAACGACCGCATCGCGGCAATAAGGGCCCTGCTAGACGACCTCCGCCAATCCGGCGAACCAAATGACGATATTGTTGTGAATCTCCAATTTCAGCTCGCCAGCTGGCTGGGCGACCTGGGAGACCACGAGGGCCTGGCCGCCGCACTGGACCACCTGCGCACCGACGACGTCACCGTCTTCGGCGACCGTTACACGTACCAGGTCCACGGCGAGCTGGTCCTGGGTGACGGCACCGTGACCTCGCCCAGCGAGCCGGAACACTCCGACCCGAACGACAGCGGTCCACCCTGAGACCCGTGCTCCGTGCAGTTCGCAGGACCGGCATTCGGACGCCGGATGAACTGGATCATGAAGAGGTGGATCCAGACCTGACGGCGGGAACGGCCGGGCCGTACCCATGATCGGAGGCGGTGGTAGAGGTAGCCCGGGAAGTGGCACGCAGAAATACCTTGATCCGCGCAACCCCCGCGGGTGGCGGCCGTGTCCACGGCGCCGTGCCTCTACTTCATGGCGACTGCGGCCGAACCGTCCTGGGCGCACCGACCACGCTGCCCGGGGGGATCATCGGCACCGGGATCTGGCGCACATCTGCACGCCGTCCTGACCGAGTGCGTCGATCGTTACAACGGCCACCGGCCGCATCGGTCGCGGAATCGAACACCGCCCGAGGGGTGAGCAGCGTGCTCGCCGGTGACCGCCCTGGGCACCGCCCGAGTGCTCCGCCGTGATCGTCCCGGCGGACTGATCCCTCGGGCAAGCCCAGGTCGCATAGGTGACGCGGTTCCCGGCACTGACAGGCATTTGAGGCACGGTCCGCGTCGAGCGTAGCCGGCACCGGCGATGAGGCCGCGTGATGGAGGCGTTGCTGGGTGGTCGGCCTTGAAGTACCAGCGGCTGTACTTGTGCGAGGTTGTGCGGACAATTCACAGCCTGCGGCACAACACCCCCAGACGCCCTTTCAATGGCCTTGTCCGGCAGGCCACCGCATCTTTGTGTCGTTGTCCGGGATTTGCTTGTCGCCGTACACGCGAATCGGGTCGTACGGGGCCGGCCGGACACGGGGACACCAGGGGACGGGCTCGCCAATCCACCGCCGAAACCAGCGGCTCCAGCCGAGGCGATCAATTGTGCTGCCTTGTCTCGTAAACCCTTGGACCAGGATCAGGCACCGGCATACGGAAGGGAAACCATGGCCTTATTGCGGAGATGGGCGATGTTAGCCGTCGCTATCATCTCAGCTCCCGTCTTCACCAGCGCGTCTCCCGCGCTGGCGGAGGACTCCAGCAAGACGAACGACCCGGTCACGACTCTCGGGGGATGCTCCTTTCCTCCCTGTGGTGTGCTGGTGAACAACTCCAGTGCTCTTATCGAGTATCGCTGGAAGGACGACGACAACAGCAGTGTATGGAACGTCGGCTACGTCTCGCCCAATGGCGGTCGCGCCGGCGGATGGCCCGGGATCGACATCGATCAGTTCGTGGTCCCTTACCCGTGCACCATCTACTTCACGGCCAGCGGGCCCAACTTGGGCGGAAACTATCTCGACCCTTCGCGGTCCCCATTCACCAACAATGACGTTATCAATCCGCTGTACATATCCTTTGCCGATACTCAGACGGTTACCATTACCTCCCGCACCTGCCGTGATGTCGGAGACGACACCGGACAGAATCCTCCCCAGCCGCCGAATCCTCCGGTGCCCCCGCCTCCGCCGCCACCCCCGCCGCCGCCCAGGAATCCCGCAGACCTGGACGGCGACGGCAAGGCCGATCTACTGGCGATATACGACAGCGACGGAGGGCTCTACTGGTATCCCGGCAAGGGCGACGGCACGTTCTGGTCGGCGCGCTACTGGTCGCAGGCCGGGTTCAAGCTGATGGCGAAGGGCGACCTGAACCGGGACGGCAAGGCCGACCTGCTGGCGATTTACGAAGGTAGCAATGGGCTCTACTGGTATCCGGGGAAGGGTGACGGGACGTTTTGGTCGGCTGCCTATATCAGCCAGGCCGGCTTCCGACATATGGAGCTGGCGGACCTCAACCAGGACGGCAAGCTGGACCTGCTCGCCGTATATGACGGGAGCGGAGGGATGTACTGGTATCCCGGCAAGGGAGATGGCACGTTCTGGTCGGCTCGCTATATCGACCAGGCCGGCTTCAAGAACATGGCGGTGGGCGACCTCAACAATGATGGCGCGGCCGATCTTCTCGCGGTCTACGACGGAAGCCATGGGATGCACTGGTATCCCGGCAAGGGCGACGGAACGTTCTGGTCCGCCCGCTACCTTGGGCAGGCGGGATTCCGCCATATGGAGCTGGCGGACCTCAACCAGGACGGTAAACGCGACCTGCTCGCCGTATATGACGGGAGCGGTGGAATGCATTGGTATCCCGGCAAGGGGAACGGCGAGTTCTGGTCCGCCCGCTATATCGACCAGGCCGGCTTCAAGCTGATGGCTCTCTGATCTTCCGCATATCCGAGGCTTGTGTGGCGAGGCTCGTTCCGCTCCAGGGACGGGCCTCGCGGCACCACGGCGCCGCCGGCGTCGGGGCCGTCAGGCAGGCAAGCCTGCCCGGCTGTGTCGGTGCCGACAATCCATCAGTGCAGGTCGCAGCCACGACTGGGCTACATGCACCGGCCCTGGCTCGCCCCACCATGAGTGCACTGAGGATCTTCTCTGGCT
>NZ_BOOA01000085.1 GCF_016862995.1 Acrocarpospora phusangensis
TACCACGGCAATCCCGAGGCCCTTGAAGTCCAGCAAGGACTGGACAACCGGGCCATCGTCGAAGTCCGCCGGAAGGCGGGTCAGGGGGTGAAGCCTGACCCGGGGTTGGCGGAGCCAGCGATCGGAAGATTGCTGGGCGATTCGGGTTAGTTCGAGTAGAGGTGAAGGCCTGGTCAGCCGGCTTGGCCGGTGGGTAAGTAGAGCTTGGTGCCGGGGCGGATCAAGGGGTCGGGAAGGCCGTTGAGGGTCATTATTTGGCGGACCATCGGGCCTGGGTCGTTGCCCTCGCTGATGGCTGTGGCGATCTTCCAGAGGGTGTCGCCCTTTTGGACGGTGACCCAAGGGAGGCCGGCCCGGTCGGGGACACCGGTAGAGGCGGTGACGGCGGAGCGTGTGCCATACCAGAGGAAGACGAGGGTGAGCAGCGAGACGAAAGCGATGAGGACGATACGGCCCCGGCGGGTGAGGCGCACGGGCGGGTTGGAACGGCCTCGCACGGGCGGGCGGGAATGACGGACGTACACCGGTAAGCCACCGGGACGACCCTGGACAAAGGGGCCACCAGAACCCTGCACCAGAGACCTACCGGTACGGCCCTGCCCGGGAACGCCGACAAGACGACCCTTCCCGGAGGAACCGACCAGACTCCCATGCGCGAGGAAACCGCTGGAGCGACCGTGCGCGAGGGAGCCACTGGAAGCACCCGGCGTGGACCGGCCCCGTCCGAGCGACTCACTGGCGCGGCTCTGCGCAAAAGAGCCACCGTAACGACCGAGCGAGTCCCCGGTACGGCCCTGTGCGAAAGAGCCACCGGAACGACCGAGCGAGTCGTCGGCGCGGCCTTGTGCGAAAGAGCCACTGGAACGACCGAGAGAGTCCCCGGCGCGGCCCTGTGCGAAAGAGCTACCGGAACGTCCCCGCCCGGAGGAATCACGCGAACGGACTTGCGAGACGGCGGCAGGGTCCTGCGCGGAGGAGTCACCGGAATGAACCTGGGTGAGGGGATCACCCGGACGAGGTTGCGCGAGGCCACCGGTAGAGGGGGTCTGCCGGGATGAAGGGGAAAGCCGAGCTTGCAGGCGCGGGACGAGATTCAGGACGTTCGGCACCTGATCGGTATGCACGGACGGATTCGTGGCTCGCATTGTTACCTCCAGCCACCGAGGAAGATCAAAACTTGGAAGAAAGATCGCCGAATCGAACACGATGTCGATCGAACTCCCGTACGATGTTGTACACCACGGGACCGACGTTTTCGAGGACTATCGAACAATTGTTTGATATTGATCTTGAATCGCGGTACCGTCGCTCTGAGCGACATTGGGAACACGGATTGGGAGGTGCCCGGGTGAACAACGACGGTCTGGTGAGCCAGCAGGACGAGAGCGTGAGCGACCTGGCGGTGCGCCGGCGCGACTCGCTCGGTCTCACCCCACGGCAGCGCAAGATCCTTGAGGTGATCCGCGATTCGGTCCAGCAGCGTGGTTACCCGCCGTCCATGCGCGAGATCGGCGAGGCCGTCCAGCTGACCAGCACCTCCAGCGTGTCCCACCAGCTGACCGCCCTCCAGCGCAAGGGTTACCTGCGCCGTGACCCGCATCGCCCGCGGGCCTTGGAAGTGCGCCTTCCCGGCGAGCCCGTGCTTTGGGTGGATCCGGATGCGGCCGAGGAGGACTCAGGCTTCAACCGGCCCACCGCCGCGTATGTGCCTTTGGTCGGCCGAATCGCCGCTGGTGGCCCGATCCTCGCCGAACAGAGCATTGAAGACGTGTTCGCCCTGCCCAAGCAACTGGTCGGCGAAGGCACCCTCTTCCTGCTCCAGGTCTCCGGCGACTCGATGATCGAGGCCGCCATCGCCGACGGCGACTGGGTCGTGGTCCGCCAGCAGCCGGTGGCCGACAACGGCGACATCGTCGCCGCCATGATCGACGGCGAGGCCACCGTCAAGACCTTCAAGCGCAAGGACGGCCACGTCTGGCTGGTCCCCCACAACCCGAATTACGAGCCCATCCCCGGCGACGAGGCCACCGTCCTCGGCAAGGTCACCGCCGTCCTCCGCAAACTCTGACGTTCGCGTGAGTGGCGGTCGCGTGAGCTGCGTCGCCGCGTCAAGGCGGGGTTGCGGTGCGCAGGGCTCGCAGTGAGTGGCGGTCTCGTGAGCTCCGCCGCCTTTACGTGATGGCACCGTCCTCAATCTCGCCGGGCATGTCGCCAGAAACCTCGACGCTTGAGTGCTGACGGAGGCCGGGTTGGTCGACGTCGCGGCGCGTCCACAGCGGCTGGGTGTCGACCCGAAGGGTGCTGGGCGAGGCATGCGCGGGCAGGCGGGCGAGGGTGAAACGTCCGTCAGCGTACGGAAACGGGGATGCCGGGTAATGATGTGACTTTTTGGGGGAAATATTATGAGTTGTGATCGGGAAGCTGGATGAACTGACGTTGGCCGATGCGGCCGTCCGGGATGGGCTGAAGTGGACGCAGGTCCGGCCGGGGGTGATTCCGGCTTGGGTCGCCGACATGGACTTTCCGCCGCCGGAGGCCGTACGGGAGGCTGTCGCGCGGCGGGTGGACACCGACCTGGGGTACCCGAACTGGCTGGATGACTCCGTCGGCCCGCTGGCGGAGGCGTTCGCGGAGCGCATGGAGACGCGATACGGGTTCCAGCCGGATCCGGGCCTGGTGCGCACGTTCTCGGAACTGAACCAGATTCTCCAGATCGTGCTGCACCTGATGACCAAGCCCGGCGACGGCGTACTCGTCCACACCCCGACCTACAACGCGTTCCTGAACACGCTGCGCGCCATGGACCGCCGTCCGGTTCCGATGGAGCTGACGCCAGACGGCGAGACGTGGCACTTCGAACTGCCCTCGGACATCGGAGCGACCAAGGTCCTGCTCCTGGTCAACCCTCACAACCCGACCGGCCACTGCTTCACCCGCGCCGAACTGTCCAGCCTGGCGGAATTCGCCGAACGACACGACATGATCGTGATCTCGGACGAGATCCACGCCGACCTCGCGTTCAGTCCGGACGCGCACATCCCGTTCGGAACCCTGCTCCCAGACCGCACGATCACCCTCACCTCGGCCAGCAAGGCGTTCAACATGGCCGGCGTACGCTGCGCGGTCGCCCACCTCGGCCACCCAGCGGTCAGAGCCGCCTTCGACGCACAGCCCCTCGATCTGTACGGCACCCCCAGCGTGCTCGGAGTGGACGCCACCATCGCCGCCTGGCGGCACGGCGACGCCTGGCTGGCCGAAGTCCTCGCGATCCTCGACCGCAACCGAAAACTGATCGCCGAACGTATGCCCGCACACGTCCGCTACCAGCCCCCGGCGGCCACCTACCTGGCCTGGCTCGACTTCGGCATCCCCGACGCGGCCGACTACCTGGAAAGCGGGGCCGGGGTCCGACTGAACCCCGGCCCGCTCTTCGGCGCTCCAGATGGCTTCGCCCGCCTGAACTTCGGCACCTCCGGCCCGATCCTGGAAGAGATGCTCACCAGAATCACCGCCGCACTGCCCACCCCGTAGGTAACGACACAAAAGCCGAGAGCACCTGACTCTCGCACTTCGGGCGCGGATACACGTGCAGCAAGACCTCACCCCGCATCCCGCAAGAGGCGCACGGCGAGGACCATCAGGCAGCGGCACCCGCCCTTCCATCAGGACGAGAAGACGCGCGGCGGAAATCGGTCAAGGAGAGGCGAGGGCCGGAGGGCGTCCGGCCCCCGCTCTCTGGCGATGGGTTAGGGGGAGGTGCAGGTGTAGCCGGACGGCAGGGAGGTGTTGCCGTTCGGCCGGGTGGCCTGGAATCCCCAGTTGGTGCTGCCGCTGGGGGCCAGAGTGCCGTTGGAGGTGGTGTTCCTGGCGGTCACGGTCTGGCCGCTGACGGTGACGACGGCGTTCCAGAAGCCGGAGATGGTGTGACCGGACGGAAGGGTGAAGGTCACTGTCCAGCCGTTGATGCCGGACGTGCCGGTGTTGGTCACGTTGATCGGCTGGATGACGTAGCCGTTCTGCCAGGCGCTCTGCGTGGTGGCGGCGACCGAGCAGCCGCCGGTGTTCCCACCGGTGGTGGTGACGGTGACCGTGTTGGACACCGGGGACAGGTTGCCGGCGCCGTCACGCGCCCGCACCTGGAACCGGTATGTCGTCGAAGCCGTCAGGCCAGTGGCCGCGAACGAAGCGGTCGTCGACGTACCGACCACCGCGAACGACCCGCCACTCGCCCCGGGCGCACGCAGAATGTCGTACCCGGCCAGACCACTACCGCCGGTGTCGGTGGAAGCAGTCCACGCCAGCGACGTGCCCGTAGCCGTCGTCCCGGACGCCGCCAGACTCGACGGCGTGCTCGGCGCTGTGGTGTCGGTGGTGGCCGACGTCGTCACGCTCACCGTGTTGGACACCGGGGACAGGTTGCCGGCACCGTCACGCGCCCGCACCTGGAACCGGTACGTGGTCGAAGCCGTCAGGCCGGTAGCCGCGAACGAAGGCGTCGTCGAGGTACCCACCACGGCGAAGGACCCGCCACTCGCGCCGGGCGCGCGGAGGATGTCGTACCCCGCGAGACCGCTACCGCCGGTGTCGGTGGACGCGGTCCACGCCAAGGACGTGCCGGTCGCCGTCGTCCCGGACGCCGTCAAGCTGGACGGTGTGCTCGGCGCCGTCGTGTCCGTCGCGGCCGAGGTCGTCACGCTCACGGTGTTCGACACCGCCGACACGTTGCCCGCGTTGTCCCGCGCCCGTACCTGGAACCGGTACGTCGTCGAAGCCGTCAGGCCAGTAGCCGCGAACGAAGGCGTCGTCGAGGTACCCACCACCGCGAACGACCCGCCACTCGCCCCGGGCGCACGCAGAATGTCGTACCCGGCCAGACCACTACCGCCGGTATCCGTGGAAGCGGTCCACGCCAGCGAAGTACCCGTAGCCGTCGTCCCGGACGCCGCCAGGCTCGACGGTGTGCTCGGCGCCGTCGTGTCCGTCGGATCAGGGGACGATCCCGGCGGCACCGGCGCGATCAGGTAAGGCTGCAGGATGTTCTGTTTGGCGGTCTGCACCGTCACCCAGTCGTCCATGACGATTCCACCGGTGTCCCCCGAGTTCGGGTTCCACGACCAGTACGTGAACGACATCCCGTTCACTCCGGTCCCCGTGTACCTCATCAGCTCGGTCAGCCAGATCCGGTCCACGTTGCTGGCCAGCGTGCTGCCGAACTCGCCCATCATGATCGGCGCGATGTTCTGCTTGTAGATGTAGCCCCAGTACTTGTCCCAGATGGCCGGCATGTTGGCCGGGTACGTCGGGTCGCTGAACCAGTCCTGGTTGAAGACCGAGGTGGCGTACTCGTGCGGCGAGTAGACGAGCCGGTTGGCGACGTTGAGCCGGACCGGGAACTCGCCGGCGCGGCTGAGGTTGCCGCCCCACCAGCCGCAGTCCTCGTCGTTGCTCGGGTCGTTGTCCCAGACGTTGGAGAGGCCGCCGCTCGGGCAGCTGACGCCCTCGACGAAGATCAGCCAGTTGGGCTGGACCTCCAGGATGGCGTTGCCGGCGCGTTCGGCGGCCAGGCGCCAGTCGCGGGTCTGGACGCCGCAGCCCCAGCAGGAGCCGGTGGCGTTGGGGTTGGTGCCTTCGGCGTGGGGTTCGTTGTGCAGGTCGGCGCCGATGACGGTGGTGTTGCCCGCGTACCGCTGGGCGAGCATCCGCCAGTTGGCGATCCAGGTGCTCTCCGGGACCGTGGAGGTGTACCAGAGCGCCGACTGGCCGGCCGCGGTGGGCCGGTGCCGGTCCAGGATGATCCGCATGCCCTTGGTGCCGGCGTACTCGATGACCTTGTCCAGGATCTGGAGCGGGGAGAGGCCGATGAGGTCCGGGTTGGTGAAGTCGTTGATGCCGGTCGCGACCGCGCCGGCCTTGAGGGCGTCATCGGAGTACGGCACCCGGATGGTGTTGTACCCGAGCTGCGCCATGTGATCGATCTGGGACCGCCACGTCACACTCGCCCAGAGGCCGTGGAACGTCTTGTTGTCCGTTTCCATGCCGAACCAGTTGATACCGGTGATGCGAACCGTCGCGCCCGTGGCGTCGACGATCTTGTTTCCGGAGGTGTGCAGGTAGCCGGTGCCGGTGCCGGCCGCCATCGCGGGGGCGCTGGTCGCGACGAGCATCGCCGCCACCATTCCCAGGCTCACCGCGACAGACCCCAGGACTCTGCCGAGCCTGGGGATAGCGAATCCGGACGTTAAGGACTTCAAGGACAAGGTAGACCGCCCTCCACCCTGGGGGCGGCCGTCTTGAGCCGACGGTCGGCGCGCACCCCAAGAGCCGCCGCTCAACCGAGCGGCGGTGGTCGCGGCATGCCCTGACCGCACGCCTCATACGATGTTCGACATGTGTGGCTCGCCGCAATTTTGAGCGTCGCGCGACACCACGGTCAATGTCGGTGAACGTCCCGGTGCGGCGGGCGGACCCCCCGCACCGGGACGGCGCCTCACGGAACGATGTTCACCAGCTTTGGCGCACGCACGATGACCTTGCGCGGAGCCCCGGACAGGTACGGCCGCACCTTGTCCGACTCCAGCGCCAGCACCTCCAGGTCGGCGTCCGAAATGTCCGGTGAAACTTCCAGCCTGTCCCTGACTTTGCCCGCCACCTGCACCACGCAGGTGACCGAGTCCAGCACCAGCAGCGCCGGGTCCGCCTCGGGCCAGCCGGCCACCGCCACCGACGGCTGGTGTCCCAGCCGCTCCCAGCCTTCCTCCGCCACGTACGGCGCGACCAGCGACAGCATGACCGCCAGCGTCTCGGCGGCCTCCCTGACCGCCGGGTCGGCCGCGCCGGGCCCGGAGTCGATCGCCTTACGGGTGGCCGAGGTCAGCTCCATCATGCGCGCCACGGCGACGTTGAAGCGGTTGCTCTCCACCAGCCGGGTGACCTCGTCCAGCGTGCGGTGCGTGACCTTGCGCAGCGCCAGGTCCCCGGTGGCCGGGTCCACGCCGGGCGCGCTCGACACCTCGGTCATCACGCGGAAGGCCCGGGCCAGGAACTTCTGGGACGCCAGCGGGGACACGTCGGCCCAGTCGATGTCGTCCTCGGGCGGCCCGGCGAAGACCATGGTCAGCCGGACGGCGTCCACGCCGTACGCGTCGATCTGCTGGCCCAGGTCCACGCCGTTGCCCAGGTTCTTGGACATGGCCTTGCCCTCGTTGATGACCTGGCCCTGGTTCAGCAGCCGCAGGAACGGCTCCTCGAAGTCGACCATGCCCATGTCGTACAGCACCTTGGTGAAGAAGCGGCTGTACAGCAGGTGCAGGACGGCGTGCTCGACGCCGCCGACGTACTGGTCGATCGGGCCCCACTTGCGGATCCGCTCCACGTCGAAGGGACCCTCCTCGTACGCCGGGTCCACGTACCGCAGGAAGTACCAGGAGGAGTCGACGAAGGTGTCCATCGTGTCGGTGTCGCGCTTGGCGGGGCCGTCGCACTTGGGGCAGGCCACGTTGACCCAGTCGGAGGCCGAGGCCAGCGGGGAGACGCCCCGCGGGGCCAGCGCCTCGCCGCGCAGGTCCGGCAGGGTCACCGGCAGCTGGTCGTCGGGGACCGGGACCTCGCCGCAGTCGGAGCAGTGGATGATCGGGATCGGGGTGCCCCAGAACCGCTGCCGGGACAGCAGCCAGTCGCGCAGCCGGTAGTTGACGGTGGCCCGCCCGGTGCCGCGCTCCTCCAGGATCTCGATGATCCGGCTGATCGCCCCGGCCTTGGCCAGGCCGTCCAACGGCCCCGAGTTGACCATCGTGCCCTCGCCGGGGGTGGCGACGCCGGTCTCGCCCGGGTCGGCCATGCCGGTGTGCACGACGACCCGCACGGGCAGGTCGAACTTGCGGGCGAAGTCCAGGTCGCGCTGGTCGTGCGCGGGCACGGCCATGATCGCGCCGTGGCCGTAGTCGGCCAGCACGTAGTCGGCCGCCCAGACCGGGATGCGCTCCCCGTTGACCGGGTTGATCGCGTGCACGCCCAGGAAGACGCCGGTCTTCTCCTTGTCGGTGGCCAGCCGCTCGATGTCGGTCAGCTTCGCCACCTCCGCCCGGTACGCCTCCAGCGCGCCCAGCTCCTCCGGCGCGCAGATCTCGGCGGCCAGCGGCGCGTCGGCGGCGACCACGAAGAAGGTGGCGCCGAACAGCGTGTCCGGGCGGGTGGTGTAGACGGTGACGGGCTCGTCCCGGCCCTCGACCTGGAAGCGCACGTCCGCGCCGGTGGAGCGGCCGATCCAGTTGCGCTGCATGGTCAGCACCCGGTCGGGCCAGCCGCCCTCCAGCCGGGCCATGTCGTCCAGCAGGCGGTCCGCGTACTCCGTGATCTTGAAGTACCACTGGGTCAGCTCGCGGCGCACCACGACCGCGCCGCAGCGCTCGCACTTGCCCTGCACGACCTGCTCGTTGGCCAGCACGGTCTGGTCGTTGGGGCACCAGTTGACCAGGCCGCCCTTGCGGTAGGCCAGGCCGCGCTCGAAGAAGCGGTTGAACAGCCACTGGTTCCAGCGGTAGTACTCGGGGTCGCTGGTGTGCAGGCGGCGGGTCCAGTCGAAGGAGATGCCGTACCGCTTGAAGGAGGTGGCCTGGGTCTCGATGTTGGCGTAGGTCCACTCGGCCGGGTGCGCGTTGCGCTTGATCGCGGCGTTCTCCGCGGGCAGGCCGAAGGAGTCCCAGCCGATCGGGTGCAGGACGTTGTAACCCTTCTGGAACCAGTAGCGGGCGACGACGTCCGCGATCGCGAACACCTCGCCGTGGCCCATGTGCAGGTCGCCGGAGGGGTACGGGAACATGTCGAGCATGTACTTGCGCGGCCGGGGGTCGGCCGGGTCCTCGCTCGCGGCGTAGGGCTTCATTTCCTCCCAGCGCGGCTGCCACTTGGCCTGCAGCGCCTGCGGGTCGTACACCTGCTCTTCCACGGTCCACTCCTGATTTATCGACACCTGCCCATAAAGAAACCCCCCGGCATACAGCACGAGGGGCAGCCGCATCGAGGCTTGAGATCAGCTCACTCGATGCGGCCCGGTAAGGAGCAGGGTCTCCGCACGCATAGTTCAAGCCTAGCGCAGTCGGCAACCTGATAGCCGATGTTATTGAGGGAGAGGCGATCTTACACGCGGAGTCAACTGCCGATATGCGATGGTGATAGATCCGTTGTGACCGCTGGTGTCCCGTTCCTCTACCCTCGTCTCGTGGCGTACTCAGGCGAGCCGGGATCGGGCCCGGAATTCCGGCAGACGGACCTTCCGATGCAGGATCCGCCGACCGACCCCACGGGTGAGCAGTTCCGGGGGGCTTTCTCGGGTTTCGCTGCGGTGCCCCCCGGGTCGCATGAGATCATGCCAGGCGCCCCCAATTCGGGCATGATCTCGGGAGGTCCCATGCCCTCGGAGCAGAACGAGTCGCAGCGAGCCGCTGCTCGTGGCGGCTGGCCGGAAATGCCTCCGGCCTGGCCCGAGGTGCCACCGGCCGCCGGACCGCCTGGCGGCCGTCCGCCGCACGAGCCGCCTCCTTCCGATCCGTACGGCCAGCGGCCGTACCGCACGGGGGAACATCCGGTCCTCCCGCCGCCGATCAACGAGTACGACCAGCAGCCCCGGCCCGGCCGCGGCGGCACCGATCCCTTCGGACGCCCGCTCTACCGGGAGCCGCAGCCGGACCCGCGCGAAGCCCCGCAGTTCCGGGAGCCCCCGCCGTGGGAGTCCCAGCCGCGTGAACCGCAGTTCCGCGACCAGCAGTTCCCCCAGCAACAACCCCCGCAGCCGCACCAGCAGCCGCATCAGCAGCCACATCAGCAGCCGCATCAGCAGCCACTGCGCGAACAGCCGCGCGACGCCTGGTCGCGCGACCCGGAACCCCCGCCCCACGAACCCTTCTCGACCGGACCTTTCGGCGTGCCCTCCTTCGATCAGTACGACCAGAACCAGCACCAGAACCAGCACCAGAACCAGCAGGGCCAGCCCCGTCAGGGCAACCGCCCCCCGGAGCCCCAGCAGCCCGGCCCCCGCGACCCGCAGCAGTTCGGCGCGATGAGCCCGCAGCAGTTCGGCACCGGCGAGACCCCCCTCTACCGCGCGGACGCCCCCACCGCGACGCCGCCCGCCCCCGCCGCCGGGCCGTCCAACTTCGCGGGCCCGCAGACCGGCGAGCACGGCGTCCCCCAGTTCCCGATGGCCGGCCAGCGCCCGCAGCAGCCACCCCAGCAGCAGCCGGCGCAGCATCCGCAGGGCGACGATCCGTACAAGCCGTTCGTGACGGCGGGACAGATCAGCGGGCCGAAGACGCCGCCCGCGCACCGCCAGCAGGAGCTCTGGAACACCGTCTTCGGCGAGAACTACCAGGCCATCGAGGAGTACGAGGACGAGGAGCGCGGCCGTCCGATCTGGCTGTTCGCGCTCGCCGGTTCGGTGCTGATCGCGCTGATCGGGGCCCTGCTGTGGGCGTTCCTGGCCGGTCCGCTGGCCGGGGACGGCGCCGCCTCCCCCGCCGAGACCCCGGCGGCCAAGCCGTCCCCGTCCAAGAACGCCCAGCCGGCGGCGCAGCCCGGCGTGCTGGACTACGAGGGCACGCCGTCCCCCGTGCAGGGCCGGATCACCGATCAGGAGGCGAACGTCTCGCTGGCGCAGCTCGGCGGCCAGTGGAAGACCGACCTGGACCACCAGAAGAACCTGTCCACCTGGGGTTTCGTGACCCGGCAGTTCGTCAGCGCGGGCATGACCACCAAGGGCAAGCCGCAGTTCGCCCAGGTCATGTCGGGCCCGCTCGCCCAGGACCTGGCGTCCAAGTACACGACCGCCGACGACCTGCGCCCGGTGCTGAGCGCCGTGGTGTACAAGGCCAGGCAGAGCATGTTCCCCAAGGGCAACAAGGCGACCAGGGTCGGCGGGCAGAAGCTGCGCGGCGGCGTCGGCCAGCTCGCCGCCTACGAGGTGAGCGACGACGGCGGGAAGACCCTCGTGGTGGTGGCCGCGGTGAACACCGGCGCGCCGCTGCCGTCGATCGTCTACATGCAGGTGCCCGACATCAAGGACGACCTGCTCCCCGACGTGGGCACCGTGTTCAAGTCCATCAAGGTGGCCAAGCCCGCCGGCTAGCCCTGACCTGCTAGAACGTGCAGGTCATGTGCTTGGTGCCGTTGATGAAGCTGGAGAAGAGCCGTTCCGGCGAGCCGCCCTCGATCTGGGGGATCCGCCGGAGCAGCTCCCGGAACATGACGGTGATCTCCCGCCGGGCCAGGTGAGCGCCCAGGCAGAAGTGCGGCCCAGGACCGCCGAAGCCGACGTGCGGGTTCGGGCTGCGCCCGATGTCGAACCGGTACGGCTCCGCGAACACCCGGTCGTCCCGGTTGGCCGACCAGTAGTACATGACGACCTTCTCGCCCTCGCGGTACAGGTTGCCGTTCATCTCGTAGTCGCGGGTGACCTTGCGCCGCATGTAGTTGACGGGCGCCGCCAGCCGGACGATCTCCTCGACGGCGCCGGCGGCCCGGCCGTCCAGGTCCTCCAGCCAGAGGGCCTTCTGGTCGGGGTTGACGGTGAGCAGGCGCAGGCCGTACGAGATGGCGTTTCTGGTGGTCTCGTTGCCGGCGACGACGAGCAGGATGAAGAAGGAGCCGAGTTCCTGGGCGGTCAGCTGCTCGCCGTCGATGTTGGCGTTGACCAGGGACGAGGTGAGGTCGTCGGTGGGTTTGCCGAGGCGGTGCGCGGCCAGGTCCTGGACCAGTTGCTGGAGTTCCATGCCGGCGGTGAGCAGGGAGGTGGCGATGGCCTCGGGGTCGCTGACGTACTCGGGGTCGGAGGCGCCGAGGATCATGTTCGAGCGGTCGAAGACGAACTGGTAGTCGCTCTCCGGGATGCCCATCATGTCGCAGATGATCTTCAGCGGGAGCCGGGCGGCCACCTCGGTGACGAAGTCGCAGCCGGAGCCCGTGGCGATCAGGTCGGTGACGATCTGCACGGCGGCCGACTCCACGTCGGCCTCGAACTGCTTGATCATCTTGGGGGTGAAGGCGCGGGAGACGATGCGCCGGAGCCGGGCGTGCCGGGGGTCGTCCATGCTGATCATGGAGCCGAAGTACTCGATGAACTCGGCCGGCATGTCGACGATGTTGGTGGCGCCACCCGCGCCGGAGCAGAAGATCTCCGGGTTGCGGCTGGCCTCCAGGATGTCCGCGTGCCGGACCAGGGCGTGGTAGCCGACCCCTGGCGCGGCGAAGGAGACCTCCGGTTCCGCGTAGAAGGCGGGCTTGTCCAGGTCGCGGAGGAGCTGGAAGGCGTGCTCCCGCTCGTCCATGGGACGGGCCCAGAAGTCCCAGTCGGACAGGTCGAAGTCGGCTGCCGACCTGATCGGGGCGCGCTCCACCGGGGACGTCGTCATGCGGCCACCTTCCAGAATGACGTTCTAATCCATCCTGCCACAGGCGCCCGAGGCGCGGGAGTGGATCACCAGGTGTAGTCCACGTGCTTGATCCCGTTGACGAAGTTGGACAGCAGATAGTCCGGTTCGCCCACGGTACGGATCCCGGGATGCCGGGTGAACAGCTCGCGGAACATGACGGTGATCTCCCGCCGGGCCAGGTGCGCGCCCAGGCAGTAGTGCGGGCCAGGACCCCCGAAACCGACGTGCGGGTTCGGCGTACGGGTGATGTCGAAGACGTCCGGGTCGGTGAACACGGCCTCGTCCCGGTTGGCCGAGTTGTAGAACAGCAGCACCTTGTCGCCCGCGTGGTAGTCCTGGCCGTTCATGGTGTGGTCGCGGGTCAGCGTACGGCGGAACTGGATGACGGGCGTGGCGTACCTGACGACCTCCTCGACCGCGCCGGGCACGTGCCGCTCGAAATCGCCGAGCAGCAGCTCCCGCTGCTCCGGGTTGTCGGTGAGCAGCTTGAGCCCGTGGGTGATCGCGTTCCTGGTGGTCTCGCTGCCGGCCACCACGAGCAGGATGAAGAACGAGCCGAGCTCCTGCGAGCTCAGGTGCTCCTCGCCGTTGACCAGCAGCGAGGTCAGGTCGCCGGTCGGGTTCTTGCGCCGCTCCCGCCCGAGCCGCCGGGCCAGCGCGCTGAGCGCCCGCCCGGCCGAGATCAGCTTGAGCAGGCCGCGGGCCACCGGCCACCGCTGGAAGGGGGCCTCAGGGTGGGAGAAGTCGACGGGGATGCCGGCGTACTCGGCGTCGGCGTTGGCCAGGATGATGTTGGTGTGGCGGAGGATCTCGTCGTGCCGGTCGGGCGGGATGCCCATCATGTCGCAGATGACCTGGACGGGCAGGCGGGCGGCGACGTCCTGCACGAAGTCGCCCGAGCCTCTGGCCCGGCCGACGATCTCGGCGGCGGCGCGCTGCAGGTCCTCCTCCATCTTGGCGAGGATGCGCGGGGTGAAGGCGCGGGAGACGATGCGGCGCAGCCGGGCGTGCCGGGGGTCGTCCATGCTGATCATCGAGCCGAAGTAGACGGCCAGCCAGTTCGGCATGTCGGGGATGCTGTTGGAGGTGGGCTCGCTGCTGAAGATCCCGGCGCTGCGGCTGGCCTCGGTGACGTCGGCGTGCCGTACCAGGGCGTAGTAGCCGGCGCCCTGCTTGATGAAGGGGACCTTGTTCTCGTGGCAGAAGAGCGGGCGGTCCAGCTGGCGCAGGCGGCGGAAGGCGTCCGCGCGCTCCTGCTGGGGGCGCGCCCAGAAGGGGATGTACGAGAGGTCGATGTCGGTGGTCGTGCTCATGGTGCCGCCTTGAGGAGGTCTGCCGCCTTTTCCGCGATCATGACGGTGGGGGCGTGGGTGTGCCCGCGGTTGAGCGTGGGCATGACCGACGCGTCCACCACGCGTAACCCGGCCACGCCGCGCACCCGCAGCTCCGGGTCGACGACCGAGTCCTCGTCCGCGCCCATCCGGCAGGTGCCTGCCGGGTGGTAGAGCGTCTCGGCGCGTTCCCTGATCCAGCGGGCCAGCTCCTCGTCGCTCTCCGGCCCCCAGTAGGGATCCATCGGCCCCCCGGCGTACGGCCGGAGCGCGCTGGTGCCGGCGATCCGCTTGACCACCTTCAGCCCGGCGACCAGCCGGCGCAGGTCGGCCTCGGCCGTCAGGTACGCGGGGTCGATCACCGCCTGCCCGTCGCGTAACGTGATCCGCCCCCGGCTCTCCGGCTGGAGCAGGATGGCGCCCACGGTGATCCCGTGCCCGGACGGCGGGGTCAGCCCGTGGTCCACGAACAGCCCCGGCGCGAAGATCAGCTCGATGTCGGGCGCGGGCTCCTCCGGGCTGGTACGGATGAACGCGACCGCCTCCCCCACGTTGGTGGTGAGCATGCCGCGCCGCCGGAACAGGAAGTTCAGCAGGTTGGGCAGCGACTCCGCGCCGCTCAGCGTGATCGGCCGGGGGCACTCGAAGAAGGCGCCGGTGACCAGGTGGTCCATCAGGTTCGCACCGACCTCCGGGGCCGCCCGCACCACGTCGATCCGGTCGGCGGCGAGCACGTCCGGGTCGCCGACGCCGGAGAGCATCAGCAGCTGCGGCGAGCCGATCGCGCCCGCCGACAGGATGACCTCCCGGCTGGCCCTGACCCGCAGGTCGTCGCCGTACTCGACGCCGACCGCGCGGCCGTCCTCGATCAGCACCCTGCGCACCTGGGCGGCGGTCAGCACGGTGAGATTGCCCCGGTTCATGGCCGGGCGCAGGTACGCGTCGGCGGCGCTGTGGCGGTGGCCGCGCAGCTGGGTGACCGGGGTGCCGCAGTAGCCCTCGTTGGAGCGGCCGTTCAGCTCGGCCAGCCGGGTCAGGCCGATCTCCTCGCAGGCCTCCAGGAAGGCGGCCGTGATGACGTTGGGGCTGCGCAGCTCGGAGATCGTGATCGCGCCGTCGGTGCCGTACACGTCGCCGTGGTTGGAGCCGGATCTGCGCTCCGCCCGCCGGAAGTACGGCAGGACCTCGTCGTAGCTCCACCCGGGCAGGTCCCACTGGTCGTAGTCCAGCGCCGTGCCCCGCACCCACATCTGCGCGTTCATCGACGACGACCCGCCGAGCATGCGCCCCCGCGGCCAGTACAGCTCCCTGCCGGACAGCTCGGCCTGCTTGGTGGTGGCGTAGTTCCAGTCGTACGGCGTCTTGAACAGCTTGGCGAAGCCCGCGGGCATGCGGACCTCCAGCTTGCGGTCGCTGCCACCGGCCTCGATCAGCGCGACCTTGACCTTCGGGTCCTCACTCAAGCGCGCGGCGAGCACACACCCCGCCGACCCAGCCCCGACGATCACGTAGTCGAATTCCATAACTCCGTACTTACTCCGGTTCCGGTAATGCGTCCAGTTCGCAACCTCTGGTTACCTACCGGTTGGTATGCCGCGGTGGAACTATGTGGGCATGCTCAATCTGTCCATCGTCCTGGAGGACAGCGCCCGGGAGACTCCGGACCGCACCGCCGTGGTCTTCGGCGACCTCCGCCTGCCGTACTCGTTCGTCGACTCCGTGGCCTGCCAGGTGGCGAACCTGCTGGTCTCGCGGGGCATCGGGAAGGGGGACCGGGTCGCGATCGCCTGCCCGAACCTGCCGTACTTCCCGTTCGTCTACTTCGGGATCCTGAAATCCGGCGCGACCGTGGTGCCGCTGAACGTGCTGCTCCAGTCCCGGGAGATCGCCTACCATCTGGCGGACTCCGAGGCGAAGGCGCTGTTCTGCTTCGAGGGCACGCCCGAGCTGCCGCTGGGCGAGCGCGGCCGGGCCGGGTTCGACGAGTCCTCCGCCGAGCATTTCTTCGTGCTGCCCGCGACTCCGCTGGCCACCGAGTCGCCCTACGGGGAGTCCCTCTGGGCCGCGCTCGACGGCCTGCCCACCACGTTCGAGTCCGCGCGGACCGCGCCCGACGACACCGCGGTGATCCTCTACACCAGCGGCACCACGGGACAGCCCAAGGGCGCCGAGCTGAGCCACCAGAACATGCTGGTCAACGCCATGATCAGTGATGAGATGTACCCGCGCCAGCCGCACGACGTCTACCTGGGCGCGCTGCCGCTGTTCCACTCCTTCGGCCAGACCGTGATCATGAACGCGGGCTTCCGCCGCCGCGCCACGCTGGTGCTGATGCCGCGGTTCGAGCCCGTCGAGGCGCTCCGATTAATGAACGCCGAGGGGGTCACGCTGTTCGCCGGCGTGCCCACCATGTACTGGGCGCTGCTCACCACCCTGCACGGCGGCGGCTCCGAGACGCCGACCGCGCTCGCCACCGCCATCGCCGGCGGCTCCGCGCTCCCGGTCGAAGTGCTCAAGGACTTCGAGAAGACCTTCAACGTCCCCATCATGGAGGGGTACGGCCTGTCGGAGACCTCGCCCGTCGCCTCCTTCAACCAGCTCGGCAAGGTGGCCAAGCCCGGCTCGATCGGCACGCCCGTCTGGGGCGTCGAGATGAAGCTGATCGACAGCGACTGGGGCACGGTGGACGACGTGGGTGAGATCGCCATCCGCGGCCATAACGTCATGAAGGGCTACTACAACCGCCCGGAGGCCACCGGCGAGGTCATGCGGGACGGCTGGTTCCGGACCGGCGACGTGGCCCGCCGCGACGAGGACGGCTACTACTTCATCATCGACCGGGCCAAGGACATGATCATCCGGGGTGGCTTCAACGTCTACCCGCGGGAGGTCGAGGAGGTCCTGATGACCCACGAGGCCGTCTCGCTGGCCGCCGTCGTGGGGGTGCCGCACGACTCCCACGGCGAGGAGGTCAAGGCCTACATCATCCGTACGGCCGGCGTCTCCGTCACCGAGGAGGAGCTGATCGCCTGGAGCCGGGAGGCGATGGCGGCCTACAAATATCCCCGGATCGTGGAGTTCCGCGACGAGCTGCCGATGACCGCCACCGGCAAGATCCTCAAGCGCGAGCTCCGGTAACCGTAATTTCCTGATGCGGTTCCCCGGGGACAAAGGGGGTAGGGGGCGCGGGTACGGTCAGCCTGCAACCGATGTTCCCGGGGAGACACGCCATGCGAGGCCATGCGATCACCGGTGCGTTAGTGCTCTTAGCGGGGCTCTTGGTCCCCGCCGCACCGGCTGCGAACGCCAGCGCAGCGACACCGTTCCAGCGAGGCACCAGGTACGAGGCGGAATCCGCCACGATCGTCCAGGGCCGGGTCGAAAGGGCCCGCCGCGGCTTCACCGGCCGCGGCTACGTCAACGGAGCCAACCGGGCCGGAAGTTACGTCGAGTGGTCGGTCACGGCCGAGACGGCCGGCGAAGCCAGAATCCTCATCAGGTACGCGAACACGAACGGGCGATCCGCGCGCTCGGACATCTCGGTGAACGGGCAGACCGTGGCCGAGGACCAGCGTTTCCCGGGGATCCGGTGGTGGCGCTTCTGGCGGACGGTGTCCTTCCGGACGGCCCTCGTCCAGGGTGAGAACACCATCCGCATCACGGCGACCGGCCGCCGCGGCAATCCGCACCTCGACCACCTGGAAGTCCGTACCCTGACGACTCCCCCGACCGAAACCCCGCCTCCCACCGAAACCCCTCCCCCGTCCGAGACACCGCCTCCGACGGAATGCCCGACGGTGACTCCCCCGGCCGAAACACCGCCAGCTGAGACACCCCCAGCCGAAACACCGCCCGCCGAGACACCGCCCGCCGAGACGCCTCCGGGTGAGACGCCGCCGGTGGAGTCGCAGACTCCCTCGCTTCTCGGGTCGGCACCGGCGCAGACCGCGCCTCCGGTTCCTTCGTCTCCTCCGGCCGGCACCGATCCGGCTCTGACACCGCCAACGGATCCGACGCCAAGCGCGACACCGCCCGTGGACCCGACGCCGAGCGTGACCCCGCCCAACACGGCTCCTCCGTGCGAACCCCCTCCCTGTACGCCTCCAGCCCCGACACCACCCGGCAGCACTCCCCCGGCCGAGACGCCCCCGGGCGTGACTCCTCCCGCCGAGACGCCCACCGGTGCGACTCCCCCCGCTGAGACTCCCCCGGCCGAGACGCCTCCGGGCGCGACTCCCCCGGCATCCACTCCTCCCGCGGAAACGCCGCCGACCGACACGACTCCCAGCGTGACGCCTCCCGGCGTAACACCTCCGGGCGAAACACCTCCCGGCCAGACTCCTCCGGGCGAGACCCCGCCGGGCGAGACCCCGCCAGGTGAGACCCCTCCAGGTGAGACGCCGCCGGCTGAGTGCCCGCCGCCCGGGGACGACACCGAGATTCCGACCGCGCCCGGTCAGCCCGTCTGCCAGGACATCGGATCCGACCAGCTGGGTCTCGACTGGCCGGTCTCCACGGACAACGTCGAGGTCGTCGGGTACGACATCTTCGACGGCAGCACCACGATCGCCAACGCTCCCGCGCCCCCGGTGCTGATCGTCGGTCTCACCCCGGCGACCACCTACCAGTTCACCGTCGTCGCGCGGGACGCGGCGGGCAACGTCTCCGACAGCAGCCCGATGGTGGAGTGCGCCACCACCGAGGCCGGCGACACCGAGGCGCCGAGCGCACCGGCCGAGCTGACCCAGGCCAACGTGACGGCCACCACCGTCGACCTGTCCTGGCAGGCGTCCACCGGGGAGCCGACCGCCTACCTGGTCCGGGACGCGGAGGAGAACGTGCTCGCCACGACCGCCGGTGACGCGACCAGCGCGACCGTCTCCGGCCTGACCTGCGCCACGCCGTACACCGTGCATGTGGTGGCGCGGGACGCGGCCGGAAACCTGTCGGAGCCGAGCGGCACCCAGGAGTTCACGACGGCGGCCTGCGCCGAGAGCGGCGTGCCGCAGGAGGCGGCGACGCTGTCGGAGGGCTGGACGATCCCGTGGGACGTGGCCTGGTCGCCCACCGGAGACTGGTCGCTGGTGACCCAGCGGGACGATTTCAAGGTTTTCAAGGTCACGGCCGCCGGTGAGCGCACCGAGGTGGGCACGGTCCCCGAGACCGTCACCACCGACGGCGAGGGCGGCCTGATGGGCATCGCCGTCCCCGCCACCTGGAACGGCACCACCGACCGCGACGTCTACGTCATGCACACGGCCGCCGAGGGCAACCGCGTGGCCAGGATGGCCTTCGACGGCACCGCCCTCAGCGACTACCGCACGGTCCTGACCGGCATCCGCAAGAACCGCTTCCACAACGGCGGCCGGATCCGCTTCGGCCCGGACGGCTTCCTGTACGTCACCACCGGGGACGCCCAGCAGCCCAGCCTGGCCCAGGACCCCACCTCGCTCAACGGCAAGATCCTGCGCATCACCAAGGACGGCGCCGCCGCCCCCGGCAACCCGTCCGGCACGCCCGTCTACTCGCTCGGCCACCGCAACCCGCAGGGCCTGGCCTGGGACTCGGCCGGACGCCTCTGGTCCAGCGAACTCGGCAACATGTCCTGGGACGAACTCAACCTCATCGAGGCCGGCAAGAACTACGGCTGGCCCACGTGTGAGGGCGAGTGCGCCACCGAGGGCATGACCAACCCGAAGAAGACCTGGACCCCCGCCATGGCCTCCCCCAGCGGCCTGGCCATCGTCGGCGACACCGCGTACGTGGCGGCGATGCGCGGCGAACGCCTGTGGCGAGTCCCCCTGAACGGCACCGAGGCGGGCGAGGCGTCCGCCTACTTCCAGGGCGAGCACGGCAGGCTCAGGGCCGTCGAGAAGGTCCCGGACGCCGACGCCCTCTGGCTCGGCACCACCAACGGCGAAGGGGACAAGCTGCTCCGCGTCCCGCTCGGATAAACAGTGAAACGGCTCCCGCGCAGATCGCGCGGGAGCCGTTCCATGTATTCCGGGGACGACTCACGCGAGAGCCGTACCGGACGAAGATCAGGGCCAGTCGAGGGAGGGGCGGAGGGGGACGTGGGAGCGGCCTTCGTCGTCGAGGCGGACGCCGAGGACCTGGTGGAGCTGGATCTTGTTGCGCTCGAAGCCGACGATGCAGCCGGCCATGTAGAGGCGCCACACCCGGGCGGTGCCCTGGCCGACCTCGCGGATCGCCTCGTCCCAGTGGTCGTCCAGGTTGTGGCACCAGTCGCGCAGAGTCAGCGCGTAGTGCTCGCGCAGGTTCTCCTCGTGGCGGATCTCGAAGCCGAGGTCCTCCATCTCCCGGACGATCGTGCCGATCGACTCCAGCTCGCCGTCGGGGAAGACGTAGCGGTTGATGAAGCCGCCCTTGTTGATGGTGCGCTCTTTGCCGGTCGGGCGGGTGATGCAGTGGTTGAGCAGCCGGCCGCCGGGCTTGAGCTTGCCGTACAGGAAGGAGAAGTAGGAGGAGAGCTGGTCACGGCCGATGTGCTCGGTGAGGCCGATGGAGCTGATGACGTCGAAGTCGTTCTCGGCGACGTCGCGGTAGTCGAGGAAGCGCACTTCGGCGAGGTCGCCGAGGCCCTCCTCGGCGATGGCCTTCTGCGCCCATTCGGCCTGCTGGCGGCTGAGGGTGACGCCGAGGGCCTTCACCCCGTACTCGCGGGCGGCGTGGCGGACCATGCTGCCCCAGCCGCAGCCCACGTCCAGCAGGCGCGTGCCGGGCTTGAGGTCGAGCTTCTTGGCCACCAGGTCGAACTTGGTGTGCTGGGCCTCTTCCAGCGTGGCGTCCTGGGCCGGGTACGTGGCGCACGTGTACGCCATGGACGGGCCGAGCACCCACTCGTAGAAGCGGTTGGAGACGTCGTAGTGGTGGTGGATCGCCTCGGCGTCGCGCTGTTTGGCGTGCCGGCTGCCGAGCCGGGCCATCGCCGAACGGCGGACCTCCTGGGCGGGCAGCGGCACCCGGGTCAGCAGCGGTTTCACGCCGAGCGCCCGGATGGCGGCCATCTTCTCGCTCAGCGGGATGTCGTTGATCGTCAGTGACCACATCCGGTCGAGCAGCGTGTACATGTCCCCGTGCACGTCCAGGTGGCCGGAGATGTACGCCCTGGCCATGCCCAGCTCGCCGGGTGCCTGCGCCAGGTACGAGACCGCGAGCGGCGACTTCACCTCTAGCCGGATGTCCGCGCCGGACGGACCGGCCTTACTGCCGTCGTAGGCGACGAATTCGATGCCGGCCCCAGATCCGACGACCCGTTCAAAGATCTCGGCAAGATTCATGCCATCACCTTCCCCGTACACATTTCTCATACAGGTCGAGCAGACGTCCACCCGGGTCGTACGCGCGCTTGACCGGCCAGTAGGCGTCTCCGTTGTAGAAGCGCCAGAACTCCTCTCGAGCATAGAAGGAGCTCGAATAGAGAGACTTGTGGCCCTCCAGTTCGTGCACGGCGTGCTCGATCAGGCGGTTGTAGTAACCGTCCTGCTGCCCCCGCGGCAGCGCGACCATCCCCCAGAAACCGAAGTTCACGTACAGCCGGCCGGGCTCCAGCGGGTAGAGGCTCCACTCCCGCGTGGACTTCAGCGGGCACATCCAGAGCGGCGTCATGCCCACCTGGCGGTGAAAGAAGTCCAGGAACTCGGCGCCCCGCTCGACCGGGACCTCCACGTCCTGGATGACCGACTCGTGGACCGGGTTGTCCCGCCAGCGGTCGATCCTGGCGGTGATGCCGTACCGCTGGTCGAGGCCGACGAGCTTGCGGTAGACGTCGGAGCGCAGCCAGCGGCGCGGCGTGATGGAACGCACCAGGGGCTGCTGCACGCCGAAGGCCCGCGAGCACCAGAACCAGTCGGTGTCCCAGCGCCACAGGTAGTCACGGATGGTGAGCCAGTCGCGCGTACGGTTCCGCATCGACTGGTAGTAGATCCGCATCCCCGTGTAGTCCGACACGTACGGCGCGCGCTCCGCGAACCGGCCGAGCGTGATGTACATCTCATCGGGCCCGAAGTACGTGCCGTCGATGAAGTCGATCGGGTCGCCGTCGTGCTCGCGGGTCTCGCAGATCTCCTGCATGGCCAGCATGCACTTGTCGGCGTCGGTGAACCGCACGTGCGTGAGGCGCACGTACGGCTGCACGGGGGCCAGCTTGATCTTGATGCGGAGCGCGTAGCCGAGCGTGCCGTACGAGTTCGGGAAGGCGTTGAACAGGTCGCTGAACTCGTTGTCGGCGCGGGCGACCACGATCCTGCCGTCGCCGGTGAGGATCTCCAGCTCCTCCACCGACTCGTGCGGCAGGCCGTCCTTGAAGGAGCTGGACTCGATGCCGAGCCCGGTGACCGCGCCACCCAGCGTGATCGTCTTCAGCTGCGGCACCACGAACGGCATGAGCCCGTGCGGCAGGGTCGCGTCGACCAGGTTCTCGTAGGTCGTCATGCCCTGCACCTCGGCGGTGCGGGTCACCGGATCCACGTGGATGACCTGGTCGAGGTCGCGGGCGGAGAGCTTGGCCGTCTTGGTGGGCTCACGGAAGCGGAACAGGTTCGTCGTGGCCTTGGCCAGCCGCGGAGCCGCGTCCTCGGGCATCGCCGCGTAGGACTCGCGGATCTGCTCCACCGCTCTCCGATGGGTGGTCATACTGGTCGTGCGCTCGGGCATGACACCACCCCCAGGGATTGTAGAGATCGTCCTAGAGGAACGCTATCCCCCTAAAACACCGCAGACCAGACTACACACGTTAAGCCCGAGAAAACTGTCGGGTCGATGGGCGTGCGTTGACGGTTGTTCCCCGCTCTCACATGGGAGAACCCTCAATCCCTGCGGCGGATCACCGGGGTCACGCCGTTGACCACGTTGGCCACCGGGCGGCCCGTGACGGCGGCCTCCAGATTGCCGAGCACGGCCTGGAGCAGGCGGCCGGTGGACTGCTGGGTGGCTCCGGCGACGTGCGGGGAGAGCAGCACGCGGTCGCTCTCGCGCAGCGGGTCGCCGGGCGGCAGCGGCTCGGTGGCGTACACGTCCAGGGCGGCTCCGGCCAGGTGCCCGGAGGCGAGGGCGTCCAGCAGGGCGCGCTCGTCGACGATGCCGCCCCTGGCCGCGTTGACCAGGTACGACCCCTGCGGCATGCGGGCCAGCCTGGCGGCGTCCAGCAGGCCGCGGGTCTCCTCGGCCAGCGGGAGCACGACCACCAGCACGTCGCTGGTCTCGATCAGCTCGTCCAGTTCGCGGTAGGGCGCGTGGGCGTCGGGTTTGGGGGTGCGGGACCAGTAGCAGACCTGGCATCCCAGGCCGCTGAACATCTGGGTGCAGAGCGCGCCGATGGCGCCGTGGCCGAGGACGCCCACCCGGCACGAGGACAGCTCGCCGGGGCGCAGGTCCAGCTGCGGCCATCCCCCGGCGCGGGTCGCCGCGTCACCCTGGACCAGGCGGCGCACCAGGGCGAAAGCCGCGGCCACGCACCATTCGGCCACGCCCAGCGCGTTGGCTCCCGCCGTGTTGGCGAGCGGGACGCCGACGGCGGCCAGGGCCTCCAGGTCGTGGCCGTCCACGCCCACCGAGGGCTGCTGGGCGAAGGCCAGCTTGGGCGCGTGCCGGACGGCCTCCGCGTCCAGGACCAGCGTGCCGCTCCAGTCCCCGATCACGATCTCGGCGTCGGGGAGCGCCTCCAGCAGCGCGGCGCGGTCCCGCCGGGCCGGTACGGAGACCTCCACCCGGTCGCCGAGACCGCCCAGCATGCCGCGCACGGCGGCCTCGGGCAGCGGCGGAAGGGCGAGCACGTGCCACGGTTTCATGATCCCACCCTAGGCCGGAAACTCCCCAGAACCCGGGTCATCGCGACAGTCTGATTCGCCCAGCGCGTCTGCTCGGACGTCCAGGTCAGGAGGTAGGCGTTCGCGCCCACCGTGATCAGCCGGTTCAGCTCCCGGTAGCGCACCCCGGAGGTGAGCCAGGGCTGGCTCCGGGTGTCGCCCGCCGTGAAGACGGCCTCCCATTCGATGGCGCTGCCGTACGAGGTGGAGACGCGGTCGGTCCGCAGGCGACGGTAGTCGCGCAGGTCGCGGGAGCGGGTGACCTCCACATCGGTGATCATCTGGCGCGCGGGCGCGTACGCGGAGGCCTCCTCGACGCCGAGGTGGCTCGCGCCGTCGCGGCTGAGCCATTCGGTGTACCCCTCGGCGCGGGAGCCGGTCCAGGCGCGGGGGTAGCCGATCGTCCAGCCGGCCGGGGAGACGTACCGCTTGAAGACCGAGGTGGGGGTGGGGGACGGGGTCGGGCTGGGGGACGGCGACGGCGAGGCGGTGGCCATCGGCAGCGCGGGCCCGTTGAGCGACATCATCGACCAGGCCGCGGTCCCGCTGAGCGCCACCGCCGCCACCGCCGCCACCGCGATCAGCCAGGTACGGCCCCGCCGCCGACGGCCGCGCTCCTTGGCCGGTTCGCCCTCGACCGGGGCCAACAGGCGCTCGGCCTCCGCCGCCGTGGCCCGCTCGGCGGGATCACGTCTGAGCAGCGCCGACAGGGCCGGGTGCAGGGCGGGGTGGAGGCGGCCGAAGTCGGGTTCCTCGGTGATCACCGCCGCCACGGTAGCGATCATGGTGCCCCGGTCGAAGGGCGACTTGCCGAGCACGGCCGCGTACAGGGTGGCGCCGAGCGACCACAGGTCGGAGGGCGGCCCGAAATCGCGGCCCTCGGCCCGCTCGGGCGCGATGAACGCGGGCGAGCCGGTCAGCGTGCCGACCACGGGCAGCTCAGGGTCGGCCTCGGCGGTGGCGACGCCGAAGTCGGTGAGCACCGCCCGCCCCTCCGGCGTGACCAGGATGTTGGCCGGCTTGACGTCGCGGTGCAGCACGCCGGCCGCGTGCGCGGTGTCCAGGGCGGCGAGGATCTGCCTGCCGATCGCGGCCACCTCCCGCACCGGCATCGAACCCTGCTCCCGGACCAGCTGCTCCAGCGAGGGCGCGGCGATCAACTCCATCACGATCCACGGGCGGCCGTCCTCCTCCACCACGTCGTAGATCGCGACGATGTTGCGGTGGCTGAGGCGGGCGGCGGTCCTGGCCTCCCGGCCGGTCCGCAGCAGCTGGCGTTCCAGCTCATGGACCGGCAGCCCGAGCGGCAGCAGGACCTCCTTGACCGCGACCGGCCGGTCCAGCAGCGTGTCGTGACCCTCCCACACCACGCCCATGGCGCCCTGGCCCAGCTTGCGCTTGAGCTGGTAGCGCCGCGCGACCAGGCGCTCCCCCTCCATCGTGGCCCCCTTGAGCGAACCTAAAGAGCGCCAATTCTCCCATACCGACCACCCCCAGGCGGTGCCACGCGCGCCGGTTCCGAATATTGTTCTAGGTACTGTCGCCTGACCGAGGGAGCCGGGAATGAGCGGACCGCTGGCCGGGATTCGCGTGCTGGAACTGGCCGGGCTGGCCCCCGGGCCGTTCGCGGGCATGATGCTGGCCGACCACGGCGCGGAGGTGCTCCGGGTGGACCGGGTCAAGGCGGTCACCGACGTGCCACGCCGCGACGTGATGGACCGGGGCAAACGGTCGATCGGCCTGGACCTGAAGTCCCCCGCCGGGGTGGCGGCCCTCAAACAGCTGGCCGCCACCGCGGACGTGGTCATCGAGGTGTTCCGGCCGGGCGTCGCCGAACGCCTGGGCATCGGCCCCGACGACCTGCTGGCCGTGAACGAGCGCCTGATCTACGGCCGGATGACCGGCTGGGGCCAGGACGGCCCGCTGGCCCCCACCGCGGGCCACGACATCGACTACATCGCCCTCTCCGGCGTGCTCTCCACGCTGGGCCGGGCCGGGGAGAAGCCCACCCCGCCGATCAACATCCTCGGCGACTTCGCCGGCGGCGGCCTCATGCTCGCGTACGGCGTGCTGCTCGCCCTCATCGAACGCGGGCGCACCGGCCGGGGCAGGGTGATCGACGCCGCCATGGTGGACGGCGCCGCCCTGCTCTTCTCGATGTTCTTCCAGGCCGCCCAGACCGGCTGGTGGGGCGAACGCGGCACCAACCTGCTGGACTCCGGCGCCCCCATGTACGACACGTACGAGACGGCCGACGGCAGACACGTCGCCGTGGGCTCGCTGGAACCGCAGTTCTGGGCCGAGATGCTCCGCCTGATGGGCCTCACCGACCTGCCGGACCGGGACGACCGGGCCAACTGGCCGGCCATCAGGGAACGCCTGACCGCCGCCTTCAAGTCCCGGACCCGGCAGGACTGGGAGACCGTCTTCGCGGGGTCGGACGCGTGCGTCACGCCCGTACTGGACCTGGCCGAAGCCCCGGACCACCCGCACAACCGCGCCCGGGGCATGTTCGTCGAGATCGACGGCGCGACCCAGCCGGCGCCCGCCCCCCGCCTGCTCGGCGCGTCCCGCGGCGACCTCGCGCCCGCGACCCGCCTGGACGACCTGACGTCCTGGGGGCTGGACGAAGCAACCGCAAAAACCCTCCGCGACCAGGGAGTTCTCGCCTGATGGACGTCTTCGAAGCGCTGTACACCACCCGGGCCATGCGCCGCGTCAAACCGGACCCGATCCCGGCCGAGGTCCAGGAGCGCATCCTGGACGCGGCCGTACGCGGGCCGAGTGGCGGCAACACCCAGAGCTGGCGGTTCCTGCTGCTGGACGATCCGGCGGTGAAGGCGGAGCTCGGGCCGCTGTACCGGCAGGCGCTCGGGGTGCTGTTCGACACGCACTACAAGCCGATGCGGGAGAAGGGGGACGCGCGGGCGCAGAGCGTGCTCAGGTCGGCGCAGCATCTCGCGGACCATTTCGAGGCGTACCCGCTGATGCTCTTCGCGTTCACGCGCAACGACCCGTCCGGAGGGTCGATCTTCCCGTCGGTCTGGAGCGCGCAGCTGGCCGCCCGCGCCTTCGGGGTCGGCAGCGCGCTGACCACCGTGCTCGGGCTGTTCCACGGCGAGGAGGCGATGCGCATCCTGGGCGTGCCCGAGGGCAAGGGCTGGACGATGGCGTGCACCGTGACCTTCGGCTACCCGACCGGCCGCTGGGGGGTCGCGCCGCGGCGTCCGGTCCACGAGGTGAGCTTCCGCAACCGGTGGGGTGAGCCGGTGGGCTTCGAGATCCCCGAGCCGCTGTGGAACTACGAGGCCGGCGCCTCGGAGTAGGGCGCCTCGGTGTACTCGGTGTAGGAGGGCAGGACGGCGACGTAGAGGTCCGCGCCGCCCGGGTGGTGGACCTCCAGGTCGGTGGTGAAGGCGCGGGCCGGGGACGCGCCCGACTCGGTGTGCTTCCAGAGGTACTGCCAGGCCTCGACGAGCGTCTGCGGCAGCGGGCCGCGCACCTCCAGGTGCATGCAGGGCAGGCCCGGCACGCGGACCGCGACCATGCCCTCCGGCAGCCGGGTGGCGGTGTGCACGGCGACGCCGACGATCTGGGTGTACGCGCCGTTGTGGTCGCTCTCGTAGTCGGTGAGCACCGCGTAGAGGTTCTCGTCGGAACGTCCGGGGACGTGCGCGAAGGCGCCGGGCGCGCCCGCGCGGGCCCAGAGCCCCGGCAGTTGCGCGCGCGCCGGGTCGGCCTCGGCCGCGTTCGTGGTCCGCACGACGTGGCCGACGACGAGCAGCTCGGGCCGCTCAACAATGATCACAGATCGTCCCCCTTCGACTGAACTGATCGGCGACATCCTTACATACCGTGCTGGAAGGCAGGGAATGTTGATAACGTGCGATTTCTCAATGACATAACCCCGCCGTACGACCTGACCTACAGCGACGTGTTCATGGTCCCCTCCAGGTCGGACATCGGGTCGAGGCTCACCGTGGACCTGTCCTCCCGGGACGGCACGGGCACCACGATCCCGGTGGTGGTGGCCAACATGACCGCGGTGGCCGGCCGCCGGATGGCGGAGACCGTGGCCAGGCGCGGCGGGCTCACCGTGATCCCCCAGGACATCCCCTTCGACGTCGTGGCGGACGTCATCGAGTGGGTCAAGGGGCGCGACCTCATCCATGACACCCCGATCACGCTCACCCCGCACGACACCGTCGGGGAGGCGCTCAACCTGCTGCCGAAGCGGGCGCACGGCGCCGTCATCGTGGTCGACTGGGACAACCGGCCGATCGGCGTGGTGACCGAGGCCGACTGCCAGGGCGTGGACATGTTCACCCAGCTCTCGCAGGTCATGACCGGGTCGCCGCAGACGCTGCCGCAGGGCGTCGACCCGCAGGCCGCGTTCGAGGCCCTGCACGAGGGCCGGCACCGGCTCGCGCCGGTGGTGGACGGGGACGGCCGCCTGGTCGGCATCCTCACCAGGACCGGCGCGCTGCGGGCCACGCTCTACCAGCCGGCCACGGACTCCTCCGGCAGGCTGCGGGTCGCGGCGGCCGTGGGGATCAACGGCGACGTGGCCGCCAAGGCGAAGGAGCTGCTCGACGCGGGCGCCGACGCGCTCGTGGTGGACACCGCGCACGGGCACCAGGAGAAGATGCTGGCCGCGCTCGTGGCGGTGCGGGCCCTCTCGCCGGACGTGCCGATCGTGGCGGGCAACGTGGTGACCGCGGGCGGCGTACGGGACCTGGTGGAGGCCGGGGCCGACATCGTGAAGGTGGGCGTCGGGCCCGGCGCGATGTGCACCACCCGGATGATGACCGGCGTCGGGCGTCCCCAGTTCTCCGCCGTGCTCGAATGCGCCGCCGAGGCCCGCCGCCTCAACCGCCACATCTGGGCCGACGGCGGCGTACGGCATCCGCGTGACGTCGCCCTCGCCCTGGCCGCCGGGGCCTCCAACGTGATGATCGGCTCCTGGTTCGCCGGGACGTACGAGTCGCCGGGCGACACCCGGACGGCCGCGGACGGGCGCAAGTACAAGGAGAACTTCGGCATGGCCTCGGCCAGGGCCGTACGGCTGCGCACGGCCGAGGACAGCCCGTTCGAGCGCGCCCGCAAGGCCCTGTTCGAGGAGGGCATCTCGACCTCCCGGATGTACCTGGACCCGGTCCGGCCGTCCGTGGAGGACCAGATCGACGAGATCGTGGCCGGTCTGCGCTCCTCCTGCACCTACGCGGGGGCGGCCAGCCTGGAGGAGCTCCACGAGCGGGCGGTCGTGGGCGTGCAGAGCGCCTCCGGGTACACGGAGGGCATGCCGCTGCACCAGAGCTGGTGATTCAAGCCGCGTCGGCGGGGTAGTGGGATCGCCCATTTCCCCGCCAACGCAGAGGCGAGCATGTATCAGACCCGGACCACCGAGGACTCCGACCTGACGGCGGACCGCCGCCTGCTGGTCAGCTACAACAACTACACCGCGGCGCAGGGCGTCGTGGACACCCTCTCCGACGCGGGCTTCCCCGTCGAGCACGTCGCCATCGTGGGCAGCGACCTGCGCCTGGAGGAGAACGTCACCGGCCGCATGACCACCCCCCGCGCCGCGCTCAGAGGGGCCGGCAGCGGCGCCATGTTCGGCCTGGTCGTCGGCCTGTTCCTGGGACTCTTCACCACGACGAGCACCTCCTTCATCGCCCTGGTGCTCTGGTCCATCCTGTGGGGGGCCATCGCCGGCGCGGCCTTCGGCGCCACCTCCCACGCCTTCCAGGGCGGCACCCGCGACTTCACCTCCCGCAGCCTGATCGTGGCCGGCCGCTACGACGTCCTGGTCGCCACGTCCATGATCGAACAGGCCCGGACGGTCCTCCAGGGCGGTCTCGCCCCCGCCGACACCGTCGTCGTCGACCGTCCCCCGGCCGCTCCGGCCCCCGCTCCCCCGGCGCCGCCCGCCAGCAGCGACGGCGACACGACGGAGCACGACCGCGCCCTCATGGACGACCTCCTCACCGAGGACAGCCCGAAAGGCCGCGGCGGGCGCAAGTGACCCAAGCCTGACCCGTGCGCGACGGCACTCCGATCGACATCGATGTGCGGGCCGTCGACGACCCGTGCGGTCTCGGCGTGGGGGAAGCCGCCGATGGTCCGCGTACTCCCGGTAGAGTCGGCAGGTCCGGCCGGAACGCGGCCGGCCGCCGGCACGGGGGGCGCGCCACCTATGCCGGACGCCGGCGGCATCGCCGTCCGGCGACCGAGCGGCGCGCTTGAAACAAGGAGACCCACGTGGCACTCGAAAAGCCCGAGATCGACTTCCCCGAGGGCAACCCGCCCTCCGACCTGGAGATCGTCGACCTGGTCGAGGGCGACGGCGCCGAGGCCAAGCCCGGGCAGACCGTGAGTGTGCATTATGTCGGCGTCGCGTTCTCGACCGGCGAGGAGTTCGACGCGTCCTGGAACCGCGGCCAGGCCTTCCAGTTCCCGCTGGGCGGCGGCCAGGTCATCGCGGGCTGGGACCAGGGCGTCGCGGGCATGAAGGTCGGCGGTCGCCGCCGCCTCACCATCCCCCCGCACCTCGGGTACGGCAACCGCGGCGCCGGTCGCGTGATCAAGCCCGGCGAGACCCTCATCTTCGTGGTCGACCTGCTCGACGTCGGCTGATCCACCATCCCGCCAGCCCCCGGCCACGACACCGGGGGCTGCGGATTCGGTGGTGGATTCGGTGGTGGATTAGGTGGTGGCGGGCGTGGCCACTCTGGCGGCATTACAACGGACTAGGGCAGGATTACCGTGTGTTGCTGATCGATCTTGCCCGGACCTCCGCCGCCGTGGCCGCCGAGTCGGCCCGGCTGGCCAAGATCAGACATCTGGCCGAGCTACTGGGCAGGGTGGGACCGGACGAGGCCGAGATCGCCATCGCGTACCTGTCGGGGGAGCTGCCGCAGCGGCAGATCGGCGTGGGCTGGCGCTCGCTGCAGGACCTGCCGGAGCCCCGGCTCGCGGCCACCGCCACCCTCACCCAGATCGACGCGCTGCTCGAACGCATCAAGGCCCAGTCCGGCCAGGGTTCCCAGGCGGCGCGCAAGCAGCTGGTCGCCGAGCTGTTCGGCGCGGCCACCCGGCCCGAGCAAACCTTCCTCGGCCGTTTGCTGACCGGTGAACTCCGGCAGGGCGCCCTCGACGGCGTGATGATCGAAGCCATCGCCAAGGCGGCCGACGTCCCCTCCCCCGAGGTACGGCGGGCGCTCATGATGCGCGGCTGGCTCCCCGCCGTGGGGGCGGCGGCGCTCTCCGGCGGCGTCGAGGCGTTGCGCGGCTTCCACCTGGAGGTCGGCCGGCCGGTCGCGCCGATGCTGGCGCAGAGCGCCCCGACGGTCACCGCCGCGCTGGAGAAGATCGGCGGAGAGGCCGCCGTGGAGTGGAAGCTCGACGGCGTACGCGTGCAGGCGCACCGGTCGGGCGACCAGGTCGGCGTGTTCACCCGGACCCTGGACGACATCACCGCGCAGGTGCCCGAACTCGTCACGGCCATGCTCGGGCTGGAGCGTACGGACGTGGTGCTGGACGGGGAGGTCATCGCGCTGCGGCCGGACGGGAGTCCCGAGCCGTTCCAGGTGACGGCGGCCCGGGTGGCGACGAAGGTCGGGCCCCGGGAGGTGCCGCTGAGCGTGTTCTTCTTCGACGCGCTCCGGGTGGACGGGGTGGACCTGCTGGATCTGCCCGACGCGGAGCGGCATGCGGCGCTGGCGGGAGCCGTACCGGCGGAGTTGATCGCGCCCCGGCTGGTGACCGCCGATCCGGAGGAGGGCGAGGCGTTCTTCTCCGACGCGGTACGGCGGGGGCACGAAGGGGTGGTCGTGAAGGCCCCCCAGACGGCGTACGCGGCGGGACGGCGGGGCGCCGGGTGGATCAAGGTCAAGCCCCGGCACACGCTGGATCTGGTGGTGCTGGCGGTCGAATGGGGGCATGGACGGCGGGAGGGCAAGCTGTCCAATCTCCACCTGGGCGCGCTTGATCCGGAGACGGGCGGATACGTCATGCTCGGGAAGACCTTCAAGGGTCTGACCGATGAGCTGCTCGCGTGGCAGACCGAGCAGTTCCTGCGGCTCGCGGACGGGCCGACGGACGGGTGGACGGTCACCGTGAAGCCGGAGATGGTGGTGGAGATCGCGTTCGACGGGGTGCAGCGGTCGACGCGGTATCCGGGCGGGATGGCGCTGCGGTTCGCGCGGGTGCTGCGGTATCGGCCGGACAAGCGCGCGGAGGAAGCGGACACGATCGCCAGCGTGCGATCCCTCCTGCCTCTTTAGAGGTCAGCTTGCCCGGGATTCTCCAGGTTTGCGCTCTCGGGGTGACTTGGCGATCTATGCGCTTTCGTTATAAGCGGCGGTCAGACGCGTGACGGGCTGCCTAGGCTCCCGTTAGCTGTGAGATGAGCCACACGAATACCCATATGGGCGATTTGTCGCATATGTTGCCTATTGCTCTGTGTGACCGGATTGTGTCACAGGCATTTCCTGGCGTCAGTTTCTGCCCCCGATCAAGGACCGTGGTTCCCTTGGGCCAGCATTCCGCCCCTACGAGTTCTGTCGCGCGTCGAATCGTGATCGCCGTGATCGCCACCGGCGGTCTCGCCGCCGCCAGTGTGACGGGATGGTCGTTGACCAGGGATCCGGAGCTCGGTCCTGTCCCGGTGGCCCGTGAACTGCCTGCCGCGACGCCTTCGGCCGTACCGACGGCGGGCAGGCCGGTGGCGGCGTCCGACGCAAAGCCGTCCGAGGCGAGTCCCGCCGCCACGCCCACGCCGAGCACGGTGACTCCGACCCCGAACCACGCGGCCGCGGAGGCGCCGAGCCTCAAGGTGATCTCGACGGGCAAGTGCGGGGCGGCCTACTACGACGAGGAGCAGAACACCGCGAGCGGCGAGCGTTTCAACCCGGACGCGCTGACCGCCGCCCACCGCTCACTCCCGATGAACAGCAAGATCAGGGTGATCAACCCGGCCAGCGGCGACTCGGTGGTCGTCCGGATCAACGACCGGGGGCCCTGGCAAGGCAACCTGTGCCTGGATCTTTCGCGGGCGGCCTTCAACGCCATCGGCGACCTGAAGAAGGGCATGATGCGCGTGCACTACGAGGTGCTCGGCTAGCGCTGCTCGTCCGCCGTCACGCCCGACAGCAGTTCGAGACAGCGGTTCGAGACAGCGGCTCGTGCGGGATCGGGTTCTGAGTGTCGGTCGCTACCGCCCGGGGGGCTGGGCGGTAGCGGTCACTTGATCAGGCGGAGAGTGAAGGGGTAGCGGAACTCGCTGTCGGACAGGGCCGAGATGCCGCCGACGATGGCGAGCACGATGCCCGCGACCCAGACGAACGGAACCAGGATCAGGCCGACGACGGTGATCGGGAGCAGGATGCTCGCCCCGAGCACGGTCAGGTGGAAGTTCAGCGACTCCACGGCATGCTTCCGCACGTACGGCGAGGTTTTGCCGGCCGTGAGGAGCATGATCAGAGGGCCGACGATGAACAGGCCGGTCAGGCTGATCAGGTGGGCGGCCGAGGCCACCACGCGGTCCGTCGAGTCCCGGGCCAGGGGCTGGGGCATGACGGGGGAGGCCATGCGCTGCAGGGGTGGCGGGGGTGGGATGAACGGGGGGCGGGAGCCGTACAGGTCCGTCATGATCGGCATGAGGTCGGCGTGGGTTCTGGCCGTCATGGCGAGGTGGAGGCGCTCGTCCATCTCGTCCTTGTCGAGGCGCCCCTCCGCGTACGCGACCTTGACGTGCTCGACCACCTGGTCTCGATCATCGTTCGTCACCCGGAGCTGGGGGTGCGGCGCGGGCGCCCCGCCCGGCCACGGTGGTGTCGCTGCCGCCGGCATCGAAAGCCTTACCTTCCGTCGATACGAGCTGCCGCACGAGGGACGCGCGGCCACAGGTTACTTCGAGTCTGCCTCGCGACCGAGGTGACGTGGCAATCTCACTTCCCATATTCGATCGAGCCATGGCCACGGTCCATCGGGGATGTCCCCCAGCGAACCCCGGGAGCGCCCTCATTGTCACCGCTGCGGCCTCAGGCCCGGTATATAAGGGGTATGAGATGGCGTGACCGCTACGGCCTTAGGCGCAATCGCGGCCCCAAGGTCGCCAAATTCGACCGAGAGGCGACAGATCAGGACATCGAGGCCCTGATCGAGTTCGCCAAGTCGCGAAGAGGCGTCGAGTTCTACGTCGAGCCGGAAACCTTCGCGACTGACACCACCGCCGTCGCCATCGCGCACGACGGCGAATGGACCCGCCGCCGGGTCGGCTCCCCCGCGGTCATCAAAAAGGTCGCCCGCGACCTGGCCCTTCCGGTTTACGACGTGCAACTCACGGGGTACCCGGCCCGCATGCGCGCGTACAACGAACGCCGCCGCCAAGCCGAATCCGACTAACTCCCCCGGGGTTACATTTCCCGCCCTCCCGGCCACAGGTTCAGCACTCAACGCCACAGCCACCTCAACCGCGCCCCACCGAGGACTCAGTCGATCGGTCCCATCCCAGAACCGGAAGGACGGTCGACCGCGTCCCGTCCTCGCAACGAACGACGGTCAGGCCGTGTCACGTCCTCGCATACGAAGGGCAGTCGGCTGGCGTCACGTGCTCTCGAACGAAGGACGGCCGGCTCGCGTCACGTCCA
>NZ_BOOA01000086.1 GCF_016862995.1 Acrocarpospora phusangensis
ACCGGCTCCCCGGCGGCCAAGCCCGCCGATCCGGAGGATCGGCCAATGTCACAGCCAATGTCACAAGCGGTCGAGTTCGGCGGTCATGATGCGCTCCATGCGGGCGTCGTCGGCCGGGTAGAGCAGGCGGTGCACGCTGAGGCCGTCGACCAGGGCCAGCAGGCGTTCGGTGACGTCATCGAGGTTCTCGGCGGTGGTCAGCTCGCCGGAGTCGCGGGCGGACTGGAGCAGGGCGCGGACCAGGCGGCGCAGGTCGCCCGCCTCCTCCCGCTGCACCTGGAGCAGGGCGGGCGAGCCGATGCTGCGCGCCCAGAAGCCGATCTCCAGGCCGGTCTCCTGCACGCGCTCGTCGTCGAGCGGCAGGTTGTCCAGCAGCACCTCGCGCAGGGCCGCCAGCCCGGTACGGCCCGCCAGCTTGTCCATCAGCCGCGCCGTGATCCGGCGGTGCGAGGACTGGAGGGCGGACAGCAGGATGTCGTCCTTGTCGCTGAAGTAGTGGGTGAGGACGCCGTTGGAGTACCCGGCCTCCTTGGCGATGGCGCGGGTGGTGGCCGCCTCGATGCCGTCCCGCAGGATGATGCGTCGCGCGGCCGCCACGACCTCCTGGCGGCGCTCCTCGTGGTTCACGATCTTCGGCACGATTCCCCCCGTCACACCGGCTGTTGACATTTTAGTCGGACGCCCGTCTATTATCCAGGGCATGACCGTCGTCACGCTGGGCGTCCACATCGTGGACGTGCTGGCTCGCCCGGTGGAGTCCATCCCGGCCGGCCAGGACACGCATCTGGTGGAGCAGGTCCGGATCACGGCCGCCGGGGCCGCCGCGGGCACGGCGGTCGATCTCGCCAGACTCGGCGTCCCGGTCGCCTCCGCGGGAGCGGTCGGGGACGACGAGCTCGGCGACTTCCTACTCATGATTATGGCCAGACACGGCGTCGATGTGGCGGGTGTGGCGCGAAAGTCCGGCGAGCAGACCGCCGCGTCGATCCTCCCGATCCGCCCGGACGGCGGCCGCCCGTCCTTCCACGTGCCCGGCGCCAATCTCGGCTTCGGCCTCGCCGACTTCGACCCGGCCCTGGTCCTGGGCGCGGAGCTGGTCCACCTGGGCGGCATGGACGCCACCTGGAGCCTGCACGACCCCGCCTTCTTCGCCCTGCTCGACGAGGCCCGCGCGGGCGGCACGGTCGTCACCATGGACCTGCTGTCCAACATGCCGGACCTGATGCCGGCCGCGAAGACCTTCCTCCCGCACCTGGACTACTTCCTGCCCAACGAGGAGCAGGCCCTCATGATCACCGGCGCCGCCACCGTCGAGGAGGCGGCCACCGCGCTGCTCGCCGAGGGCCCGGCCGCCGTCCTGATCACCCTGGGCGCCGAGGGCAGCCTGGTGGCCACCGCCGAGGGCGCCTCCCGCGTGCCCGCCCTGGACATCGAGGTCGTGGACACCACCGGCTGCGGCGACGCCTACTGCGCCGGCTTCATCGCCGGCCTCCTGGACGGCCGCTCCGTGCTCGACGCCGCCCGGCTCGGCACCGCCGTCGCCGCCCGCGTGGCCGGCGGCCTCGGCTCCGACGCGGGCCTGAGCGACGCCCGCGGCCTGCTGTCCGGCCAGTGACCCCACCAGCCACCACGAGGAGCCACATGTCGATCGACGCCGATCTGCGGGCGAGGGCCGCCAAGGTCATCCCCGGCGGGATGTACGGCCACCTCAACGCCGCCCTGCACGGCGACACCTACCCGCAGTTCTTCGTCCGGGGCGAGGGCGCCCGGCAGTGGGACGCGGACGGCCGGGAGTACATCGACCTGATGTGCAGCTGGGGCCCCATGATCGTGGGCCACCGCAACCCGGTCGTGGAGGCCGCCGCGGCCGCCCAGCAGGCCCAGGGCGACTGCCTCAACGGGCCCGGCCCGATCATGGTGGAGCTGGCCGAACTGCTGGTGGACCTGATCCCGGCCGCCGACTGGGCCATGTTCTCCAAGAACGGCACCGACGCCACCACCCAGGCGCTGATGGTGGCCAGGGCGGCCACCGGCCGGGCCAAGGTGCTGGTGGCGCACGGCGCCTACCACGGGGCCGACCCGTGGTGCACGCCCGGCCTGTCGGGCGTGACGGCCAGCCAGCGGGCCGACAACGTCGAGTTCGAGTACAACGACCTGGCCGCCGTGGAGGCCGCCGCCGCGGCCCACGACGGCGACGTCGCCGCGATCCTGGTCACCCCGTTCAAGCACGACTCGTTCGAGGACCAGGCCCCGGCCGAGGCCGGGTTCGCCCGGGGCGTGCGCGCGCTGGCCGACCGGATCGGGGCCGCGCTGGTCATCGACGAGGTGCGCGCGGGCTGGCGGCTGGACCTGCGCGGCTCGTGGGAGGCCTTCGGCGTGCGGCCGGACCTGTCGGCGTGGAGCAAGGCCATGGCCAACGGCCACCCCATCGCGGCCGTGACGGGCGTGGACGCGCTGCGCGGCCCGGCCCAGACCCTCTACTCCACCGGCTCCTTCTGGTTCTCCGCGAGCGCCATGGCCGCCGCCAAGGCCACCATCGAGATCCTCAGGGACGGCGACGGCGTCGCGCTGATGGAACGCGCGGGCGAGCGCCTGCGGTCCGGCCTGGCCGCCCAGGCCGCCGCGCACGGCTTCCAGGTCAGCCAGACCGGGCCCGCCCAGATCCCGTGGCTGTCGTTCGCGGGCGACGACACCCTGGCCCAGGGGATCGCTTGGGCCGCCGCATGCCTGGCCGAGGGCGTCTACCTGCACCCGTGGCACAACTGGTTCCTGTCCACGGCGCACACCGACGACGAGATCGACCAGGCGCTGCTGCGGACCGACGCCGCCTTCGCCAAGCTCAGGAAGGAGTCGGGCGCAGCCTGACCCACCGCACGTCGTCCTGCCGGGTGCCGTCCGGGCCCGGCAGCAGTTCCCGCGCGACGCCCTCCCGGGTGAAGCCGGCGCGCTCCAGCACCCGGTGCGAGGCGGTGTTGCCCGGCACGGTCCCGGCGATCACGCGGTGGATCGCGGTGTTCGCGAAGACCCAGTCCACCAGGAGCGTGGCCGCGCGGGTGGCGTAGCCCTTCCCCCGGCACTCGGGCAGCAGGCTGTAGCCGATCATGGCCTCGCTCAGCGGCGGGACCACGTTGGAGAGCTGGATGTCGCCCGTGAACGCGCCGGTGGCCGCGTCCCTGATCGCGATCTCGGCCTGCTCGCCGGCCAGCCAGCGGTAGCCGGCGGTACGGCAGCGCGCCGCCGTGTCGGCGTACGCCACCGGCCCAGGGGGCACGTGGTGGGCCATGACCACGGGGTCGCCCGCCATGCGGTGGTAGTCGGCGGCGTCGGCGGGCGTGAGCCGTACCAGGCGGATCACGCCGTCGGTGAGCCCGTCGGCGGGCAGGTCCGGCAGGTAGGGCCGGATCGGGTCGCCGGAGTCCGTCGCCAGCCGGGCGAAGGACACCAGGTCGCAGCGGGAGCCGTCGCGCAGGGTGCCGGCGCCGCGCCGGATGCCCTCCCGGGTGTAGCCGGCGGCCATCGCCACCTTCTGGGAGCCCAGGTTCTCGACGTCGGTCAGCAGGTCCATGCGCGCTGCGCCCTGAGCGAAACGCCACGCCGACAGGGCCCGGACGGCCGCCGTCGCGGCGCCCTTGCCACGCCCCCAGGGCGCCGTCCAGTAGCCGATCTCCACGTTGCCGAGCCGGTCGGGCGGCTTCACCCCGATCACGCCCTGGAGCTCGCCGCTCGCGGGGTCGGCCATCACGAACTCGGCGCCGCCGTCGGCCCAGGTCTGCTCGGCCAGCTTGTCCTTCCAGAACTGGGCGTCCGCCCGCTCGTACGGCACCGGGACGAGCGGGATGAACCTGGCGATCTCGGGGTCGGCGCAGGCCCGGGTGATGGCGTCGATGTCCGCGTCGGTGGGAGGACGGAGGTCGACCGGCCCGGCGGGGATCGTTTCACGGGGGAGCATGACCCCTTTGCTACCAGGCCGAAGAGGTCTCCGCGAGTTGATTTAGCCCCCTCTTGGGCGGTTTGTACGCAGGAGCCGTACCAGTGGAACGAAGATAGCCTTGCGCCCATGGGTTTTCGCAGGCACGGCCCGTTCCAGGCCGGGGATCAGGTTCAGCTCACCGACCCCAAGAACAAGCGGCACACGCTGACGCTGAAAGAGGACGGGGTCTTTCACACGCACAAGGGATGGATCCCGCACACCGACCTGATCGGTCAGCCGGAGGGTTCCGTGGTGCGCTCCTCGGGCGGCACCCAGTACCTGGCCTTCCGTCACCTGCTCCAGGACTACACGCTCTCCATGCCGCGCGGCGCGGCCGTGATCTACCCGAAGGACTGCGGGCAGATCGTGGCCATGGCCGACATCTTCCCGGGCGCGAAGGTGGTCGAGGCCGGCGTGGGCTCGGGCGCGCTCAGCTGCTTCCTGCTCCGGGCGGTCGGCCACGAGGGCTCGCTCACCTCCTACGAGCGGCGCGCGGACTTCGCCGAGGTGGCCACCAAGAACGTGGAGAAGTTCTTCGGCGGCGAGCTGAAGCAGTGGCGGCTGGTGGTCGGCGACTTCAACGAGGCGCTGGACGAGACCGACGTGGACCGGATCATCCTGGACATGCTGGCCCCCTGGGAGTGCGTCGACGCCTCGGCCAGAGCACTCACCCCAGGTGGTGTTATCTGTTGTTATGTTGCAACTACGACACAGTTGTCCAAGACGGTAGAGACCATCAGGGAGCACGGGAGTTTCACCGAGCCCCACGCGTGGGAGACCTTGGTTCGCGACTGGCATGTCGAGGGGCTCGCGGTCCGGCCCGACCACCGGATGGTCGGCCACACCGGGTTCCTCGTCACCGCCCGCCGCATGGCGGACGGTGTCACGCCGCCGCCGCGACGCAGGCGTCCGTCCAAGGGCGCGTACGGGGAGGGAACCGAAGGTCAGTGACGATTTAGCGGCGAACCGGCAAAGAGGCGTGACACGGGGAACAAACCATGTGTTCGATGTGCTCACGTCTATGAACCAGTCGAAAAGGCACCAAATCACCAGGCACTCAACGTAACGAGACGAACACCAGTCGGCCACGTTTTTTAAGGCCGTCAGATTGGTAGTGACTTGAGTAGTCTTTCCTCGAATGGAAGGAGGTGACGGGCGTGGCAGCTCGCGATGACGCTGAGGCTCGGGCCGCGCAGCGCGAACGGGAGGTCGCTGACCTCACAACTCAGGTCTCCTTCCTTCAGGAGGAGATCACCGCGCTGCGTCGCAAACTCGCCGAGTCCCCGCGGCAGGCCAGGGTCCTCGAAGAGCGGCTGCACGACGTGCAGGCCCAGGTGGCGGCGCTCACCAGCCAGAACGAACGCCTGGTCTCCACCCTCAAGGAGGCCAGGGACCAGATCGTGGCTCTCAAGGAGGAGGTCGACCGGCTGGCCCAGCCGCCGTCCGGCTTCGGCGTGTTCCTGGAGGCCCGGGAGGACGGCACGATCGAGGTGTTCACCGGGGGGCGCAAGCTCCGGGTGAACGTGAGCCCGGCCGTGGACGTCGACTCGCTCAAGCGTGGCCAGGAGGTCATGCTGAACGAGGCGCTGAACGTGGTCGAGGCCCTCGGCTTCGAGGACGTCGGCGAGATCGTCATGCTCAAGGAACTCCTCGAGGACGGCCAGCGCGCCCTGGTCATCTCGCACGCCGACGAGGAGCGCGTGGTCAAGCTGGCCGAGTCGCTGCTGGAGCAGCCGATCAGGTCCGGCGACTCGCTGCTGCTTGAGCCGCGTTCGGGTTACGTCTACGAGCGCATCCCCAAGTCCGAGGTGGAGGAACTGGTCCTCGAAGAGGTCCCCGACATCTCCTACGACGAGATCGGCGGCCTCCGCGGCCAGATCGAGCAGATCAGGGACGCCATCGAGCTGCCCTACCTGCACGCCGACCTGTTCCGCGAGCACAAGCTCCGCCCGCCGAAGGGCGTCCTGCTGTACGGCCCGCCCGGCTGCGGCAAGACGCTCATCGCCAAGGCCGTCGCCAACTCCCTGGCCAAGCAGGTCGCGGAGAAGACCGGCCAGTCCGGCAAGAGCTTCTTCCTCAACATCAAGGGCCCCGAGCTGCTCAACAAGTACGTGGGCGAGACCGAGCGGCACATCCGCCTGGTCTTCCAGCGGGCCAGGGAGAAGGCCTCCGAGGGCACCCCGGTGATCGTGTTCTTCGACGAGATGGACTCGATCTTCCGGACCCGCGGCTCGGGCGTCTCCTCCGACGTCGAGAACACCATCGTGCCCCAGCTGCTGTCGGAGATCGACGGCGTGGAGGGCCTGGAGAACGTCATCGTCATCGGCGCCTCCAACCGCGAGGACATGATCGACCCGGCGATCCTGCGGCCCGGCCGCCTGGACGTCAAGATCAAGATCGAGCGGCCGGACGCCGAGGCGGCGAAGGACATCTTCTCGAAGTACCTGATCTCCGAGCTTCCGCTGCACGGCGACGACCTGGCCGAGCACGGCGGCAGCCGCGAGGGCACGATCGCCGAGATGATCCAGCGGGTGGTCGAGCGCATGTACACCGAGATCGAGGAGAACCGCTTCCTCGAGGTGACCTACGCCAACGGCGACAAGGAAGTCCTGTACTTCAAGGACTTCAACTCCGGCGCGATGATCCAGAACATCGTCGACCGCGGCAAGAAGATGGCGATCAAGCAGTTCCTCGAGACCGGGCAGAAGGGCCTTCGGATCCAGCATCTGATGGCGGCCTGCGTGGACGAGTTCCGCGAGAACGAGGACCTGCCGAACACCACCAACCCGGACGACTGGGCCCGCATCTCCGGCAAGAAGGGCGAGCGGATCGTCTACATCCGCACCCTCGTGCAGGGCAAGCAGGGCACCGAGGCCGGCCGCTCCATCGACACGGTGGCCAACACCGGCCAGTACCTGTAGCACGGCTGCGAAAGCGGCGCGTTCCCTCCGGGGGCGCGCCGCTTTCGGCGTTTTCCACCGGTCCGGTGGCCTGGAACGCACTCTTTACGTGATACTTGGGCGTTCTAGTGCGATCTCAGTGACTTGGGTAAACGGAACACGCCGGACTTACGGGGGATTGTGGTGTTCAAGCGGGGAGTTCTCACGTGACCTCGGCGCCCACCCGGAGACGCCGCCGCCGGCCCTCCTCGCCGCCGCCGCGCCGGGCCGCACCCGCGCCGGTCCTGGCCGAGCCGGTACGCCCCGGGGGCGAGCCCAGGCTCGTCGAACTCGACCTGCTGCGTTTCGTCGCCGCGTTCGCGGTGATGGCCTTCCACTTCATGGCCGCGAGCAGGTCGCTCTGGGGCGACTACCCGACCGAGATCTTCGCCCCCGTGAACCGGGTCACCACCCTCGGCATCCTCGGCGTCGAACTGTTCTTCCTGATCAGCGGCTTCGTCATCCTGATGAGCGCCTGGGGCCGCAGCCTCGGCAAGTTCGCGGTCTCCCGGATCTCGCGCCTCTACCCCGCCTACTGGTTCACCGTCGTCGCCCTCTACGTCCTGTACACCTACACGGACGTGACCGGCTTCAAGGGCAATCTCTACCCGGTCCACTACCTGATCAACCTCACCATGTTCCAGGAGGCCTTCGGCGTCCTGCACGCGGGCGGCGTCTTCTGGTCGCTCTGGGTGGAGCTGAAGTTCTACTTCCTCATCTCGATCATCGTCGTCATCGGCATCAACCTGCGCCGCGCCATGGCCTTCATGTGGGTCTGGCTGGTCCTGGTGATCGTGGCCGAGTACCTGGAGAACGACCTGGTGACCGAGATCGTGATGCCCAGGCAGGCGCCGTACTTCATCGCGGGCATGGCGTTCTACCTGATCCACCGGGTGGGCTCCTCGGTGACCCGCTGGGGGTTCGTCCTGGTCGGGTACGCCTTCGCCGTGTACGCGGCTCTGGAGCGCGTACAGAGCCGGGTGGACGCCATCGGGCTCAAGCGGTTCCCGGCGCCGCCGGAGGCCGTCATCGTGGCGATCACGCTCATCTTCCTGCTCATGGCGGCGGTGGCCCTCGGCTGGCTGGCCTGGATCAGGTGGGCTCCGCTCACCACGGTGGGCGCGCTCACGTACCCGCTCTACCTGCTGCACCAGAACGTCTCGGCGGTGCTCATCCCGGGCCTGCGCGACACGCTGAACCCGTGGCTGCTCACCGCGCTGACAATGGCCGCGTCTATAGTGCTCGCGTATCTCGTTTACAAGCTGATCGACCGTCCTGGCCAGCGATTGCTCCGCCGGATTCTCGGCGGACGGAGACCCGTGCGAAACGAATAGTCGGTTCTCTGCCGTAACTGTCGGGTAACCGGGCATAGATGAGGGGCTAGGCTCGGGATATAAACGGCGGAACGACAGCCATGGGGTGCGCATGACGGTACGGCGGGTGATGGGCATCGAGACCGAGTACGGCATCGCCGTGCCCGGTCAGCCCGGGGCGAACGCGATGGTGACCTCTTCGCAGGTCGTCAACGCGTACCTCGCGGCGTCGGCCGCGCGCGCCAGGCGGGCCCGATGGGACTTCGAAGAGGAGAACCCGCTGCGCGACGCGCGGGGCTTCGACCTGGCCAGGGAGGCGGCCGACTCCAGCCAGCTGACCGACGAGGATCTGGGCCTGGCCAACGTGATCCTCACCAACGGCGCGCGGCTGTACGTGGACCACGCCCACCCGGAGTACTCCACGCCGGAGTGCACCAACCCCCGGGCGGCGGTCATCTGGGACAAGGCGGGCGAGCGTGTCATGCACGACGCGGCCGTCCGGGCCTCGGCCATGCCGGGCAACGCGCCCATCCAGCTCTACAAGAACAACACCGACAGCAAGGGCGCCTCCTACGGCTGCCACGAGAACTACCTGATGCGGCGGGCCACGCCCTTCGCGGACATCGTCCGGCATCTGACGCCGTTCTTCGTGTCGCGGCAGGTGGTGTGCGGGGCCGGGAAGGTCGGCATCGGGCAGGACTCCCGGGGCGACGGCTTCCAGATCAGCCAGCGCGCCGACTTCTTCGAGGTCGAGGTCGGCCTGGAGACCACGCTGAAGCGGCCGATCATCAACACCCGGGACGAGCCGCACGCCGACCCGGAGAAGTACCGCCGCCTCCACGTGATCATCGGCGACGCCAACATGTCGGAAATATCCACCTATCTGAAGCTGGGTTCGACGGCGCTGGTCCTCGCGATGATCGAGGACGGCTTCCTCACCGGGGACCTGTCCGTCGAGTCGCCCGTCGCCGCCCTCCGCGCGGTCTCCCACGACCCCACCTGCAAGTACGAGATCTCGCTGCGCAACGGCCGCAAGATGACCGCCGTGCAGCTCCAGATGGAGTATCTGGAGCAGGCCCGCAAGTACGTCGAGGACCGGTACGGCGCGGGCGTGGACGAGATGACCAAGGACGTGCTGAACCGGTGGGAGTCGGTGCTGACCCGGCTGGCCGAGGACCCGATGCAGCTGTCGCGCGAACTGGACTGGGTGGCCAAGCTGGAGCTCCTGGAAGGGTACCGGACGCGGGACAACCTGCCCTGGTCGCACCCCCGCCTGGGCCTGGTGGACCTCCAGTACGCGGACATCCGCCCCGACCGTGGCCTGTACAACCGCCTGGTGGCCCGTGGCCGGATGCAGCGGCTGGTGACCGAGGAGGACGTCGAGCGGGCCATCGAGACGCCGCCGAACGACACCCGGGCCTACTTCCGGGGGCGCTGCCTGCGGCAGTACAGCGAGTCCGTGGCCGCCGCGTCCTGGGACTCGGTGATCTTCGACATCCCCGGGCGGGAGTCGCTCCAGCGGGTGCCCACCCTGGAGCCCCTGCGCGGGACGAAGGCGCACGTCGGAGAGCTGCTCGACCGGTGCAGGACCGCCGCGGACCTGGTGGCCGCGCTCACCGGCGAAGGCTGACAGGTTGACGGGTTTGTCCGTTCAGGGATACGTTCCCGGTGAATTGTGGCGGCGTGAGGGAAATCCGGTGTAAATCCGGTGCGGTCGCGCCACTGTAACCCTCCCGATGAGGGGAGCCAGGTCACCACCCGCCACAGACCGACGACAGGGACGCGTAATCCCGGAGGAGGACCGTGGCGTGAGCCAGCTCTCAGCCCCCCACGTCCAGCCCATTCCCCTTCGCAGCCTCGCCTGGTGGGCGCTCGCCGTGCCCGCCCTCCTGCTGCTGGCCTACCTGGTCACCTTCGACCAGGGAGCCATCTCGCAGGCCGGCGACTACCTGCACGAACTCATGCACGATGGGCGTCACCTGCTCGGCGTCCCCTGCCACTGATGATCCGCTCACTCTTCGTCCGGGGCCTGCTCGCCGGAATCATCGCAGGACTGGCGGCGGGCGCGTTCGCGTTCTTCGCGGGCGAGCCGCACATCGACGCGGCCATCGCCCTCGAAGAGGCCGCCGCCGGGCACACGCACGCGGAGGCTCCCCTGGTCAGCAGGTCCGGCCAGGTGGGCGGCCTGTTCCTCGCCACCGCCCTGTACGGCATGGCCGTCGGCGGCCTCTTCGGCCTGGCGTTCGCGCTGGTCCGGGGGCGCGTCGGCCCCCGCTCGGGGAGCGCGCTGGCGGTCGGCCTGGCGGCGGCCGGGTTCGTCGCCGTCGTCCTGGTGCCGTTCGTGAAATATCCGGCCAACCCGCCCGCGGTGGGGGATCCGGAGACGATCGGCTCGCGCACCTCGCTCTACCTGGTCGCGGTCGCGATCGGGCTGCTGGCGGCGGCCGCGGCCGCGGTCGCGCACCGGATCTTCGAGGTCAACGGGGAGCCCGTGCGCTGGCTGGCGACCGGGCTGGGGTTCCTGCTCCCGGTCGCGGCGGCGTGGATCTTCCTGCCGGCCGTGTCGGAGGTTCCCGAGGGCTTCCCCGCCGATCTGCTGTGGGACTTCCGGGTCTCCTCGCTGGGGACCCAGGTCGTGCTGTGGGGCGTGCTGGGGGTGTCGTACGCGTACCTCTTGTACCGGAGTGAGCGGGTGGCCGGCGTGGCCGTACCGGCCTGAGGTGGCCTCTCGGGTGACCTTGGTCGCGCATGGGAGGACGGCGGCCATGCGGGCCGCCGCCTTCCCCTCGCCCGGTGATCTCCTGGAGCCCTTGCCGGATTCTCCCGGTTTGGCCGGTGCCGAAGGCCGGTGCGGGCCGGAGGAGCGGTGCCTGGGGACGGCGCGGTGGCTGGGGTTGGCGGCGGTCGCCGATCCCGGGCTGCGGGACTGCGATCACGGGCGCTGGCGCGGGTTGTCGCTGGCCGAGGTGGCGGCGGCGGAGCCCGAGGGCGTGCGGGCCTGGCTGGCGGATCCCGGGGCCGCGCCGCACGGCGGGGAGTCGGTGGCCGGGCTGATCGGCCGGATGGGGGAGTGGCTCGGCGCGCTCCCGTCCGGGCGGGTGGTGGCGGTCACGCATCCCGCGGTCGTCCGGGCCGCGCTGGTGGCGGCGCTGGAGCTGCCGGCGGAGGCGTACCGGCGGGTGGATGTGCCGCCGCTGGGGCGAGTGGAATTGACCGGATTCGGGGACCGCTGGAACCTTCGTTTACCGCGATGGGAACCGCCGAGGGATGCTTCCCGGCGGTCCCGGGAGATATCCCCGGACTTTCTTGAAGGGTCTCCTTGAGTGAGTGCTGACGTGCGGATTCCGGATCTCCGGGCCTTTGAGGAAAGTTGGTATTTCGCGTGACTTATCCCTTCAGCGCCGTCGTCGGGCTGGCGGATCTGAAACTCGCGCTCGTGCTCAACGCGGTCTCGCCGCGGGTGGGCGGGGTGCTGGTCCGCGGGGAGAAGGGCACGGCCAAGTCGACCATCGTGCGGGCGCTGGCCGCGCTGCTGCCCCCGGTCGCGGTGGCCGACGGCTGCCGCTTCTCCTGTGACCCGGCGGCCCCCGACCCCCTCTGCCCCGACGCGCCGCATTCGGGTGACGGCTCGGTACGCGCCGCGCGGCTGGTCGAACTGCCGGTGGGCGCGTCCGAGGACCGGCTGGCCGGGTCGCTCGATCTTGAGCGGGCGCTGACCGAAGGCGTGAAGGCGTTCGAGCCGGGCCTGCTGGCGGCGGCGCACCGGGGCATCCTGTACGTGGACGAGGTGAACCTGCTCCACGACCACCTGGTCGACCTGCTGCTGGACGCCGCCGCGCTCGGGACGTGCTACGTCGAGCGGGAAGGGGTGTCGGTGCGGCATTCCGCCAGGTTCCTGCTCTCGGGGACGATGAATCCCGAGGAGGGGGAGCTGCGGCCGCAGCTGCTCGACCGGTTCGGGCTCACCGTGGAGGCGCGGGCGTCGCGGGATCCGGCGGAACGGGCGGAGGTCATCCGGCGGCGGCTCGCGTACGAGCTCGATCCGGAGGGGTTCGCGGGGCGCTGGGCGGCGGAGGAGGCGGAGCTGGCGCGGCGGATCGCGGAGGCCCGCGCGCTGCTGCCCGGGGTGGTGCTGCCGGACGCGGCGTTGAAGCAGATCGCGACGGTCTGCGCCGGGTTCGAGGTGGACGGCATGCGGGCGGACATCGTCACCGCGCACGCGGCCATGGCGCACGCGGCGTGGGAGGGGCGTGCGCGGGTGGGGTCGGCGGACGTGCGGGCGGCGGCGCGGCTGGCGCTGCCGCATCGGCGGCGGCGGGATCCCTTCGACGCGCCCGGCCTGGACGAAGCGCGGCTCGACGAACTGCTGAACGACTTCGACGACTACCCGGACGACGACCCCGATGGGCGCCCGGAAGACCCCGAGGCCGGAAATTTCGATACATCGGAGCCGAGTTCGGAACCGGAGTCGGGTGACGCGGAATCTGATGCGGAGTCCGGCTCTCCATCGGCGGATCCCCGCGATTCAGGCGATCTCCGCGATTCGGGAGACCTTCGTGATTCCCGTGATTCCCGTGGTTCCCGCGATCCGCGTGAGGCGGGTGTCGGCCAGGCAGGCGCTGCCCGGTCCCCGGACGCCTCGGGGTCGGATTCTCTGACCGTTGAAGATGCCTTCGCCCAGGCCGGTACGCCCTATCGGGCCCGCGTGTTCACCGTCCCCGGCGTCGGCACGGGCGTCCCCGGGCGACGCTCACGGGCACGAACCCCGGACGGGCGTACGTCGGGATCGCGTCTGCCCGAAGGGCGGATCACGAGCGTGCACCTGACGGCCACGCTCCGGGCGGCGGCCCCCCACCAGCGCTCGCGCGGCGTGGCCGGACCCGGCCTGCGGATCGTCAAATCCGACTTACGCGAGGCCGTACGCGAAGGCAGGGAGGGCAACCTCGTGCTGTTCGCCGTGGACGCCAGCGGGTCGATGGCGGCGCGCAAGCGCATGGGCGCGGTCAAGGCGGCCGTGCTGAGCCTGCTGCTCGACGCGTACCAGCGGCGGGACAAGGTCGGGCTGATCACCTTCCGGGGGGATACGGCCGAGTTGGTGCTGCCGCCGACCTCGTCGGTGGAGGCGGGGGCCGCGCGCATGCGCGAACTGCGCACGGGCGGTCGTACGCCGCTCGCGGCCGGTCTGCTCAAGGCCGCCGACGTGCTCCGGGTGGAGCACCTGCGCGACCCGGCCCGCCGTCCGCTGCTCGTCGTCGTCACCGACGGCCGCGCCACCTCAGGACCGGACCCCAGGCGCGCCGCCGGTCTGCTCACCCGGGTCAGCACCGTCGTCGTCGACTGCGAGTCCGGCCCCGTACGGCTCGGCCTGGCCGCCGAACTGGCCGCCGGCATGGGCGCTTTGGCCGTCCGCTTGGACTCGCTCGCAGACGGAGCACTGGCCCAAGTGGTCCGGGCCACGAGGATGGTCGCGTGAATCGCCAGGAGGGGTCAGATGCCGCAGGGCAAGCCTGAACACGTGCCGGAAGACGGCCTCACCACCCGGCAGCGCCGTAACCGGCCGCTCGTCATCGTGCACACCGGTCCCGGCAAGGGCAAGTCCACCGCCGCATTCGGGCTCGCCCTGCGCGCCTGGAACCAGGGCTGGCCGATCGGCGTGTTCCAGTTCGTGAAGTCCGCTAAATGGCGCATCGGCGAGGAGGCCGCCCTGCGCGCCCTCGGCGAGATCGGCCCGCCCGTCGTCTGGCACAAGATGGGCGAAGGCTGGTCCTGGATCAAGAAGGCGGGCACCGAGGAGGATCACGCCGCCGACGCCCGCGAAGGCTGGAACCAGATCAAACGCGACCTCGCCGCCGAGACCTACCGCCTGCTCGTCCTAGACGAGTTCACCTACCCCATCAAATGGGGCTGGATCGACATCGACGACGTCACCACGACTTTGACGAGCCGCCCCGGCGCCCAGCACGTCGTCATCACCGGCCGCGACGCCCACCCCGACCTGCTCGCCCTGGCCGACCTGGTCACCGAGATGACCAAACTCAAACACCCGATGGACACCGGCCAGAAGGGCCAGAAGGGCATCGAATGGTAGCCCTCTGCGATCTGCTGGCGGGGGCGCAGGGCCGGGAATTGTGACGGTCTGGGGCGGTCATGTGATGCCTGACATCGCGATGTGTGGCGGAAGGATGGCGGCGGGTTCTGTGACCGAGGTGGGGGGAGCGGCTGCCTTGTGCGGTGGCTTGGGGCGGTCGTGTGATGTTGTGGGTTTCGTGATGTGGGAGGGCGGCGGAACGTTGGGGTCGATAGGGTTGGAATGGTGATGGTGCCTCGGCTGGTCGTCGCCGCTCCGGCTTCCGGGGCGGGGAAGACGACCATCGCCACCGGGCTGATGGCGGCGCTGGTGCGGAGTGGACTGGATGTCTCTCCGCACAAGGTGGGGCCGGATTACATCGATCCCGGCTATCACGCTCTGGCCACCGGTCGTCCTGGCCGGAATCTGGATCCTTGGCTCACGTCGGAAGACTTGATCGTCCCGCTCTTCCTGCATGGTGCGGCCGATGCCGACATCGCGGTCATCGAGGGCGTGATGGGTCTTTATGACGGGATGCGCGGGGCTGGTGACTTCGCCTCGACCGCGCATGTCGCGCGGCTGCTCCAAGCGCCGGTCGTGCTGGTCGTGGACGCCACCGGCCAAGGGCGTTCCGTGGCGGCTCTGGTGCACGGGTTCGCCTCGTACGACACCCGGGTGCGCCTGGCGGGAGTGATCCTCAACCGTGTCGGTTCGGCCCGGCACGAGGAGGTGTGCCGGGAGGCCCTCGAATCCACCGGCATCCCCGTCCTCGGCGCGATCCCCCGCACCGCCGACGCGGCCACCCCGTCTCGTCATCTCGGGCTCATCCCGGTCGCCGAACGCCGTACCGAGGCGGCGGAGGCCATCTCCGCCCTCGCCACTTTGATCGACTCAAGCTGTGATATATCCGGACTTGTCGCCCAAGCACACACCGTCGGCCCGATAGCGGGGACGCCGTGGAACCCGGCCGACGCCCTCGCAGCCCTGGGCACCGGGGAATGGGACGCGAGACCTTCGGGTGGCACCCCTCTCGGCGCCAGGCCCCTGAGCATCAGCCTTTCGAACGCCGGGACCTTGGGCGACGGGCATCTGAGCGTCGGCCTTTCGAACGCCGGGACCTTGGGCGACGGGCATCTGAGCGTCGGTCTTCCGAACGTCGGGACCTTGGGCGACGGGCCTTCGAGCATCGGCCTTCCGAACGTCCGGACCCTGGGCGACGGGCCTTCGAGCAGTGGCTCTGCGGGCGCGGGGCCTCGGGTCGCCGTGGCCGGGGGAGCGGCCTTCACCTTCGGTTACGCGGAGCAGGTGGAGTTGCTGGCCGCTGCGGGCGCTGAGGTCGTGACCTTTGATCCGGTACGGGATGAGGACCTGCCGGAGGGTACGCGAGGCGTGATCCTTCCTGGCGGATTTCCGGAGATGTATGCCGAGGAATTGTCCGCCAATGAGCGGCTTCGAGCGCGGATGACCGCGTTCGTGGCGAACGGGGGTGTGGTTGTGGCGGAATGCGCGGGACTGCTCTATCTGAGCCAGGAGCTCGACGGCCACCCGATGTGCGGGATCGTCGACGCCAAAGCCGAAATGACCGGACGGCTGACTTTGGGGTATCGGGACGCGGTAGCCGTACGGGAATCGGTGATGACGCGGGCGGGGGAGCGGTATCGGGGGCATGAGTTCCACCGGACGGTGTGCACCCCGCCGGGGAACCCGGTGTGGCGATGGGTTGACGGTGGCGACGGATACGCTTCCGGTCGGGTGCTGGCCTCCTACCTGCACCTGCACTGGGCGGGCAGTCCGGTGCTGGCCGCGCGATTCGTAGAGGAGTGCTCATGAGTTTCGAGACGTTCTGGAAGGAACGGCACCTCTGCACGCTCACCACGATCCGCCCGGACGGCACGCCCCACGTCGTGCCCGTCGGCGTGACCCTGGACGGCGACACGGCCCGAGTGATCACCAGCGGCCGGTCCCGCAAGGCCGAACACGTCCGTGCGGCCGGACCGGAAGGCGCGTTCGTCGCCGTCTGCCAGGTGGACGGCCGCCGCTGGTCCACCCTCGAAGGCCGCGCCGTCGTCCGCGACGATCCCGCCTCGATCGCCGACGCCGAGAACCGCTACGCCGCCCGCTACCGCCAGCCTCGCCCCAACCCGGAACGCGTCGTCATCGAAATCAGAATCACCCGAATCCTAGGAAACGTCCCCCATGCCTGACCCGCGACGGCACCCTGGCCGGGTCCGTCACCGGACGACATCCGCGATGACTTCCCCGGCCGGGTCCCGCGATCACCTGGATCGACCCAGGTCCCAGTGGCCCGGCCGAGCCAGGCGGCGAACTCACGCGGGCACCGCTCCCTGGGACTGTTGGTCATGACGTACCCGGTGGTCGTCGTGGGGATCGGCGCCGACGGATGGGACGGGCTGTCGCCGGCCGCGCGGCGGGAGATCGAGAGCGCGGACGTGCTGATGGGCAGTGCCCGGCAGCTCGCCCTGGTCGCGACCTACGCCGAGCAGGTCACCTGGCCCTCGCCCCTGCTTCCGGCGCTGCCGGGCCTGCTCGCCGGGTACGGCGGGCGCCGGGTCTGCGTCCTGGCGAGCGGCGACCCCATGTTCCACGGCATCGGCTCGACCCTGGTCCGCATCCTCGGCAGGGAGAACGTCAGGATCGTGCCCTCGCCGTCGTCGGTCTCGCTGGCGTGCGCGCGCATGGGCTGGCCGGTCGAGCGTACCCACGTGGTCAGCGCCGTCGGCCGCCCGCTCGCCGCGCTCAACGCGGCCCTGCGCCCCGGCGAACGCCTCCTGGTGCTCGGCGCCGACCCCGCCCGCGTGGCGGAACTCCTCATCAACGCCGGGTACGGCGAAAGCCCCTTCAGCGTCCTGGAGCTCCTGGGCGCGCCCGGCGAGCACGTCCGCCACACCACCGCCGCGGGCTGGGCCATCTGGGGAGACGACCCGGACCCGCTCAACATCGTGGCCGTCGAATGCCTCGCCGCCCCCGGCACGCCGGTGCCCCCGCGCGTGCCCGGCCTCCCCGACGACAGCTTCGACCACGACGGCCAGCTCACCAAGCGCGAGGTCCGCGCGGTCACCCTCGGCCTGCTCGGCACCGACGGCATCCTCTGGGACATCGGCGCGGGCGCGGGCAGCATCGCCATCGAATGGCTCCGCGCCCACCCCACCGGCACCGCGATCGCCATCGAACGCGACCCGGCCCGCGCCACCCGCATCGCCGATAACGCCGAATCCCTCGGCACCCCCGCGCTGCGCGTCCTCACCGGCTCCGCCCCCGACGCCCTCACCGCCCTCACCATCCCGCCCACCACGATCTTCGTCGGCGGCGGCCTCACCACCCCCGGCCTCCTCGACCAGTGCTGGACCCGCCTGAGCCCGGGCGGCCGCCTGGTCGCCAACGCGGTCACCCTCGAATCCGAAGCCGTCCTCACCACCTGGTACGGCCGCCTCGGCGGCGACCTCCTCCGCCTCTCCGTCAGCAGAGCCGCCCCCATCGGCGCCTTCACCACCTGGCGCCCCCACCTCCCGGTCACCATCTGGTCGGTGACCAAACCCTCCGAGGACCCTCGATGACGCTCCATCTCCCGGGTCACCGCCCGGCGAGTCCTTCGACGACCATGATGTCGATCTGTCTCCGGGGGACGGTCCGGCCCATCGCCAGGTGCCGGAATATCCCAGCGACGATCTCTCCCGGGTCGCCGTCTCGGAGTGGCGAGTCCTCCCATGCGTGCCGATGACGATCCGACTTCAGGTCGCCGTCTGATCGGTGGCCGAATCCTACGAGGAAATGCGATGACGATTCAGCTTTCAGGTGGCTTGCGGTGACGGTTTACTTCATCGGTGCGGGTCCGGGTGCGCCGGATCTCATCACGGTTCGCGGGCAGCGCCTGATCGAACGCCTGCCGGTCTGCCTGTACGCGGGCTCGCTCGTCCCGCCGGAGCTGATCGCCGCCTGCCCGCCGGGCGCGCGGCTGGTCGACACCGCCCGGCTGAACCTGGACGAGATCATCGCCGAACTGGTCGCCGCCAACACCGCCGGCCTGGACGTGGCCCGGCTGCACTCCGGCGACCCGTCCGTCTTCAGCGCCATGGCCGAGCAGATGCGCCGCCTGGACGCCGAGGGCGTCCCCTACGAGGTGGTGCCGGGGGTGCCCGCCTTCGCGGCCGCCGCCGCCACACTCGGGCGTGAGCTGACCGTCCCCGGCGTCGCCCAGACGATCGTCCTCACCCGCACGGCGCTTCGCGCGACCCCCATGCCCGAACGCGAGGACCTTCCCACCCTGAGCCGCAGCCGCGCCACCATGGTCCTGCACCTCGCCGTCCAGCGCGTCGACGCGGTCGTCGCCGACCTCACCCCCGAGTACGGCGCGGACTGTCCCGCGGCCGTCGTCGCCTGGGCGAGCCGCGCGAACGAGACGGTGCTGCGCGGCACCCTGGCCGATATCGCGGCGAAGGTCCACGCCGCCGGCATCACCCGAACCGCCGTCATCATCGTCGGCAGCGCGCTCAGCGCCTCCACGTTTCCGGACAGCCACCTGTATTCCACGACCCGCCCCCGGCCTTGACCGATGAAACGTCTCGGGTGCCGCTGCAAGGTCATGGCAGGGGGCCTCCGGCGCTGTCCCGCTGTTCCTTGTGGGGGGAGTTCGGTCCTGATCGGCCTGGTCCTACGGCTCCGGGCGAACAGGCGGACGCCAAGGTAGCTCGCCGGGCGCGCGGCCGACGACGGCTCCCGCACGGTCGATGACAACGACGTCGACGCAGACGGGCGAACCGGTCAGGACGTTCAGGGCGCTGCTCCGGGCGCGGGCGGCGATGAGGTCGCCGAGGGGGAGGTCCGCGGACTGGGAGAGGCGGAGGGCGTGCAGGGCCGTGTTGGCGGATTCGATCTGGGAGATCAGGTCGGGGGAGGCTCCGGCTTCGGCGGCGAGGGCGCCCAGGAAGGCGGGGTTGACCTGGGAGCGGGCGGAGTGGAGGTCCAGGTGGCCGTCGGCGAGTTTGGCGAGTTTGCCGACGCCGCCGACGATGGTGAGGCGCGGGATGGGGTGGCGGCGCAGGTATTTGAGGACGGCGCCGGCGAAGTCGCCCATGTCGAGGAGGGCGTCGTCGGGCAGGCCGTACAGGGTGGTGGCGACCTGTTCCGAGGTGCTGCCGGTGCAGGCGGCGACGTGGGGGTGGCCGGCGGCGCGGGCGACGTCGACGCCGCGGCGGATGCTGTCGATCCAGGCGGAACACGAGTACGGGACGACGACGCCGGTGGTGCCGAGGATGGACAGGCCGCCGAGGATGCCGAGCCGGGGGTTCCAGGTCTTGCGGGCGAGCTCCTCCCCGCCTTCGACGGAGATCTCCACCACGACGTCGCCGGTGCCGCCGTCGCGGGCGGCGACGGCCGTCACGTGGTCGGTCATCATCCGCCGGGGGACCGGGTTGATCGCGGGCTCCCCGACGGCGAGCGGCAGGCCGGGCTTGGTCACGGTCCCGACGCCGGGCCCGGCCTGGAAGGCCACGCCGGAGCCGGGCACGCCGGGCCGTACCGTGGCCACCACGAGCGCGCCGTGGGTCACGTCCGGGTCGTCGCCCGCGTCCTTGACGATCGCGGCCATCGCCCACCCGTCGCCGAGCGACTCACGCGCCAGCGCGAACGACGGCCGCCTGTCCTTGGGCAGGACGATCTCGACCGGGTCCGGGAACTCGCCGGTGAGCAGCGCCGTGTACGCGGCCGTGGTCGCGGCGGTCGCGCACGCGCCCGTGGTCCATCCGTATCTGAGCCCGCTCATGGCACGAGTATGGCGTCGAGCCAGGCCACCGCCTCGCCGACCGTGCTCGCCGTGCGCACGCCGGGCGGCGGGGGCGGACGCCGTACCACGACGACGGGAAGGCTCAGCTCGCGGGCGGCGGCGAGCTTGGCGGAGGTCATCGCGCCGCCGCTGTCCTTGGTGACGACCACGTCGATCCGGTGCCCGCGCATGAGGGCGAGTTCCCCTTCGCGCGTGTACGGCCCCCGGCTGAGCAGCACCTCCATCCGGGGCGGAAACGGCGGCTCCGGCGTGTCGACCGACCGCGCCAGGAACCACACGCCGGACAGGTGGGCGAAGACGGCCAGGCTGCGGCGGCCGGTCGTGAGGAACGCGCGCGAGCCGACGGCCGGCAGCAGCGCCGCGGCCTCCTCCAGGGTGGCCGTCCACCGCCAGTCGTCGCCGGGCGCGGCGGTCCAGCCGGGCCTGCGCAGCACCAGCAGCGGAACCCCCGCGCGCTCGGCCGCCGCCACGGCGGAGGCGGTCATCCGCGCCGCGAACGGATGCGACGCGTCCACGACCACGTCCACCCGCTCCGCGCGCAGCCAGTCGGCGAGCCCGCCGGGCCCGCCGAACCCGCCGATCCGGACCTCGCCCTCGGGCAGCCGGGGATCGTTCACCCGCCCCGCCAGCGACGAGACCGTCCGCATCCGCCCGTGTACGGCCGCCGCCAGCCGCCTGGCCTCGTCCGTCCCCCCGATGATCAGCAGCCGGGGGCTCATGCCGGATAGCGGCGCGGCGTGAACACGACGTCCCCCCGCTCCCTGGCGACGATCCGCGTGGTCGACGACCCGACGATCAGCAGGCAGCGCATGTCCACGCCGGCCGGGTCCAGCTCGCCCAGCGTGGTCACGCGGACGTCCTCCGCGGGCGAGCCCACGGCACGCCCGATGATCACCGGCGTGCCGGGGTCGCGATGCTCCAGGAGCAGGTCCCGGGCCGCCGCCACCTGCCAGGTCCTGGTCCTGGACGCCGGGTTGTACACGGCCAGCACCAGATCCGCCCGCGCGGCGGCGCGCACCCGGTCCGCCACGACCTCCCACGGTTTGAGCTGGTCCGACAGGGAGATCACGCAGTAGTCGTGCCCGAGCGGCGCCCCGGCCCGCGCCGCGACCGCGTGCGCCGCCGTGAGCCCCGGAACCACCCGTACGGGCACGCCCGCGAACCGCTCCTCGCAGGCCACCTCCAGCACCGCGCTCGCCATCGCGAAGACGCCGGGATCGCCCGAGGAGACCACCGCCACCCGCGACCCGGACAGCGCCAGCTCCAGCGCGTGGGCGGCCCGCTCGGCCTCGACCCGGTTGTCGGTCGCGTGCCGCTTCTGGCGCGGGTTCGCGGGCACCCGGTCCAGGTAGGGCCCGTACCCGACCAGTTCGTCGGCGGTCATCAGCGCGTCCTGCGCCTCGGGCGTCAGCCACGGCCGCCCGGCGGGGCCGAGCCCGACGACGGCCACCTCGCCCGCCGCCGGCGGCGGGGCCGTACGCGCCGGCGGGGCGGCCGGGTCGCGTACCGGGCTGGGCAGCAGAGCCAGCGAGAAGTAGGGCACGGAGGCCGGGTCCACGTCGGCCAGGGGGGCGATGCGCTCGCCCGCCGTGGTGGCCCGCTCCACGTACCAGGCGTCGTCCAGCCGGCCCGCCGCCGCGAAGGCGTCCCGCACCTTCTCGAAGGTACGGCCCAGCTTCAGGATCGCCACCGAGTCCGCCGACCCGATGTGCGCGGCGAGCCGTTCCGCCGGAAGCGTGCCCGGCAGGACCGTCAGCGTCTCGTCCCGCTCGACCAGCGGGCGCCCCAGCACGGCCGCCGCCCCGCTCACCGACGTCACCCCCGGCACGACCTCGGTCTCGTACCGGTGCGCCAGCCGCTTGTGCATGTGCATGTACGACCCGTAGAACATCGGGTCGCCCTCGCACAGCACGACCACGTCCCGGCCCGCGTCCAGATGCTCCGCCAGCCGGATCGCGCACGCCGCGTAGAAGTCGTCGAGCGCGCCCTGGTAGCCGCCCGGATGGCCGGTCGTCTCCGTGGTGACCGGGTAGACGAGCGCCTCCTCGACCTGGTCGCCGCTCAGGTAGGGGGCCGCCACCGAGCGGGCGATGCTCCGGCCGTGGCGGGCGCTGTGGTAGGCGATCACCCCGGCGGAGCCGATCAGCCGGGCCGCCTTCACGGTCACCAGCTCGGGGTCCCCGGGGCCGAGGCCGACGCCGTACAGCCGGCCGGGGTTGTTCGCGGGCCGGGTCACCTGGTTCGCACCATCCTCGTTCATTCTTCTTCGCTCGCGATCGCGTTGATCGCCGCGGCCGTCATGGCGCTGCCGCCCCGGCGTCCCCGTACCACCAGGAACTCCAGGTCGTCGCGGGCGGCGAGCGCGTCCTTGGACTCCGCCGCGCCGATGAAGCCGACCGGAACCCCCAGCACGGCGGCGGGCCGTCCCGCGCCTTCGTCGATCATCTCCAGCAGCCGGAAGAGCGCCGTCGGCGCGTTGCCGATGGCCACGACCGAGCCCTCCAGGCGGTCCCGCCACAGTTCCAGCGCCGCCGCGCTCCTGGTGGTGCCCAGCCGCCCGGCCAGGGCGGGTACGCGGGGGTCGCTCAGCGTGCAGACCACGTCGTTGCCGGCGGGCAGCCGTCTGCGGGTCACGCCGGAGGCCACCATCCAGGCGTCGCACAGCACCGGCGCGCCGCCCCGCAGGGCCGCCTCCGCCGCCGCGACCACGCCGGGCGACCAGGCCAGATCCCGGACGAGATCCACCATCCCGCAGGCGTGGATCATCCGGACGGCCACCCGCGCCACGTCCCGCGGGAGCCCGTCCAGCTCCGCCTCGGCGCGGATCGTGGCGAACGACCGCCGGTAGATCTCCGCCCCGTCCCGGACGTAAGTCACCCCATCCTCCTGACCCGCACGTCCTCGACCACGGCGTGCAACCCCCGATGCGTACGGCTCACGCCCCCGCGATCCACCCGATATCCCCCTTCGACCGCCACCACGTCCACGACCTCGCCCCGGGGCCGCCCGCAACGCCGCTCGCACCCGGCCCAGTGCACGGCCACCCCGCCACCAATGACCGGCACCGACGACCGGGCGTCGCCCTGTACGTCGCTCAGCGACTTCGCGCATCCCGGCCGGCCCGCGCACGCCGAGACGCCGATCCACGCCGACCGCGGATCGGTGACCAGCCCCGCCTCCACCAGCCGGGCCCCGGCCCACCCGATCCTGTCACCGGTGAGCCCCAGCACGACCACGCCCCGCCACGGCGTCAGCCGCACCTGCGCGCCCTCCTCGGCCAGTCGCGCCAGCACCTCCACCTGGGCGGCGGACAGCCGCCCCAGCGGAACCGCCGCGCCGACCGCGGCGGTCCCGTCCCGCAGCGGGATCACTCCCACCAGTTCCTGCAGCGCCGGGCCGGCTCCCACGGGTTCGTCCCGTAACGTGCCGGATCGGGCGGCCTCAGGCAGCCGGGCCGCCGTCCTGGCGGGCCCGTCCGGAAGCTCGGACAGCCGCCACGCGTGGCTGCCGTCCTCGGCGCGCACGGCCAGGAAGCTCTCCGCCGCCGCCAGCATCAGCGGCACGGCCGACCCGGCGGAGCAGCGCAACCCCTGATCCGTGCCACCCAGCAGGACCGCGACGCCGCCCGCCAGGGGGACGGCCGTCACGTCCGCGTCCAGCGCGGCCACGTCCCCGGTCCCGTCGTCCAGGGCGAACAGGAAACGGCCGGGCAGGCCGGCCAGCGGCGTACACGAGATCAGCTCTCGGTCCAGGGCGGTGACCAGCGGGCGCACGCCGAGCACGCCGCGCGGGCCGAGCCCGGTCAGCGGAGACGCGACGATGTTGCGGACCCGCTCATGGGTGGCCGACGGCAGCAGACCCGCCGCCGCGATGCGATCGGCGAAGGCGACCGGATCGCGCACCGCCCTGACCTGCACGTTCGCGCGGGACGTCAGCTCGACGCAGCCGTCCCCGAGATCCGCTGCCAGGGCGCGGAGCCCGGCCGCGGAGATCTCCCCGCCGGGTACGCGCACCCGCGCCAGCGGCCCGTCGGCGGCCTCGTGCAACTGCAGGGCTCCAGGGCAGGCATCAGATCCACGTCGGATGTGATCTAAGACGCTTCGCGTCGGAATCCCTGATTGTCCGGCAATGGCCACGTCCTGGATCGTAGGGCCTTTACGGGCGCTTTGCTCCCCAGGGGGCGGGCGTTGGTGACCTTTGGGCGGGGTGTCCTGGAAAGCGAGGTTGGCATAGGCTCCTCGTGGCGACGGCGTACGAGGAAGCCGGTGTGAATCCGGCGCGGTCCCGCCACTGTCACCGGGGAGCGAACCCCACCAGGGCCACTGTCACAGGGAAGGCCGGGGGGAGCGTCGAGCCGGGAGCCAGGACACTCGCGCCGCCGCGGCTTCCGACGACCCGGGGCGCGGACCCCGAGGGAGGGCTTTCGCGTGATCCTGCTGCTGTCCACGTCCGACACCGACCTGCTGAGCGCCCGTGCCAGCGGCGCCGGCTACCGCCTCGCCAACCCGGCCAGGATCCGGCCGGACGACCTGCCCGCCCTGCTGGACGGCGCCGAACTCGTCGTCGTCCGGCTCCTCGGCGGCCGCCGGGCCTGGGAGGAGGGCCTGGACGCGCTGCTCGCCGGGCCGGTCCCGGTCGTCGTGCTCGGCGGCGAGCAGGCTCCGGACGCCGAGCTGATGGAGCTCGCCACGGTCCCCGGCGGCGTCTGCGCCGAGGCGCACGCCTACCTGGCCCACGGCGGCCCCGCCAACCTCGCGGAGCTGCACCGCTTCCTGTCCGACACCGTGCTGCTCACCGGCCACGGCTTCGAACCGCCCGCCGCCCTCCCCACCTGGGGAGTCCTGCCCCGCGCGCAGGCCGGGGACGGCGGCCCGCTCGTCGGCGTGCTCTACTACCGGGCCCACCACGTGGCCGGCAACACCGCGTTCGTGGAGACGCTCTGCGACGCCGTCGAAGCCGCCGGCGGACGCGCGTTACCCGTCTACTGCGCGTCCCTGCGCACGGCCGAGCCCGGCCTGTTCGAGGCCCTGGGCACGGTGGACGCTCTCGTCGTCACCGTGCTGGCCGCCGGTGGCACCCGCCCGGCCACCGCCTCGGCCGGCGGCGACGACGAAGCCTGGGACGTGGGCGCTCTGGCGGAGCTGGACATCCCGATCATCCAGGGGCTCTGCCTCACCGGCGACCGCGCCACCTGGGCGGCGGGCGACGACGGCCTCTCGCCGCTGGACGCCGCCACCCAGGTCGCCATCCCCGAGTTCGACGGCCGCATCATCACCGTCCCCTTCTCCTTCAAGGAGATCGACCCGGACGGCCTCACCGTGTACGTCGCCGACCCCGAGCGCGCCGCCCGGGTCGCCGGCATCGCCGTACGGCACGGGCGGCTGCGGCACGTGCCCGCCGCCGGACGCCGGATCGCGATCATGCTGTCCGCGTACCCCACCAAACACTCCCGCATCGGCAACGCCGTCGGCCTGGACACCCCGGCGAGCGTCGTACGCCTCCTGGACGCCATGGCCGCCCGCGGGTACACCCTCGGCGACGACCTGCCCCGGCACGACGGGGACGCGCTCATCCACGCCCTCATCGCGGCCGGCGGACAGGACCCCGACTGGCTGACCGAGGAGCAACTGGCCGGCAACCCCGTACGCATCCCCGCCGGCCGCTACACCGCCTGGTACCGAACCCTGCCCGAGGACCTGCGCGAGGCGATGGAACGGCACTGGGGGCCGCCGCCCGGCGAACTCTACGTCCAGGACGGCGACATCGTGCTGGCCGCCCTGCGGTCCGGCAACGTCGTCGTCATGGTGCAGCCGCCGCGCGGCTTCGGCGAGAACCCGATCGCCATCTACCACGACCCCGACCTGCCGCCCAGCCACCACTACCTCGCCGCCTACCGGTGGCTGTCGGACACGTTCCAGGCGGACGCGGTCGTGCACGTCGGCAAGCACGGCAACCTCGAATGGCTCCCCGGCAAGTCCGCGGGGCTGTCCGCCTCCTGCGGCCCGGACGCCGCCCTCGGCGACCTGCCGCTGGTCTACCCGTTCCTGGTCAACGACCCGGGCGAGGGCACCCAGGCCAAACGCCGCGCCCACGCCACCCTGGTCGACCACCTCGTGCCGCCGATGGCCCGCGCCGACAGCTACGGCGACCTGGCCCGGCTGGAGCAGCTGCTGGACGAGCACGCCTCCATCGCCGCGATGGACCCCGCCAAGCTGCCCGCCGTACGCGCCCAGATCTGGACGCTCATCCAGGCCGCCCGCCTCGACCACGACCTGGGCCTGGAGGACCGCCCCCACGACGCCGAGTTCGACGACTTCCTGCTGCACGTGGACGGCTGGCTGTGCGAGGTCAAGGACGTGCAGATCCGCGACGGCCTGCACGTGCTGGGCGTGGCCCCCGAGGGCGAGGCCAGGGTGGACCTGGTCCTGGCCATGCTCCGGGCCCGGCAGATGTGGGCGGGCTCGGAGGCGCTGCCCGGCCTGCGCGAGGCGCTCGGCCTGTCCGAGGCCGGTGGCGAGGCCCGCGCGGACGTGGACGGCGCGGAGACGGCCGCCCGCGCGCTCGTCTCGGCCATGGAGGCGCGCGGCTGGGACCCCGAGGCGGCGGAAGTCGTGGTCCGGGAGACGCCCCTCGGCGAGCACGCCGATCCCGGGCTGGCCGAGCGGGTCCTGCGGTTCGCCGCCACCGAGATGGTGCCCCGGCTGGCCCGTACCACCGACGAGATCGGCAACGTGCTGCACGCGCTCGACGGCGGCTACGTCCCCGCCGGGCCCAGCGGATCGCCGCTGCGCGGCCTGGTCAACGTGCTGCCGACCGGGCGCAACTTCTACTCGGTGGACCCGAAGGCCGTGCCCAGCCGCCTGGCCTGGGAGACCGGCCAGGCCATGGCCGAGTCGCTGGTCGAACGCTACCGCGCCGACACCGGCGACTGGCCCCGGTCGGTGGGCCTGTCCATCTGGGGGACCAGCGCGATGCGCACGGCCGGGGACGACATCGCCGAGGTGCTCGCCCTGCTCGGCGTGCGGCCGGTCTGGGACGACGCCTCCCGCCGCGTCACCGGCCTGGAGGCGATCCCCGCCGAGGAGCTGGGCCGGCCGCGGGTGGACGTCACCGTCCGCGTCAGCGGCTTCTTCCGGGACGCGTTCCCGCACGTCGTGGCCATGCTGGACGACGCGGTCAAGCTCGTCGCCGGGCTGGACGAACCGGGCAACTTCGTGCGGGAGCACGTACTCGCGGACGCGGCCAGGGGCGAGCGCGCCACCCTGCGGATCTTCGGTTCCGCCCCGGGCGCGTACGGCGCGGGCCTGCTCCCGCTCATCGACAGCCGCAACTGGCGCGACGACGCCGACCTGGCCGAGGTGTACGCGGTCTGGGGCGGTTACGCCTACGGCCGCGGCGTGGACGGCGTCCCCGCCCGGGAGGACATGGAGTCCGCGTACCGCCGGATCAACATCGCCGCCAAGAACGTCGACACCCGCGAGCACGACATCGCCGACTCCGACGACTACTTCCAGTACCACGGCGGCATGATCGCCACCGTGCGCGCCCTCACCGGCCGGGCTCCCGCCGCCTACATCGGCGACAGCACCCGGCCCGACGCCGTACGAACCCGCAGCCTGTCCGAGGAGACCAGCCGGATCTTCCGGGCCCGTGTCGTCAACCCCCGCTGGCTGGCCGCGATGCGCCGGCACGGCTACAAGGGCGCGTTCGAACTGGCCGCCACCGTCGACTACCTGTTCGGCTACGACGCCACCACCGGCGTCGTGGCCGACTGGATGTACGACAAGCTCGCCGCCACGTACGTCCTGGACGAGGAGAACCGGCGTTTCCTCAGCGAGTCCAACCCCTGGGCGCTGCACGGCATCGCCGAACGCCTCCTGGAGGCGGCCGGCCGCGGCATGTGGGAGCACCCGGACCCCGACATCCTCCAGCGACTCCAGGAGGCATTCCTCAAGGCGGAAGGAGACCTGGAGGACAGCTGAGCTAGAGCATGAAGATGCCGCGGGGCAGGTTCTCGCTGGACGGGAGGGTCTGCGGGCGGCGGCCGGGAGTGGCGGTGGAGATGCCCTCCCGGCGCAGGATGTCGGCCAGCAGCAGGGCGACGGCCTCCCCGGTCAGGCGGCGGCGCGGCTCCCGCCGCAGCAGGCCCTCGATCACCGGCCAGAGGGACCCGGCGTTGTGCGGCGGGTCGGGCTCGTGGGTGAGCGCCATGCCGAGCATCGCGCTCGGCCCGTCCCCCGGATAGGGCGGGCGCCCCTCCACCGCCATGTACATGGTCGCCCCCAGCGACCACAGGTCGGAGGCGTGCGTGGCGGGCTCGCCGCGCATGCGCTCGGGGGCCAGGTAGGCGGCGGAACGGGCGAGCGGGATGGTCTGGGAGGCGTTCGGGGAACCGGCGTCCTCCTCCAGCGCGGCGATGCCGAAGTCGGTGAGGACCACGCGGTCGCCGGTGAGCAGGATGTTCTCCGGCTGGATGTCGCCGTGCATGACCCCGCAGTGGTGGGCGTGCCGGATCCCGGCCAGCAGCTGGAAGCCCAGCCAGGCCGACCAGCGGATCGGGACGCGGCCGATGTGCTCCATCGTCTCCTTGAGGGTCAGGCCCTCCAGGAACTCGGTCACGATCCAGAAACGCCCGTGCTCCTCGAACAGGTCGTGCACGGTGATGATCCCGGGGTGGCTCAGCCGGGCCGCGGACCGCGCCTCCTTGAGCGCGCGCCGCCGGGTGCCCTCCAGATCGGGCATGTCCAGGCGGTACGGCGGCTGCACCTCCTTGATCGCCACGTCCCGGGTCAGCCGCAGGTCATGGGCCTGCCACATGATGCCCGTGCCGTCACGACGAATCGGCGAGGCCAGCCGATAGCGCTCCAGGAGCAGTCGTGCGCGATCCGTTCCCATATCCACCTGTCTGCTCCGTGCCCGCCGTACCCGAGTCCATATTGTGCTCTGGCACGGTTCCGGCGGGCGGCGTCACTCCCTGGACGGGAGATAACGATCCGATCTACACCAGGCCGATCCCGAGGATCATCGTTCCGGCCCCCAGTCCGACTCCGCCGAGCACGGTAAGCCATATCAGCTTGTTCGGCTTGGTGTCTGACGGCCGTACGACCGACAGGAAGAAACCGAGCGGCATCAGGATGGGGGCGGCGACGATCAGCGCCCGGGCGAGAGAGCGCATCCCGTCCGAAAGATCCGCTTGATCTAGGTATAGCAGGGCGACCAGCGCGAAGAGTACTAAAACGCCCGCATGGGCGTGTCCGGCCCGCCAGAGGCCGCGCCTGACCGGGTTGTCGAGGTAGCCGGGAATGCGCCCGAGGATGTGGCCCAGCAGGGACAGGCCGCCGATGCCGACGGCGGAGACGGTGATGAGCAGCAATCCGGCCGTGCCGAGGGAAGAGGGGGACATGCGCGTATCCGTTCAGATTGGAGAGCGATGCTATCCAATTATTGGATAGTCTTGCTATCCAGTCAAGGGCACTTGCGTTTCCGCCGTTCAGGGGGTTGTCTGTCGGGACCGCTTCGCCGAGCCAAAGATCACACGACGATTCAGGCGAGTTGTCGGCCGGTTCGGGGAAGATATGAAGCAGAGACGTCCCCCGAGCGGAGGTATCACCGATGGCGAGCAAGGACACCGGCGGTCAGAAGCAGACCGGCCGCCAGGACAGCGAGACCCAAGACGTCGAGGCGCAGGACGCCACCGACGTCCAGGAACGGCACGAGAAGCTCACCGACGACGTGGACGCGATCCTCGACGAGATCGACGAGGTGCTCGAGGAGAACGCCGAGGAGTTCGTGCGCAGCTACGTTCAGAAGGGCGGCGAGTAAGGGGGGGAGCCCCGTCCAGTTTGACCGAAGTCGAGCGGACGTTCGCCGGGCCGGGCGGGCTCTTCGGCCTTCCCGGCCTCCGGCGGAGTCCGGGGGATTCTCTGCGTGAACCGCGGCGTTCCTGTCCCAGTCCTCACTGAGATAGGGCGCCGCGTCGTTCTTCTCCGGGCCCCGCGAGCAGGCCGTGACGGTATTCCGCGGCCAGCCGGGCCAGCGCCGGTTCGCCGGCCCTCCACGGCAGGACCGCGAGCCGCGCCGCCGACGCCGGGTCCCGCAGCACCGCCAGCCGGCCGGGAACCGGCTCCCAGCCCGCCGGCAGCTCCCCGGCCAGCGCCTCCAGCCGGGCGAAGGGCTCACCCGCCCGCAACTCCACCCGCAGGACCGCCTCCGCGCCGGCGATCTCCATGGCCGAGACCAGGGTGCCCCGCAGCACGTCGTCCACCTCCGCCGGGTCCGGCAGCCCGGGGCCGCCGGCCTCCGCGCCGCCCGCCGCCCGCAGCGTGATCACGCCGTCCAGCGCCGCCACCCGGAGCAGGCCGTTGTCGAGCACGCCGGGGCCGGGCAGCGAGCCACCGCCGCCCGGACGGGGGTTCAGGGCAGGAGCCGCGGACGCGACCAGGACGATCCGCCCCGCAGCCGGGACCGTGACCCACGCCGCGACGGTCACCGAGGGTTCCACCACCCGGCCGTCCACCAGCGAAGGCCCGTGCTCCAGCCACTGCACCGGCACCCAGGACCCGTCCGCCGTGACCAGGTGCGGGCGGCTCTCCGGCAGCTCCGCGAAGATCACCCCCGTCCGCTCGTACGGCGAGGGGTTGCGCACCACGATCTCCACGGTGCCCATGATCCCCCGATCGGTACACGCGGGGCGCAAGGGGTACGAATATAAGTCTGGGATCTTCGGGGCGGTTCGCGCTCAGCTGATCGGGAAGAGTGCAAGCAGTGCGCCGAGGTGAGTAGGGTCGGCCTAAACAGACGACAATTGGAGGGAGTCGCGTGGCATCTCAGCATGAGGCGCCGGCCAGCAGGAGCTGGATGAACAACCTCTTCACGAATACCGGTTCCTCGTCGTTCAGCGGGTTCCTGGGCGAGCACGCGCCGGATCTGCTGCCGTTCCGGAACCAGCAGCTGGCCGCGCCGGTCGGCGACCAGATTCCGCACGCGACCACGATCGTCGTGGTGACCTGCGCGGGCGGCGTCGTGATGGCGGGCGACCGACGCGCCACCTCCGGCAACATCATCTCGCAGCGGGACATGCAGAAGGTGTTCCGCACCGACGACTACTCCTGCCTCGGCATCGCCGGAACCGCCAGCACCGGCATCGAGATGGCCCGGCTCTACCAGGTCGAGCTCGAACACTACGAGAAGATGGAGGGCCGCTCGCTCTCCACCGAGGGCAAGGCCAACCGGCTCGCCACCATGATCAAGGGCAACCTGCCCATGGCCATGCAGGGCCTGGTGGTCGTCCCCATCTTCGCGGCGTACGACCCGAATCTGGACGCGGGGCGGATCTTCGGCTACGACGTGGGCGGCGGGCCGTACGAGCAGTTCCAGTACCACTCGATCGGGTCCGGCTCGATCTTCGCCAAGGGGTCGCTGAAGAAGCTCTACCGGGAGAACGCCTCCCCGGAGGACGCGGTGCTGACCTGCGTGCAGGCCCTGTACGACGCGGCCGACGACGACTCGGCGACCGGCGGGCCCGACGTGACCCGCAAGATCTGGCCGGCGGTCGCGGTGATCACGGCGGACGGTTTCCGGCGGCTGAGCGACGACGAGGTCGCGGGCTACGTGCAGGCGATGCTGGAAGCCCGGATGACCGACCCCGACGGCCCCACCGCCCCGCTGCGCTAGAGAGGAACCCCACGAGGTGTCCATACCTTTCGGATACGCATCGCCCGAGCAGATCATGCGCGACCGGGCGGAATACGCGCGGAAGGGCATCGCCCGCGGCCGGAGCGTGGTCGTGATGCAGTACGCGGACGGAATCCTGTTCGTCGCGCCGAACCCGTCCAAGGCCCTGCACAAGATCAGCGAGATCTACGACCGGATCGGCTTCGCCGCCGTCGGCCGCTACAACGAGTTCGAGTCGCTGCGCCTGGCGGGGATCAGGTACGCGGACATCAACGGCTACACCTACAACCGCAACGACGTCACCGGCCGCGGCCTGGCCAACCTGTACGCGCAGCAGCTCGGCATGATCTTCACCGACTCGATCAAGTCGCTGGAGGTGGAGATCGTGGTCGCCGAGGTGGGCGACAGCGCCGAGGAGGACCAGATCTACCGGCTCACCTTCGACGGCTCGGTCTTCGACGAGCAGGGCATGGCCGTCATCGGCGGCCAGTCCGAGGCGGTGGCCGGGCGGCTCAAGGAGCGCTACCGTCCCGGCCTGCCGCTGGGCGAGGCCCTGGACGCGGCCCTCGTCGCGCTGACCGAGCCGGGCGGGGAGCGCTCGCCGGTCGGGCAGCTGGAGGTCGCCGTGCTGGACCGTACCCGGGAGCAGCGCAAGTTCCAGCGCCTGGCCGGGCCGCGCCTGGAGCGCCTGCTGACGTCCTCCACGCCCGCGCCCGCCCCCGAGCCGACTCTGCCGGAGAAGGGCGCTCCGGAGGTCGACACCGGCCCCCCCACCGCCCCCGACGGCGACATCGACACCGGCTCCGAGCCCTGAGCCCCCGGATGGCCACCGATACGCGGTGGCCATCCGGTTCTCCGGTCCCGCCCGGCCTCCGGCGAGCCCCCATTCTGGGCACAACCAAATCGGCATTTCGCTAGTCTTTTCCCCATATGACGACTTATATCCGGCAGGCCGTGCTGGCCGTCGCCGTGCTCTCGCTAGCCGCCTGCTCGGGAACCGAGGCCGCGGCCCCCGCCGCCACCGTGACCGTCACGGCCCCCGCCCCGTCCGGCCCGGCCACCGTCACGGCCACCCCGGCCGCCGAGCCCACGCCCGGCTCGACCACGGCGCAGACGACCTCCGCGCCGCCCGGTTCGGTGACCGAGCCGTCCGACGACTACGACCAGACCGACGTCATCGGTCCCAAGCAGCCCGCGATCCAGGGCGCCAAGTTCCAGTTCGACCCCGGCCACGACTTCACCAAGCGCATCAGCCCCAGCTCCGACGGCATCCTGCGCGGCCGTTTCGTCACCATGCAGGACGGCGACACCGCCGAGTACGTCCCGGTCCGCTGGGAGGGCGGCACCTTCGTCGGCCCGGCCGAGGGCGACTCCACCGCCTACGCCGCGCGGCTCGCCCCCGGCGTGGTCTACCTGAGCGCCACCGGCTGCACCGGCAACGACCAGACCATCAACGACGACGCGCTCGGCACCGAGCGCTGCACCCGGGCGCGACTCGCCGAACACGCCGCGCAGGGCCGCCTCACCGCCATGATCACCGTGCGGAACGGCCAGATCACGAAGGTAGTGGAGATCTATTTCTGACCCCCGGACGGCCCCGGGATATCGCCCGCCGACAATCCGCTTCATGATCCCTATGTCGTTTCGCCATTCGGGGCATAGGGTGAGGTGATGGATCGTCGCATCTTCGGGCTTGAGAACGAGTACGGCGTCACCTGCGTCTTCCGCGGGCAGCGAAGGCTGTCACCGGACGAGGTGGCGCGGTACCTGTTCCGGCGAGTGGTGTCCTGGGGCCGATCGAGCAACGTCTTCCTCCGCAACGGCGCGCGTCTGTACCTGGACGTGGGCAGCCATCCCGAGTACGCCACGCCTGAGTGCGACAACGTCGTGGAGCTGGTGGCCCACGACAAGGCGGGCGAGCGCATCCTCGAAGGCCTGCTGGTGGACGCCGAGAAGCGGCTCCGCGAAGAGGGCATCGCCGGGGACATCTACCTGTTCAAGAACAACACCGACTCGGCCGGCAACTCCTACGGCTGCCACGAGAACTACCTGGTCGGGCGGCACGGCGAGTTCGGCCGCCTGGCCGACGTGCTGATCCCGTACCTGGTCACCCGGCAGATCATCTGCGGCGCGGGCAAGGTGCTGCAGACACCGCGTGGAGCGGTCTACTGCGTCTCGCAGCGGGCCGAGCACATCTGGGAGGGCGTCTCCTCGGCGACCACCCGGAGCCGCCCCATCATCAACACCAGGGACGAGCCGCACGCCGACGCCGAGCGGTTCCGCCGCCTGCACGTCATCGTGGG
>NZ_BOOA01000087.1 GCF_016862995.1 Acrocarpospora phusangensis
CGGGGACCAGCTCGGAGCGGAGATCGTCACGTTCTGGCCGGACTGACTCCAGCCGCCCTCCCAGCCGTTCTGGAGGGTCTGGTTGCCGGAGTAGCTGTAGGTGATCTGCCAGTTGGAGACCGGGTCGCCGAGGTTCTGGAGGCGGACCTGGGCGCCGAACCCGTTCCCGCCTTCCCAGGTCTTCGTGTAGGTGACCTGGCAGGCCACCGCCGCATTCGCGGCCGTCGGACTGACGGCGAGCCCGACGCCGGCGAGTAGCGTCGCCGCTACAGCCGTGAGGGCTCTTCGCCAGGAACTCTTGTGGGGTCCCATGTGTGTTTCTCCTTGACGAAACTGATGACGAACCTTGGGAGCGCTCCCAACATCCGTTCGTTTCGTCTGGATGTACAGCTTGTTTCCGCACAGGGCACAGGACCAAACGTCCCACCTGCATCTGGACTGCTTAAAGTGGTCATCTGTCCGATAAATCCGATGAAAAGTTCAGGACGCGGGCAGTGAGGTGTCTTGTACAGATTGTCACTTTCGGCCCACGGGTATTGCGGTGCGGGGCCCGAGCCGCTTCAATGACGGGATCGAGAGAGCGCTCTCTCGCCGTCCCCCGCGTCCCGTGGAGCCGCCCTGTGTTATCCCGCCGCCACTTCGTCGCCGCCTCCGTGACGGCCGCAGCCGCCCCCCTCGTCCTGTCCCGTACGGCCTCCGCCACCGGCCTCCTCGACCACCGCCTGAGCGGCTCCGCCGACCGGGCCCTCGGCTACCTGAACACCGTCCTGGACGCGTACGCGCAGGGCTCGGAGCCGCGTCTCGCGCAGAGCTACAACAACGAGTCCGGGCTGATGACCACGGCGTTCGTGTACGACAACGCGCTCGCCGTCATCGCGTACCTGTCCCGGCCCACCAGGGAGAACGTCCGGCGGGCCAAGGTCATCGGGGACACGTTCCTGTGGATCCAGGCCAACGACGAGACCTTCACCGACGGCCGGGTACGGCAGGCGTACGCGGCCGGGCCGATGCTGTTCTACGGCGGCGGCCCGGAGTTCACCGGAGTACGGCGGGCGGACGGCAAGGCGGGGTTCCTGTGGCCGTTCGGGTTCGGCGGATCCGCGGTCGGCGACGTGGCCTGGACGGCGCTCGCGCTGACGCACCTCTACGACCGGACCCGGGAGCGCCGGTACCTGGACGGGGCGGTGGCGCTGGGCGAGTGGATCGAGGCCACCAGCGTGTCGCCGTACCGGCACGGGGGGTATCTGGGCGGGGTGCAGGGCGACGGGACGACGAAGCAGCGGTGGTGCTCCAGCGAGCACAACATCGACGTCTACGCGCTCTTCCACGGCCTGGCCAAGTTCACCGGGAACCGGGTGTGGAAGACGCGGGCGCGGGTGGCGGGCGACTTCCTGGACGCCATGTGGAATCCGCGGGGGCGGTTCTACTGGACGGGGACGCTCGGGGCGAACCCGGCGGACGACCCGAACGAGATCAATCCGAGCCCGATCCCGGAGGACGTGCAGACCTGGGCGTACCTGGCGCGCGGGGACCGCGGGCGGGCGATCGACTGGACGACGTCGGCGCTGGCGACCACCGACCGCGGGGGCGTGTCGGAGAACTCGCAGCTGCCCGCCGGGTACACGGTGTCCGGGGTCACGTTCAGCGACGTGTCCAAGACGCTGACCGGGCCGGTGCCGAGTGGGACCGGGAACAACAACAGGGACGCCGTCTGGTTCGAGGGCACCGCGCACGTCGCGGCGGCGCTGGCCGCCCGGGGTGACCGGCGGGAGGCGCGCGGCTATCTGGGCGACATCGCGTCCGCCCAGGACGCGCTCGGCGCCGGTCAGACCGTCGGGCGCACCGCCGACCCGAACGGCGGTCGCCTCTCCAACCCGGGCGAGGGGGGCACCTGGACCGGGACCGCGCTGCCCGCCCGTTCCGGCGTCGTCGCCGCCTCCAGCGCGTTCGACACGGGCTTCGGCTTCGGCTACTTCCAGAACCAGCACGTGGGCGCGACCAGCTGGTACCTGATGGCCGCGCTCGGAACCAACCCCTACCGTTTCTGAGCCGCCCGGGCCGAGGGCTCCGGCCCTCGGCTCACCTCGCGCTCACCCCGCGCTCATCCCGCGCTCGCCAGGGCGGCGCGGAGCGCGGACGCGGAGTCGCCCGCGTGGTAGCGCCGCTCGCTCTCCTCGATGCCGTCCATGAACTCCTGGTAGCGGCTCGCGTGGTAGAGATGCGCCAGCGGCTCGGCCAGGGTGAGCGCCCGTCCGGGATCCGCGCCGGGCACCGCCGCCGACCAGGCCCGCACCCACGTCTCGGCCAGCCCGGCGCGGCGGTCCTCCGGGGCGAAGTCCCGCAGCCGCAGGCCGTCCAGAGCGGGATGCCCGAAATGACAGTCCGCGAAGTCCACGACCACACCGCGCCGCCCGTCCCAGCGCCAGTTGCCGGGATGAAAATCCCCATGCACCAGCGTGTACGGCAGCCCGCACGCCTCCAGCGCATCGACCATGCCCGGCAACTCGGCCACCAGCGCCCTGGCCGCCCGAAGCTCGCCCGCGTCGAGCTCCGCCCCCACCTCCCCGTCCAGAAGCCGACTCGTCAGCTCCCCAAGCCTGGGCGGCGTACGGTCCAACAGTCCGGCCGCCTTCTCCGTCAGCTCGGCCTGTGCGGCGACCATGCGCGGCACGACGTAGTCGACCGCCTCCTGGGGGGCGTGCCAGCAGTCCTCGCCGGGGGCGTGGGCCAGCAGGACCCATCGGCGTACGGGATCGGAGGCGATCAGGCGCGGCACGATCTCGGCGCCCGCGTCGGTGAGCAGCTCGATGGCGCCGCCCTCACAGGCCGCGAAACTCGGGGTCGCCTTGAACCAGACCGCCTCCGGATCCCCCTCCACCCGGATCCGGAAAAGTCCGGACAGGTTCCAGGTCTTGACCTGTTCGGCGGATCCCTTCGGGACCAGCCCGGCTCGCCGGATCTCAGCCTCCGCCCAGGACAGCCCCGCCCGGACCCCCTCGGCCGTCGCCCAGTCGGCGCGCTTCGCCGCAGGCGACAGGACCAGCCGCCCGGCGGCGGCGACCCGCCCCCGGAAACCGTCATCGACCCCCTCTGCGGAGACGTCCCCCGGGGGAACCGGCGATGCAGCCAGCAGGAGACCATCGACCGCAAGGTCGTGCGGGCCACCTTGATCCCCGTCGCCGGGCGATTCCGCACTCAGGAGACCATCGACGCCTTCGGCGGAGACCTCCCCTGGGGGAAGCGTTGATGCAGCCCGCAGGAGACCATCGACTGCAAGATCATGCGGGCCACCTTGATCCCCGTCGCCGGGCGATTCCGCACGCAGGAGACCAACGACCCCTTCGGCGGGGAACTCCCCCCAGGCGGGAAGGCTGCCGACCACCCCGTCGAGCACATCCGCGTGATAGATCACGCGGCCGCCCCCCATCCGGCCGCCCTCTTCGACGTCGACCAGCCGCAGCACCACGACCGGCGCCCCGACCGCCGCCTCCAGCGACGCCGAGACCGCCTCGACATCCGCCCACCAAGGACTTTCCACCAGGAACGGCCCGGCTTCCCCCAGGATCGCGCCGCCACCGCTGATCACCACACCCACAACCTTCGTCATGGCGCCAGTGTGCAGACCCCTCCCATGCTCCCGCCAACGGATTTCCGGCGACGCACAGAATGGATCTCAGACATTCGATGACCAGATAGTGCGAATTATTACGATCTAGCTGCGGAATTCGTCATTCGGGCAAGAAAAAAGGGCATCCGGCTTCGTTGACGGATGCCCGGTCACTGCCGCTCAGGGGTTCGGCGCCCGCCACATGGGATACATGACAGGCCCGTCGGGCAGCCGGAGCAGTTCCGGCATGTCCACATATCCGTGGCGCAGGTAGAGCCGCCGGCTCGCCTCGCTGCTGGCCTCCAGGTAAGCGGGCATGCCCTCGGCGTCCAGCCGCCGGTGGTGCTCCCGCAGCAGCTGACTGCCCAGGCCACGGCCCATCCGCCCCTGCACCAGCGCGATGAACGCCAGATACCCGTGCGGCTCATGCGGGTGCAGCTTCTCCATCTGCTCCCCCAGGATGCCGAACCGCCCGGCGTGCTCCCCGGCGAACCCGGCCACCGCCTCGTCATGCCCGGGAATCTCCGGGTACGGCGCGGTGAACCACACCGCCACCCCGGCCAGCTCCCCCGCCTCGTGGATGCCGTAGACGTCGCCGTGGTCGAGCGCGTGCGCCGCGTACATGCTGAAGAAGGCGTGCTGGATCGGGGGGCGGTCCTCGACCGGCGGGATGAGCCAGGTGGAGATCGCGTCCATCCGGAAGGTGTCGGCGATGACGCCGCCGACCACGGCCGCGTCGGTCATCCGGGTGATCTCGGCCGTCATTTGACGGCTCCGGTGACGGCCCGGGCGCCGAGGCCGATGTTGGCGTACACGTCGGGCTTGGTGGCCTTCAGCACGCGGGCCCAGATGACGCCGAAGATGATCGCGACGACGAAGATGCCGGGCAGCACCCAGCGGATGGGCTCGTCGGGCGCGACCCCGAGGACGGTGTCGAAGTTGACCAGGGTCAGCCCGATGATCGTGCACAGCGCCAGCGCCGCCAGCGCCGGAGCGATCTTCGTCCGCCAGGTGGTCTCCTCCGTGGGCCGCCGGGCGAAGTACGCGATCACCGCGATGGAGGTGGCGGTGAGCAGGGTCAGCAGGCCGAGGCCGCCGAACGCGCCGAAGGTGAAGAAGAGCTTGGTGAGCGGGTCCAGGCCGAGCACCGCGTACACGATGATCACGATCAGGCCCAGGGCGGTCTGCAGGAGCGAGCCGGCCACCGGCGCGCTGGTCCTGGCCGAGGTGCGGCCGAAGACCGACGGGAGCACGTTCTCCCGGCCTAACGCGAAGATGTAGCGGGCGGTGGTGTTGTGGAAGGCGATCATGCAGGCGATGCTGCTGGTCACGAAGAGCACCGAGCCGGCCGTGGAGACGGCGGACCCCATGTGAGCCTCGGCCTGGTTGAAGATCAGCAGGGTGCCGTCGGTGGTGGCCGCCTGCACGATCCCGTCCACGCCGGTCGGCACGGTCTGCGCCCAGGCGGAGAAGGAGTAGAGCAGCGCGATGATCGCGATGCCCACGTAGGTCGCGATCGGCACGGTCCGGTTGCGGTCCTTGGACTCCTCGGCGAACACCACCGAGGACTCGATCCCGGCGAACCCGGCGACCACGGTGGCCAGCGCGGCGCCGACGCCGGGCACGAGCAGCGCGCCCGGGGAGAAGCCCTCGAAGCTGATGCCGCCGGGCGCGGCGTTGAAGAGGTTGGCGATGTCGAAGAGGAGGACGATCGCGATCTCACTGACCAGCAGGACCGAGAGGATCCTGCCGTTGACGTCCACCCGCAGCACCCCGAGCAGGCCGGTCAGCGCCCAGGTCACCAGCGCGATCACCCACCACGCGGGCGATCCCCCGAACCAGCTGACCAGCAGCGGTTCCGCGGCCAGCCCGATGATCCCGTAGAGGCCGAGCTGCAGCGCGTTGTAGGCGAGCAGCGCCACCCACGCCGTCGCGACCCCGGCGGTCCGGCCGAGCCCCTGCGCCGCGTACGCGTAGAACGCCCCGGCGTTCACCACGTGGCGGGCCATCGTCACGTACCCGACCGCGAAGAGCGCGAAGATGCCGCCCAGCAGCAGGAAGGCCAGCGGCACGCCGATGACGCCCGTCACCATGTACGCGGTGGGCACCGAGCCGGCCACGACCATCAGGGGCGCCGCCGCCGAGACGACGAAGAACACGACCGATGGCACACCGAGCCGATCCTCGGCCAGCGCGGCGGAGACCGCACTGGGTTTGGACTGTGTGAGGGACATCCAGAACTCCGTGAATATTCGGGGGGTAGCGGTGATGTTTCTGGAACACCCGCGAATCATCGCGATCGGCGGTGAACGCGGGACCGGGCTCACGCGAGGCGTGGCGCCGGCCGTCGGCCGGCGGCCGGAGAGCAAGATCAGCCTCAGCCACGAAGGGCGACTCTATAGGCGAAATGCTGAATTTGTCATTAGTGGAACAAATTCTATTTTTATCGCCTATGAAGTGCGGCTGGACCGGAATGTCGTGGTTCCGTACAAGTGAAAACGGACCGTCACCGGCCGGGGTCCTCGGTGAGCCGCAGCACGCGCCGGGTCAGCTGGTGCAGGTGTTCACGGAACCGGGCCAGCTCCTCCTCCGAGTCCGCCCCCACCCGCTCGCCGTCGCCGTCCAGCACGCCGCCCTGGACGAAGCCGTGCACGCACCAGACGATCGTCCACACGCAGTACTCCATGTCGACGCCGCCCTCCACGAAGCCGTCCGCCGCCAGCTGCTCCAGGACCTCGGTGGCCATGGTGATCAGCGGCTGGGAGAACTGGCGTTCCAGGCCGATGAGGTCGGCGGCGTCGTGGAGCCAGCGGTGGATCCACAGCGCGGGAAGTTCGGGGTGCGCGACGCAGAAGTCCAGATACCGGTCCACGATCGCGTGCACCGCCGCCGCGGCCTGCGCCGCGTCCGCCACCGCGACCCCGCTGATGGCCGGCTTCATGGCCTCGATCTCGATCTGGTACGCGCGCTCGATGACCGCGAGGTAGAGGTCGCGCTTGTTCCCCGTGAAGCCGACCTTGGCCGGCTCGATCCCGAGAGCGTCGGAGATCTGACGCAGCGTGGTCGCGTCGTACCCGAGCGCGGCGAACAGTCTCGTCGCACCCTGCAGGAGGGTCTCCATCTGCGGCTCCCGGTCGATCATGCTGTCTCCAGTCCACCACCTAATGGGTCATGACATGGCAAACCGTTCCCTTAACTCCCATCAATGCGGGTCAACACTGGCGGGCGGACCGAGGGCGAACCGGGGCGCCGAAGCGCTCTGGTGGCGCTGCCTTTGCCCTGTGTTTTGCCGGTACGCCTGGACCGAGCGCCGGCTGGAGGGTCAAATCCGCCGGTACTTTGGGGGTTCTGGGGCGTCCTTGGGGGGCGAAGGAAGATCTTAAGGGCGTTTTGGGGTGTTTCGTTTGCTATGTCATGACTTGGGCGGTAGAGTCCTATTCGTTACTGAGTGGTGACCTTCCCACGGGTGCCACTTGGCGCCGAGTCCGGCGGAGCCGTCCAGGTTCCACTGGAGCCGGGGACCAGAGATGGCCTTGGGGCGCGGACGGCAGTCCGTACCCGGGGCCAGGCCCGGTAGGCGAGCCCGTGCCCCAAGACCTGCCCTTGACCTAGCAGGTTCGATCGATCGGGACGCACGCGGCAGCCCTGTCGTCTCATGGAAGACCCCACCTTCATGACCCGCATGTCTGACCTGTTCAAGCACCCTGCCCTGCGCGAGATCGCGGATAGCGTCAAGAACGCCGACCTGCGTGCGATCGCGGACCGGCTCAGGAACGCCGACCTGCGCGAGGTCGCCGACCGGCTCAAGGCCGCCGACCCGCTCCAGATCTCCGACCTGCTGGCGCGCGCGGACGCCCGGCCCCGCGACACCCGCACCACCGCGGCCGTCGCCGCCGTCGCCGCCGCCACCGTGATCAGCGTGGCCACCCTCGGCGCCGTCACCGCCGTCACCGCGCCCAGCGACACGACCGGCACCTCGGCCGCCATGGGTTCGCAGACCGCGCACCGGGCCACCGGAACAGCGAAGACCGCCGCCCAGCTGGCGAAGAGCGCCTCGCTCACCAAGACCGCCAAGGCGGCGAAGGCCCTGCACCTGGGCAAGACCACCGCGTCCTACTTCTGGGACGACGCCTCCGGCCGCGCCGGCGACACCGGCATGCCCGCCATCGGCAAGCCCATGCAGCGCGGCCTGGCCGCCAGCCCCAGCTGGCCGCTCGGCACCGAGGGCTACGTGACCTACAAGGGCAAGACCGCCAAGTTCTTCATCGGCGACCGCGGCCCCGGCAAGCCCTCCGACCACGGCGTCATGCTCGACCTGGACGCCAAGACCTTCGCCGACCTCACCAAGGGCGTGTTCGACCCCGACACCCTGACCGTCAAGGACAACGGCGGCGCGGGCCACATCCAGATCACGTACAAGATCACCAAGTGGGGCCCCGGGGTCGGCAAGAAGGGCGCTCCCGAGCCCTTCTCCACCGGCGCCTGGAACGACTGAGCCCTCCCCCGCCCCGCGTCCGTGTCGATGTGCGACCACCTGCCAAGGACTGCTATCGTTACGGACGCAAGCGCCGCTAGCTCAGTTGGTTAGAGCAGCTGACTCTTAATCAGCGGGTCCGGGGTTCGAGTCCCTGGCGGCGCACCCTGAAAAACCCCAGTTCACAATCTGTGAACTGGGGTTTTTTGTCGATCAGAGCGTCAGCACCTTCGTCGAGTTCTTCCGCGAGCTGGGACGTTGAGCGAAGACGACCATGACTACCTGCAGCAGACCCACGGCCTGCCCGGGACCTCGTCATCGGCCTGCTCAGTGACCGGGCGTCACGACGATAGTGTGTTCCGGTGGCTGATGATCGGGTTGTGGAGGCGTACACCGACGGTGCGTGCCGTGGCAATCCCGGGCCGGGCGGCTGGGGGGTGCTCCTCCGGTACGGCGAGCACGAGCGGGAGTTCCACGGCGGCGAAGCCGCGACGACGAACAACCGGATGGAGCTCATGGCCGCGATCATGGCGTTGGAGAAACTCACCCGGCCGTCCGAGGTCCGTCTGCACACCGACAGCACGTACGTGCGGTCCGGCATCACCACCTGGCTGCACGGGTGGAAGCGCAACGGCTGGCTGACGGCCGCCAAGCAGCCGGTCAAGAACGCCGATCTGTGGCAGCGGCTGGAGTCCGCGGCGCGGCGGCACCGGGTGGAATGGCTCTGGGTGCGTGGCCACAGCGGGCATCCGGAGAACGAACGAGCCGACGTGCTGGCCCGTCTCGGCTGCGAGGAAGTGGCCCCCAGCCGCCGAAGATAATTCGGGACATAAGGTATATGTCCATGCCTGGGAACATCACGATCGTCGATGCGAGGCCGGAGGACGCCGACGCGGTCGGCGAGGTTCACGCTTCCGCGTGGCTCGCCGCCTACGCCCCCTACTTCGCCCCGGATTTCTTCGCCGCCGCCGTCGAACACCGACGCACCAAGTGGCACACCGTCCTGGCCGGCGGCGCCGACACGGTCCTGCTCGCCCGGACGGACGGCCGCGCCGGCGCGTACTCCTACTTCGGGCGGTCCTCGTCCCGTCCCGGGCTCGCCGAGATCTTCGGCTTCTACGCGCATCCCGACCTCTGGGGCAGCGGGATCGCCGCCGCGTTGATGACCGCGACCCTGGCCCGGCTCCTGGACGACGGCTTCGGGCAGGTCTCCCTGTGGACACTTCGCGACACCGCGCAGTCACGTCGCTTCTACGCCAAGAACGGGTTCATCGAATCCGGCAGGACACAGGGCCACGATTTCGGTGACGGCCATCCCGTCGAACAGGTCGAGTACGAGCGCAGCCTGCACTGATCCTTCGCCCTGTGCGCGCGATTTTGCCCCGGTGTCACACTCTGCCGCCAGACGGCAGCTTCGGGACCGGAGAGGCCGGTGCCGGCGCCGGTCCGCCGGTCAACCGGCGGTTCCGGGGGCGGGTACGGCGCGTTCGGCGGCGCGGCTGACCCGCTCCCAGGCGGCCCAGGTTTCCATCCGCTGCCGGGAGATGTCGAAGGCCAGGTCGTAGACCATGCTGCCGAGCAGCAACCGCAGCGGCGGTTCTTCGCTGTCGACCAGTTTCAGCAGCGCGTCGGCGGCCAGGCGCGGCTCACTGTCGACCGAGCCCTCGGCCCACTGCTTCGCCAGTTCTGCGCGCAACAGGTCGTACTCCTCCGAAGGCGACGTCGTCGTCATACTGGCGTACAGGCTGGTCCAGTAGCCTCCGGGTTGGACGATGGTGAGCTTGACGCCGAACGGCGCGGCCTCCATGGCCAGGGCCTCGCTCATACCTTCCAGCGCGAATTTGCTCGCGCTGTACATCCCGGTGCTCGGGAAGCCGCCGAGGGCGGCGATGCTGGAGATCTGCACAATGTGACCGGATCTCTGGGAACGCAGGTGCGGCAGGACGGCCTGGCAGACCCACATCGCCCCGAAGAGATTGACCTCCAGTTGGGCACGCGCCTCGATCTCGGTGAACTCCTCGACCATGCCCGAGGACATGGTCCCGGCATTGTTCACCACGATGTCGAGCCGGCCGAAGTGTTCGACGGCGGTGTTCACGGCGGCGAACACCGCGTCGCGGTCGGTCACGTCCACGACAAGGGTGAGCAGCCGATCTCCGTACCGGTCGTCGAAATCCTGCCGCGCGATGGTCCGGGCGGCGGCGGCCACCTGATCGCCGCGCTCCAGCGCGGCGATCGCGAACGCCCGGCCCAGTCCGCGGCTGGCTCCGGTGATGAACCAGGTACGGGAAGGGGTGGTAGCAGGGATACGCATATGCGGAACTCCGGTTCTGTTGCGCTACACGAATCGAGACGGTCCGTCTCGTCTTATGGATGGACCGTACCGACTATCTGAACATCAAGTCAAGACGAACCGTCTCGTTTCATTTGCTAGCTTGGACGGCATGACGACGCAGCGCACGTCCCCCTCCAGCACGGCGCGCCGGAACGAGACCTCCCGGCGGGCCATCCTCACCGCGGCATTCGAACTGGTGCAGGAGGTGGGATACGTCAAGCTGAGCATCGAGGGCATCGCCTCCCGGGCCGGCGTCGGAAAGCAGACGATCTACCGCTGGTGGACCTCCAAGGGCGCGGTCCTCTTCGATGCCTTCCTCATGCTCAGCGAGCACCCAGACGGCGGAGGGAGCGCCCTGCCCGACACCGGTGATCTGGAGGCGGACCTGAAGGCAGTCCTGCGGGCCACCGTCGCGGAGCTGAACGATCCGCGCTACGACGAGCCGATGCGCGCCCTGAACACCGAGATCACGCATGATCCGGCGCTTGCCGCTCTCTACTCGGAACGACTGGACGGGCCGATGAGAGAGCTGAAGAAACAACGGCTGCGCAACGCTCAGCAGGCCGGGCAGCTTGCTCAGGACCTCGATCTCGACGTAGCCGTCGACCTGCTGTGGGGACCGTTGCTCAACCGATGGCTCCAGCGCAGCGGAGCGCTCACGCCCGACTACGCCGACAACATCGTCGAGACCGCGCTCAACGGTCTGCGCCCACGTCACTGACGATGCCGATCCCCACGGCGCCCGTCGTGGACGGCCTGTCACGGAAGGGGCCGATTCTTGATCAGCGGACCCGGTTTGGCGTGCTGGCGGGGCGCGCCGGAAACCCCGGCCACCAGGTACGCGAGCCGGGGTTTCCGTCTGCTTTCTCAGGCTCCGGGGACGGCGACCGTGGTGGCGATCATGCGGGCTTCCTGGGCGGCCTTGCGGGGGCCTTCGTGGAAGTCGGGGGCGGCGCAGGCGAACAGGGTCGTGCCGGCGGAGCCGCCGAGGGCGCAGGCGTAGACCGGGGTGCCCGGCCTGATCTCGTCGGTGATGGTGCCGCCTTCGATCACGCGTACCAGGCGGTCGCCGATGGCGTCGGCGATCCAGAGGCCGCCCTTCACGTCCAGGCAGGCGCCGTCGGGGGCGACGCTCAGCTGGGACAGGGCCGGCACGATCTCGCGGTCGGCGGGGAGCGGGCCGAACTCGGCCCAGGTACGCCGGTTGACGAGTTCGCCCCCGTCGGTGATGTCGAACGCGGTCACGCGGTTGCCGAAGGTCTCGACCACGACGAGCACGTTGTCGGGCGTGATGGCGCAGCCGTTGGGGAACCAGAGGTCGTCGGCGACCTGGGTGACCCGGCCGTCGGGGTCCACGCGGTGCAGCGTGGTCGGCTCCAGGGGGGCGCCCGCCATCAGGTCGAAGCCGAAATTGCCCACGTACGCGCGACCGTGGGCGTCCACGACCATGTCGTTGAGGTGGCCGCCGGCGTGCTCGGTCAGGTCGGCGTGGACGGAGAGGGATCCGTCCGGCTCGCGCCGGAGGACGCGGCGATCGCGCATGGACACGATCAGCAGCCGTCCGTCGGGCAGCCAGCCCAGGCCGGAGGGCTGCCCGGGAACGGAGGCCTCCGTACGTCGGTCCGACCCGTCCTCGCGCATGGACGTGACCTGGTAGCTGTAGAAATCCGAGAACCACAGCCGGCCGTCCCGCCATCGCGGGGCCTCCAGGAAGTGGAAGCCCTCAGCTACGGTGGTCATCTCCGCGGTCATGGTCGTCCTCCTTTTCTTTTGGATGAGCTGCGCGGCGCGGGTGCTGCCCGGCGGAGGCGGCGGCGCCGCTCGTCCTCACACCGCTTCCCCAGCGACGTGTCGTCATCGCGCGGCCGGCCCTCAGCCGGTCCACGGCCTGGTGCAGTCCAGGACTCTCGATGGCGACGATCACGGCGAGCAGGCAGGCGTAGAGGAGCTGGGTGGAGAAGTCGGGCAAAGCGGTGATCGCGACGATCTGGGCGAGCAGGGCCACGGACAGGGTCCCGGCCAGCAGGCCCAGCGGAGCGCCACGGCCACCTGTGAGGGACACCCCGCCGAGCAGGGCGGCGACGGCCGCGAGGATCAACGGCTGGAGTCCCGGGTCCGGGTTGGCCGAGGCGTAGCTGTAGCTGAGCAGGGCGCCGCCCAGCGCCGCCAGGGTCCCCGACACGGTGAAGATCCCTATTAGCCGCCGGTCGACGCTGACTCCCGCCACACGGCTCGCCCGGCGATCACCGCCGACGGCGCGCAGCTCGCGTCCCAGCTTCGTGAAGCCCAGGACGACCGCGGCGCCGAGGAAGGCCGCTAACGTCAGCAGACTCCTCGGCGAGAAGACGTCCGCGACCGTCTGATCGACCCAGAGCGTCACGTCGCTGTTGCGGTACGTCGTGCTCAGCCCTCCGGACATCGTGTACGTCAAACCGAGAAGCGCGATATACGTCGCGAGCGTGACCGGCAGGGACGGAATCCGCAGCCGCGCGATCAGCCCGCCCTGCATCGCCCCGATCGCGGCCCCGGCGGCCACGGCCACCAGCACACCCAGGAAGGGCGAGCTCTGGCCGGCCTCGACGGCGAGGATGCCACCCAGCGCGTACGTGCCGACGACCGACAGGTCGAACTCACCGGCGATCATCGTGAGCCCGATGGCTAGGGCAAGAAGCCCCAGCTGCGCGAAGCCCTGCAAGGCGTTGTAGACGTCGAACGACTCCAGCGGCCTGCCGCTCACCAGCGGGGAACACAGGAACCCGGCCACCACGATCACCAGCGAGACCGCCGGCAGGAGGCGGTCCGGTTGCGACAGCCGTCCGGATGTCATCGCCAGCTCCTCGTGGTGCGTACGTGCACGATGACGACGACGGCCAGCACGAGCAGTCCCTTCGTGAGGATCTGCGCCCCGGTCGGAAAACCCCGCAACAGCAACACGTCGGAGATCGTGGAGATCAGCAACGCGCCGCCCAGGGTACGCAGGGCGGATCCGCGCCCGCCGGTGATCGCCGTCCCTCCCACGAGGACCGCCGCGATGGCGTCGAGCGTGAGCGTGCCGCCGAGCGTCACCGTGGCGGACGTGTTGAACGACGCCAGAAAGATCCCAGTAAGCGCGATGCACGCCCCGAAGAAGGCCCAGGCCAGGGTGGTCACCCGGCCCACGGGCAACCCCGCCGCGCGCGCCGCCGCCCGGTTCTCCCCGATCAGGTACATCTGCCTGCCGGCCGTCGTGCGGCTAAGCACCCACTGCGCGAGTACGGCGGTCCCAAGCAGGACGTACACGGCCAGAGACAGGCCCAGCGGGGTGGCGTTGAGAAGATCGAACGCCTGCGTCTGGGGATAGACGGGGGTTCCGCCGCTGAACCAGGTGGCAATGCCGCCGATCGCGAATCCGGCCGCGATGGTCAGCACGATCGGGTTGGAGTTCCAGAAACCGATGATCGCGCCCTGTGCCGCGGTGATCGCGACCCCGGCGGCGACAGCGATCAGCACGGCGGTCCACAGCCCCAGCTGCTGCGTGGCCAGGAACATCATCGCGACGACGGTCGCGGTCTGAGAAACGGCCATCGACACCGCAGACCCGACGATCATCACCAGGGTGGCGCCGATGGCCGTGATCCCCACGAACGCGGTCGAAGCGAGGATCGCACGGGCGTTGTCCAAGGTGAGGAACCGTTGCGTCGTCACGGCCACCGCGATTAGCGCCAGCAGCGCGACGACGAGAGCCACACCGGACACGGTCGGACGCCATCCGCCGGAAGGATCGGCGAGTTGTTCCGGTTCGGCGGTGTCGCTGCCGGGCCCGAGCGGCGGTCTCTGTGTGGCACGCGGCATTCTCATGGTGCGTCCACGCCATGAGTCATGTCGCGCATCAAGAGCGCCTCGTCCACAGCGCCCTCGTACCGGTTCACGACCCGGCCATCCCGCATGGTGACGATCACGTCTCCCAGTTCGAGCAGTTCGTCGAGCTCCGTGGACGCGAAGATGACGACGAGTCCGTGGTCGGCCGCTTCGCGGAGCAGGCGGTGGATCTCCGCGCGTCCGCCGACGTCCACGCCGCGGGTGGGCTCGTCCAGCAGGAGCGCCCAGACGTCACCGCCACCGAGACACCGCCCGACGAAAACCTTCTGCTGGTTCCCCCCACTCAGCGCCAGCACGTCGTCATCGAGCCGCCCCTCCGGCAACCCGGATTGTTCGGCCAGAGCGAGAGCAGTGCGGCGCTCCAGTCGCGACTGAACGACACCGGCCCGCGCCAACCTGGGCAGGCGGGTCGCGACGAGGTTCCGCGCGACCGACGTACCAAGAAACAACCCTTCGGACTTCCGGTCGTTGGACACGAAGGCGAGACCGGCCCGCGCAACCCGTACCGGATCGCGGAAGGGAAGCGGCCGGCCGTGCAGTTCGACGACCCCGGTCGCCTTGGGATGCAACCCGGCGAGGGCGCGCAGCACGTCGGAGGCGCCGCTGCCGAGCTGCCCGGCCAGCGCGTACACCCGACCGGCCGAAGCGGTGAGGGTGAAGTCCGACAGCCGTCCGGGCACATGCAGGTGCTCGATCCGCAATGCGGGAGCGTGGGCGGGATCCCACGCACGCGTGGCCGTCAGCCGACGCGGCGCGGCTCCGAGCATCTGCACGATCAGTTCGTCGACCGTCAGATCCCTCGCCGGAGTCGTGGCCACGCTGCGGCCATCCCGCAGCACGGTGACCGTGTCACACAGCGCGAGCACCTCGGACAACCGATGCGAGACAAAGATCACCGAACAGCCCAACCCAGCGACCCGCCGGATGGCAGAGAACACATGCTCGGTCTCGACATCGCTGAGAGTCGCCGTCGGCTCGTCCAGAATCACCAGCCGAGCCTTCTGGCTCAGCGCCTTCGCGATCTCGACCAGCTGACGCTCCCCGATACTGAGCGCCGACAACGGCTGATCCGGACTGATGTGCCCCAGACCCATGTCGTCCAGAATCCGGCGGCAGTCGGCGGCGGCCCAGCGCCGCCGGTTGACGAAAGGCACGTGGATATCGCCGAGGAGCATGTTCTCCAGCACGGTCAATGCCGGGATCACGCTCAGTTCCTGGTCGACGAGCGCGACACCCGAACGCTGCGCGGCCTGACGACTCCGGAAATCCACCGCCTCACCACGCAGAACGATCCGCCCGGCGTCCGGCGCCAACTGCCCGGACAACAACTTCACCACCGTGCTCTTACCGGCTCCGTTATGCCCGCACAGCGCATGAATCTCCCCGGCCCCGACCGCGAACGACACATCCCGTACCGCGGCCACACCGTTGAAGCTCCGCGACAGCCCCTCGACCCACACATCGGCGTCGAGGGGCCCCACGGTCGCCGATCCGCTCATGCGTGGCTGCACTGCTCGGCGAACCGGTCCACGGTCGCGGCGGTGACCCGCTCCTCCTGGACGATCTCACTCTGCGGCGGATTCTTCCCCGTCAGGTATCGCACGACGTAATCAGCGGTCTGCTTGGCGATCGTGCCGGGGTCCTCGGTCGCGGTGCCGTACAGTTCGCCGGCCTTGATGGAGTCGATTCCGGCCTTGAAGCAGTTGCTCCCGGTGACGATCAGGCCGTCCTTGCCGCCGACCGGGATGCCGGCCTGCTTGGCGGCCTGGATGATCGGGAGGGCCATGTAGTCGGCCATGCCGTACGCGGCCTGGACGCCGTCGCGGCCGTACTTGGCCAGAAGCTGCTGGGCGATCTCCCCGGACAGCTTCGGATCCCAGTTGGCGTCCCGCTCCTCGACGACCTGGTACTGCGGCGCGGTCGCCAGCACCTTCGCGAACCCCTTCATCCGGTCCTGCGTGACGAGCATCGACTTGGTCCCCGTGAGGACAATGATCTTCCCGGAGGTACGGCCCTGCGCCTGCAACCCCTCGATGATGTTCTGAGCCGCGAACTCCCCGAGTTTCTCGTTGTCCGACAGCACCGACATGACCTCGTTCGCCACCGAAGGATCGGTCGGCCCGTCGAAGACCAGCACCGGCACCCCGGCCGCCTTCGCCTTCTGAATCGGTACGGCCATCGCCTGCGTGTCGAGAATGGCCAGCACGATCAGATCCGGCTTCTGGGCGACCGCCTGGTTGAACTTCTGGATCTGCGTCCCCGGATCCATCGTCGTCATGTCATTGATCTTGATACCGGTGGACGCCAGCTGTTCCCCGAACACCTTGTTGAAGTACGCCCCCCACGGGTTGGCACTCCCATAGCCGACCAGAGCGAGCGTCTTGCCTTCGAGCGACGTCGACCCACCACTCGGGGCCGGCGGACCAGCGGTGTTCCCGCCGCAGGCGGTGGCCAGCAGGGCCAGGCATAAGGAGCCGGCGAGGAAGCCGAAACGAAGCGATCCGATGCGAAGCATGCCACTTTCCTTTGACTTGGTGCGATGCACCCGAGATCGCCAAGTCGTGGACGGTGACGGGCGCACACTCAGACCGGGGGCTCATGGCCTCTCACGCGCTCCCGGGCCTGAAGCCGGCTGCTTGTCGTGGTGGTGACTATGTGTCCTGGTGGTGACTAAGCGCATAGTTATTCGCTAGAGTGCCGGGTGTCAAGGCACAGAGCGCTCACGGGACCGGATCGTGCTCCTGCCGGACGGGCGGAGCGCCCACCTGTGGCACCCTTTACCCATCCGCGAGACGTGCAGAAGGCGAGAGTCGCGTATGGCCAGACGGCAGGCCCGCTTCACCGCGCAGGACTTGGCCGACGACCCCCGATGGCAGGACCACTCCTCCGACCTCTGGAACAAGACGCTCGGCGACGTGCCCCGCGCCCTGCTGACCTCAGCGGTCCGCTGTTTCGCCGCGAACGGCTTCCACGCCACGACCACGCGCGACATCTGTGAGGGCGTGAACCTCACCGCGGGCGCGCTCTACGTGCACTTCCCGTCCAAGGAACTGGTCCTCTTCGAGATCATCCGCGCCGGCCACCAGCGCGTCCTGGCCTATATCCGGGATCTCGCGGCCCCTGCCTCGGCCAGTTCGGCCGACCAGCTGCGTACGATCATCTCGCGGTACACCGAGTGGCACGCGCGCCACCACGTGGCGGCCCGGGTCTGCCAGTACGAGCTGGCCGGTCTCACGCCGCAGCACTACGACGAGGTGCTGGAGATCCGCCACGAGACCAACCGGGTCTTCCGGCGCGTCGTCGCCCGCGGGGTCGCGGACGGCTCGTTCAAGCAGATCGACGTCAAGCGGGTCACCCGGGCGATGTTGTCGCTCAGCATCGACCTGGGCCGGTGGTACCGGCTGGAAGGCTCGGACTCGCCCGAGCAGCTCGGCGAGTTCTACGCCGATCTCGCGCTCGCGATGGTCTCCCATGACGCCCCGGTCCGCGGCGCCGTACCGGCGCTGGACGGGGACGCGGCCGCCCGGGTGCGGCCCTAGCCCGACTGTGATCACACCTATTGACAAGGCTGTGACGCCTGGCTAACTATGCGCTTAGTCAGGTGCTGGAGGTCCCATGCGCGGTCTGATGCAGGAACGAGCCCTCGACCTCTCCGTGCTCATGCGCCGCGTGGAACAGCTGTCCGGCCACAAGAAGATCGTCACCGCCACGGTGGACGGCGAAGTCGTCGCGACCTGGCAGCAGGTGGTGGGCCGGGCACGACGGCTCGCCGCCGCCCTCGACCTGCTGGACGTGCCGCGCGACGCCCGGGTGGGCACGTTCGGCTGGAACTCGCAGCGCCACCTGGAGCTCTACCTGGCGGTGCCGAGCTGGGGCCGGGTCCTGCACACGATCAACCATCGCCTGTTCGCCGCCGAACTCGCCTACATCGTCAACGACGCCGCCGACGACGTCCTGTTCGTCGACCGCACGCTCATTCCGACGGTGTGGCCGCTGCTGGAACGCTGCCCCACCGTGCGGCACGTCGTGGTCATGGACGACGGCGGCACGAACGAACTCCCCGGCGACTCCCGGATCGTCGACTACGAGACACTGCTCGCCCGGGCCGCCGGCCCCGCGCCGCCGGTCACGCTCGACGAGAACGACGCCGCCGCCCTGTGCTACACCTCCGGCACCACCGGCCGTCCCAAGGGTGTGCTGTACAGCCACCGCTCGATCGTGCTGCACGCGCTGATGCTCCTGGGCGTGGACGCCTTCGCGATCAGCGAGCGCGACGTGGTCATGCCGATCGTCCCGATGTTCCACGTCAACGCGTGGGGACTGCCACATGCCGCGATGCTCGCCGGATCCGACCTCGTCCTGCCCGGCCCGGCGACGAGCCCGGCCGAGCTGGCGCACCGGATGGCCCGGCATCGCGTGACGTTCACGGCCGGGGTCCCCGCGGTCTGGCGCGGCCTCCTCCCCCTGCTGGGGGAGCTCGACCTCTCCTCACTGCGCATGGTCGTGTCCGGCGGCAGCCCGCTCCCCGAGTCGCTCGCCCGAGCCTGGTACGACGCCACCGGCGTCAGGCTCACCAGCTCCTGGGGCATGACGGAGACCAGTCCACTGGTCGCATGCTCCCGAATCGCGACCGCGCACGACGAACTCGACCCGGACGCCCAGGCCGCGGTCCTCCGTACGCCCGGCCCGCCAATCCCACTCACCGAGCTACGCCTGGTCGACGACGAGGACAAACCGGTCGAGCGGGACGGCGTCACGCCGGGCGAACTACAGGTGGCCGGGCCGACCGTCGCGTCCGCCTACTTCGGCTCCGACCAGGGAGCACCGAAGTTCACCGAGGACGGCTGGCTGCGTACGGGCGACATCGCCACGATCGACCGGTACGGCTACGTCCGCATCGTCGACCGCGCCAAGGACCTCGTGAAGTCGGGCGGCGAATGGATCTCCTCGGTGGAACTCGAGAACGAGATCATGGCCCACCCCGGCGTGGCAGAGGCGGCGGTGATCGCCATCCCCGACGACCGCTGGGGCGAACGCCCCCTGGCCTGCGTCGTCACCACACCCGGACGCGGCCTCGACGCGGCGGACCTGCGCGCCCACCTGACCGGCCGAGTCGCCTCCTGGTGGATCCCGGAACGGATCTGGCTCCTGCCCGCGATTCCCAAGACCGCCACGGGGAAGTTCGCCAAGGTCGCCCTCCGCGAGCAGTACGCCGCCCACCACCACAACGACTGAGTGACCTTCCACCAAAGGAGACACGCCATGCGCAAGGGAATCGTGGTCACCGCGCACGTGGGGATCGAGAAGCTCGCGGCACGCGCCGAGGACCTGGGTTTCAGCAGCTTCTGGGTGTACGACACGCCCATGCTGCACGGCGACCCGTTCGCCGCCCTGAGCTTATGCGCGAAGGCCACCAGCCGGATCAAGCTCGGCGTCGGCGTGACCTCGCCCGCCCTTCGCTCGGCTCCGGCGGCGGCCAACCACTTCGCCAGCCTGAACGCGCTGGCACCGGGACGCGTCATCTGCGGAATCGGAACCGGCAACACCGCACGCCGTACCCTCGGCATGCTGCCGACGACCATGGCCGAACTCGAGAGTTTCACCGCGTCGCTGCAGGCCCTGTGCTCCGGGCAGCCGGCCGAGTACCGCGAGGGCAACCGGACCCGTGAGATCGAGTTGCTGCACGTCGGCCCGTACGTCAACACGGCGGACCCGATCGAGTACGCGGTGGCGGCGTTCGGGCTGAAGGCGGCCGCCATCGCCGGACGCCGGGGCGCCGGGGTGATCTCGTTCGGGCTGCTCGACCCCGGGGCCTGGACGGCGCTCGACAAGGAGCGGGAGAGCGCGGCCCGCGCGGCGGGCCAGCCCGTCGAGGTGGACTCCTATGTCATGACCTCGATGCACGTCCTCGCTCCGGGCGAGGACCGCCACGGCGACGCGGCACGGGACGCGATGGGACACATCGCGCTGTCGCTGCTGACCTTCGCCGCCGACAACCCGTCCTTCGCCGAGAGCATGTCCGAGGAGGAGCAGGGGGCGATGCGGCGGCTGCTGGCCCAGCGCGGCACCACCGCGACCGCGACCGACCGTCACAAGGTCCTGTACCGCAACTACCTCGGCCGCATCTCCCCCGAGGAACGCGAACTCGTCGTCCCCTCCCTGATCGACAACCTCGGCCTCGTCGGCACCCGCGAGGAACTCGAAATCCGGATCACCCAACTGGAGCAGTCCGGCATCGACGAACTCGTGATCCAGCCGGTCGTGGACCCCGACGCCGAAATGACCGCCTTCGCCGGCCTGACCATCTGATGGTCGTTCCGGCCTCGGACCGACAGGCCGAATGGCATTCGAATTAGGTGGCCAATTACCGAACATTTACCGAATTTCAGCCAATCGGGTACCCTTTAAGGATCAGTGTCGTACGGAACAGCCTGCGACAACGAGAATTAGGGGAGACATCCCATGACCCACCAAAATGGTAATCATCAGCCAGAACCGGATGAAACGGATGATGTGCTTGAGTTGCGGCGTGGGGACATCGTCTACGTGTTCCTCCACGGGCGTGTCGGCTTCGAACGCAACGATGATCACTACGTCAACGGCCGGCCCGCGTTGGTGATCCAGAACGACGGCGGTAATTCCCGTCGCTCGCAGACGATCGTGGCAACTCTGACCGGAGCCAGGGCTTACAAGAACAAGCCGACCCAGGTGCTCGTCGGAAAAGAGGAGCTCGGCGCGGGCGGAAAAGACTCCGTGATCGACTGCGGTGACATTCTGACGATTGACCGGCGCCGGATAAATGAATGCATGGGAGTCTGGGCGAGCCTGAGCCCGAGTACGATGCGGGCCGTCGACGCCGCCCTCCAGAAAAGCCTGGCCCTGCCCCGCACCAGCTGAATTCGATCGAGTTGACTGAACGGGCCGGATGCTCAGCATCCGGCCTCATTTTTGCCCGGAACTACGGCACCATTCTGGCGGTCAGCGAACCGTCCGCCGCCACTTCCGCCGCCGACGCGAGGTTCAGCACCAGAAGGTCCTGCAGCCCGTTGTAGAAGAGAACCGGCACGTCGTTCCAGGGGCCGTCATCGTTTTCCCGCGCCTCGTACCCGTCCAGCACGAGCGAGCGCACGCCGAACCTGCTCTGCGCGGTCTGTGCCCACTCGGGCACCTGCGCGACGGCGGCGAGAATCTCCGGACCCGCGCCCAACCGGCCGACACTCCGCACATTCCTCGATCGGGGACCCCGTACGCCCAGCCGGGGAGCCGAGAACCGCACGAGCATCCAGCGGAGTCCGGGCACGTGCACGGTCCCCGGCATGAGGCGCAGATGCGCGGGGTCGAATCGTATGCCGTCGAGTTTCCAGGACCGGGCCTGCCGTTCGGCGGCGACCGCCCACAGTTCGGCGGCCGTCTCCTGCGCGGTCGCCAGGTGCGGGGTCAACACCAGCGACGCGGTGGCGGGCGGCACCGGGTTCTGCCGGCGCACCCGCTCGAATTCGGCGGCGGTGAAACCCCAGCCGCGCCGCTCGTTCCACGCCTGGACGTGAGCGATCTGCTGTTCCGGAGAGACGTCGGCACGATACCCTATCCGCCCTTGGCGGAGGAAATTCAGGGAAACGATATTTCCCAAATCATCTGGCATAGTTCGCTCACCCCCTTGCGTAAATCAATTAATACCACTCAATGCGAACCGGGTCAGCCGGTGCCGCGCAGATAAGCGACGATCATTTCGCCCAGCATTCTGCGCTGTTTGGCGCGGTGCTGGGGAGCGGTCATCTCGCGGCCGAAGAGGGCGCCGAACGTGTGCTGGTTGGCGACGCGGAAAACGCAGAAGGCGCTGATCATCATGTGCACGTCGATGGCGTCGGCCTCGGTGTCGAACTCGCCGCTCACCCGTCCCGCCTCCAGGATGCGGGTGATGATGTCCAGCACCGGGGTGCCCAGATTGGCGAGGACCTCGGATTTGCGGATGTGCTCGCCCCGGTGGATGTTCTCGATGGCGACGAGCTTGATGAACTCCCGGTGCGCGTCGTGGTGGTCGAAGGTGAGCTCGGCGAGGGTGCGGATCGCCGCGGTGGGCGCCAGATGCGCCACGTCCACGGTTCGTTCGACCGTACGGACCTCGGTGTACGCCTTCTCCAGGACGGCGATGTACAGCTGCTCCTTGCTGCCGAAGTAGTAGTAGATCATCCGCTTGGTCGTACGGGTGAGGTCGGCGATCTCGTCCACCCGGGCTCCCGCGTACCCGTCGCGGGCGAAGACCCGCTGGGCGACCTCCAGGATCTCGGCGCGGGTCCGGTCGGCGTCGCGCTGGCGGACCGCGCTCGGGCGGGTGCCGGACGGGGAGGTCATGGCGCCCATCCTACTGAGGCGGGACCTGCCCCTCCCCGGCGGCGAGCGCGTGCTGGACGGCCAGCCGTACGGGGGCGTTGACGGCGCCGTACCCCCGGTAGCCGCCGATGCGCTGGACGAGTTCGAAGAAGACGTGGCCGAGGGTGACCGTGTACAGGTGCAGGAACTCGCCGTGCTCGTCGCGGTCGTACAGGATGCCGAGGTCGCGGTAGTCGGGCGGGAGGTCGTAGCGGGCGTCCAGGTCGTCGTGGTAGTTGGCGGGGATCGGCAGGAGCAGGCCGGGCGGCAGGGCGCGGGCGGTGGCGACGAGGTCGTCGCAGGCCAGGGCGATGTGCTGGGAGGGCAGGCCCTGGACCTGGGTGATGTTGAGGACCACGCGGACCGGGCCGGCGTTCATGGCGCGGCTGCGGAGCAGGCCGTACGGGTCGGGGACTTCGAGGCTGGGTTGCGGGGTCAGGGCCAGGACGGCGCGGTAGAAGAGGGCGGCCCCGTCGAAGTGGTGCCAGGGCTGGGTGAGGGCGACATGGTCGATCTCGACGACGTGCCCGGTCACCGGACCCGGCGAAGCAGGAGGCCGGAAGGTGATCCGGGTTCCGTCGGGGGCGGCGATGGCACGTTCGCCGGGGACCACGCCGGCCCGCAGCGCTTCGGCTCGGGCCATGGAGGCGTCCGGGTCGGGGCTTTCCAGCCCGATCGCCGCCAGCGCCGCTTTCCCGGGAGCCTCGCGTACGACGATTCGCGCCGCACCCTGCTCCCACAACTGATCACCCGTACGGGCGAACCCGAGCGCCGTCAGCATCTCCCCCAGCGGCCCCGGATCGGCGGCGGCCAGCTCGGCGAAGGCGAACCCACTGGGGACGACGGGCTCCGGCACGTCCAGGGCGATCAGTGAGCGCATCCCGTCCAGCGCGGTCCGCCGGGCGTCGGCCTGCCGGAACACGTCGTTGAAGACCTCCAGCGACAGCGGTCCCGCGTATCCGGCGCGCAGCGCGTGCCCGACCAGTCCGGCCACGTCGAGCATGCCCTGACCGGGGAAGCAGCGGTAGTGGCGGCTCCACTGGAGCACGTCCATGGCGAGCAGGGGCGCGTCGGCGAGCTGGAGGAAGAAGATCTTCTCGCCGGGGATGGCCTCGATGCCGATGGGGTCGGAGCCCCGGGACAGGATGTGGAAGCTGTCCAGGCAGACGCCCAGGTTGGGGTGGCCGGCCTGGCGGACGATGCGCCACGCGTGCAGGTAGTCGTCCACGTGCCTGCCCCAGGCGAGGGCCTCGTAGGCGATGCGGATGCCGTACTCGGCGGCCAGGGAGGCCAGTGATCGCAGCTGGTCGGCGGCCAGGTCGTCGGAGTCGATCGCGGCCGGGGACACGTTCGAGCAGACCAGCAGCAGATCGGCGCCGAGGCGTTCCATCAGCCGGAACTTCCTTTCGGCCCGGCGCATGCCGGCGGACAGCGAATCCGCCGGCATGGCTTCGAAGTCGCGGAACGGCTGGTAGAGGTCGATGGTCAGGCCGAGGTCGGCCGCCCGCAGCCGTACCTCTTCGGGCGAAAGAGGTGAGGCGAGGAGGTCGTTCTCGAAGAGTTCGATGCCGTCGAATCCGGCGGCGGCGATCGCGGTGAGCTTCTCCGCCAGGGTGCCGCTGACCGACACAGTCGCGATGGAAGTACGCATGTCAGGCCGCGACCAGGCTGGTGAGGTGGGCGAGCATCCGTTCGGTGTCCGGCTCGCGGCCGGTGAACAGGCGGAACGCCTCGGCGGCCTGGAAGACGACCATGCCGCCGCCGTTCAGGGTCCGGCAGCCGCGCAGGGCGGCCTCGCGCAGGAGTTCGGTCTCCAGCGGGCGGTAGACGATCTCGGCCACCCACAGCTTGGGGCGGAGCAGGTCGGGCGGGAGGGGGAGGCCGGGATGGTGGGCCATGCCGGTGGGGGTGGCGTGGACGAGGCCGTCGGCTCGCCGTACCAGGTGGGGAAGGTCGGCGAGGGCGGCGGCGGTGACGCGGCCGTCGCCGAGGCGGGTGGCCAGCGCGGCCGCGCGGCCGGGTTCGGCGTCCACCAGGGTGAGGCGGCCGACGCCCAGGGTGAGCAGCGCGTACGCGACGGCGGCTCCCGCGCCGCCGGCGCCGAGTTGCACGACCTCCCGAGTGGGCGCGCCGGGCAGCCCCCGGGTGAAGGACTGCGCGAACCCGGTCCAGTCGGTGTTGTGCCCGATGGCCCGGTTCCCGTCGAAGACGACCGTGTTGACCGCGCCCAGCGCCACCGCGTCCGGCGACAGCTCGTCGAGATGCCCGATGACGGTCTGCTTGCACGGATGCGTGATGTTGAGCCCGTCGAACCCGAACCTCCGCGCGGTACGGACCAAGTCCCCCACCGCCATCCCCGCCACGTCGATGTCGATCAGCCGGTACAGGTAGCGCAGCCCCTGGAAGGCGGCCTCGCGCTCGTGCAGCGGCGGGCTCCACGACGGCCCGATGCCCGAGCCGATCAGCCCGATCAGGTAGGAGGTCATCGACCCGCCCTTCCACCAATGTACGAACCAGTGAGTTAGTTATCTCCGGCAACCCCCACCTTCATCCAACAAGCCCTCATAAGTCCAGTTCAACTACGAAATTTCACCTCTTGACACTGTGGGGTGCCCCCTGCACCATGCAGGAATCGAACCAGTTAATGAACTATCTGGTTCGTAACAACGCCCGACCACACCCCCCAGGGAGCAGTCGTGACTGATCAACCACCCGGCGTGCGGCAAGGCACACCGCGCAAGGCTGCCGTCGCCGCCTGGATCGGTAGCGCACTGGAGTACTACGACTTCTTCATCTACGGCAGCGCCGCCGCCCTGATCTTCTCGGACGTCTTCTTCGACACCTCCGACCCCGCGACCGCCACCCTGCAGTCCCTGGCCACGTTCGGCGTCGCCTACGCGGCCCGCCCGGTCGGCGCGTTCATCCTCGGCCACATCGGCGACCGCTTCGGCCGCAAGAAGATCATGGTCTTCACGCTGATCCTGATGGGCGTCTCCACCTTCCTCATCGGCTGCCTGCCCACCCGGGAGCAGATCGGCGGCCTGGCCCCCGTGCTGCTGGTGGTCCTGCGCGTGCTGCAGGGCCTCTCGGCCGCCGGCGAGCAGGCCAGCGCCAACTCGATGACCCTCGAACACGCCCCCGCCGACCGCCGCGGCTACTACACGAGCTTCACCCTCAACGGCACCCAGTTCGGCCAGATCCTGGCCACCCTGGTCTTCATCCCGGTCGCCGCCCTGCCGGAGGAGCAGATGCTCAGCTGGGGCTGGCGCGTCCCGTTCTGGCTCAGCGTCCTGGTCGCCATCGCCGGGTACGTCATCCGCCGCCGCGTCGAGGAAACCCCCGCCTTCACCCAGTCGGTGGCCGAAGGCACCGTGGCGAAGATGCCGCTCTCCCTACTCTTCCGGGACCACTGGGCCAGCGTGCTCCGCGTCGTCTGCGCCGCCCTCATCGCCACCGTCAGCACGATCTTCACGGTCTGGGCGCTCAACTACGCCACCAGCGACGAGATCGGCCTCGACCGGGCGACCATGCTCTGGGTGAGCAGCGCGGCCAACGGCGTCGCCCTGATCGCCATCCCGCTCTGGGCCAGGCTGTCGGACCGCATCGGCCGCCGCCCGGTCTTCCTGGTCGGCGCGATCGGCAGCCCGATCATGATCTTCGCCTACCTGGCGGCCATCAACTCCGGCGACTACCCGCTCATCTTCCTGGTCGGCATGGCCACCCTGGGCGTCGTCTACAGCGCCTCCAACGGCATCTGGCCCTCCCTGTACGGCGAGATGTTCACCACCCACGTACGCCTGTCGGGCATGGCCATCGGCACCCAGATCGGCTTCGCGGTCGCCGGGTTCGCGGTGGCCTCGGCCGCGGGCATCGTCTCCCCCGAAGGCTGGCTGGGCCTGCAGGGCTGGGTGGGCGTGGGGATCTTCACGGCGGTGTTGTGCGCGATCAGCGCGGTGGCGGTGGCCACGGCGCGGGAGACGTACAAGATCCCGACTGAGGATCTGGGGCGGGCGCCGGCGGCGCTCAGCCACTCGGCGTAGAGCAGGTCAGGGCCGGTGTTCCCGGCCCTGACCTGTCGTTCTCAGTCGCCGCCCCGGCGGGTGAGGACTCGGACGGCCACGCTCGGGCGCAGCAGCGCCGGGGTCGGGTCGAGGTAGCCCGCCACCCGCCAGAAGGCGTCGGCCACCGCGACGTCGCCCGATCCGACGCGGTGCAGCCTGGCCACGTACCGGTTGATCAGGCGGGTGGCCAGCGGGCGCGGACCCTTGATCTCCGGGAGGGCCAGGTCCCCGGTGGCGGAGAGCTGCCAGGCGGGATCGATGGCCTTGGCGGCGGCCCGGTAGAAGCGCCGCGCCAGTTCGTGGTCCCCGGCCGCCAGGCAGGCGCGCATGGCCTCAGCCTCCAGGGAGGCGACCGTCATGCCCTGTCCGTAGATCGGGTTGAAGCTGCACAGGCCGTCACCGAAGACGAGCAGGCCCTCGGGATGGGCGCGGAGTTTCTCGTAGTGGCGGCGCAGGCTCGCCGGGAAGGTGTGGGTGACCAGGTCGGACAGGCGTTCCGACTTGGTGATCACCTCGTGCACGTCCGGCGGGGCGATGGTCTCGACGAAGGCCAGGTAGGCGTCCGGATCGGTGGGCGGATGATCGCCCGCCATGCCCGCGACGGTGAGCACCCAGCGGTCGCCCTCGCAGGCCATGAACGCCATCGCGCGCGGGCGCCCGGGGACCGGGCCGACGAGGATGCCCTGCTCGGGGGCGAGCGCGTCCGGCGGGGTACGCATCATGCAGCTGACGTAGCGGATGCCGACCTGGATGCGCTCCTCCGGCGGGCGCGGGTACCCCTGCTGGGACATCCATTCGAGGGAACGCCCGGACCGGCCGAGCGCGTCGACGACCAGGTCGGCTTGGACGGTCTCCTCCTGGCCGCCGTCGCCGCGGCGGGTGAAGCGCGCTCCCGTGACCCGGCCACCCTCGGTGGTCAGCCCCGTGACGTCGCAGCCCTGGACGAACTCGACGCCCGGCAGCGCGGCGACCCTCTGGCGCACCGCGTGTTCGAGGGTGGCGCGGGTCGGCTGGAGCATGGTGGGGCCGAGGTGGCCGCGGACCAGGCGGTGCCCGGAGACCACGAAGCGGATCTGCCGGGCCAGCTGGGTGAGCGGCACGCCCGCCGCGCCGAGTTCGTCGGCCAGGCCGGGGAAGAACGAGCCGAGGACCTCGGACCCGCGCGGGAGCAGAACGTGCACGTGCTGTCCCTGCGGGACACCGCGCCGGTTGCGCGGCTCCGCGGGGAGTTCGTCGCGTTCGAGCAGCGTAACCCGGTCGAACGCCTCGCTGAGCGCCCGCGCGGCGAGCAGGCCGCCCATGCTGGCGCCTAGGACGACGGCATGACCACGTCCCATCGTGCACCTCCCGTCGGAAAATAACATGACACCGTTATTGTGCGCGGTACGGCCTGCGGCGTGAATGCCGAAATGTGCTGTCCCGCCGGGTCCCGTTTCCCGGAGGTAGATTTCTGGGCAGCGGATCGGCCATACGGGGATGGCAGGCGATCCGCCGTACGGGGATTCATGACGCGGCCGATTCTGGCTGCCGCCTTTCCCGAAGTCGCCCGATCCGCCGGAACACGACCGGAGGCGCTGATGCGATCTCGCCGGACAGGAACGTTACTTCTCACCTCGCTGCTCATCTCCACCACTCTTGCCGTACTCCCGCAAACCGCCCAGGCCGCGAACGCGTCTGTCGTTTCCGCCGAGTCCTGGACGTACGTGACAAAAGATCTCCCAGACGAGACCCACTGGAACGCGACCCCGTTCGCCCTCACCGGGTACGTCCCCGGCGGCCTCAGCCGCTCGTTCTACCGCTTCGACCTTTCCGAACTCCGCCATCGCGCCGAAACCGGCTGGTTCAGAAACGTCCTCCACGGCGGTACGGGATGCCCGGCCGCCCTGGAGTTATGGGAAACCGGGACCGTCACTCCGCAGACGACGTGGCGCAACCAGCCGCGCTGGCTCAAGAAGCTCGCCTCGGTGCGGTTCACGGAGAACTGCGCCGAGCAGATCGTCGAATGGCCGCTGACCGGCCTTCCCGACCGCAAGAAGATCACCGTGGGGCTGCGGCTCGCCGACGAGAAGGCCACCGGCACCGCGTTCCTGTTCCGCGCCGGAACCGCCGCCCTGCAGTTCGGCAACACCAGGCCCGGTAAGCCCACCCGCCTGTGGCTCCCGGCTCACGACGGCTGCGGTTTCAGCCAGCCCATCCTGGAGAAACTGTCCGCCACGAACGTCCTGACCCCGACCTTCAACGCCCTGCTCACCGACCGCGACACCGGTCAGGCCCTGCGCGCCCACTTCGAGTGGCGCACCACCGGCGGCCCTCTGATCGCCGCCCAGAAAACCGCCTTCGGCCCTGCCGACCAGCCCAAATGCGTGACCGTCCCCAAAGGACAGCTGACCGAATCCGGCTCCTACCAGTGGCGCGTACGAGCCGACGACGGCACCGCCCTCAGCCCCTGGAGCGACTGGTACCCCTTCACCGTCGACATGAAGCCCCCGGACCGGGCGCCGATCGTCTCCTCACCCGACTACCCCGAAGGCCAGTCCGCCGGAAGGATCGGCCAGCCGGGCACGTTCACGTTCGACCCCGACGGCGTCCCTGACATCGCCTTCTACTGCTGCGACGCCGACTCCAACTTCACAACCTCCCCCACCGTCACCCTCAAACCTCTCTCCGCGGGCCCCCAATCCCTGCGCGTGCGATCCTTCGACGCCGCCGCCAACCCCAGCCCCGCCACCGACTACTCCTACTCCGTCAACGACGTCCCCCTCCCCGTCATCAACTCCCCCGACTACCCCGAATTCGAGTACGCCGGCTCCCCCGGCACCCCCGGAACCTTCACCTTCACCGGCAACGGCCTCGCCGACCTGATCACCCACTACGCCTACCGCCTCGACCCCCCAGACGACCCCTGGACCACCATCCCCGCCCCCGACGGCACCGCCACCACCACGATCACCCCCACCGCCCCCGACGCCCACATCCTCCGCGTCGAAGCCCTCGACCGCGACGGCGACACCATCTGGTCCACCACGTACTCCTTCAACGTCAACCCCTGACTCACACTCGGTGGCCTTCGACCACGAACGGCCGCACCTACGGACGCCCGGATCGGCGATCTCACGCCGATCCGGGCGTTCTCATGAGGCCGGGAGTCAGTGGAGTTAGCGGGACATGATGGCGATGCCCAGGCACATTTCGTCGCTGGTGCCTTCGCCCCAGACGACGTAGCGCGGGGGCAGGTTCTGGAGTTGGGGGAGTTGGGCGCGTAGGGACGCGTCGTGGGTGCAGGTGACGCGTACGGTGTCGCCGGGTTTGACCTGGACGGGGGTCTTCAGTGGGCGGAGGGCCTGGTCGTCGAAGTTGTAGCTGGGGACGTCCAGGAGGGTTTGGGCCTTCGGGGTGCCGGGGTTGAGTTCGACCTTGATGGAGCGGCCCAGGAGGTGCATGTGGCCGGCCAGGGCGTGCATGGTGCCCGGGCCCTCGATGGGGAGGTCGCAGTGCTGGGTGGGGCCGGGGTCGGAGGGGCCGCAGAGTTGGGCCAGTTCGTCGGCGGAGCGCATGGACTCGTCGCCGAAGCGGCGGCCGATGTCGGCGATGGCCGCTTTCCGGTTGCAGAGAGGGCCTGATTCCTCGGCGGTGCAGGGGAGTTCGACCTTGCCGGGGAACAGGGCGGTGCCGAGGGGTTCGAGGGCCTTGTCGGTTACCCGTAGGCGGATTCCGGACTGGTCGGAGCCGGTGCCGCCGAGGGTGTTGTAGTGCACCTGCATGACGAGTTGGCTGCCGGAGGGAATCGGGTGGCCGTACTTCGGGTCGAGGAGGGTTTCGTTCGTTCCCGGGGCCCAGTGGGAGACCCATCCCGCTTCGCGTACGCCCGCGTCGGCGAAACACGTCCAGCCCTGTCCTGGTGTCTCCGCGTCGAGAGTCTTCGCCTGGGTGGCCTGCTCGGGCGTCAGCCTGAAGAAGATCGCGTGGTGGACGATGGCGAGATTCTCGGGCATGAACTGCGCGCCCGTGAGAAACGACTCCCCCTTCAGGCCTGGATCAATAAGGAAGCACCGATAATCGTCGGTCCCCCCATTTGGCCCTTTCGGACTGTACGCTTCCGCCATCTTCAGCGTGACGAACCGCTCCCCGTCCCGCAGCGGCTGCGACACCGGCGCACTCCCCGAATGCGACCCATGTCCCTGTCCTTGCCCCTGCCCTTGCGGAACCGTCCGCTCTCCCCCACACGCGAGAACGATCAACGAAACCGCGACCAGAACCAGAATTCCCCGAATCCGAGTCATACTCCCACGGTCGCTGATCCCCTACCTCTCCACATCCTCCTCCAGAAGGTTCCTCCCCTCCTCCGACAGCCTGATTACGGTTTTTCCCCCACCCACCCACCCTTTTCGAGCTGGCGCTCAGCCCGACCAGCACGATCGCAGCCGGCGGCGGGTCGCCCCCGCCCAATCACCGGCGCCCACGACCAACCCCAACCAACCCGTCCGGGCGAACCCCAAAGGCCATCTCAAGCCGTCCAGGTGAACCCCAAACGCCATCCCAGCCGGTCGAGTGAACATCAAACGCCATCTCACGTCGGCCGATTGAACCCCAAACGCCATCTCAAGCCGGCCGGATGAACGCCAACGCCATCTCGGGCCGGTCGCTAAGAATCCCAACCAGAATGAAGCCGCTCACACTTGGCGCCGGTGCGGCGAGCAGCGTCACCTGCGTTAACGGCGCCGGATAACGGCGAGAGGCCGGTACCACGGGTCATTCTGGCCGGGGCATCGGGTCATTCTGGCCGGTGCCTCGGGTCATTCTCTAGGCGTTCTAAGGAGCTGAGGCGCAGCCGGGGTCTCGGCGGCGCCAGGAGTCGACCGGTTCGGCGGTTCCGCGTTCCAGTAACCAGGTGGCGGCCGCGAGCAGGGCGGCCGCGGCGGTCTCAGGGGAGTCGTACGAGCGGGTTGGGAGTTCTTCGACGGCGTGCATGCCGCAGTCCCACTGCGCGTAGCAGCGAACCGCAATGTCGCAGTCGACATCCCACCGCGGACCGTCATCCGGCGACTCTTGGGGGGTGACCCCGACACAGAATGCCGGAAGATCCAAATTATCCGACTCCACCCATGCACGAAGATCGATGATGGTCATCGCGGGATATATCCCGAACTCCAAGCCACTGCTCACCCAACCCGATGACGCACCCAGCACCTCAGCCAGCCGCCCCAACTGATCCTGCGCACGGAACACGATTTCCCGAATCGCACCAAGATCCACTGATTGACCGAAGGTCCACCGCAGATCACCCTCGGCGAGCGGAATCGACTCCATATTCCCCAGTCTGAACAAAAACACGGCGACCACCAGGGCCCCCGCCCCCCGTAGCCATGCCGTGACCAGCGCGCGGCAGTAGCCGAGACCGCGCTAAGCGCGCCCAACAGAATGACCCGAGGCACGGGCCAGGATGATCCGCGGTACCGGCCAGGACAACCCGCGGTACCGGCCAGGATGATCCGCAGTACCGGCCAGGATGACCCACGCCCGCGGTACCGGCCTCTCGCCGTTATCCGGCGCCGTTAACGCAGGTGACGCTGCTCGCCGCACCGGCGCCAAGCATGATCGGCTTCATCCTGTCTGGGGTTCTAAGCGTGCCTACCAGAACGAAGCGGTCACTCTTGGCCCCGATGCGATGCCAAGAGCGACCGGCGTCATTCTGTTATGGGTTCTTGAACCGTGCCCCACCCTCCCAAAACCCAAGATCGACCCCCAACCGGCAACCGCCGCACCATAAGTCGTACGCCCCGG
>NZ_BOOA01000088.1 GCF_016862995.1 Acrocarpospora phusangensis
CGTGACCTGCTGCTGGACTCCGGCGCGGCGGCCGTGGAGATCCTGCCCCTGGGCTTCGCCCGCTCCACCTTCCACTTCGCCGGGGTACCCGGCGTCGCCGCCTCGGTGCACGACCTGTCCGGCATGAAGATCGCCACCTCCTTCTCCGGGCTGGTCGCCAAACACCTGGCCGAGAACGGCGTGATCCCCGGCGGGATCGTGCACCTCGACGGGGCCGTCGAGACGTCACTGCGGCTGGGCGTGGCCGAGGTCATCGCGGACGTGGTCGAGACCGGCTCCACCCTCGCCGCGCTCGGCCTGACGATCATCGGCGCGCCGATCATGAAGTCCGAGGCGGTCGTGATCCGCCCCGCCGTCGCCGGGGCCGCGGAAGAGGCGGAACTGCGTTTCCTGCGCCGCCTGAAAGGCGTGCTCATCGCCCGCAAGTACGTCCTGATGGACTACGACATCCGCGACGAACATCTCGCCCGCGCCATTTCCCTCACGCCGGGCCTCGAATCGCCCACCGTCTCGCCGCTGCACCGGGAGGGCTGGACTGCCGTGCGGTCCATGGTGCCCGCCGACCAGGCGCAGAACATCATGGACCAGCTGGAGGCCGCGGGGGCGCGCGCCATCCTCATCACCCGAATCCACGGCTGCCGCACGTGACCGAATAGACGTCTTGACTTTCGCATACGGGATTTCCCAGCCATTCGCCGCGATTCATTGTTGTAACGGTTGCATCGTTCCAACAACCCGAAGACGATATTTCGCGATAATGAGGGCGGCGTTTGTTGGGGCCTATGTGTGGAGGCTTCCGTGGATGTTGTCACTCTCTGGGCCCGGCGGATCGCGGAGCAGGTCGTTCCCGGTGAGGTGGCGGGCGCGGAGGCCGTGGGGGCCGCTTACGCGGCGGGCGGGAAACGGCGTCGGGAGCTGTTCGCGGGCGGCGGCGCCGGGGAGCCGGGCGGATTCGGCGGCGGGCTCGGTCCTGGGGATCTGGCGGTCATTCTGGACGCGTTGCGGTTCGCGTCCGACCATCTGCTGGAGCTGGTGGCGGAGAATCCGCTCGCGAATCTGATGGTGCTGCTGGCCATGCGCCAGGGGATGCGACGGCGGGCGGGGACGACGGCGCAAGCCGTACGGGAAGAGGGGTTCGAGCGGGTTGTCGGAGGGTTGGAGGAGCGGCTGCGGGCGCAGGGCGTGGCCGCGGACCGGGCCGAGGAGCTGACGTATCAGACGTTGAAGGTGGTATTCCAGCAGGATCGGGACACGGAGGAGATCCGGGCGTTCCTGCGAGCCCTGTCCGCGAGCCCGGCGGCGGAGCCGGTATCCGCCGACAGGCTGCTGGCGCGGCAGGGCGAGGGCCCGGGATGGATGTTGCCGCCCTGGTTGTGGCTCTACTTCCTCGGGGTGAGCGCGCCGGGCGTGCCGATGCTGCTGGGCGGCGTGCAGGAGGACCTCGACGGGATATCCAGTCTGGTCGGATATCTGGCGGCAGGAGCGGAACAGGCGGCGGCGACCCTCCTGACCGGAGCCGGGCTCCTTGAGCTCTTTCCCGCGCTGCTCCTGCTTTCGGGCATCTTGGGGGTGGCCTTCCCGGACGCTCGAGGTCGCTGGGCCGAGCGACGCCACCGGCTGCGGCCGAGCGACGACCCCACCATCCTGGCCATGACCGCGCTGGTACGGCGGCACGCCCCCGGCATCGACCTCCGCCTGGGCGACCACCACGACCGCGTGGCCCGGGTCTACCCGGTGGGCTGGCGTACCGCCAGGATCGCGGTGTATCCGCCGCTGCTGCGCATGTGGCACGCCGACCGCGAGGCCGCCACGGCGGTGCTGCTGCACGAGGTCGCCCACCTCCGCCAGGGAGACCACCTGATCGTGGGCTTGGCCAGCCCGTTCGCCTGGCTCGTACGCGTCTGGGGTGTGCTGCTCACGGCGCTCGTCCTCATCCCGGTCGTGCTTTATGTCACCGCCGACGGCCCCGAAGCTCAGGTGGTCGTGCTCACCCTGCTGCACGACACCATGTCGGTCCCGATCGCGCTGATCCTGCCCGTGGCCGGCCTCTGGGTCGCCGAACTCAGCGCCGACCGGTTCGCGCTCCAGGAGGCGGGGCCGGCGGCGTTCCAGCGTGCCCTCGGACCCGCCGGACGGCGCGGCATCCGGGCCGTGTTCACCGCCCTCACCCATCCGCCGCGCGCCCTGCGCCTCAGGGCGGCCACCGCGTGGCCGGGCGGCACCGCCCTGTCCGCCGCCATCTGGCCGGTCGCCGTGGTGGCGCGGTTCGCGCTGATCGCCCTCTTCCAGCTGGTCGCCCACCAGCTGAACGGCTACTCCTTCGGCGAGGCTCTGTCCATGGTCGGTACGGCGTTCCGTACCGAGTTGTCGGCGGCGCAGGTCGTCCTGATCGAGATCCTGGTGCTGCTGGTGAACTGGCCGCTGCTGGCGCCGCTGTGGATGCGCATCTGGACGCCGGTCCCGGCCGTACGGCAGCGGTTCGCGCCCTATCTGGTGTCCGCGCTGGTGCCGGCGGTCCTCGCGGCGGGCAGTCTGACGGCGGGGGTCACGACTCCTCCGCAGCCCTCGCCGCCGGGCCTGACACAGCCGACGGAATCAGCGGAGCCGACGCCGGAGCGGACCGGGATCGTGGACGACCGTCCGTGGGCCGGGCGGCAGCTGCCCGTACAGCTGCGGATCACTCAGGCGCGGCCGTTGCAGCAGGTGGGCGGCCCGCCCGAGTGGCTGGGGCCGGCCGTGAGCTGGCTCGGACCCGGGACCTGGCGGGCCGAGGCCGACGGGCGTCTCACCTTCGAGAACCCCGCGGGGCGGACCGACATCCGCGCCGGGGAGGGCCTCTGGTTCCGCGCCGGGGACGTGGTCACCTTCTGGCTGGCCGTGGAGCTCAACGATGGGGGTAGGCCGGTCGCCACCGAGATCAGCGGCGAGATCGACCTGGCCACGGCCACCATGACCGCGCTCTGGATGCCGAAGCTCACCTCCAGCGATCCGCGGGGGCTGCTGAACCTGCCGTCGTTCCAGATCAGCACCACGGTCAGCGTGGATCAGGCGGTCTGACCGGGCACGTGGATCCAGCAGTGCTCGGTGAAGCCCTTGTCCGGGACCGCTGCCGTGATCTTGTCGAAGCGCCAGGCCGGGTCGCCCTCGAAGGCGCTCGTGACCGACTCCTCGTAGATGTCGTCGGAGACGATGACGACGTGGTAGCCGGAGGCCGTGGCCAGCGCCTCCTTGGCGGCCGCGGAGTCGCGCATGCGGCAGGCGCGGATGATGCTGTTGCCGCCGTACCCGTTGACGCCCAGCAGGACGACGCCCTCGTCGAGAGCTACCCGCATGCGGACCACCAGCTCGGGCCGTACCGGGCGGTTGGCGGCGGCGAGGCCGCTGGCCAGCTCGCGCAGGAACCAGCGGATGACGCGCGGCTCGTCGATGCCGGGCGGCAGCACGACCAGCCGGCCGTCACCCTGTTCCTGCACGTGGCAGCCGCGCATCGGCCGCAGCGCCGCGGCGAGCGCGCCGTCCAGCACCCGGACCAGCACCTCCTGCAGCCGTAACTGCTCGCCCGGGTCCCGCTTGCTGTACGCCTCGATGTCCACCGCCACACACAGCCGCCGGGCGCCGCTCACCACCTCCTGCTCGGACAGCGACGCCGGGTCCCGGGTGGACATGATCGGCGAGTACGTGCCGTCCACCAGGCTCAGCACGAACGGCTGCCGTTCCGGGGCGGCCGCCTCGACCTCCATGCCCAGTTCGGGGTCGGCGAGCCGCGCGGTCGCGGTGATCGTTCCCGTCAGGGAGGCGACTCCGGGCGGGACCTGCAGGAGCACCCGCGCGGTCCGGCTGCCGTCGCTGAGCCCGCCGTTCGCGCCGTTCGTGCTGTCCGGCCGCAGCCGCCAGCGGAACTCCGAGCCGCCGTCGCCGAACGTGGTGAGATTCCCCAACGCGGAAATATCGTCATATCGGGTGGCGGACAGGCGGCGTCCGATGACCTCGCCGCCGTCCAGGGAGACCTCGAAAACGGCCTCCAGATAGCTCATTCCCGACGCGGGCTCCTCAAGATCGAACGGAAACAGCAGCTGGAGATATGACCACAGATGCGCTCCCCGCGCCCCCGCCACCTCCGGCGGCAGGTCCTCCGGCGCCACCTCCACCACCGACGGCCGTCCCAGCCGGATCCCGGCCTCCCGGTTGAATCGGGTGCCAGCCCCCATCAGGGCTTCCTCCGCACCCAGGTCCAACCGAACCAACACGTCGTACCCGCCCATAAGCACCTCCTGGTTCCGCACGCTCGCTCACACGGTCATCGCGCCAGCCCGAACAGGGTGAACGCCGCCCAGCTCCGCGGGGCCGCCGAACCGGCGATCATCGAGCACTGCGCCTCCCGGAGCGCCTGCGCCGTGCCCAGCGGGGTGTTCAAATGCGTCTCGTGAAACCGGCGAAGCACCCGCAGACTGTCCCGCTCCACGACCGGCCACAAGGTCATCAGCACCGCCACCGGCCCCGCACTCAAAAACGCCCGGCTCAGCCCGATGACCCCATCCCCGGTGACCTGCCCTCCGCCCGTCTCACAAGCGGCCAGCACAACCAACGCCACCGGCAGCTCCATGCCATGGACGACATCCGCCGTCAACTTGCCCGACGCCAACGCCACAAACGACGCCATCGGATCCGACGGCAACGCCTCAGCATGCGTGGCCAGGCACAACACCCCCGGCCCCCGCGAAGCCCCAGCCACCAGTGCGTCCTCGGTGGCGTCCGCCCCCGCATGAATCTCCGCCTCCGCGAACAACTCACTCACCACCCGGAAGCCACCCCGCAGAATCGGCAACGGCCGGTACCCGACCGGCATCGGCTCCGGATCGACAAGCGCACAGATCCGCGTCGGCTTCCCCATCCCGGTACGGCGTGCCAGCAACGGCGGCAGAATCGACGCCGCCGGCAGAACCGTGGTCGTGTGCCGCTCGACCAGATACCTGCCCTCCGCGTCGATCAACGCGTGCAGCGGCACGCTCAACAGCTCGTCATGCGGGACCAGGGTGACCGCGATGTCCGGATCCGTGGGCAGTAAGTGAGCGATCGGGTCCCAAAGGATCTCCCCCAACGCCCGGAGCAGCTCCCTCGTCCGGACATCGTCGACCTTGGTGACGCGGAACCAGTGCTGCAACTCTCCCGCGAGCGCACGCAGGGCCAGATGGTCGACGTGCTGATCGACAGTGTGGACACGCCCGTCGAGATCGGTGACGAAAATGATGAGCCGGTCACCGAACCGGAAGTACTCGACGATCGGAGACTCGTAGTCCGCCAACAGGGCTTCCATGCGGGCCGGAGTAAGCGCGGGAGCGGCCTTCCTACCGGTCATCAGATCGGCGAACGCCCGCGCCCGCGCCATCTCCGAAGCAGCCAGCGCATCAATGGGAGCACCCAGGTCGAGCATCGTCCCCACCAGTTGCCCATGCAGCTCCCGGGCCTCCTCCATCATGAGGATGCGCTCCCAGTCCGACTCCAGACGGCCGCGCCACCGCTCCACATACCGACCGAGCCGAGCAATGGCATCCGCATTACTCGCCCGCACAAACGTGGCGTTACCCACCGGATCCAGCCGCCGCAGTTGCTCGTGACAGTGCTCCACCCGAGCCACCGCCCCCACCAGCACAACAGCGACATTCTTAACCAACAGAACAACCGCCGCTTCCTCCGCGCCCAGCGAAGCCGACCCGGTGAACCTCGAATCAGCGGAGGCCGGTTCGGTGACTTCGGAATGTCCGGGTGTGGGTTGGATCGCGGTGGCGAGGTCGCGCTCCCAGTGTTGTTCGCGGAGGTCCAGGTCTTCGGGGGAGCCGGCGCTGGCCAGCAATGTCAGGAGGTCGTCGCGGGCGGAGCGAAGCGGGTGGTTGTCGTCGATGATGTGCAGGTCGGCGGCTAGTGCTTTGGCTATTTGTTCGTGTAGCCGCGTAGCCAGGCGATCGAGTTCTCCCGCCGCGGAGGAGACTTCTCCGCTGAAGGCGTCGAGGTCGGGTGGGGTTCGGTCCAAGCCCGACAGGAGCTCGATCGAAGTGTCGAGGTCGGTCGCGGAATCGGCGAGGAGGAGGCTCAGCCGTCCGGATGACATGGCCGCCAGTGCTTCCACCATCTGACGGTCGAAGGCCAGTGTGTCTCCGGTATCGCGCAGGAATCGCTCCCAGGCGCCCGTCACCAATTCGCCGAAACTGATCTCGCGTCGCAGTGCGGTGGCGTCCCGCAGGCCCGCCATCATCGCCGCTAGATCATTTTCTACGAAATTTCGTGATATGCGCTGGTCGAGGACTCGCATCCGCGCGAAAACCGAATCCGCGTCCGCCTCGGAGGGCTCCTCGTCACCCGCAGCCCTCCGGAGTTCGTCGTCCCAGTGCGCGATCTTCCTGCGAAGCTCGTCATTCGGATCATCCTCATTCCCCGAAAGAGTAACCTCCCCCTTAACGGCATCCTCCGCTAGGCCATCCATGCCGACGAGGCCAGCGCTACCGTGGCCAGGACTGGCGAAGCCAGCCCGCTCCTCACTGCTCACTCCACGGAGACCGGCGCTCTGGCCACCTCTCATGACATGAATGCCGGTCGTCCTGTCGCACTCCATCCCGGGAGCGTTGATGCGCTCGTCAGGCGATGGGGGCGCTGAAGCGTGAGCCGTTCCCACGACCGTGGCTGGATGGTTCACATCCATTTCTGGAAGGCCCGTGAGCGTGGCTGAAGGGCCCGCGGCCGGAGGGTCCGCGACTGTGGCCGGAAGGTCGAGGTGCTCGTCACCCTTCGCCGCGCCAGGTGCCATGTCGACGCCCCGGCTGTCCTGGAGGCGGACAGCTCGCTCGTTTCCCCCCGCCGTTGTGGCGATATTTCGGCTTATAGGGGAGGAACGATCCAAAAGGGGGGCGTCGTCGACAGAGGTGGCGGTGATGGTGGCTTCGTAGTGGGTTGGGTGGCCGGTGAGCGTGGTGCCGGAGAGGGTGATCTTGCCTTGTAAGGCTGAACCGTTCACGGCGAGGTGGGCGGTCCCGGTGTCGGCTTGGACGGGGAGGTCGAAACCGATGCCCATGGGACTGTGGGTGGTCCTCCACCACATGGGGGGAGCGATGGGCGCGTGGAGCGGGCCTAGTGTGACGGCGATGCCGGTGCCGTCCACCGTGACGTCGGCGTCTTCGTCCTCGACGACAACCCAGGTCAGACTGCCGGGTTCCATCCCAGGCGAGTTCAGCAGAAATTGCGAAGAAAGATCCCATTCGACGCTTATCTCGACGGCCGGGCAAGGCTCCCCGTCGAGCACGGGCTGAGCCGTCCCCGCAAAACACCACCGTGAGCGAGCCTCTGGCCGTTCCGCCACAATTGTTGATCGTAGAGAGTTCCGCTCATCTACGCCAGGTCCGTCCAGAATGCTCCACCTTAACGACTGTTCAGCGCTTGAATCGTGGGTACGGCGGTTGTCCACGGAGGCGAGGCGACGCGTGCCAAACGAACAAGCTGGTCCTGGAGCCGTGGGGAAAGGTGGTTTTGTCGGGCGAGAGCGGGAACTCGCCGTCCTTCAGCAGGCCTGGGAGAACGTCCAGCACAACGAGACGCGAATCATCAGCATTGAGGGCGACCCAGGCATCGGCAAAACCGCATTAGTACGCCGTTTCCTCCGCGAATGCCACCCAGAATCACTCATCTGGGCAAGCGGCGACGAAGCAGAAACCAACCTTCCCTGGGGCGTACTCACACAAATCGCTCATGTTCTCCCGATTCCCGGCGTCGTATCTCCGGACGGGCCGTGGGAGACCCGGACCGATCCCGTCTTCGTCGGCCAAGCGCTGGCCCGCCAACTCCAGGACTGCAAGGACCTGATCCTCGTCCTCGACGACGCCCAATGGGCCGACCGCCTCTCCCTGGCCACCCTCCGACTGGCCGCCCGCCGCCTCCTGGCCGACCCCGTCCTCCTCATCGTGATCCACCAGACCCCCGGCCCTCTCGACCGGATCATGCACGACAACCCCGCCCCCACCCTCGACGACGGCTGGCGCCGCCTGTTCGACTCCGACCGCGGCCTCCGCCTCCCCCTCTCCGGCCTGACCGCCCCCGACCTGGTACGACTCGCCGTCACCCAGGGCCACCACGGCCTCTCCCCCGGCGGCGCCGCCCGCCTCCACACCCACACCTCCGGCCATCCCCTCCACGCCCGCCACCTCCTGGACGAACTCCCCCTTCACGCCATCAACTACGGCCACGGCCCCCTCCCCGCCCCCCAAACCCTCACCACCACCCTCCGCACCCACCTCTCCCGCTGCTCCCCCACCACCCGCACCCTCCTCTCCGCCGCCGCCATCCTCGGCCCCAAATCCACCCTCACAACCCTCCGCACCCTCATGCACCCAAACGCCACTGAAGACCACAGCAAGGAGATCCCGACTAACCCCCCAAACCGAGAAGCCGAAGCACCCCACCCCCACTCCCCATCCCCCAACGCCCCCGCCCAACCTGGTGGAGAAGCCCCCACCAACCCGCCACCCCACAACTCCGACATCCCCGCCCAACCTGGTGGAGCGGCCCAGACCAACCCCTCGCCCCACGACGCCGATACCGCTGACCAACCCGGTGGAAAGGCCCACGCGATCGCGATCCCCGGCAACGCCGGCACGGTCGCCCAGCCCAGCAGAGAAGCCCACTCCAACCCCCCATCCCCCAACGCCGACGCTGTCGCCCAAGCCGGGAGGGAAGCCCACGTCAACCCCTCTTCTCACTACACGGACGCCCTTGACCGATCCGGTGGAAACGCCCACACCGACCCCGGCAACGCCGACTATGCCGCCCAGCCCAGCAGAGAAACCCACGCCAACCCCCCATCCCCCAACGCCGGCACCCCCGCCCAGCCCGGTGGAAGGGCCCACGCCAACCCCTCTTCTCACTACACGGACGCCCTTGACCGATCCGACGGAAAGGCCCACGCCGACCCCGGCAACGCCGGCACTGTCGCCCAGGCCGGGAGGGAGGCCCACGCCAATCCATCGCCCCATGCTGCCGACGCCCCCGCCCAACCCGGTGGAGAGGCCTGGAGCAGCCCGCCACCCCACAACGCCGATGGTTTTGGCCAATCCGGTGGGGAACTGACCGGCTTCCCACGTCGCGAGGCTGACACCTTCACGCGAGACAACCGGGAAGAGAGATGGCTGACCCCATCAACCCCGGGCGCGGACGAGGCGTGGGTGTTTGGGAGGGCTTTGGAGGAGGCGGTGGGGATGCGGTTGTTGGAGGAGGTGCCGGGGGCGGCGGGGTTGGAGGTGGGGTTTCCGGGGGCGATGGTGCGGGGGCTGGTCTATCACGAGGTGGAGTTGGGGCTGCGGAGGGAGTTGCATCGGCGGGCGGCGAGGAGGGGTGGGGCGGGGGCGTTGTGGCATCGGATCGCGGGGGCGGATGGGCCGGATGAAGGGCTGGCGGGGGATGTGGAGCGGGCGGCGCGGGAGCGGTTGGCGCAGGGGTGGTTGCCGCTGGCGGCGGTTTTGTGGCGGCATGCGGTGGAGTTGACGCCCGTGGGGGCGGCGCGCGGGCCTCGGTTGCTGGGGGCGGTGGAGGCGTTGCTTGTCGCCGGAGATATCGCGACAAGTCTCGAATATCAGGGGGAGGTCGCTGCGCTCGCCGTGGGTGGGGTTGAGGCCCCGGGAGCAGGGGGGATTGGGCGGTGGGCGGGTTATGTGTTCGGGTATCAGTTGCTGTTGACCGGGCAGGTCGGGGAGGCGACGGTCGCGTTGCGGCGGGCCTTGGAGGCGGAGGAGCGTCATCCGCTGGAGCCCGCCGATCTGGCGGCCAGGATCGCGTCGCAGCTGACGATCATCGGGGTGCTCACGGAGTCGTACCCGCAGATGATCGATGATGCGAGGACGGCTGTGGCGGGGGCGAAGGAGTCGTGGGTGGCGGCTTTCGCGTGGTTCGCGAGGTCGATCGCGCTGGCGGTGGTCGGGCGGAGCGCGGAGGCGCTGGAGGCGCTGGCGGGGGTGGACGCGCCGGGCGCGGCGTCGGGGCTGGACGGCATGGTGGCCCGGGGCATGATCCGGTTGTGGACCGACGACCCGCAGGGCGCGCGGAGCGATCTCGCGTCGGCGGTGGACCGGGCCACCCGGGGGGAACCGCTGCGGATCGGGCAGGCGCTGGGGTTCCTGGGTGAGGCGGAGTACCGGCTGGGCGCGCTCGGCGAGGCCGTACTCCATGCGGAACTCGCGGTGGGGGATGCGGAGGACAACAGCCGCGTGTGGGACTACGCCCTGTTGCATGGAATCGCCTGTTATCCGCTGGCCGCGCAGGGGGAGTGGGCGCGAGCGGAGGCGCATGCCGAGCAGGCCAGTCGGTGGGCGCGTGAGGTGGCCACGCCGGCGAACGTGCTGTACGCGGCGACCGCCCAGGCCATGCTCGCCCAGGCCAGAGACGACCCGACCTGGCTCCTCGCGGCGGCCGAGGACGCGGAGACGATCTATCCGACGCAGGAGCCGGGCACCCATCTGCTCGGACCGCTCCGCGCGGAAGCGCTGTGCCGCCTGGGACGCCTCCCCGAAGCCCTCCAGGCCCTGCGGGAGTTCCAGGCCAGGCTCGGCCCGTCCAGCCGCAGATCCGTCGGCATGGGTGTGGCCCGGGTGAAAGCCCAGATCGCCACCGCTTCCGGACGGCACCAGGACGCGCTGCTCGAATGCCGTACCGCCCTGCAGATCGCCCGGGAGACCGGCCTGCGCCTGGAGGCGGCGAGGATCGAGCTGCTCACCGGAAAGTGCCAGCACACGATGGGCCGGCGCGCGGCGGCAGAACGCTCCCTCCGTGCCGCGTTGGACCAGTTCACCGCGATGGGCGCGACCGCGTACATGACGCAGACCCTGGACGCGGCCCACCAGGCCGGGATGGTCCTGGACACGCCTCCGGAGGCGCTGGGCGCCCTCACCGCCGCCGAGCGGGCGGTGGTCACGCTGGCCACGGCCGGGAACTCCAACCGGGAGATCGCCGAACGCCTGGTCCTCAGCGTGAAGACCATCGAGTTCCATCTGACCAACGTGTTCAGGAAGCTCGACATCGGCACCCGCGACGAACTCCGCAGGCTGCTGCCCGAGCCAGGGTGGCCGCGCGAAATCCCTGGGGTGCGACCCGGAAGTCCGCGGGGAGGCCGCGACCTACGCTGATCGTCAATCCACCCGTAGGAGGCCTGACCCCTCATGCGCAGACGATCGGTGGTCTTGCTGATCACTCTGGCCGGCTTGGCCCTGCCCGGCCCGTCCCTCGCCGCGTCCCATCGCGAACCCACCAACGGCTTCTCCGCGAAGGGCCCCTGGAACACCAAGATCCCCCGCCATGTACGGCTCGCGCACAACTCGCAGGCCATCGTCAACAACATCAAGCTCGACAAGGAGCAGAACTTCGGTACCTGGGCCATCAACACGGACGAGTACTCGGCCCCGATCTACACCGTCGGCCGCCACACCCCGAAGAAGAAATGGGCCTTCTCCGACTGCCTCAACCTGCCGCACCTGGCCCCGGTGATCGCCGACAGCCTGGCCGCCGTGCCGACCCCGCCGGACATGATCGTCTCCAAGGGCACCGACGCGTCGGTGGCGATCTACCAGCCGTCCACGGACACGTACTGGGACTTCTGGCGGGCGGAGAAGGACGCGGCCGGGAACTGGTCGGCCTGCTGGGGCGGCAAGATCGACCACTACTCCAAGAATCCGGGCATCTTCACGAACCCGCTCGGCGCGACCGCCACCGGCCTGCCGTTCGGCGCGTTCACGATCCGGATCGACGAGCTCCGGCGCGGCCGCATCGACCACGCCCTCAACATCGTCACGGTACGGACCCGGGCGAACTGCAACTCCTGGCCGGCCACCCGCAACGACGGCTTCGTGGAGGGTGAGGACATCCCCTGCGAGGGGCAGCGTTTCCGCCTCGACCCCACGTTCGACGTCACCACGCTGACCAGCCCGGCCGCCCGGACGATCGCCCGCGCCATGCAGGAGTACGGCCTGATCATGACCGACAAGGGCGGCGCCCTCGTCACGTACGCCGAGGACCCGCGTCCGTACATGGCACGCAACGGCGGCGTGGATCCGTACACGCTGCTGTTCGATCCCACCGATCTGGTCCCGGACGGCTCCGAGAAGTACTACGTGCTCTACGAGATCCCGGTTGAGCGCCTGCAGGCGCTGCCCATGGACTACGGCCGACCCCGGCCGTAGCGAGCGGGTCCGGGCGGTAACCCCCACCACGCCGCCCGGACCACCGGGTAAGGGCTTTCCAGCGATCCACTTATTCGGGGATAATTCCGACAGTGGATGCTTTCGACCGGAATGGCCTAGTGAACGAGAACCGGAATGCCCTTGTGGTCCGCGGCGGCTGGGAAGGGCACCAGCCGGTTGCCGCCACCGACCTGTTCATCCCCTACCTCCGTGACCAGAAGTTCGAGGTACGCGTCTCCGATTCGCCGGAACCGTACGCCGACGCCGCGTACATGGCGACCGTCGACCTCGTGGTCCAGTGTCTCTCCATGGGCGAGATCACGTCCGAGCAGTGCAGGGGCCTGTCGGAAGCCGTGGCCGCGGGTACCGGCCTGGCGGGCTGGCATGGCGGCATCGTTGACTCCTACCGCGCCACCCCCGACTACCTGCACCTGGTGGGCGGGCAGTTCGCCTGCCATCCGGCGAAGCCGCCGCACGAGCAGGTGGAGGGCGCGCCGGACAACTGCTTCATTCCGTACCGGGTGACGATGCTTCCGGCGGCGGCCGAGCATCCCATCACCGCGGGGATCGCCGACTTCGACCTCGTCACCGAGCAGTACTGGGTACTCGCCGACGACTACAACGACGTGCTGGCCACGACCACGCATCCCGCCCGCTCGCCCTGGCACCGCGACGTGGTCGCCCCGGCGATCTGGACGAGGAACTGGGGGGACGGCCGGGTGTTCGTGGCCACGCCCGGCCACGACCTGAACGTGCTGGGGCACCCCAGTGTGCGCGAGATCATCGAACGGGGGATGGTGTGGGCGAGCAGGTGAAGGTGGGGATCGTCGGGTGTGGGGCGATCTCGGGGGCGTACACGACGACCATCGAGCGGCTTCCCGGGTTACATCTGACGGCCGTCGCGGACCTGGATCCCGGCCGGGCCAAGACCGTCGCCGACGCAACCGGCGCGCGGGCCCTGTCGGTGCCGGACCTGCTCTCCGACCCCGACGTGGACATCGTGCTCAACCTGACCGTTCCGGCGGCCCACGCCGAAGTGGCCCTCGCCGCCATCGCCGCCGGCAAGGACGTGTACGGCGAGAAGCCCCTCGCCGCCACCAAAGGCGAGGCCCTCCAGGTCCTGCGCGCCGCCGACACCGCCGGAGTACGGCTCGGCTGTGCCCCCGACACCGTCCTCGGCACCGGCGTGCAGACCGCCCGCCGGCACATCGACGACGGCCTCATCGGCACCCCCATCGCCGCCACCGCCGTGATGGCCACCCCCGGCCACGAACGCTGGCACCCCAACCCGGACTTCTACTACGTCCCCGGCGGCGGCCCTCTCTTCGACATGGGCCCCTACTACATCACCGCCCTGATCACCCTCCTCGGCCCGGTCAGCAAAGTCATCGGCGCCGCCAGCCGCACCCGCGCGGAACGCGTCATCGCCTCCGGCCCCCGCGCCGGCACCCCCATCCCCGTGACCACCCCCACCCACGTGACCGGAATCCTCACCCACGACTCCGGCGCCCTCTCCACCCTCGTCATGAGCTTCGACTCGGCCGCCACCCGCGCCCCCCACATCGAAATCCACGGCGACCAGGCCTCCCTCATCGTCCCCGACCCCAACCATTTCGACGGCGACGTCCTCCTCCACCCGGTAGACGGCACCTGGCGACCCCTCCCCGTCCGCGCCGGCTACCGCAACGCCGCCCGAGGCTACGGCCTGGCAGACCTCACCACCACACCCCCCACCCAACTCCCCCGCGCGTCAGCCCTCCTGGCCCTCCACGTCCTGGACATCATGGAATCCCTCCTCACCTCCACAACAACCGCTCAAACCGTGCCCATCACCACAACCTGCGAGCGGCCTCCGCCTGTGCCCCTGACGTAGACGAAGGGGGCGAGGCAAACCGTCTCGCCCCCTGCTTGGAGCGCCAAACAGAATGACCGGGGGCACCGGCCTTGTCTCCGCGGAGCAGGCCGGATCAGATCAGGTGGAAGGTGTCGCGCCGGTAGGTCTCGGCGCAGGCCGGCTCCACTGTCGGTAGACGCGCAGCGTATTCTCATGTCGCGCCGGTAGGTCTCGGCGCAGGCCGGGCAGCGGGAGGCGCAGCGGATCAAAGCTGTCCGTGTGGTTCAGGCTAGTGGGGGCTAGAGCAGAGCCCCCGAGACGCGGTGAAACCGAACAGGCGGAGGCCAACCAGGGGCTGCGGGAATGCCCAAGAGGCGGAGCCCAATAGCGAAAGGCTTGGCGTTGGCGCGGGCGAAGCCCAGCGGGCGGGGCCTACGGGGCACGGGCGGAGCCCAGCGGGCGCGGCCAACGGGGCACGGGCGGAGCCCGTAACAAAGGGTGGGTGGGTGGGGAGATCCACTTAGATGGAGTCGTCGAAGCCGTGGGCCTCGAGGAGGCGTTTGGGGGCGGTGAGGCGCCAGGCTTCGGTGACGAGTTCCATCAGTTCTTCGCGGTCGATTTTGGTCAGGTGGACGACGACCCAGCCGAACCGCCCAGCCGTGAACTGGATCTCGAAGACGTCGGGGCGTTCGCCCACCAGCGCCATCTGTTCTTCGATGGTCGCCTTAAGGCCCACGGTCTCGGTGCGCTCCCAGAGATACCCGAACCCCTTCCCATGGACCTTCAGCGAGATCCACTCGCTACCGTGCCCCTGCGTGACCTCAGGCAGCTCTTTCAACATGTCCAGGAACTCATCGACGCTCACACCCATGCGCCAAACCTAGAGCGCCCCACCGACAAACGCCCATGCCCCATCCGGCCGGGCTCTCCGCCAGACCACCGACGCCGCCCACGCCGACCACCAGGCCGCCGCGAGGGCCCCGACTTGGGCGAGCAGCAGGGCCGCGGGCAACCGAAGCAGGGGCGTACCGGAATAGAGCTCGACCAGCACGACCACGACGCTGACCAGGTAGACGGCCGAGGCCACGAGCGGCGCGACGGCCGCCACCGGACTGAGCCGCCAGGTGAGCACACTGAGATAACCCAGCCAGACACCGGCGCCGACCATGCCGATCTGCACGGACGAGGTGGGGACGAGCAGGGCGACTCCACCCACGAACGGCAGAAGCGCCCCACCGACCAGAACCCAGCGCGGCCAGCCCGCGCCCGGCGCCAGCGTCTCCGGCAGAACCGGCGTGGCCAGAATGAGCAGGGCCACGAACACCGGCGGCAGCGCGACCAGCCACGGAACCGGAACCGGCAGCGAGAGCGCCACGAGCGCGGCGGCCGCCATACTCAGAACCGCCGCGCTGAAGCCCACCTGAGCTCCCGGATCAGGCAACCCCAGCAAGGCGAAAACACGAGATTTCCGGACATGGCGGCCAGCCGGGATCCGAGGGCGGCCAGCGTCGGCGGCACCATACGTGGTCGCCACCCAGGCGGCCCAGCGCGCGGACTTCTCCCGCACCGCCTGCGTCCAGCTGTCCCACGCGGTCATGGCATGCGCCCCCGGCTTGCGCACCCGCTCCCCGTTCACCTGCCCCGATTCCGGCCCGACCACCTCACTCCGAGCAAACCAGGCGAACTCCCCGGACCCACCCACCGCATCAGGGACATCCATGATCTCCCTCTCCAGATCCGCGACCGCGATCGTCAGCAGATTGATGGCCTCCTCGGCGCTGATCCGCGCCGCTTGGTCCCTGCGCAGCAATCCGAGGATGGCCGGCCGCAACAGCCAGGTCCGCTGCACCGGCGGCGGCTCCTGCGTCAACGCGGCGACCGGATCCCGCCGGTCATACGGAGGCTCACCCTCGACCGCCGCGAACAACGTCGCCCCCAACGACCAGAGATCGCTCTCCGGCCCACCCTCCTCGCCTCTGATCCGCTCCGGCGCCATGTACGACAACGAGCCCACGATCGTCCCGCGCGTGGTGATCGTCGGATACCCCGCGGGCGGCGCGATGCCGAAATCCGTCAGCACGACCTCCCCGTCGGGACCGAGCAGGATGTTCCCCGGCCGGATGTCCCGATGCACGATCCCCGCCGCGTGCGCCACCCGCAGCGCGTCCAGCACGTGCAGCACGATCCGCGCGGCCTCCCGCTCCGGCAGCTGCCCGAGCCGGTCCAGCCGCTCCTCCAGCGACTCCACCTGGAGCAACTCCATGACGATCCAGAGATCATTGGAGTCGTCGACGACGTCGTGCACCCGGATCACCGACGGATGCCGCAACCGCGCCGTCGCCCGAGCCCACCGCCGGATCCGCCGAGCCGCCTGGTCGCGCGCCTCCGGCCCCGCGTGCACAGGGAAATACACCCGTTTGACCGCGACATCCCGCGCAAGCACCTCATCGTGGGCTTGCCACACCGAACCCATACCACCGCGCCCCAGTTCGCGTACCAGCCGGTAACGACTGGCGATTGCGCGGGCCTGCCTCACTCCCGAGTCCGGCATGTCCCGGAAATTACACAGGCCACCGCTCCACGTCCAGACTGTTGGAGTCAATGCCTCTCTGAAGCTTTCATCTGGAGCCCCAGCGGTACGCGATAGACCAGGTCACACCAATCCACAGCTGACACCCCATACACCGAAATTTCCTAGCTAAATGGTCGTGCGCCCGACTATCACGCGTGTTGGCCGCCCCGCCGCCCCCTGATAGGACGGAGATCACTTCAACCCAAACAGGAGGCACCATGCCGGGAAAATGGCTTCGCACCACCGTCGCCGTCGCCGCAGCCGCCGCCACCCTGCTCCCCGCCAGTCCCGCCAACGCCGCCAGCCCCTGCACGATCTCGGGCGCCCTCTGCCTCTATGACGGCCCGGGGTTCACCGGCAACCTGTTCACCGCCAGCGCCCTCACGCCGGCGGGCGTCTGCGTCAACCTGGCCGCACACGGCTGGGGCGGCGGCCGGGTGAAATCCGCCGTCAACAGAAACGCCAAAACGGCCGTCCTGTACGCCTCCACCAACTGCACCACCGGCGGCCCATTCCAGTACGTCTTCCCCAACCAGCTCGTTTCGCCCGTGGGTGTGACGGCTAACAGCGCGTTCGTGTATTAGCCGGGAAAGCCCAGGGCCGGCGTCCGGCCCTGGGACATTTCTCGTGGTCACGCGTGAATGTTTCATCGGCGCGCCCCGGTTCTCCGAACTGACCAGGGCCGCGCCCGCGACATGGTTGCCCGGCACGGAACGGCGTCATATCTTGCGGCGAAACAATTCGCACCATCTCACGAAACGTTTCGAAGCCCAGATCCCCTCGATCCGCCGTCCAGACCCGGGAGCCAAATTGATCAGATACCTGCGCCGTCTGACCGATCGTCCCAGCGCCGTGGCCCACCCGTCGAGGCTGGCCGCGCTGGCCGCCGCCGCGCTCGTGGTCGCGACCCCCCTCCCCGCGCAGGCCTCCACCCCGTCCTTCCACTGCCGGAACGGGTACGTCGGCCTGACCTACGACGACGGCCCCATCCCCGAGACCACGCCGACCCTGCTGCGCGCCCTGCGCAAGGCCAACGCGAAGGCCACGTTCTTCAACCTGGGTTCGGCTTCAGAGACCAACCCCGACCTCGTACGGGCCCAGCAGCGCGCCGGCATGTGGATCGCCAACCACACCATGACCCACCCGCACCTCACCCAGATCGGCGAACCCGCCGCGTTCAACGAGATCGCCGACACGCAGAAGGTGCTGCGCCGCATCACCGGCCACCGCCCCACCCTGTTCCGGCCGCCGTACGGCGAGACGAACGAGCAGGTCAGGGAGGACGCGCGCCGCCTGGGCCTGCTCGAGGTCCTGTGGACGGTGGACTCCAGGGACTGGGCGGGCGCCACCACCGAGGAGATCGTGGCCGCCGCCGACACACTCCAGCCCGGCGGCATCATCCTCATGCACGAATGGGCGCAGCCGTCCGTGGACGCCGTACCCCAGATCGTCAGCAACCTCCGCAAGCGCGGCCTGTGCCCCGGCAAGATCGTGTTCACGCCGCGCAAGGTGCCGTACAGCGACATCTTCTTCCACGCGGTGGCCGTCGCGCCCTGACGCTCATACGAAACGACGACGGCCCCCGGTGCGGGGGTCGTCGTCGGGTGGCGGAGGGCCTAGTGGCCGTACCGGCGTCTGAAGCGTTCGACGCGGCCGGCGCTGTCGACGATGCGGCCGCGGCCACTGTAGAAGGGGTGGCTCTCCGCGGAGACGTCCACCTCCACCAGCGGATAGGTGTTGCCGTCCTCCCATTCGATCGTCTTGGAACTGGTGACGGTCGAGCGGGTGAGGAACGCGAAGCCGGTGCTCGGGTCGCGGAAGACCACAGGATGGTACTCGGGGTGGATCTTCTTCTGCATGGTCATCTTTCCTCTCGGAAGACCACGTGCCTGCGGACGATCGGGTCGTACTTCTTCAGGGTGAGCCGGTCGGGGTGGTCACGGCGGTTCTTGCGGCTCACGTAGGTGAATCCGGTCCCGGCCGTCGACCTGAGCTTGATCACCGGTCGGAGAACGCTTCTGGCCATCGGCACTCCTCTCTGCGCCGTGTAATGCATTGAGAACCGTTTTCATTCCCGTATGGAGATGCTCCGCGTAACCCCCGATTTCTCCGGCGATTGACTAGCGTTGGAACGGTCAACGCCGCCCAACTCCCGGGAGAAGGCCATGACCTGGCACCGCCTCAGCGCCAAGCAGCAGGACCAAGCCACCGACTTCGCGAACGAACTGCGCGTCCTGGGCATCCCCGACGCCGACCCCGGCAGGTGCGCCGAGCATCTGAACAACTGCTTCCAGTGGAAGCGCGCCGAGATCACCCTCGCCCAGCTGTGCGAACACGCCGGCTGGACGATCCCCACCGACAGGTGACGGCGTTTCTTTCCACCTTACGCTTCCGGCCGCGGGCCGCCTGATCTAGAAACACGCCCCGCGATCGTGCGATCTTCAGAGGGTCCCCGATCTGGAGCCGTCGATGTCCAACCCGTACGGGTATGAGGGCTGGCAGTCGCCCTACAGTCCGCAGCCCGGCTACGAGCCACCGCCGCCCCCGCGCGCGAACCCCGTTCCCGCGCTGGTGACCCTCTTCACGCTCGCCTTCCTCATGCTCGCCGGCGGCGGTTTCTCCCTGTACGTCGTCCTCACGGATGAACCGTCCGCCCCCGCGGCCCCAACCCGTCAGGCGGTCATCCAGCCGAGCACCGAGGCATCCCAACCCGCCTCCCCGCCGGCCTCCCCATCCAGCCCGGCCCAGAACGCCGAGTCGCCGCCTCCCGCCCAGCCCCCCGCGGCGGCCCGTGGCGCGCTCCTGTCCGACAGCGGCGCCGGCAACAAGACCACGGCCCAGTTCACCGCGGACGACTCCTGGCAGATCCACTACACCTACGACTGCACCGCCAACCCGCTCGGCACCGGCCACGTCTCCGCCACCCTCAAAGCCGGCGAGGAACTGGTCGAGACCCCCTTCACTGAACTCGGGACGAAGGCCGACAAGACCATCCCGCAGTCCCGTGCGGGCACCTTCCACCTGGAGGTCATCTCCATCGGCTGCGAATGGACGATCGAGGTCACGGATCTCCTTTAGGCTGCGGGGGTGGATGCTCATGGGCGTACAGAACGTCTCGAACTCGCCGATCAGGAACTGCGGGAGTGGGAGGCGACGGTTCTCGACGCCACCCCTGACGGCATCGTGCTCAACCGCTCCGCCTTCTACCCCGGGGGCGGCGGGCAGCCGGCCGACGAGGGCACCCTGCTCTGGCAAGGCGTCGAAACCCGCATCGCCGGCGTACGCAAAGGTGACGACCTCTACCTGATCCCCGTCGAAGGCGAGCCCCTTCCCGCGCCCGGCACCGTCGTCCGCGCCGCCCTCGCCGACGACCGCCGATCCGCCCTGATGCGCACCCACTCCGGCCTCCACGTCCTGTGCGGCGTCGTCTTCCGCGACTACGGCGCCCTCGTCACCGGCGGCAACATGGAACCCGCCAAGGCCCTCGGCACCGGCGTCGTCGGCACCGCCCGCATGGACTTCAACCTCCCCGAGGTCCCGCCCGGCTTCAAAGAGGCCGTCGAAGCCGCCTGCAACGCCGAGATCGCCGCCGACCGCCGCGTCGACATCCGCGTCCTCCCCCGCGACCAGGCCTTCGCGATCCCGGACATCATCCGCACCGCCACCAACCTGATCCCCGACGACGTGAAGGAAGTCCGGATCGTCGACATCGTCGGCCTCGACTGCCAGGCCGACGGCGGCACCCACGTCGCCTCCACCCGCCAGATCGGCCGCGTCCGCGTCGCCAAAATCGAAAGCAAGGGCAGAGGCTTCCGCCGCGTACGCCTCGAAGTCGCCGACTGAGGTCTCTCTAATGCGTCGGTGGCGTCAGCCCATAACGCGCCACGACGTCGTCCAGCCAATCAGGATCGCCATAGGTCAGGCCGTATCTCTCCGCGAGTTCGGTGAATTCGGCCGTCTCGTGGAGGCTCATGCCGGCGGGCGGTTCGACAGCGGCGAAAAGCTCACTGAGCTCACGGAAGTAACTCTCGAAGCCACCCGGCGTAATGATTTCGACGATGCGCCCGGGCGTCGTCCCCGCATTCCACATGGCGTGCATCCGCCCCCGCGGCTTCGTGATGTACCCGCCGGGCCCCAGCACGATCTCGTCGTTATCGGACCGGAAGCCGATCTGGCCTTCCAGCACGACGGAGTGCTCGTCCTCACGCGTATGCAGATGCGGCGCGGTGATCGTCCCCACCGCGAACGGATGCTCGAGAATGGCCACCCGGCCGTCGTTGTCACGGCTGTGAAGCTTGAACACCGCGCCGAAACCCCCGATGGCGACCGATTCCCCACCCCCGGACCGCACCACCTTCACGTCCTCGCTCCTCCACAGTTCCGCAGGTCATCGAGGGGGAAGGCCGTCTCACCACGCTAACCCATGTCGACGACCCCGACCACGTCAGACGTCGGAAGGGTGGTGTTCTCGACTCCGCCTTCCTGATAGGCACGCGAGTCCATGGAGACGTGGCGGTTGTCCCCCTGGACCCAGACACGTCCCTGCGGAACAGTCAGCGGGCCGAATCGGGAATACGACGCCGGAGGCTCCTTGATGTACGGCTCCTCCAAGGGCTGCCCATCCAAAACCATCCGCCCACGATCGTCGCAGCACTCCACGGCGACCCCGGCGTTTCTGCCGTTTCAGTAATTCCGCGAGGCGTCGTGCTCCAATTCGGCGACGGATCGGCGTGGTGCTCGCGGGACGGTGGACCGTAGCCGAACCTGATGATCATTTGGGGGTGGCCGCGGCGATTTCGAAAGGCTCAGCCGCCAGGGTCCCGTTCGCCCGCCGTTCCATCCAGGGCCGAAGGTCCCGCGTTGGCAGGGATTGCGGACCTCTATCCCGGGGCCCTCCAGCTCTAAAGACAAATCCAGCCAAGGAGTGTCATTGGGGTGCGAAGAACACGACGAGAACCCTCTGAAAGGGGCCTCATGATGGCCACCACCGAAGGACGCCGCACCGTCCGCACCTCCCCCTCCTTCAGCGCGCCGGTGGCATCGACCGCGACGCCCCCGGTGAACCCGGTGAACCCGGTGAACCCGGTCGACTACGTCTGGGCCGTCGCCCGCATCGCCCTCGGCTGGGTCTTCCTCTGGGCCTTCCTGGACAAGCTGTTCGGCTGGGGCCTGGCCACCCCCGCCGCCAAGGCGTGGATCAACGGCGGCAGCCCGACCACCGGCTTCCTCAAGGGCGCCGGCGAGAACGCCCTCGGCGGCTTCTACGCCGGGCTGGCCGGCCAGGCCTGGGTCGACTGGCTGTTCATGACCGGCCTGCTCGGCATCGGCGCCGCCCTCATCCTCGGCGCGGGCATGCGCATCGCCGCCGCAGCCGGAACCCTGCTGCTGGCCATGATGTGGGCGGCCGAACTCCCCCTGGCCAACAACCCCTTCATGGACGACCACATCGTCTACGCCATCGTCCTGATCGGCCTGGCCCTGGCCTCCGCCGGCGACACCCTCGGCCTCGGCAGGTGGTGGGGACGCACCGCGATCGTCACCCGGTACCCGTTCCTCAAGTAGCCGAGCCACCCGGGACGCCCATCCACAGCGGATGGGCGTCCCGTGTTTTCTGCTCTCGCCGGTGGATCACGGATGCCACACTGACGGTCATGATCCAGCTACCCCCGATCCTCGCGGATCTGCGGAGTTACCGGCGAGCGTGGCTGCGCGGCGACCTGCTGGCCGGGCTCACCGTGGCGGGATATCTGGTGCCGCAGGTCATGGCGTACGCGACGGTGGCGGGGTTGCCGCCGGTGGCCGGGCTCTGGGCGGTCCTTGCGCCGCTGGCGCTCTATCCGCTGTTCGGGTCGTCGCGGCAGCTGTCGATCGGCCCCGAGTCGTCGACCGCCTTGATGACCGCCGTCGCGATCGGGCCGCTGGCCGCCGGCGATCCCACGCGGTACGCGGCACTGGCGACTTCGCTGGCCGTCATGGTGGGCGTGCTGGCCGTGGCCTGCTGGGCGCTCCGGCTGGGTTTCGTCGCCAATCTGCTGTCCCGGCCCGTCCTGGTCGGATATCTCGCCGGGCTCGCCCTCACGATGATCGTCTCGCAGCTGGGGCGGACCACGGGGATCCCGATCGAGGGCAACGAGTTCTTCGACGAATTGCTCTCGTTCGCGCGCGGGCTGCCGCGGATCCACGTGCCGACGCTGCTGTTCGCCGTGGCCGTTCTGGTCTTCCTGTTCCTGCTGAAACGGCTGCTGCCCGCCGTGCCCGGCCCGCTCCTGGCGGTTCTGATCGCCACCGCCGTAGTCATGATCTTCGGTATCGAACGCTACGGGATCGAGGTCGTCGGGCCGATCCCCACCGGGCTCCCGGCGCCCGCGCTGCCGGTGAACGTGGACTTCAGCGACCTCGTCCTGCCCGCCATCGGCGTCCTCCTGGTCGGCTACACCGACAACGTGCTCACCGGCCGGTCCTTCGCCGAGCGGCACAAGCAGGAGATCGACGCCAACCGGGAGCTCCTCGCGCTGGGCGCGGCCAACGTGGGCGCCGGGGTGTTCCAGGGTTTTCCGGTCAGCAGCAGCGGCAGCCGTACCGCGCTGGCCGACGCGGTGGGCAGCCGCACCCAGCTGTACTCGCTGGTCACCCTGGCCGGGGTGGTCGTCGTCCTGATCGCCGCGGGACCGCTGCTGGCGGCGTTCCCCGTGGCGGCCCTCGGCGCCATCGTCATCTACGCCGCGATCCAGCTGATCGACGTGGCCCAGTTCCGGCGCCTGTTCGCGTTCCGCCGCAGCGAACTGCTGCTCGCGCTCGCCGCCTGCGTCAGCGTCCTGGTCTTCGACATCCTGTACGGCGTGCTGCTCGCCGTGGCTCTCTCCGTCGCGGACCTGCTCGCCCGCGTGGCCCGCCCCCACGACGCGATCCTCGGCGTCGTTCCCGGCCTGGCGGGCATGCACGACGTCGACGACTATCCGCAGGCGCGTACCATTCCCGGGCTGGTCGTCTACCGGTACGACTCGCCGCTGTTCTTCGCGAACGCGCAGAACTTCCGCCGCCGCGCGCTGGCCGCCGTCGACGAGCACGAGGGGCCGGTCCACTGGTTCGTCCTCAACGCGGAGGCGAATGTGGAGGTCGACATCACCGCGCTGGACGCCGTGGAATCGCTCCGCTCGGAGCTGGCCGGCCGGGGCGTCGTGTTCGCCATGGCCCGGGTGAAACAGGATCTCCGGGATTCACTCGACGCTTTCGGGCTGACGGCCTCGGTGGGGGCGGACCATCTGTTTCCGACTCTGCCGACCGCTGTCGCCGCGTACGAGGAGTGGCGGGCCGGCCATCCGTGACCTCAGTAGGTTGCGGACTTCGCCCGTACCGTGATGTGGCCTTCGGCCTGAATCTTGCCGCGGGTCGCTCTGGTGAAAGCGAGCCAGGCCGCGCGGCGGATGTCCTCGGTCACCACGTCGCCGGGCTGGTTGAGCAGCGACACCTCGATCTGCACGGTGCCGTCGACGTCGAGCAGGCGGACGTCGGGGTTCTCGCCGAGTCGCCGGGCGATGGGGGTGACCGCCTCGGCGACAGCTCGGCGGACGATCGGGCCGGTGGGGGCCACGGCCTTGGCGCAGGCCGCGAGGAGTTCGTCCGGTTCGCACACCGCCATGGCTTCCCCGGCGAGGGTGGAACCCGCGGGAGGACGGCCCGCGATCAGGAGCGGGACACCGGTGCGGACCGCGCACATCGCTCCGGCTTCCCGCATGGTGAAGGGCCCGGGGACCGGCCTGACGTCCACCACCAGATCGACCACCTCGGGTCTCAGCGGGCAACGGCCGCCCACCGCCAGCCCGACGCAGGGCGCCGGTCCCACATCGGCCCCCGCCGGATGGCAGAACGCGACGTCGTGGCCGTCGAGGGCCAGGATCGCCCCGGGGACCGTTCCAGCGGCCGGGATGGATTCGGTGACGAGCACTTTCATGGAGGCCACCTTGCCCGGCCGCGGCTTCATCGCGGTAGAGGCCCGAAGTCCTCTGTGAAAGGCCAAGAGTCCTTTTCCCGAAACCGCGCCACCAAATTCGATTTTTCCCATTAATTCCCGTTAATGGGGTCCAAGTCAGTACACGGGTGGGAAGACCTGCTCGCCGCCGGTCGCCGGTGTGTCGATTGTCGAGACCGCGTCCACGATTCCGTCGATCTGGCGAATCGCCTGGAGGAGTCTGGCGGCCTCCGCCGCCGTGGCCTTCCCGCCGACGGTGACCACGCCGCCGCTGATCTCGACGGTCAGCGCCGCCGGATCCAGTCCGAGCGTGTCGCGGATGACGGCGGTGATCTCCTCGTGCAGGTCGCCGACCGGCCGCGCGAAGACACGCAGCAGGTCGGACTGGTGCAGGGTGCCGCAGACACGGCCGGTGACCGCGTCGATGACCGGCAGCTGCTTGACGCGGTTCTCGTGCATCAGGCGCGCCGCCGCCTTGACCGGGGTGCCGGGCGTGACGACGATCGCCGGCGAGGTCATCAGCTGCATCGCCGTCACCCCGGCCGCCTTGCGCCGCTCCTCACGCCGGGCCGGGGACAGGGACCCCAGGCCATGCCGTACCGGTTCGGTCTCCTTGAGCAGCAGGTCGTCCTCCGAGACCACGCCCACCGGACGGCGGTCCTGGTCGATGACGGTGACGGCGCCGACCTTGAAACGCTGCATGGCGGCCACGATCTCGCCGAAGCCCGCGTCCTGGGTGACCGCGATCGCGACGCGTCCCATGACGTCCATGACTTCCATCGGCATCTCACTCTCCTTCATCTCCGACCCGCCCTCAGGACGTGATCCGGACGATGCCCACCGGGCAGGGGGCGTGGTGCATCATGGCCTGGCTGATCGACCCGAGGAGCATGCCCGTCAGGATGCCGTGCCCGTGCGAGCCGACGACGAGCAGGTCAGCGCCCTCGGCCGCGTGACTCAGGGCGTCGACGGGGTGCCCTTGGACGACGTCCGTCGACGCCCGCACGTCCGGGTAGGTCTCCTGCCATCCGGCCAGGGCCTCGGCCAGCGTGCGCCTGCTGGCCTCCGGTTCGGTTCCGAGAACGTCCGTACGGATGAGGTCGTGCCAGTCCCAGGCGAGAACGGCGCGCAGGTCGTTCCCGCGCAGGGCCGCCTCCTTGAAGGCGAACTCGAGAACGGCGGGCTGGGCGGTCGAGCCGTCCACCCCCACCACGATCTCCGGCCGGGGCGGCGACCGCCATTTCCGTACGACGACGACATCGCACACCGCGTGCCCGGCCACCCCGTACGCGACGGAGCCGACCAGCTTCCCGCGCAGCGCCCCGAGTCCGGAGTCTCCGACGACCAGCAGATCGGCTTCGCGCGACTCCTTGATGAGGGCCAGCCGGGGGTCGTCGCCCACCAGCGCCGGCTCGACGCGTACCTTCGGCTCGGCGCGCTGCGCCGCGGCGACGGCCTCGGCGAGCGCGACGTGCCCGCCGTCCCGCATCCAGCTCGCGACCCCGCTGTACGGCCCGGCCTGCCCCCGGTCGAGGCACCAGGCGGGCACCGCGTACACGACCCGCAGCGGCACGTCGCGGAGGACGGCCTCGTGAGCCGCCCACGCCACCGCCTCCAATCCGGCGCGCAGGCCGTCCACTCCGACGATGATCACGATGTCCTCCCGCGGGGTCGATGCTGCCTTCATGTTCCGCGGTCAGTACCGCGGTGAAAAGGGCCGATCGGCCCGAACCGACAGGGCCTCCGTCCTGGGCGCTAACGGTGGCCCAGTCCGTCGGATGCCGGGTCCACCAGTTCGAGGCGGAACAGGGCGGAGCCGACCTGCCCGGGGCCGGTCGCTGTTCCCACCTGGCCGGCGACCGCTTTGAGAATGTCGATCGTCGTGATGATGCCGACGGTCCAGCCCGCCTCGTCCACCACGGGAAGCGCGTCCCTGCCGCAGTCGAGCTCCCCCTCGATGGGACCGCATCGAGCGGGGCGTGCGCTGCGGCCGAACGTCGTCTTGGTACGGACTTTCGTCCCTGTCCGCCCGGAAACCCGCTGCCGAGACTGGGGGCGACGGACGAACCACCCGACCAGGAGCGACAGATGGCGAGTGAGAAGGTCCCGGGGCTTTCGTGGACGGAGGCGGCCGAACGGCGCAGGCGGGACGGGGCCAACGTGCTGCCCCGGCAGCCGGCCGTCCCGCTGTGGCGCCGGGTCACCGGCCAGCTCCGCGACCCCCTGATCCTCGTCCTCCTGGTCGCGGCGGTGCTGACCGTGGCCACGGGCGACTGGGCCGACATGGTCGTGATCCTTCTGGTGATCGTGGTCAACACCTCGGTGGGGGTAGGCCAGGAGATCCGCGCCGACCGTGCCATCGCGGCCCTGTCGGAGCTCGCCGCCCCGGCCGCGCGGGTGATCCGGGACGGCTCGCAGGCGCAGATCCCGGCGGCCGACGTGGTCGTGGGGGATCTTCTGGTCCTGGCCGAGGGCGACATCGTGCCCGCCGACGCCCGGGTGGTGGAGGCGGCGGCGTTGCTGGTCGACGAATCGGCGCTGACCGGCGAGTCGGTGCCGGTCGACAAGGGCCAGGAGGAGACGGTCTCCTCGGGCACGGTCGTGGTCCGGGGACGAGGCCGGGCGGAGGTCACGGCCGTCGGGACCGCCAGCGCGACCGGGCGCATAGCGGCCCTGATGGTCAAGACGGCCGGTCTCACGCCCCTGCAGCGACGGCTGGTGGGCGTCGGCCGCATGCTGGCCGGGGTCGCCGTGCTGCTGTGCGCGATCGTGCTGGCCCTGGGCCTGGTACGCGGCCAGCCGGTCGAACTCATGGTGGTGACCGCGATCAGCCTGGTGGTGGCGGCCGTACCCGAATCGCTGCCCGCGGTCGTGACCCTGAGCCTGGCGATGGGGGCCCGGCGGATGGCGGCCCGCCACGCCCTCGTACGCAAACTGCCCGCCGTGGAGACGCTGGGGTCGGTGACCGTGCTCGCCACCGACAAGACCGGCACCCTGACCGAGGGCCGGATGGTCGCCCGGCGCATCTGGACGCCCTCGGGAGAGGCCGAGATCACGGGCTCCGGGTACGGCCCCGAGGGCGAGATCATTCATACATCCCTGGACGGTGCGAGCTTTACCGACCTGCTGGAGGCGGCGGCGCTGTGCAACGACGCGAGACTGTCTCCTCCGCGGGACAACGGCGGGGAATGGACGGCGCTGGGCGACCCGACTGAGGCGGCGCTACTCGCCGCCGCCGCGAAGCTGGGTATCGCCGGTTCCGAGGTGCGGCAGCGATTTCCCCGGATCGCCGAGCATCCCTTCGACAGCGACCGCAAACGCATGACCACCGTGCACCGGCTTCCGGACGGCCGCGTCCGGGTGATCTGCAAGGGCGCGCCCGAAGCGCTGCTCCATTCGCCGATCCTGACCGATGACCCGGCGCTCCTGGCCCGCGCCGCCGTACAGGCCGAACAGCTTGCCCGAAACGGCTACCGCGTCCTGGCCGTCGCCAGGCGCGACCTGCCGGACATGCCGGAAATCGTCGAAGAGAACGGGCTGACCCTGCTCGGTCTGATCGCGATCCTGGATCCGCCGCGACCCGCAGCCGCCGCCACTGTCGCCGCCTGCCGCCAGGCCGGGATCAGAACCGTCCTGATCACCGGCGACCATCCCGGCACCGCCCGCGCCATCGCCACCGACCTGGGCATCATCGGCCCGGACGACCCGATAGCGGACTGCCGGACACCGGAACCACCCGACCCGGACAAGGTCAGCGTCTACGCCCGGGCCACCCCCGAACAGAAACTCGACATCATCCAGAGCATGCGGGACCGCGGCGACGTCCTGGCGATGACCGGCGACGGCGTCAACGACGGACCCGCGCTGCGCCGCGCCGACATCGGCGTGGCGATGGGAGAACGCGGCACCGAAGTCGCCCGCCAGGCCGCTGACCTGGTGCTGGCCGACGACGACCTCGACACGGTGGTGGCGGCCGTCGAGGAGGGCCGGCGCGTCTACACCAACATCCGCCGGTTCCTCGTCTACGCGCTGTCGGGCGGCGCGGCCGAAATCGCCGTGATGCTCCTCGGACCGTTCGCCGGCCTCGCCCTGCCGCTACTGCCCGCCCAGATCCTCTGGATCAACCTGCTCACCCACGGACTGCCGGGGGTCGCCCTCGGCGGCGAACCCGCCGTGAAAGGCAGCATGTCCCGCCCACCCCGGCCTCCCGCCGAAAGCATCCTCGGCGCGGGCCTGTGGCAGCGGGTACTCCGCATCGCCGTCGTCCTCACCGCGGTCACCCTCGGCGTCGCCATCTGGGCCCACCAGACCGGACGCCCCTGGCAGAGCATGGCCTTCTTCGCCCTGGGCGCCACCCAACTCGGCGTCGCGATCGGCTCCCGCGCCCGCCCCGGCTCACTCTCCAACCCGCTCCTGCTCCTCGCCGTCGCCGGCGCCCTCCTCCTCCAACTCGCCGGCCTCTACTTCCCACCCCTCCGCAACCTCCTCAACACCGCCCCCCTGCCCCTCGGCGACCTGCTCATCGTGTCCGCCCTGTCCGTCCTGGGGTACGCCGCCGTACGACTCGACCGAATCCTCCACCCAAGCCATCGTCCGAATACCCGGGGAACCCGCGACCAGCTCACCGCGAAAGCAGCGACCAATTCACCACGCAACCAGCGACCATCTCACCGCGACTTGCCATAACTGGAGCATGGTCGCCACCTCACTCGGGACGCGGCCGGTCTGGTCCCACACACCCAGCACCCAACCTTCTCCTTCGGCAACCGAATGCCGGTCGTTCCGTCTGCGCCTTGTGGGTTCCCCGCTTGAACGCAATCCGTCCCCCACTCGTGATGCGGCGTGGGTGGGCACCCATGGCCACACTGGACATCCTTCCAACCTTGGCGTACGGCGATCTGCTGCATCGCCCCACCAAGCCGCCTGTTGAGCAGCTTCAGGAGTTTCCGGTATCCCTAGGCGTCGGCACGTGGATTTTCGAGGCCTTGTCACTGCGACCGAGCAGTACTGCCGCCTCGCTCAGGACGTCCGCGGCGGCCATCACCTGCTCCGCGTGTCTCCTGGCCGCCGCCGCGACCGACCGGTACAGATCCTCCGCCACGTCAACAACGAAGGCCCCATAGATGCGATCTTCTGCCGCCATCGCGACTTGGACATGGCCGGCGAACACCCCATGCATGGCCGCCGACAGCTCGGCCGGCCCGTCCGCTGTCTTCACCGCTCCAACTCGCTCGGCGTCGGCGGGCGCATAGAACCAGACGCTGACATCTCCCCCGAACTCCTCAAGACAGCCGAACGCCCACAGCTCTCCCGAGCATTCAAAGATCCCAGCGACAGGACGATCCTCGGGCCCTATCGCGCGGACCAGGGCCACGTTGAGATTGGGAAACCAGGGGTGCGCTCCGAGAACGAGAGGTAAGGCCATGGGCTCACGGTAACTCTCGGGTACGACAGCCCGAAGACCCCGAACTGAAATTCGAGCACTTCGTTCCACTTCACCTTGTGCCACCTGTTCTTGGCCCTTTGACGAGGGGTCCCAGGCGAACGCTCATAAGCAGATGACGCCGTGGCGACGGCGCAACGGGACGCGCCGCGCTGGAAGTGCAGCTGGAACACGCGTGTGTTCCCTATCAGATGCTCGAACTGAAGGCCGCTACCGCGTATCCCGGCGTCACTCTGTTGATCACATTGTTCACCATCTGCACGGTTATCTTGTCCAACGGAACATCGGTGAGTAGGGGGATCGAGGACGTGACGGAATTGTCGAGGGGCCCTTCTCCGTCGACTTCCGCGAGTGCTTGGGCCGGGTTCGCCTGGAGGCCCGGGTTCGCCTGTAGATAATCGACCTGGGCGGGGGTCAGTTCGCGGATGTAGGGGAAGCCATCGATCTTGATGAGCAGGAGGTTTCCGATGAGGATGAACGCGTTGGCGCTTTCCTGGACCGCTGCCATGAGCGCGGCAACAGCTTCCGCCTGAACCTTGCTGGCCTGGGCCGCAGGCTCGTCGTACCAGCGGATTTCGGCACCGGCTTTGAGTTTGTCGGCCGACTGTTCCAGTCGCTCATCGGTGAAGTATCTCCGGACGCGGACGACGAACGCCTGCCAGATCGAGCCGCGCACCTGGGGTCCGGCTTCGGCGATTTCCAGGCCGAACGCCTCGGCGGCCTGAGCCAGCGCGGCGAGAACCGGGGCGTGGTCACGTTCGTCACTGAGATAGACAATCGCCGCCGAGAGCGTGCCCGGATCCCTGGAAACCTTCCTGAGAATGCGGCGCATCGCCTCGTCGGCGGCCGGATCAGGCGTCGGGGCGACGAGAGACGGGTTGTTAGCCGACGAGGGAGAGGTCACTGCGACTCCTGACGTTTCCGGACTCTGTTCCGCACTCTAGGGCCGGACCCGCCCGGCAACCCTACGAAGCGGCAAAGCTCCAGCGGCGATCGATCGCAACCGTGCCTGACTACCCCAACTGATCAATAACCTGATTATGGGTATGTGGCACCGAGGGAACTCCGACAGACTTTGTGTCTTTGTTCTCTGATCACGGCATCCCAATTGAGGACGTCTCGCGCCTGGTCGGACACTCAAACACGGTCATCACAAGAGTAGGTCTACCGTCCTCATCCAAGGAGGGCGACTGCGATGGACGCATTTTCCCGCAGGTGCGACACGTAGCCGTTCAGCATGTCACCCAGTTCGTCACTCAGACCCCGTTTCCTTGATCGGAGACGGGTCTTTTCGCTGGTGGGCGGTACTGGGTTCGAACCAGTGACCCCTCGCTTGTAAGGCGAGTGCTCTACCGCTGAGCTAACCGCCCTCGGCCGGGTTACACCCTACGGTACCGGGGGCGTTGTCGGCACATCAGATCATCGTGGCGAGGGTTCGGTGTCCCAGGTGCACGCCTGATGATCAAGGTTTAGGGCTTCGGTGGGGCTTCGGGGACTCGGATGACGATTCGGTTGGTTGCGGTGCCTGTGGACTGGGTGGTCCAGGCGGAGGAGATGTCGGTCAGGGGGGTGACGGTGTGGTCGACGGAGAGGGTGCCGGTGGCGGCGTGGGTGAAGATCTCGGTGAGGGCGGTGTGGCGTTGGGCAGGGGTGAGGGCGTTGTTGGTGTAGCCGAGGAGGGAGGCGGTGGAGGCGCGGAGGCTGGAGGAAGTGAAGGTGGCGGAGTCGGAGGCGGAGCCGCCCAGGTTGACGATTCGGGCGCCGGGGGCGAGGACGCGGGAGGCGGCGGTGGCGGGGATGCCGAAGACCGGGTCGATGACGACGTCGGCCAGGCCGTCGAGGGCTTCGCGGAGGTGGAGGGTGAGGGTGTCGGGGGTGTGGTCGGGGTGGAGGGCGACGACGGCGTCGGCGCCATTCTTGGTGGCGAGGGCCTGGGCGCGGGGGGAGCGGCAGACGGCGACGACTCGGCGGGCGCCGAGGAGGCGGGCCGCCTGGACCGCGACCTGGCCGACCGCGCCGCCGGCGCCGAGCACGATGACCTGTTCGCCGGGGCGGAGGGCGGCGCGCCAGGTGAGGGACATCCAGGCGGCGACGGCGGAGAGGCCGAGCGAGGCCGCGGTCTCGTCGGGGGTGCCGTCCGGGATGGGGACCAGGTCGTCGCTGGGTACGGCGCACAGGTCGGCCATGCTGCCGTCGCCGGGTTGCATGCCGGCCTGGGTGGGAAACCACACGCGGGTGCCGTCGGCTAGGCGGCCGACGCCTTGCACGCCCGGGATGTACGGCAGGGCGGGCTGCCCGAAATAGGACGTTCCGCTTGCGCACAGGACGTCCAGTGGGGTGATGGGTGCGGC
>NZ_BOOA01000089.1 GCF_016862995.1 Acrocarpospora phusangensis
GCTGGAGTCCACCGAACTGGTGAGCGTCAGCTGCGGCACCAGCACCGGGACGGTCTTGGCGCAGCGCGGGTCGGAGCCCCCGGCAGGGCAGTTGCTGCCCGCGGTGGTGGAGGTGATCGTGTTGACCAGGCTCCTGTCGCCCGGATCCGGCGACCGCACGGTCACCGAGTACGTGATCGTCGCGGACGCGCCCGCCGACAGGCCGCCGCTCCAGCTCAGGACGGGGTTGTTGTAGGTGGCCGTACCCGAGGTGGCGGTGACGTCGGCGTTGTAGGTCGCGTCGTCGAGCACGCCGGAGAGCGAATCGGCGAAGGCCGCGGACGGGTACGAGGCCGTGCCGGTGTTGGTGACCGTGACCGTGTAGCGGACGGTGTCGCCCGGGGAGGCCGACTGTCTGTCCGACGCCGTCGCGATGGTCAGTTCGAGCAGGCCCACGGAGGCGCGGCAGCGCGAGTCGGCGGTGCCGTCCACGCAGTTGGCGCCGAGCGTGGTGGACGTCACCGTGTTGGCGAGATCGCCGTCGCCGGGGTGGGCCTGCCGTACCGTCACGGAGTAGGTGATGACGGCGACCGCGCCCGGGGCGAGGGTGCCCGTCCAGGTCACGTTCGGGCTGGCGAAGCCGGCCGTGCCCTGGGTGGCGGCCACGTCGCCGTTGTAGGTGGCGTCGTCGAGCACGCCCGTCAGCGGGTCGGTGAAGGTCGCGCCCGTGAACGTGCTGGGCCCGGTGTTGCTGACCGTGATCGTGTAGTTGACCAGACCGCCCGCCGCGGCGGCCGTGGTGTCGGCCGTCTTGGTGATGATCAGCGGACCGGCGCCGACGGTCAGGGTGGCCGCCCGAGTGTCGCTCTGGTTGTTCGCGTCGGTGACCTTGATGGTGAAGGAGTAGCTGCCGGCCGTCGTGGGCGTACCCGACAAAAGACCATTCGACGGGTTCAACGTCACGCCCGGCGGCAACGCGCCCGAACTCACCGACCAGACGAACGGACCCGTCCCGCCGGAGACCGTCAGCGGGTTGTTGTACGGCACGCCGACCTGCCCGCTCGGCGGCGGAGGAAAGGTCAGCGCCGGGCTGGCCGCGACGACGATCGTCGCCGCCCTCGTGTCGCTCTGGTTGCTGGCGTCGGTGAGTCTGACGGTGAAGGAGTAGCTGCCGGCCGTCGTGGGCGTACCCGACAAAAGACCATTCGACGGGTTCAACGTCACGCCCGGCGGCAACGCGCCCGAACTCACCGACCAGACGAAGGGCGCTGTGCCTCCGGTGAAGGTCAGTTGGTTGCTGTAGGACACGTTCACCTGTCCGCTCGGCGGCGCGGGGAAGGTCAGCGTCGGGTTGGCGTTGGGCGTGACCACGGTGGAGGGCAGTGAGGCCTGACCGGGGCCGGCCGCGTTAACGGCCGTCACCGTGAACGTGTACGCGACACCCGGCGTCAGGCCGGTGACGGTCTGGGTGGTCGCCGTTCCGGAGAAGGTCTGCGGGGTCTGCGCGACTCCGTTGATATAAGGCGTCACCACGTACGAGGTGATCGGGCTGCTGCCGTTGGCGGGTGCCGTCCAGGTCAGGGTGGCCGAGCCGTCCCCGGCGGTGGCCGCCGTGATCGTCGGCCGGCCCGGCACCGTGTACGGCACGACCGCGTTCGACTGCGGGCTGGCCGCGCTCGTGCCGATGGCGTTGATCGCGGCCACGGTGAAGGTGTAACTGCCACCGGCCGTGAGACCGGTCAGCGTCCTGGTGGTCGTCGAGGCGTTGAAGGTCTGCGGCGTCTGCGCGACCCCGCCCAGGTACGGCGTCACGACATACCCGGTGATCGGGCTGCCGTTGGCGCTGGGAGCAGTCCACGTCACCGTGGCGCTGGTGACGCCCGCCGTCGCCGTCGGCGCGGCCGGAGTGGCGGGCGTGTTGGTGTAGACGAAGTTCGCGGCACCGGCGACGCCCGTCGTGACGACGGTCACGGTCACGGTCTCCGCCGACGAGCGGGACGGCATTGAGGAGATGCTCAGCGAGCCGTTGGCGTTGACCGTGAAACAGTTCGGCGCGGGCCCCGACTGGCAGGGCAGCAGGACGACCGGCGTGCCGGCGCGCTGCTCGGCCACCGTGCCGATCTCGATGGCCTTCGCCCCGGTGAAGTTCGAGCCGCTCACCGTCACGGCGACCCCGCCCGAGATCGTGCTGGTCGCGGGGCTGAGGGTGATGCCGGAAGGGGCTGCCGGGATCGTGCCCGCGGTCGTCGTCTGCGCGATGCCGGGATTGGCGTCGTTGGAGGACGCGACCGCGGTGGAGGACGACTGGATCAGCGCGGGCGTCACACTGCTGCCCGTGACGATGCCGATCACGTTGAGGACGGGCAGTGTCGTCCCGGCGGCGAACGGCGTGGAACTGTTGGTACAGGTGATCTTCTGGCCGACCGGCGCCTGGCACGTCCAGCCCGTCCCGAACGCGCCCACCGGCACGACACCCGCCGGCAGCGTCTCGGTCACCGAGATCGGCAGCGTCTCGTTCGCTCCCGAGGCGCTCACACTGGCGACCACGCTGTAGGTCACCGGGTCACCCGGCTGCGGCGACGAACCGTTGAAGCTCGTCTGCGTGACCGACAGCTCCGGAACCGGGTTGAAGCTGGTCACCTCGACGTCGTCGATCTCGTGGAAGTCGGTGATCGCGCCCGTCGAGCCCACCCAGCCGAACGCCAGCTGACGCGGGATGCCGGCGGCGTTGGTCCAGGTGGTCGACGGGTAGAGGGTCGAGGGCACGGCGGGCAGCGTGCCGTCCAGCGTCCTGGCGGTTCCGCCCGGCGGCGTGAACACCAGCTTGTACGTACCGGCCGCGACGGTAAGGCCCGACGCGGTGACGATGCTGCTCGCCGTCGGGTTGATGACGATCTCGACGGGCACCTTGGAGTTGCCGCGGTTGGTGCCGCGCAGGTTGACCGCCGCCGAACTGGTGTTCGTCGCGGTGCTGTTGATCGCGCAGTAGCCCACGGTACCCGCGCCCGGACCGCGCACCACGACCTGTCCCGGCACCCGGCCGCCGGTCGTGCTGATGTACGCGGGATTGGCGCAGCCGCTTCCCTGGTAGGTGCTGTTGCTGAAGTTCCCGTACACGTCGAAGCCGAAGCCGAGATAGGCGTTGGCCAGGCCCGCGCCGCCGCCCACCGCGGAGTAGCCCAGCGCGCCGCCGGCGCGGCCGATGTTGGCGGGCGGCAGCGGGTTGGCCGGATCCACCGCCGCGACCACGAAGGTGAGGCCGTCGGCGCCGCTGGAGCCGCCGTACTGGTAGGCGTTGAACTTCACGTCCAGTCCCTGCGAGGTCGGCAGGCTGGTGGCGCCGAAAAGGCCGCCCTCCTGGTTGGTGGAGTTGGCCGTGAGCCGTAGCGCGCCGAGGCCGGCGGAGTCGGTGCTGGTCGTGCAGCTGCGCAGGCCCGAGCTGGAGGTGTTGCCGCGCGCGGACAGACAGGCCACGTTCGTGCCGGCCTGGCCCGAAGGCAGCGCGGGCAGATTCACCGGGTAGGCGGCGTCCGCCGTGTTGTTCTTGAACGACTGGACGAAGAGCGTGGTCCCGGCCGCGTACGCGTACCGGGGGGTCAGGCCGGTGAGGGACGCGCCCAGCACGCCCATGGTGACGACCTGGGAGACCAGGCGGCGGGCGTCAGACATCGGCCCCGCCGTCGTTCATCGCGGCGGCCGCGGTGAGGACCCGGGCCCGGTAGCGACGCCGTACGAACCAGGCGAGCAGCAACAGCACCAGCAGCCCGCCGAGCAGCCCGCCGACCAGATGCACGGGAAACACGACGATCCGCACGGTACGGGCGGAGCCCGCGATCGACACCGTGGCATGGCAGACGCACATCAGCGGCGGGTTCCAGTCGAGGCTGACCTCGCGGGTCGCGCCGCGGACCACGGTGAAGTCGGGGAAGGGCACCTCGGAGCCGCCGACCTCGGCGTGCAGCCGGGTGGGCCCCCGGAAGTCGCGGTGCACCGTGCCGAGGCTGCGGATCCGCGCCGCGATCGGCACCGGCCCGCCGAGGACGAACTCGGGAGCCTGAAGCCCGGCCACCTCGACCGAGCTGTCGATCACCCCGGGAACGGTGACGAAGACCGGCGTGGCGATACCACGGTTGATCTTGATGTTCGCGCCGTTCTCACCCGCGGGGACCTTGAAGATCAGCGCGAACTGGTGGTCGCCCGGCTCCGGGACCGGCGGCACCTCCACCCGCACGGTCACGGTCCTGGTCGCCCCGGGAGCCATCCGGACGTTCGTCGGCGCCACGGTCGCCCACGCCGCCGCCGCGTACGGAGCCTGCGGCTGGAAGTTCAGCGCGCCGTTCTCACCCGCGACGAAGTCGGCCTTCTCCACGTTCACCTCGAACGGGGCACGTCCCCGGTTGGTGAGCTGGAACCGCTGCGTGGTGGCTTTCGCCCCGGCCGGGATGACCAGGCGGGTGGGGCTCACCTGCAACGAGAAGCTCGGCGGCCGGCCGGGATCGGCCAGGGCCGGGGTGCTGGGCCAGAGCAGGCACATGACCGTGCCCATGGCGAGCCGGCGCCGCCCGGCGCAGGGCCGAAAATGATTGTTCAAGTGAGACGCTCCACGGGTGATCAATCCCAGAACGTATCCACTTGATCACCAAGAGTTGCGCCAGGAAGCGGTCGTGGATTCCCTTCGGTAGACCTGGAAAAGGTTTTAGCTCGGAAAGTTTGGCTCTAAGTCAGGGTTTGCGCAGATCACGGCGACTGGCGGAGATTCTGCTTCTTTTCTGGTTTGACCTCATCCGCGCGAGTGATTCTGGCGTGTCAGGCCGATGCGGCGGGGGCCTTGGGTGCGGCGCTCTCGGGCACCGTCCCGTACAGGAGTCGCAGGATCGCGTCGGTGAGCGTGTCGAGCAGTTCGTCCTCGGTGTACTCCTCCGGGTTGGCGTACGCCTCGGAGAACATCATGATCCGCAGCTTGATGACCATCGCCGCGAGCAGGGCGGGCGGCCCGCCCACGGTCAGGCCGGCGCGCGCGTCGCGTTCGATGCGCCGGCTCACGATCGAGCAGCCCTTGGCGTTGAGGCGCTCGCGGACCTCCAGGACCTCCGCTCCCGGGTCGGGGTTGGCGAGGGCCTCGCGCAGCCACCGGCCGTCCACGCGCCACCGGCCGAGCGCGCCGGCCAGGCCCTGGCGCAGCGCCTCGCGGTCGAGGCCGTCGGAGGCCAGCCATTCGGCCATGTCCTGGTCGTTCTGGCCGATGACCTCCTCGCAGAGGGCCGCGAGCACCGCCTGCTTGGACTCGAAGTAGAAGTAGAAGCCCGACCGGGCGATGCCCGCCGCGTTCGCCAGTTCGTCGATGGTCACCTGGCTGAACGGCTTCTCCCGGAAGAGGGCGCGGGCGGCTTCGAGCAGCGCGCGCTCCCGTTGGTCACCCTTCGTGGGACCCCGGCGGCTTCCGATGGCGGGCATGGCAGCAGTCTACCGAGACGTCACCTACGATCGACGTCGCATCCTAAATTTTCGACACAGTGTTGAGAACTATCGACCAGCTGTCTACGCTCAGCTGGAGCAACCCTTACGAAGGAGTCGTCATGTATCAGGGCGCGCACGCGTCGCCGGCCTCCCGTTTCGCGCTGCCGGTCGCGGCCTACGGCGTCCTGCTGGTCTCCGCGCTGCAGACGCTGGTCGTGCCGGTGGTCGCGAACATCCAGGCGGACCTGGGCGTCTCGGCCACCGCCGTCAGCTGGGTGGTGACGGCCAACCTGCTGGCCGCGGCCGTCCTGACCCCGCTGATCGGCCGCCTCGGCGACCTGCGGGGGCGACGCCCGGTGATGCTCGGCGTGTTCACCGTCGTCCTGATCGGCTCTGTGCTCGCGGCGACGACCACGGACCTGACGCTGCTGCTGCTCGCGCGCGTTCTGCAGGCCTCCAGTTTCGGGCTGTTCCCGCTGGCCATCGGCGTACTCAGGGAAGAGCTGCCGCCGAGCCGCCTCACCGGCGCGATGGCGCTGGTCAGCGGCATGCTGGCGGTCGGCGCCGGGGTCGGGCTGGTGATCACGGGCCTGCTCATGCGGTCCGGCGGCGACTACCACCAGTTGTTCTGGCTGGCGACGCTGCTGACCGCGGTCGGGCTCGCCGGAGCCTGGATGTTGCCGCAGCGGAAGGCCGTGGCCGGCGGGCGGATCGACTGGATCGGCGCGGTGCTGCTCGGCGCGGGTCTCGTGCTGCTCCTGCTGCCGCTCCAGGAGGGCAACACGTGGGGCTGGGCGTCGCCCGGAGTCCTCGGGCTGCTCGCCGGCGCGGTCGTCGTCTTCACGGTCTTCGTGCTGGTGGAACGGCGGATCGCGCAGCCGCTGGTCAGCATGCGCATGCTCACCTACCGCCCGATCGTCCTCGCCAACGTGGCCGGGCTGTTCCTCGGCGTCTCGATGTTCGGCGTCTTCCTGTCGGTCTCCTCCTTCGTGCAGACCCCTCCCGCCATCGCCGGGTACGGCTTCGGCGCCACCGTGCTCACCGCGAGCCTCGTCTACCTGCTGCCCGGCACCGCGGGAGGAGTCGTCACCGCGCCGCTGGGCGGACGCCTGGTCACCCGGTACGGCGCGAAGGCGACCCTGGTGCTGTCGATGCTGCTGGCCTTCGCGGGATTCCTCATGCTGGCCGTCCTGCATTCGGCGCCGTGGCAGGTCGTCGTCGGGACGTTCACGGTCAACACCGCCGTGACGTTCGGGTATGCGGCGCTGCCGACGTTGCTGATCGAGCATGTGGGGCCGTCGGAGACCGGGATCGCCAACAGCGTGAACTCCATCGCCCGGTCGACGGGCATGACGCTGGGCACCGCGTTCGTCGTCACGATGCTGACGCGGAACCTCATCCCGGGTCTGGAGCGGCACGTGCCGCACGAGTCGCAGTTCGTGATCGTGTTCGTGGTCGTGGCGGTCAGCATGTTCGTCGCCGCGGTGCTGGTCGGGTGGGGGTTGCCGCGTAACCGGCGGGCTTCCGGGGTGACGGCGGCCGAGGTCGAGGCGGAGGACGTGCTGGGGGCGGCCGGGCTCGACGTGCCGGTGGAGTTGGCGGGCCGGCAGCGAACCTCCTGACAAATACCGATTTATCGCCAAAAATCTTTATTTGCGTGAAGGGTTGTCTTTGGGAGGTTGATGTTGGTGACAGTCGCCCCTTAATGGGTAAATCCACCGAGAACGCGCATACGGGGGCGTGTCATCTATTTGGGGGAATAATGGGTGGCCGGTGGATATGTTCGGCGGTTGGGTGGGGGATGGTGTTGCTCTTCGGCGGCTGGACGCCGGCGTACGCCTCCGAAGGGCCATCAGAGAGTTCTGGCGGGGAGGAAATCGGCTCAACGTCAGTCAAGGTGACGGTACGGGTGCTTCCACCGAGGGGTTCGGGTGAGAGTGGCCCGTCTGAGCGGCATCCGCGATCGTCAGAGGGCGGACAGCCCTTCCAGAAGGGCTCGTCAGAAAACGGGCGACCCTTCGAAAAGGGCTCGTCCGGCCGATCGCACCACTACGACCCCGGAACTCCTGACCAGGGCCGTTCTCGCTTCGGAGGCGGTTTCCGCCAGCACCACCCGGGTGACCCACGATCGTTCGGCGACGGCTCATCCACCTACGAACCCGGCGCCCCACGCTCCCGAGGCTTCGACATGCTGCCCTTCACCGGCTCCGACGAACGAACCCTCGCAATGGCGATATCCGGCGGCGTCGTCGTCATCCTGGCAGGCGGCATGCTCGTCCTAGCCTCCTCCCGCCGAAACGACATCTGAGCCTTACAAACGACGACGGCAGCTATGAGAAATGGCAGCGGGAATATCCGGCCTTAAATCTGTACAGGATCGGCAAATCTGTACAGGATCGGCCAGCCTCTCTCGGCGCCGGTGCGGCGAGAAGCATCACCTGCGTTAACGGCGCCGGATAACGGCGAGAACCCTTTCCGATAACCCGGCCATGGACCAGGCGATTGGGGACGCCTCTGACGTTCCCAATCGCCTGATCCAGCTCAGCCGTCCAGCTGTCGACTAGAACGGCCAGCCGGCCGAGTTCCCCGTCTCCAGCAGGGGGATGAGCTTGAAGGTCGCGTCCGACATCCCGCCGAACTCGTGCCGGTTGCCGCTCCCCGTGCGCATCGCCGCGTGCCGGTAACCCTGCAGGTTGAAGCCGTACATCGGGATGTGCTGGGGAGCCGCTTCGGTGACGTTGCCGCCGTACCCGCTCATGGTCTGCATGTCGGACAGGATCACGACGCGGTCGTGGCCCTTGTAGGTGGCGCGGACGGAGTCACCGATCTGGGTGCCGTGACCCACCTCGCCCACCCTGTCGCAGAACTTCTCGACCTCCTTGAGGACGGAAGCCCTCTTGCCGATCTTGTGCCGGAAGACGCCGGTGGCGAAGCCGTACAGGTCGACCTGCTCGCCCTTGGCGGCGAGGGCGACACCGAACAACGCCGCCGCCTGCACCGGGCTGATCGTCGACCTGGCCGAGATCGCGCCCGTGCTCATCGAGCCGGACGTGTCCACCAGCACGAGCGTGCGCCCGCCGAACGCCGGCAGGTTGCCGGTCGCCAGCGTCAGCGCCCGGTCCAGCGCGTGCCCCCAGCGCAGCGACGGAGCCTGCTGGTAGGCCGAGTAGAACCGGAACGGCAGCTGCCGGGACCGCGCGACCTCGTCCGGAGCCGACAGCTTCGCGATGACGGCCGCGGCGGCCTCGTCGCCGACTCCCGCCTCGTCGAAGTTCCTGAGGTTCCTCAAAAGTGCCATATACCCCATCGACGGGATGATGGCCTCCCACGCCTGGGCGTCCATCGGACCCTGCAGCCAGCCCGCCAGCGACTCCCACGTCATCCCCGCCGAAGCCAGGCGCGCGGTGTCGATGAGAACCGTACGCCGCTCCTCGACCGGCAGAGCCAGCAGCTCGGCGCGGGCGCGAAGCATGCGCAGCGACTCCGGGATGGGGTTGTCCCGCCCATGCCGCCGGTCGAGAGCGTGCGCGAACAGGTCGCCCTGCCAGCTCACCTTGCCGGCGTCCGGAGCCGGGTGCACCAGATCGATGACGTCCGCGAACCGGAAACCCCGGGACTCGCCGTCGTACTTGGCCAGGTTCCGCTCGGTGTAGAGCCGCCGCACCGCGTCGGCCACACCCCTCTTGACCGGCTTCGGAATGGTACGGCCATAGCGCGACATCCAGTAGCCGAGCGCCTCACCCGGCTCGTCCGCCCGCTGAAGCACCCCGGCGACCAGCTCCCGGTTCCCACCGTGCCGACCGGCGGCAAGGCGAGCCCGTACGGACTCGAGCGCCGCGACCACCGGCGCGGACCGCATGTTCGCCGTCCCGCGCAGCCACGGCAGGAACCGCGACATCCAGTCGAGGTCCTCCACGGCCACCCGGTGCACGAGCTCACGGAACCGCGCGTCCCGCGCGTCGGCCTTCTCGTAGAAGGTGTCCTCGCCCACCATGTTCGACACCGCGAGCAGAAAGAGTTCGCCCTTCGCGTCCCGTACGAATCCCGGCGCACCCTCGTGCGTACGCCCGGTCGGAACCGCTTCCGTGGCAACCGGGCTGAATACGGCCGCCCGGGTGTTGCGAGAATTGAACTTGGACATGTCGAAGGCCCCCTTCCACTCGAATGGAGGGGCTTATGACAGAAGTCGTACCCGAGATCAAAGGCGGCGACGGACACAGCGCTCTGCCAACTGAGCTACGCCCGGCGGGAGGGCCGGACGGCAGGACTCGAACCTGCGACCACTCGATCTCAATTCGAAGGAACCGTTGCCTGCGCACCGGGCACGCTTCTGACATCGTGCCCCTCCGAGATCACATCGCATGATGCACCGGAGAGATGCATATGAAGTTGTGCTGAAAGTCTCAGGCCGCAGAGGTCAAAGGCAGCGCCGGCACAGTTTCTATTGGAAGGAGAAGTAACCGGAACTTTCGCACCTGCAGCACTTCCTACGTTATCCACCCACGCGCGAAAGCACATCTGATTATTCGTGGATAGGGTTTCCCGGAATCGAGCCGTGGCTATGCGGGCCGCGCGCGCCTAGCATGGGCGGGGTGGACGGCCTGTTCGAGCGTGGACGAGAGCTTGACGAACTCGACGCCCACTTCGTGCGGGTCACCGCAGGAGAAGGCCGCCTGGTGGTGGTCGAGGGGCCCGCGGGGATCGGCAAGAGCCGGCTGCTCACTGAGATCCGCCGCCGCGCGGAGGGTTCCATGCGCGTGCTCTCGGCCCGGGGCAGTGGGCTTGAGGGAGAGTTCGCGTTCGGCGTGGTCCGCCAGTTGTTCGAGGCGGAGCTGAGGGGTCCGGAGCGCAGGGAGGCGTTGCTCGCCGGTGCGGCGGCGCCGGCAGCGGCGATCTTCGGCGAGCTGGGGTCCGGCGCGGACGGCGGGGGCGCCACGTTCGCGTCCCTGCACGGGCTGTACTGGCTCGTGCTCAACCTGGCCGAGGACGCGCCGCTGCTGCTGGCCGTGGATGACCTGCACTGGTGTGACCGGCCGTCGCTGCTGTTCCTCGCGTACCTGGCCAGGCGGCTGGAGAGCCAGCCCATCCTGCTGCTCATGGGTCTGCGGGACACGGAGCCCGGCACCGATCCCACGTTGATCGGCGAGATCACGCACGACCCGGGCGCGATCAGGATCCGCCCCCGGCCGCTGACCGGGTCCGGCGTGGCGGAGTTCATCCGGGATCGCCTGGGCGTGGCGCCGGATGACGGGTTCCTGGCCGTCTGCCACGAATCCACTGGAGGCAATCCGCTCCTGCTCAGCCAGCTGGTGACGGCGCTGCGCAGCGAAGGCGTACACCCAGATGCCGGAAATGTCGGGCGGGTGACGGCCATCGGGCCCCGGGCGGTGTCGCGTACGGTCCTGCTGAGGCTTGCCCGCCTGCCGGCCGACGCGCGGGCGGTCGCCCAGGCGGTCGCGGTGCTGGGCGACGGAGCTGGCATCCCGGCCGTGGCCAAGCTAGCCGGGGTCGAGGAGGCACGCGCGGCCGACGCGACACGCGGCCTCGCCCACTCCGACATCCTGCGCCCGGAACTCCCCCTCTCCTTCGTCCACCCCCTGGTACGCGACGCGATCTACCACGAACTCTCCCCCGGCGAACGCGAACTCCAGCACGCGCGGGCGGCGGCGCTCCTCCGCGACCACGCCGCACCCGCCGAGCAGGTGGCCGCGCAACTCCTGCACACCTCCCCGCGCGGCGAACGCTGGGCCGCCGACCTGCTGCGGGAGGCGGCGCGCGACGCGACGCACGCCGGAGCGGCGGACAGCGCCGTCGCCTACCTGCGGCGCGCGCTCGACGACATGCCCGCGGGCCGGGACCGGGGACGGCTGCTGCTGGAACTCGGCGCGGCGGAGGCGTTCACGAGCGGCCCGGCCGCGGCGAAGCACCTGGCCCTCGCCTACGAGGAGTTACCCGACCCCGCCTCCCGCGCCGCCGCGGCCGGCCTGCTCGGCAGGGCCCTGCTGTTCCTGGGCCGCCCCGAGGAAGCCGGCGCGATCGCGCTGCGGGCGGCGGGGGAACTCCCGGACGACCTGGCCGACCTTCGCATGGGCCTCGAAGCGCTCGAATTCATGACCATTATCTTCATGGCGGGCGACCCGCAACGCCTGTCGCGGCTCCGCCCGTACCGGCACCTTCCCACGGGAGGGCCCGGCTCGCGCATGCTCGCCGCCATGGCCGCGTGGGAGGCGGTCTGCACCGACGGCGACGCCTACGAATGCGCCGCGCTGGCCCTCGCGGCGCTCGCCGACGACCACCTCAGGACGGCCGATCCCGCTCTGATCGTGTTCGCGGCCATCGTCACCCTCGTCATCACCGACCGCCCCGAGGTGACCGACGTCTGGCAGCCGTTCATCGCCGACACGCACCGGCGCGGTTCCCTGTTCTCGGCGGCGTCGATCCACCTCTGGCACGGCTTCAGCCACCTGCGCCGCGGCGACCTGGCCGCGGCCGAGGAGTCGCTGCGGGCGGCCGAGGGCCAGTTCACGCTCTGGGGCCACGCCGACGACTCCGTCGCCATCTGCCGTACCTTCCTGGCCGAGGTCCTGCACGAGCGTGGCCGCTCCGCCGACGTCTCCTCCCTTCTGGTACGCCTTGGAACGGTCGATCCCGGAAAGAACACGACAGGCTGGTGGCTGGGCACCCGCGCGGTCCTGCTCCTCGCCGACGGCCGGGCGGAGGAGGCCGTGGCCGTGGCCGACGCGCTGGCGGCGTACAGCGAGGCCATCCCGCATCCGGGCAGGCTCTGGTGGCGGTCGATGAAGGCCGAGGCGCTCGACCGGCTGGACCGCAGGGCGGAGGCGGTCGAGCTGGCCCGGCAGGAGCTGGAGGTCACGCGGGCGTTCGGCGCGCCCGGGTCGCTCGGGCGGTCCTTACGGGTGCTGGGCACGCTGGAGCGGGACGAGGATCGGCTGCGGGAGGCGGTGGCCGTACTCGAAAGGTCCACGGCGCGGCTGGAGTACGCGAAGGCGCTGGCCGCGCTCGGGTCCACGCTCAGACGGGCGAAGAAGCCGACCGAGGCGCGGGAGCCGCTGCGGCGCGCGCTGGAGGTGGCCAGCGCGTGTGGCGCGGAGCGCCTGGCCGAGCAGGTCCGGGCGGAGTTGCACGCCTGCGGGGCCCGGCCGCGGCGGGACGCGCTCAGCGGGGTCCAGTCGCTCACGCCCGGAGAACGCCGCGTCGTGGACCTCGCCGCCGCCGGGCGCACCAACCGCGACATCGCCCAGGAGCTGTACGTGACTCCGGGGACGGTGGAGGTCCATCTCTCCAACGCGTACCGCAAACTCGGGATCCGGTCGCGGTCCGAGCTCGACCGCGTGCTCACCGCGGCGGTCGCGAGCATTTCCTAGGGGTCTGTTAGAGGTCGTCGCTCGAAATCTTTGGGGTGCCTGTACGGGAACCGCCTCGATGCCCGCCTGTCCACCGTCGCCGGATGCTGGCGGAGACATCGAGCGAAGGGCACTTCAGATGACAATCACCGATATTTCCCGAGGTCTCGGGCGTGTGGTACGGCCCGGCGACCCCGACTGGGACGCCGCCCGCGGAACCTTCAACCTGCTGATCGACCAGCGGCCCGAAGCGATCGCCTTCCCCGCCGACGACCGCGAGGTCGCCGCCGTGATCGCGTACGCCCGCCGGCACGGCCTCCGCGTCGCCGCCCAGGCCACCGGCCACAACCCCGGCCCGCTCGGCTCCCTCGCGGGCACCCTGATCCTCAACACCTCCGCGCTGACCGAGGTCTCCATCGACGCCGACGCCCACCGCGTCCGCGTCGGCGCCGCCACCAAATGGGAGAAAGTGACTCCGCGTCTCTCCGAACTCGGCCTCGCCGCCCTCCACGGCTCCTCGCCGGACGTGGGCATCGTCGGCTACTCGCTCGGCGGCGGAATCGGCTGGCTCTCCCGCAAGTACGGCATGCAGGCCAACGCGGTAACCGCCCTCGAAATGGTCACCGCCGAAGGGCACCTGATCCGTACCGACCCGGTCCACGAGCCAGACCTGTTCTGGGCGCTGCGTGGCGGAGGCGGCAACTTCGGCGTCGTGACCGCGGTCGAGTTCGCCGTCTACCCGCTTCGCGAGCTCTACGCCGGCGCGATGTTCTTCCCCGTCGAGCGGACCTCCGAGATCCTGCACGCCTGGACGGACCTGCTCCCGTCCCTCCCCGACGAGATCACCTCGTGGGCCACCGTCCTGCACTTCCCCCCGCTGCCCACCGTCCCCGAACCCTTCCGTGGGCGGTCCTTCGTCATCGTCATGGCGGCTTTTCTGGGCACCGAGGCCGACGGGCGCGAGCTTCTGCGGCCGTTACGCGGGTTGGGCCCTGAGATGGACACGTTCGCGATGCAGCCGCCGGTGGGGCTGAGCGAGCTGGCGATGGATCCGCCGGAGCCGCTGCCGTACTGGACCACGACCGCGCTGGTGGACGAGATGCCGTCGGCCGTGATCGAGGAGGTGGCGCGGATCTCGGGGCCCGGATCGGCGCTCACGATGGTGCAATTCCGGCACATGGGCGGCGCTCTCGCCCGTCCCGAGCCCGGCGCGGGAGCACGGGCGACCCTGCCCGGCACCATCATCGCCCTCGGCCTCGGCGTCATCCCCGTCCCTGAGGCCCACCCGGCCGTCATGGCGGATCTCGACGCCCTTTCCGCCGCTTTCGCCCCGTACCGCGTCGGCGACTACCCGAACTTCGTCGAGGAACCAGCCGACGTCGGCGCCTTCTTCGACCCGGAAACCTGGAACCGCCTCCGCCGCGTCAAGGCCCTGTACGACCCAGAGGACGTGTTCCGCGGCAACCACCACATCCCGCCGGCGTAGGCGTTCGCTCTCCCGCCGGATTGTCAGTCCGGCATGGCAGGATCACCGGCGTCGGATCAGGGTGCGGACGGGAGGCAGCGGTGCCACGCGACAAAGGCTGGGGCCACGCATCCGCGAGCGACCTGGACTTCTTCGCGGATCTGCTGATCACCGGAACCGTGCTGGGGCTCGACCACACCAGCACGCTCGCCGAGGTCGAAGACACGTTGGGGCACGACCGCCGATTCGCCGATCTGGTCTGCGACTTCGGGCTGGTCGAGTTCGGCTGGTGGCGGAAGCGGTCTGAAGACGACTGGGCGGTCCTCTACTTCGGGGCTCAGACGCATCGGTTACCCGGCTTCACCGAGGACGAGCCTGTTGAGGACGCCCTGGTGAGGCACTACGGGCCGTTCCGGCAGTGGCTCGATCTTGATGAGGTGCTCCATGCCGGCCTCTGCACCCCTCGCCCTCTGGACCCCTCCGACGTGCGGTTATCCCGCCGCCTCCGTAACCAGATCCACACGATCCAGCCCTGCCTCGCCTTCGTCACCTCTCCCGCGTTGATCGAGGAGATGCGGTCCTGGGTCGGGCTCAAACGATCCCTGTTACGCCCATTACCTCGAAGCGAATCGGTGGCGCTGCGGTTGTCCGGCCGGGATCAGCAGATCTTGTAGCCGAGCTTCGTCGCGCTGTAGGAGCAGGAGTCCACGAGTTTGCCGGAGGCGTTGCGCAGGTATCCGGTGTCCTTGTCCTGGTTCCAGATGTAGGCGAATGTGTTGCCGCTTCTGCCCCAGAAGACAGTGGTGGAGGTGTCGGTGCCCTTGCCGGTGCGGAGGGTGACCGTCTTGCCGGCTCGGAGGGTGAAGGCGTCGAAGGTGTAGATGTGGTCGGACCGCTTGGTCTTGTCGCGGATGGTCCAGCCTTCGAGGCTGATGGCCTTCTTGGTCAGGTTCTTGATCTGGATGTACTCACCGTTCAGGCTTTTGTTTCCGCCGTAGTCGGGGGAGCCGGGCGAGTCGTAGTAGATCTTGGTGATCTGGACGGCCGGGGCGGCGGCGTGAGCGGGTTCGGCGATGGCGACCACGGCGGCGGCGAGTACGGCGGCTAAGAGGAGAGATCGGATACGCACAGGGTCACTCCTGAGGTGAGGAACGATCCAACGGATCCTATTGATGCCACTAGATATGCATTGTCCGCTCCTATATCGATTTGATATCCGATAGGGATTCTTCTGCCCATTCGTTTCTGGCGACTGTGGTGCGGCGGGGCTGGATCACGCGGGGCTGGATCACGGAGCTTCGATGGGCAGGCTGTCGAAGTGCCCGAGCGTGGGAATGTCCACGTCCACCGTCACGGCCGTCTCCGGTACGTCGACATAGGTGTTGTAGAAGAAAGCCGTCTCGCCCTTCTTCCACTCCTTGTCGTAGAGCGGCGAGCACAGGCATCCGTTCTGGTTCGCCGTGGCGTGCCTGCGGCCGTTGGCGGTGTCGATCAGCACGACGCCATCGGTGCTGAACTGGAAAGGGCCGTTCCCCGACTTCCCGAAAACGTTGCCCGGCCTCCACACGCCGGCGGGGTCGGCCGGCTCGTACTTCACCGACCATTTGACCGTCACCGTCTTACCGGCCCGGCGTAACGAGTCGATCTGTACGTCCAGGCGGTAATCGGCCCCGGACACCGCCCGCTGGGCCAGCGGACCGTCCTTCGTCTGGTCGAACACCCCGCCCGGCCGCAGCACGACCAGCAGCAACACCGCCGCCACCGCCACAGCGGCAAGAACCGCCGTGGCAGCGAGCCACCACTTCCGCTGCCGCCGCATGCGCAACGCGCCGGCGGCGATCTCGGTCGCAGGTCCTTCGACCGGGCTCCAGATGTCGTTGACGACCTCGGTGGCGGTCTCGATCGTCACCCTCTCCCGGCCGAGCAGCCGGTCCAGGAGCTGCTGCGCGGTAGGACGCCGAGCGGGATCCTTGTCCAGCGCCCGCTCCACGAGCGGCCGTAACCGCTCATCGAGCCCATCCAAACGCGGCGCATTGTGTACGACCCGGTACAGCAACTCGGGCGCTCCACCGACCCCGAAGGGCGATCGGCCGGTTCCCGCATAGGCGATGATGCCCGCCCAGGCGAACACGTCGCTCGCGGCGGTCACCCGCTCCCCCGTGGCGTGCTCGGGTGACATGTACGCGGGAGTCCCGATCACGGACTGGGTGGCCAAGGTATCGGCAAGTTGTGCGATACCGAAGTCGATGACTCGTGGGCCGAGCGGGCTGAGCAGAATGTTCGAGGGCTTCAGGTCGCGGTGGATGACGTCGGCCTGATGGATGGCGACGAGCGCTGTGGCCACACCGACGGCGAGCGCCTCCAGGTTGGCGCCGGTCATCGGGCCCTGCGCCTCGACCACGGCAGCCAGATCAGGACCCTCGACATACTCCGTCACAAGGTACGGCTGTCCGTTGTCCACCCCGGCGTCCAGAACAGGCGCGGTACAGAAGCGCGCCACGCGCCGTGCCGCTTCGGCCTCTTTCTGGAAACGGCGCTGGAAGTCCGCCTGGGTCGCCAGCTCTGGACGCATGACCTTCAGGGCGACCCGACGGCCCGATGCGTCGTTCGCCAGGTAGACCATGCCCATGCCGCCTTCGCCCAGCCGGCGTACGAGGGTGTAGGGGCCGATGGTCCTCACGGGCGGTACGGAGGCGTCGACATTCATGACGGCCACCCTTCCGGATCTCCGGATCGCTCGCAATTGAACCTTTTATCCCAGTGAGAGTCGTACGGGTGAGCCGGTGACGCTGGGACGGGCGCCCTGACGCCTGGCGAGGTGGACTCCGGCGGCTCGGGGCCAGGGCACTGGAGACGAGGGCGTCACTCGCGTCGAAGAGTCCGAGTTCGCGTACGTCCTGTGATCAGCGCGACGGTGTTTAATCGTTCTTTGGCTGAAATTTCAGGCGATCTACCCCGCTGTGCAAGCAATTTGGGCGAAGCGAGATCGGACAAATTTCATTCGTATGCCCAATTACGGATATATACGACTTCGAGACGGTTTTCCTGGGGTCGTACCATCACGGCCCGAGGATTTTGGTTCGAACTCGCTCGAAGGGCGCATGCCATGGCGGTCTATGCCTACCGGTGTCCGAACTGCTCTGAAATCGAGGTCGTTTTTCCGATAGGCACCGCATCCGCTTCGGCGTCATGCCCAGACTGCGGCGCGACCTCGGTTCGGGTGTTCTCGGCGCCGATGCTGGCACGCACTCCGACCGCCTTGTCCGCCCAGCTACAACGCGCGGAGCGCAGCGCGTCCGAGCCCGAAGTCGTCACGTCCCCGCCGAGCCGGCGCGGCGGACCCAAGGTAGGCGTCCATCCGGCCACCAGTCGCCTGCCGCGGCCCTGACCGTCTCTGTCTCCGCAGCGCCGAAAGGAATCCCGCCGTGCCCGAGTTGATTTTCCCGCTCGACTCCAATCGAAGGTTCATCGACCAGGCCAAGATCGGTCACAACCGGTGGCACCCGGAGATTCCCCCCGTGGCCTGGGTCAAGCCCGGCGACAGCTTCCGAGTCCACTGCCGGGAATGGTTCGACGGCGCGATCCACAACGACGACTCCGCCGAGGACATCCGCGATGCCCCGCTGACGACGGTGCACGCGCTCAGCGGTCCGTTCGGGGTCGAAGGAGCCGAGCCGGGCGACCTGCTGGTCGTGGACATCCTCGATGTGGGCCCGATCCCGCAGGAGGACAGTGGCCCGCTGGCCGGACAGGGCTGGGGCTATACCGGGATCTTTGCCACGAAGAACGGCGGTGGCTTCCTCACCGAACAGTTTCCCGACGCGTACAAGGCGATCTGGGACTTCTCCGGTCAGACCGCGACGTCCCGCCATATCCCTGCGGTGTCGTTCACGGGCATCGTCCACCCCGGGCTCATGGGCACCGCGCCGTCGGCGGCGCTGCTGGCGAAGTGGAACGCACGGGAGTCGGCGCTGCGGGCCACCGACCCGACGAGGGTGCCACCGCTGTCCCTGCCTCCGGAGCCTCAGGACGCCGTCCTCGGCTCGGTGACCTCGCCCCAGTTCGAGCGGATCGCGGCCGAAGCGGCCCGTACAGCGCCGCCACGGGAGAACGGCGGCAACCAGGACATCAAGAACCTCACCAAGGGCTCCCGTGTGTTCTATCCCGTATTCGTATCCGGCGCGAACCTGTCCGTCGGCGACCTGCACTTCTCGCAGGGCGACGGCGAAATCACCTTCTGCGGCGCCATCGAGATGGGCGGCTTCATCGACCTGCGGGTCGACATCATCAAGGAGGGCATGCAGACGTACGGCGTCGGTGAGAACACCATCTTCATGCCGGGTCGTACCGGGCCTCAGTACAGCGAGTGGCTCGCGTTCTCGGGTGTGTCCGTGACTCTGGACGGCGAGCAGCGTTATCTCGACTCGCACCTGGCTTACCAGCGGGCCTGCCTGCACGCGATCGACTACCTGACGACGTTCGGCTACAGCCGTGAGCAGGCTTACCTGCTGCTCGGCGCCGCGCCGATCGAGGGCCGGCTGTCGGGGGTGGTGGACATCCCCAACTCCTGCGCCACCGTCTACCTGCCAACCGCGATCTTCGATTTCGACGTCCGCCCGAGCGCGTCCGGACCTGTCCAGATACCGCGGGGCAGCAGCGCGCCACATGCCCGCTTCGACTGAATCACTTCCGTGGTCGTGAATATTTCTCCATAGGATCTGTCGCAAATTATCGCCGCTGCCCTGGCCTTGGGAGTTCCATCGCGTTCCAGGACGTGACGAATCGACCCAGAAATGGAACATATATGACGTGATTTGTGCCGCATTTTATCTGTGGATTGTGGCACACAAGATTCCCGCTTCCTCTCTTTCAATGGCCGAGTCGCAACACAGGACTCCTCATTGGAAAGGGAGCGACATGAAAATCCTGCGAAAACTGGTAGCGGCGGGTGTCGCGGCGGCCGGGGCATTACTGGCCCTGCCCCCGTTACCGGCAGCCGCGGCACCGCCGCCCGGCAGCCTGGTACCAGTGCAGCAAACCGTCTTCGGCCAGGTCGGCAGACGGGTGAGCGGGAATGTGGGCTGCCCGGTGAACACGCGGGTCGTGGCCGCGGGCATGCAGGGCAATGCCGTACTCAACGGGCTTGTCCCGCAGCCCAACTTCCAGGCCGTCATCGCGGAGGGAACCATCCAGCCCGGCCCCGCGGGCAGCAACTTCATGATTATTCAGGCAATCTGCGCCCCGGTGGCCACCTTGCAGGGCTGGATCCCGGTGCGGCAGACGTTCGCCTTCGCCGGCTCGAACAAGCGCCGGGCGATCCTGACCTGCCCGTCCGGCATGTACGCGGCCGGCGGTGGCGGCATCGTCCTGAACAACAGGGGCGTGTTCAGCACCACCAGCTTCGGCATGGTGGCCAACTCGATGACGGCGGCCGGCAACGCGTGGCAGGTCACCGTCTCCACCGGCGTCCCGAGCGACACCGTGGAGGTGATCACGATGTGCGCTCCGCTCGACGGCTCCTTCGTCGACCAGGATCACGCCAACGTGGTCAACGGGACTGCCTCCAAGCAGAACCTGTGCGACAACGGCCGAACCGTGCTCAGCGGCGGGGTGTACCTGTCCAGGGCCGACGGGACGGAAGCGGACGGTTTCATCACGCACACGGTGCCGTCCGGCACCAGGGGCTGGTTCGTCGGCGGCGGATCGACCACCCCCAACTCCAAGATCGTCGCACTGGCTCGCTGTTTCTGAGTCGTACTGCCAGAGGAGCCCGTCCCGATTCGGGGCGGGCTCCTTTTCAGACCGTCGTGCGCTCCCGGTAACGCTGAACGAGCGCGATGAGACCACCGAAGATCGCGCCTGCTATCAGCGCCATGATGGCGCAGCGGAGCAGGGTGAATTCGGGGTTGAGCGCGACGACCACGACGAAGAAAGTGCCCGTGAACGGGAGGGTGTTGAGCCAGGGATGGCGGCGGTACAAGACGGCGGTCTCTCTGCTCCACACCAGACCGGCGAAATAGAACGCGCCGAACACGGCCCCCGCCACGATGCCCGGGACGAGACCCTGCCGCTCGGTGATCATCGACGATATCGCCGCAGTGCCGAGCAGGCTCACGACGGCGTACGTCAGGGAGTGATTCGAGTCGGGCCGCCGACGGCCGGAGTCTGCGGGCTGCTCAGTTGTCGACATGGGATTTCCTCCAGGCGGTTGTGTACCTGGAAGGCGTTCCATTCCGTTCCGCCGAAGTGCGGCTGTCCGTGACAACGATTCGAGCCTCCGCTGCGTGGTGAAGGGTGGGAGACGGGAGGAGGCGGGCATGAATCCGGAGCCAATTGGCCTACCCATGGCTGAGGAGCCCGGCGCGGAACGCAACGACGTCGCTGTTCTCCGCACCGATGTGGCCGGCGGCCGCGACGAGCAGTTCGCCGCGTTCGTCGACGCCGCCGGGTCGTACCTGCTGCACACCGCGGAACTGCTGTGCGGCGACCGGGCCCGCGCCCAGGACCTGGTCCAGGCGACTTTCGAGCGCACCTACCGATCCTGGGGCAAGGCACGCAACGGCGACCCCAGGGCGTACGCGCGGCAGATCCTGATGAACCTGCGCATCGACGGCTGGCGGCGCACCCGCCGCGAACTCCTGGCGGCCCCCGGCGACCTGCCCGCCCCGGCGACTCCCGACCACGCGGCCGCCGTCACCGCCCGCAGCACGGTGGTCCGCGCGCTCGCCCTCCTGCCCGTCGCGCAACGACGGGTGGTCATCCTGCGCCACCTCCTCGACCTGACCGAAGCCGAGGTCGCCCGAGAACTCGGCATCTCAGTCGGAACAGTCAAATCCCACAACGCCCGCGCGCTGACCAAACTGCGCGAAATCCTCTCAGAGGGTGATCGGTCATGAGCCCCCCAACGCCGGATGACGTCGTCGCCCGCCTACGCGAAGGCGCTCACACGATCCCCGACGTACGGTTCGACGCTTCCGCCGTCCTCGCCACGGCCCGCCGAGCACTACACCGCCGACGCCGACGCCAAACCCTCGCCGGCCTCGTCACCGCCAGCCTGATCGCCCTGACCGTGACCAGCCCGGTACGCCTCCCCGGCGTCGGCACCCTCACCATGCCCGGCAGCCAGCAGGTACGCACCCTGCTCGGCTTCGAAAACGCGACCGCGACCCCTCCGGCACCACCCGGCCTCGACCTGAGCGAACTGTTCAACCTGTTCAACACCGAGCCGCCCTCACCCGAAACAATGGCCAGAGAGGTCGCCGGCCTGCAAACCCACGTCCTCCCCGTACTCAAGGAAATCCAGCCCACCTGGTACGAGGACGCGCCCTGCCAGATCCTGGAATACCCGCGCGGCACCTTCAGCGACAACGGAACCTGCGGGGGCCGCCCAGGCGAACGCCCATTCGACGCCGTCGCCCGCGCCGACCTCAACCGAATCCTCGACGCCGTCGACCGCAGCGGCGTCCCCACCAACGAACTCATAAACGCGAGGTACGCCCCCGACGGCACCGTCGAATCCGCCGGCTTCCTCCGCGCCGAGAACGGATGGGAGTGGAACTACGCCTACCTCTACTCCCCCAACGAACAACCACGCACATGGGAAAGCGGCCTGGGCCCAGTCACCATCACCCCCATCGGCACCACCAACTGGTGGTTCGAAAAATCCCCAGACGACTAACCCCAACCACCGCAACGGCCCGCTGCCCCTCCCCCAGCACAAAGAGTTAATCCGCAAAGCCGCGCAGCCGAGATGATCAATGCGGCTCTTCACTCCGGCTCGTTGCCCTCCGTACCGCCGATCATGAACGGTGTGGTCACTCCCTCGTACATCAGGTGAGCGACCAGTCCTTCCGCCGCATGCGGCAGGTTGTGGCAGTGGTCCATCCAGATGCCGGGATTGTCGGCGACGAAGGCGATCTCGTACGACTCGCCGTCGGCGACGTTGAGTGAGTCCACCCACCAAGGGCTCCCGGCGGCGGGGATTCCGTTGCGGCTGAGGACCACCGCGTGGTGGCCGTGCAGGTGCATCGGGTGCACGTCGCCGCTGTGGTTGGAGATGCGCATGCGTACCACGTCGCCCTCGTTGACGACGAACATGGGCACATCGGGGAAGATGCTGCCGTTGACGGTCCACCACAGGCCGGGGCGGCCGCGAAGGAAGCCCGGCCGCCGGCCGATGTCGTAGTCGAACCGTCGATCGGGCCGGTTCGGGTCGAATCCCAGCGATGCCCTCATCCCGTACGAGAGCAGGTCCAGCGTGGTGGCCGGTGGCCGGACCACGGGCGCGTCGTACGACTTCGATCCGAGTACGACGGCCGTCGTGCCACCGAGATGGACCCTAACCGGGGAGCCGTCCTCGGGCATGGTCACTTCGACATCGGCGCGGCCGCCCGCGGTGACGAGAACCCCGGTGTCCCGTACCGGATCGGGCCTGTTCAGGTCCGTGCCGTCCACGGCGACCAGCCGGTACGAGGCACCGCCGACCCATGCCGACATCGGACCGTTGTCGGTGTTGACGATTCGGACACGGGCCCGTTTCCCAGGCGGCACGGTCACCCGCACGTCGCCTTCGTTTCCGTTGACGGTACGGACTCCGTCGTACAGGTGCACTAGCGCGACGACGTCGACGGTCTCGGCGGGCTGTTCCGGTGGGGTCACCACCAGGGCGCCGAGCAGACCTCCCCGGACCTGCTCGTGCGACATCTGATGGGAGTGGTACCAGAAGGTGCCGGCCTGGTCGGCGATGAACCGGTAGACGTGCTCTTCACCGATACGGACCGCGTCCTGGGTGACGCCCGCCACGCCATCCGCCGCGTTGGGCACGTCGACGCCGTGCCAGTGCAGCGTGATGCCGTCCGGCACCGACCCGTTGACCAGCCGTACCTCGACCAGTTGTCCCAGCGTCGCGCGGATGACGGGCCCGGGTGACCCGCCGTTGAGGGTGAACCCGTCGAAAGCCCGCCCCGAAGGCAGCCGGAATCGTTCCTTCCCAGCGGCCAGCGTGACGGAAACATCGGCCGGACGACGCGGATCGGCGACGAGCGACGTAACGCTGCGCCCGCCCGCGACCTGCCCCCCGTGACCGCCGTGCTCCGCGTACCCCATACCCATCACGGAGTACGCCCCGGGAAGCAGACTGTCCTGCCAAAGCCAGATCAGCGGCCCTAATACAGCTGCGGAGGCACCGCAAGCAACGGCGAGACGGAGGCCCCGGCTGTTCAGACGACCCATCTGTCAGGCGCGCGACGCGAGACGATCTCCCTGATCCGCGGTACGGCTTCGGCGCACCAGGCGCGCCGCGTAGAACGCCGCACCGAGCAGAAGCAACGCGTTGAGGCCATGCAGGGCGCCGAGCACGGGCAGGCCGGAAGCGGACATGCCCAGGGTGATCTGCACCGCGACGGCCAGCAGGACCAGGCTCGCCCACTTCACCGCTCCGGGCACTTTGGTGAAGAAGGAGGAGACCAGCAGGATCAGCGCCGTCAACGGGATGAGTATCGTCCCGTTGAGACCGTGGATCAGGTAGCCGATGACCTCGGGGAACACGAATTCCCGGGCCTCGATGACCGCCTTGTCGAGCACACCGCCCTCCTGGATCCACTTGCCCTGACCCGCGATGCCGAAGACCACCGACATCGACTGGATGGCGACCTCGACCATGACGGCGATGGCCGAGATTCTGTAAACGGCAACCATATTCGCCTTCTCCTCTGGCTACGCTGCGGCATGCAGAACGTAATTCGAGGATTCGCCCGAGGAATCGGGTGTTTCCCTATGCGCTCATCCGGCGATTCGCCGGCCGAGTTCGGCACGGGAGTGGATGCCCAGCTTGCGATAGACGCGGGCGAGGTTGGCCTCGACGGTTTTCGGGCTGATGAACAGGGCCGTGGCCACCTGACGGTTCGTCATTCCACTCGCGGCCAACTCGGCGACCCTCCGTTCTGACGGAGTCAGCTCCGTACCGCCCGAGGGGCCGGTGGCGACCCGTTCGAGTTCGCTCCTGGCCCTGGCGCCCCACAGCGACATGCCCAGCTCGTCGAAGATCCGGACAGCCTCTCGGAGAGCGGTGCCGGCGGCGCGCTTCTGGGTGCGCCTGCGCTGGATCTGACCCAGCACCAGCTGGGTGCGGCCCAGTTCGAACGGCATCGGCAGCCGCTCCATCTCGGCCAGAGCCCGCGATGCCGCATCGAGCGCGGCGTCCAGATCGCCCTGCGCGGCCAGCAGAAGGCTGCGGCACCGCGCGCCGAGCGCCTGAGCCCAGGAACGATCCAGCCGACGGCCGCTGGCCTCCAACTGCTCCACCAGCGCGGCCGCCTCCGCCAGCCGCCCCACGCCGATGAACGCCTCCACCAGGTCCGGAGCGAAGGGCGCTGCCGCGGGTTCCCCGTACCCCATGTCCTGCGCGGCGGCGGCGAGCGGCCCCAGGATCGCGGCGGCCGCCTCATGGTCGCCCAGCGACACCTCCAGAAAGCCCAGAGTCACCATCGGCCACACGGTCACCGCGAGACAGCTGCCCCGCTGGAAGATCTCGAGCGCCTCCCGCGCGGCCCGGCGCGCCTGATCGGGCCGGCCGGTGTACGCGGCGAGGTTCGCCTCCGCCGACAGCGCGATCGCGAGGGGGAAGTCGGTGTCCAGCTGCAACGCCCGCTCTCGGGTGTCCTCCACGAGCGCGCCTGCCGCGGCGAGGTCGCCCCGCCGGCATTCGACGACCACGGTGTGAAAGGCCAGGAACATCAGGTCGCTCTCCTCGCCCCGGTCCAGGCAGTGCCGGCGCAGCGTGAGCAGCTGTTCTCTGGCCTCGTCGAGCCGTCCCGTCCAGGCGAGCAGCAGGCTGTCGATCAGGGCTGGGCGCAGCATGACCGGGCTCGACATGTCGGGATTCTCCAGCGCGAGGGCGCGCCGCAGCATGGGCCCGTCCAGTCCTTGGCCGCTCAGGAAGCGGATCATCACCGCGGAGGCGAGGGCTTTGGCCAGCAGGCCGGAATCCCCCAGTCGCTCGCTGTCGGCCACGGTGTCGTCCACGATGCGCAGTGCGTCGGGGATCCGGCCCAAATTGACCAGCACGTACAGCAGCTCGATCAGGATCTGCACGCGGAGCCGCAGGTCATCGTCCACTTCCGCGAGCGCCTGCTCCAGGTAACCCACCGCCTCCCGGTAGCTGTCGTCATGGAGACGCACGGTCGCCAGCAGGAGCAACGCGTCGGCACGGGTCCGCCCCGGGCCGAGCCCGTCGACCACTTTCTCCACCATCACCCGAGCCCGCCCCGGGTCTCCGGCGTCGAAGTGGTGCCGGGCCGAGCGAATCAGGCGCTCAGGCGTGTCCGCGCCGAGCCCGACCGCCAGATCGAGCAGTTCGGCGGCGGCAGCGGGCGCCCCCCGAGAACGCGCCCGTACGGCCGCCTCGTCGAGCGCGGCCACAGTGCCTTCATCGGCACGTACGGCGGCGAGCGCCAGATGGCGAGCACGTTCCTCCGGATTCGCCACGACCTCGGCGAGGCGACCGTGCATGGTGCGCCTGGCGGTCGCCGTCGCGCTCGCGTACATGCCGGTGGCGAGAAGCGGATGCGTGAACCGGATCCGGAGGCCGTCGATCGTGATCAGACCGGCCTGTTCGGCCTCACCGAGCAGGCGGTCACGCTCAGCCGGATCGGCTCCCACAGCGAGCTGGACGGCCTCGACGGTGGGCTCGGCAAGCGCCGCGACGGCCAGCAGCGCCTGCCGCAGGTCCGCGAATCCCCCGATCCGCGCCTGTACGAGCTGGGCCAGCGTGCCCGGCAACGACGACGTCACGTCGGTCGGGCCATCCGGACCGATGTCCCGGGCCAGCTCCAGCGCGTACAGCGGATTGCCGCCGGACACCTGCTGGATGCGGGCCATCGTCGGCCGGGGAAAGGAACGGCCGATCGTCCCGCGGAGCACTCCATGAAGAACGGCCGGGTTCAGAGGTCCCACCCGTAATCGGTGATTGGCGTCCGGATCCAGCAGCCGTAACCATGACGTGGCAGCACCGTGCTCCCTGGCGCCGCTCTCGGTCCGATCCTCGGTCCGCAGCGTCGCGAGCATGCCGACCCGCGCGCGCAGCCGCCTGACCGCGAACTGGATCGCCCCGGCGCTGGAGCTGTCCACCCACTGCAGGTCATCGATCGCCAGCAGCACCGGGCCTTCGTCCGCCAGCCGCTCGATGACCGACAGCAGACCGGCCCCGGTCGCGCGCCGATCCGTGGGCACGTCATCGGCCCCGTCCCTCAGCAGAAGGACGTCGATCGCCCGGCGCTGCGGCTCGGGCAGCGTCGCGAACACCGAACTCTCCACGTGCGCGAGCAAGTCCGCCAGCGACGCGTACGACAACTGCGCCTCGGCCGTGGCGGGAGCCGTCGTCAGGACGCGAAACCCCCGCCGACGCGCCTCCTCCACAGCCGCCAGCCACAACGTCGTCTTGCCGATACCGGCTTCGCCTTCCAGAACCAGACCCGCCGACCGTACGGCAAGCGAATCAAGGAAACCCGCGACCGCCCGAAGCTCCTCCTGGCGGCCGACGATGTCCGCGCGCATGCCGAGATCGTCTCAAAGCTCCGTACAAACAGGTAGCTCCCAAACGTCGATGGTCCGCGCTTACTCATTCGATATCTGGCTTTGGGACCTTGTTCGGAAACATCTGCTCGGCGAAGCGAGGGCTGCATGTGACGGGACGGGATCCGCGCGGCGGGTTGGATACTCCTGGGCCTGACCGCGCTGGGCGTATCCGTGAATGTGGTGGTCCAAGCGATCAACGCCGACGCCGGCACGTTCGGAGACTGGGTGGGGTGGGCGAATGTGTGGTCCCTGCCGGTCGGTGCCACCGCGCTTGCCGTCGTCGCCTGGGAGAAAGCCACGCGCCGTGCCGAATTGGCGACGGTCGACCTCGAACAGGCCGAGCGGGAACTCGCGGCGGTCATGCTGGCGCAGAGCCAGGTCGCCCGTGCCCGATTGCTGGGAACGGACCAGCCCGAGGACACGTACGCGAATGTGAAGTTCATCCGCGGGACCGGCCGTTTCCGCGAGGTGGGCGGCGCCGATGTAGGGGATATGGCCTCCGTGCTCGAGTATTACCGGACGCTGACTCCGGGCCGACTGGTGATCCTGGGGGAACCGGGAGCGGGTAAGACCGTATTGGCGCTGCAACTGCTGATCCGGTTGCTGGAGGAGCGTGAGACCTCCGGACAGCCTGGTCCGGTGCCCCTGCTTCTGAGTGCTGCCTCCTGGCCGGCGGATCACCCGCTTGAGCAGTGGCTGGCGCAGCAGATAGCGCAACGGTTCGCACTGAGTGAGCAAGCGGCCGTAGGGCTGATCCAGAAGCGGCGGATCCTCCCGATCATCGACGGACTGGACGAGATGGGTGTCGCGGGAATGTCCCGCCGGGCCGATTCGGCAGTGGCCGCGCTGAACGGGTACATGCGGGCGCGAGAGCGAGCGGCCGTGGTGGTGACCTGCCGCAACACGGAATACGCGCAGTTGACGACGCGACTGGACCGCGCGACCCACGTGGAGATCAGGCCGCTCGACGGCAGGAAGTCGGCGTCCTATCTGAGTCAGCAACTGCGTGATGAGAGCGACCTGAACCGGTGGGCTCCCGTGCTGGCGGAACTCGACGCGTACCCGGCAGGGGTTCTGGCGGCTGAACTGGCCACGCCCTGGCGGTTGACCCTCGCTACCGCCATCTACCGCGCGGACGGCGATCCGAGCGAGCTGCTGCCGGAGAAAGACGTAGGTCAGACCGGCCGGGAAAAATATGCCGAGCGCGTCAACTCATTGTTGCTCAGCAGGTACGTCTCGGCCCTGGTACGGGTCTCCGACGACGACCGCTATTCGGCCGAGAACGTGGAACGATGGCTGGGGAAGATCGCGGTTCATCTTGACTGGCGAGCTCGCCACGGGCTGTCGGGGACCGATATTGTACTCAGCGAATGGTGGCGCATCAGTGGCTCGATAAAGGCCACTTTGGCACATTTCACGCTGGCGAGCCTCCCTGCCCTACTCGCGCTGCTACCCGCTCTGTCCGGCGAACAGGAATTCTTCGTGGTAGCCGCCGTCCTACTCCTATTGGCCAGCGGCGCCATACGGCACCCGAGCCCACATCATTTAACCTTTCGCCTTGGCACCAGCCATGCTTTCCGGCGGTTCAAATCCGGTTTCTTCAGTGGAATCATGACCACGTTCCTGGGCATGATCGTGGCAGGTTTCATCGGCTCCTTCCTGCCGAGTTCCGTGCAGAGTTCCGCGATGGTCTTCATCTTCGTACTCGTCACCGGCCTCGCGGGCGGCTTTGTAGGCGATCAGGTGGGCGGTGTTGGAGCCGGCGTATTACTCGGATTAACAGCCGGTATATTCGGCATCTTTTCCTTCGGGGTTGCGACACAAATCGTGGGCGAGCTCCAGCCCGATTCCATCACCACGCTCGTGGTCATGCTCGCCGGCGGAAGCGTGGTAGGAAACGTGATAGGACTCGTTGTCATGCTCAACGATTCTTCACCACAGCCTGTTGGACCATATGGCGTCATTCGGGCAGACGGGCTTCATGGTCTGGCGATCGGGCTGGTGACTTGGCTCCTGTTCAACCTCTTCGGCATCACCCTCGGATTGAACGCCGAATTTTCGTCCGGGATCAGGGTCGGACTGATCAGCGGGTTCGTCGTCTCATGGGTGCTCGTGATCTCATTTGGGTCCCATACTTGGTGCCGTTATCACCTCGCTCGCGTGCTGGCCGCACAACAGCGGCGGTCTCCCATGCGGTTAGGAGGCTTTCTCGAATGGGCGAGCCAAGCCGGACTGCTGCGGATCTCCGGGATCTCCTATCAGTTCCGGCACAGCCAGCTTCAGCATTGGCTCGCACGAGGCGCGGCGGCTGAGGAGGATGTACGCCGTCAGGCATAACGCATGATCGCGATGGCGTGGCCTGCGTCGCGGGAAGATTTCGGCGGCGGGCGGTCGAGCGGTCCTGAAGGCTGAGGGGCATGGATCCCCTCGATGTGCGCCACTCCTGCCGTCGTTTCTTGAGCGCTCCGCCGCAGCACAGCATGCCGAAGTGGTCCAACGAATCGGCTCGATACTCGCTCGGTGACAGCCGCCGCGGGCGGTCCACCCCGTTCCGCCCTCCTGTTCCGTACCGCCTCAGGGGATGCGCTCCGACCGCTAGGCCAGCTGGCCTACAGCAGGAACCACGACGGCCGCGACGTCAGGCCGCCCGCTCAGCGTGGAGGCCCCGGGTCGGCTTCCCCTCCGCCCAGGGCCGTGGATCATCGTACCGCCATCCGAACGTATGGTCGATATTTGTCGGATATTTATCGACACGGCGGTCATGGCGAGGCCGGTGCCACCGAGCCGGCCGTCAGAGCCGCCTGAACGATACGGATCGCCTCGCCCGCATCGATGCCGACGCTGGCGATCACAGCCACGTAGGCGGCGGCGGCCCGGCGGGCCCGCTCCCGGCCCTCCTCACCGGCGGCCGACACGAACGAACCCGCCCGCCCACGTGTCTCGATCAGCCCCGCCTCCTCCAGCTCCCGGTAGGCCCGGCCGACCGTGTTGACGGCCAGGCCAAGGTCAGCCGCGAGGTGGCGGATGGTCGGCAGCCGGGCGCCCACGGCCAGCGTGCGGTCCTGGATCTGCCGGGCGAGCTGGGCCCGCAGCTGCTCGAACGGCGGCACCGGCGAGGCGGCGTCGATGACGATCATCGGACGCTCATGGCCCGCCGGGCCATCGTCGCGCTCGACGGCGTCCTGGCATGGATCGCAACGAACGCGACCAGACCGAGGAGCAGGTAGGCGACCGCAGCGGCGCTCCACCAGCCGGGCGCGGTGCCGAACAGCAGCACCATGGGCAGCGACCACTGCACGCCTGGCGTGATGAGGTCGCGGGCGTCCTCGACGCGCATGATGACGTCGGCGGTCAGCGACTCCTCGTCCTCCGCCACGACCGGGCGCCTGAGCAGGTGGCGCAGCTGCATGGCGATGATGGCCGTCACACCGAGCAGGCCGATCAGCAGAACGACGGCCAACTGCCGCACGGTGGGGTCGGGAACGGCCAGGGCGCTTCCGGCCAGCACCAGCGCACCGGCGAACGTGACAACCGCGAAGACGGCGTACGGCTGGCCGAGCACGTCCCTCCAGCCCGGCTGGATCACATGGGCGGCCCTGCGGGACAGCGTCGCCGCCGCCCGCTGGTCGACGCGTCGCACCCACCAGTCGAGCATCGACTGCGCCAGCAGCAGCCCGGCCACCAGCGCGGTCAGGGCCAGCAGCGGCAGCGGGCGCTGCGGCTGGGAGCCGCCGAAGGCGGACGTGGCGGCGAGCGCGCTCGCCATGATCAGCACGGCCAGGATGACGGCAGCGGCGATGCGGGCGCGTTTCCGGACCACCAGCCGGCTGGCCAGCAGCGGGGTCGGGCGGAGGCCGGTGAGGTCGTGCTGCGCCAGCCACTCGCTGGCCAGCCGCAGATCGGCCGCACGCGCCGACGGGCCGTCGTCTGATAACGGTTCACGAGTCATGACGCCTCCTTTGTCGCAAGCTTTGTATCAATATGTTGCGCCATACCTTGCGACAAAGTCAACGCCCCCTGGGTCCCGTCGCCTCGGCGACGCGAGCCCCGGCCCAGCGGCCGCCACCGTGACCATCAAGCGGACCGCGGCCCGCGGGGGTGCGTGCCCGGACGGGCCGAAACCGAGCTCCGCGAACGTCCCGCCGAGCGGGGGCTCAGCCGCCGGAACGCCTCCCCTAGCCGGAACGCCAGGACATGCCGCATCCGGCCTCGCCCAGGACAGGTCCGGCAGCGCAGCCACGGTCATACCAGATCACTCCGGAAGGCAGTCACAATTAACGCCAAACTGGCACAATCGGGACATCCGCCCCCGCCGGAGGTGACTTCCAGATGACCAACCCTCGTCCGCGCCGGCCCACGGCCGCGCAGCGCGCGGTTCTGCTCCGGATCCGCGATGAGGTCGTACGCCACAACCCTCTCTCACCGCGGCGTTCAGGCATCCCGGCCGCGACGCTGAGCATCCTCCTCAAATCCGGATGGATCGCACATGACGACGCCGACGCGGACCGGGAGAACGGAAGGCGGCTGATTCTCACCGACGCCGGCGAGGCAGCCCTGGCCGAGGGATAGCCTCGACCAAGTCGATCAAATCCCCATGACGGGCTATCACGCGGTGGCCGGTGGGACACCCGCCTACCGGAAGGAATTCGTCCGTAGCGACATCCCGGACGGGCCAGCGGATTTCGACGACTGGGTGATCAGATCCGTGTTGAAGGCCGAAGTCCCGCTGTTCAGGGAGGCCCGCTACCTGTTGGCGGAGGAGACGGAGATCCGCGACCCGTCGCTCTACCACTCAGTCCTCGCCGCCGTCGCCGACGGCAACACGACGTCGGGAGGGATAGTGCTCACGTGCTATTCGGGCGCCGGATTCACCCAGGAACTCGCCACCAAACCCGAGTACGACGTACGCCTGATCACCATTGACGACCTCTACGCTTGATCGCTTACCCTTCAGGTCGCCCTTGTCCTCGTTGAGATGGTTCGCTGATCACGTGGGCGTAGACACGAAGTGTGAGAGCAGGATCGGAGTGCCCGAGGCGGGTACGGGCCTGCGGCCTGGCCACACCGGATGCCGCTGTCCGCCCATCTGCTCGCCAAGCCCAATCCGGATGCCAGCGAGTAGGGTCGTGGGCGCGACCCCCTGACACGGTATTCACACCGAAGGTGAGACATGGCGGAACATGAGATACGACCCGCCCTCCAGGAGGCGGCGCGCCTGCTTCACGTCGATGCGCCGACCCTCGAATGCTGGCTGGAACAGCGCGACGTACATGCCATGGAAAGCGCCGGAATGGAAGCCGGGATCAATCCGCGCGCTATGAGTGGATTGATCAAACTACTGATAGAGGACGAGGCTCGGTACCTGGGGGCGGAAGAACGCAATTCCCGGCAAGATCGCCCTGACGCCTTCTAAGA
>NZ_BOOA01000090.1 GCF_016862995.1 Acrocarpospora phusangensis
GTATGTGGCGGGGTTCACCGCGCCGGAGGGCAAGACGATGGGCCATGCGGGCGCGATCGTGTCCGGGTCGGCCGGGACCGCGCAGGCCAAGAAGGAAGCCTTGGAGAAGGTCGGCGTGCGGGTGGGCAGGACCCCCAGTGAGACCGCCCGTCTCATGCGATCCCTGCTGGAGGGCGCATGACCTCCGGCGGGAAGGGCGGTCTCTCGCCTGGCGGCGAGCAGGGCGCGTTCGAGTTCGACGTCAACCTGTCCATCCTGTTCACCGAGCTGCCGCTGCTGGAACGGCCGGAGGCGGCGGCGAAGGCGGGCTTCGACGCGATCGAGCTGTGGTGGCCGTTCGACGGGCCTGTCCCGGCGGACCGGGAGATCGAGCGGTTGCGGCGGGCGATCGGCGACGCCGGGGTGCGGCTGGTCGGGCTCAACTTCGACGCGGGCGACATGGCCGCGGGAGACCGCGGGCTGCTCTCCGATCCCGCCACCTCGGACCGGTTCCGGGCCAACGTGGAGGTGGCGGCGGGTCTGGCCGACTCGCTCGGCTGCCGGGTGCTGAACGCGCTCTACGGCAACCGCGCCGACGGCGTTCCCGTCGAGGCGCAGCGGGAGACCGCGCTGGGCAATTTGCTGCTCGCGGCCGAAGCCGCGGCCGGGATCGACGCGGTCGTGGTCGTGGAGGCGCTCAACTCGCACGAGAACCCGCGCTATCCGATCACCTCGTCGGCCGCCGCGTTCGAGGTGATCGACGAGGTCGGGGTGCCCAACGTGGCGTTCCTGGCCGACCTCTACCACCTGCACCGCATGGGGGAGGACGTGCTCGCCCTGATCGACAAGGACGTATCCCGGTTCGGGCACGTGCAGGTCGCCGACGATCCGGGGCGGGGAGAGCCGGGGTCGGGCGGCATGCCGTACCCGGAGATCTTCGAACGGCTGGTGTCGGCGGGTTACCGCGGCCACGTCGGTCTTGAGTACCGGCCCACCGGGCCGAGCGCCGGCAGCTTCGCCTGGAGGAGCGGATGAACATCGCATTCATCGGGCTCGGGATCATGGGCACCCCCATGGCCGCGAACCTGATCCGAGCAGGTCACACCGTCGTCGGCTACGACGTGAGCGAGCAGCGGCTGGAGGAGCTGGCCGCCCTGGGCGGCAAGACGGCGGGCAGCCTCGGGGAGGCGGTCGCGCAGGCCCACGTGGCGATCACCATGCTGCCCGACTCGCCGCAGGTCGAAGACGTCGTCTTCGGCAGCTCCGGCCTGCTGGAGTACGGGTCGCCCGGGCTCCTGCACATCGACATGAGCACCATCAGGCCGGAGACCTCCCGCCGGGTGGCCCAGGCCGCCGCGGTCAAGGGCATCCGGGCCATCGACGCCCCGGTGAGCGGCGGCGAGCGGGGGGCCGTCGACGGCACGCTCTCGATCATGGTGGGCGGCCGGGCCGAGGACGTGGAGTCGGCCCGGGAGGTGCTCCGGGTGCTGGGCACCACGATCGTGCACGTGGGCCCGTCCGGAGCGGGCCAGACCGTGAAAGCCGCCAACCAGCTCGTCGTCGGCGGGATCTACGGCCTGATCGCCGAGGCGATCGTGCTCCTGGAGGCGTCGGGGGTGGACCCGGCGGCCGGCCTCGACGTTCTCGCGGGCGGGCTCGCCGGGTCCCGCATCCTCGAACTCAAACGCCACTCCATGATCAAGCGGGAGTTCGCCCCCGGCTTCCGGATCGACCTCCACCACAAGGACATGGGCATCATCATCGCCGCCGCCCGCGAGGCGGGCGTGGCGCTGCCGCTCACCGGGGTCGTGGCCCAGCTCATCGCCGCCGCGCGGGCCCAGGGCCACGGTTCGCTCGACCACTCGGCGCTGCTCAAGGTCATCGAAAGGATCAACGCATGAAGCGGATACCGTGCATGGAGGCCGTGGTCGCGGTCCTCGAGTCCGAGGGCGTGGACACCGTCTTCGGCATCCCCGGCGCGGCGATCCTTCCCCTCTACGCCGCCCTCCAGCACAGCTCCATCCGGCACATCACGGTGCGCCACGAGGAGGGCGGCACGCACGCCGCCGACGGCTGGTCCCGGGTGACCGGCAACGTCGGCGTCTGCATCGGCACCTCCGGGCCCGCCGGGACCAACATGATCACCGGGCTGTACACGGCGCTGGCCGACTCGATTCCGATGATCTGCATCACCGGGCAGGCCGAGCGGGCCAAACTCCACCAGGAGTCCTTCCAGGCGGTCGACATCGTGGAGATCGCCCGGCCGGTGACCAAGTGGGCGGTCCAGCTCAAGGAGCCCGCGCAGGCGCCGTGGGTCTTCCGGGAGGCGTTCCGGATCGCCCGGTCCGGGAGGCCGGGTCCGGTCCTCATCGACCTGCCGATCGACGTGCAGCGGGGCACCTGTCTGTACGATCCGGACCTGGACGCGCCGTTCCCCGTGGACGTGCCCCAGCCTTCGCCGGCGGCCGTCCGGGCTGCGGTGGACATGCTGACCCGGGCCGAGCGTCCGCTGATCCTGGCCGGCGGCGGAGTGATCATCGGGGACGCCACGGCCGAGCTGCGCGACCTGGCCGAGCATCTTCAGGTGCCGGTCCAGGTCACGCTGATGGGCAAGGGCGCCTTCCCCGAGGACCATCCGCTGTTCGCCGGCATGGCGGGCATCCAGACGCAGACCCGCTGGGGCAACGCGGCGTTCCTGGAGAGCGACCTGGTGCTCGCCGTGGGGGCCAGGTTCGGCGACCGGCACACCGGCGACCTGGACGTCTACCGCAAGGGCCGCAAGTTCATCCACGTCGACATCGAGCCGACCCAGATCGGCAAGGTCTTCGAGCCCGACCTCGGCGTCGTCGGGCACGCGCAGCCGACGCTCGCCGCGATGGCCGAGGCGGCGCGGCACCGCGGCAAGCCGCAGCGGGCCGGGCGGTGGGCGCGCCGGGTCGGGGAGCTGCGGGACACGATGGCGCGGCGCGACGACTTCGAGGACGTGCCGATCAAGCCGCCCCGGGTGTTCCGGGAGATCAACGAGTTCTATGGGCCCGACACGACGTTCGTGACCGCCATCGGCCTCTACCAGATCTGGTCCGGGCAGTTCCAGCGCACCTACCTGCCGCGCCGCTACCTGGTCTGCGGGCAGGCCGGGCCGCTCGGCTGGGAGATCCCGGCCGCGATGGGCGTCAAGTGCGCCTTCCCCGAGCGCGAGGTCGTGGCGGTCGTGGGCGACTACTCCTTCCAGTTCCTGATGGAGGAGATCGCGGTGGCGGCGCAGTACCGGATTCCGTTCGTCATCGTGATGATCAACAACGAGTACCTCGGGCTGATCAGGCAGGCGGAGATTCCGTACGACATGAACTTCGCCGTGGATCTGCACTACGGCGAGGGTGGGATCGACCACGTGAAGGTCATGGAGGCGTTCGGGTGCCCGGCCCGCCGGGTCGAGTCCCCCGGCGATCTGGAGGGCGCGCTGGCCTGGGCGAGCGCGGAGGCCGCGCGTGAGCAGCTGCCCGTGCTCGTCGAGGTCATGGTCGAACGTGAGGCCAACGCCGCGATGGGCCGGTCGCTGGACGCCATCAAGGAGTTCGAGCCCTTACCCCGACTCGCCCACGCCGTCGACTGGTCCGACTGAACTCCTCGACCGTTCGCGACGGCCTCGGCCGACGATCGACTCGCCTTCCCGACCGACCCGTTATCCCGATCGACCAGCCGTCGACGCCGACGGTCCGCCGGACATCCGCAGGAAAGGAAGACCTGATGCCGCTCGTTCTCAAGCCGGGGACCTCCTGGCAGGACGCGTACAGCCGGTGCTGCGCGGAGGCGCCGGAGGCGTTTCACGACGACCGGGTGCTCAACCACTGGGGCGGGATCTGGCAGCGCGACGGGCGGCCGGTGCCGGGGGTCACGCCGGTGGACGGCACGACGATCGCGGGGCCGCCCCGGCTGGATCGTTCGGCGGCCGTACGCGCGGTGCGGGCCGCGGTGGACGACCACCGGCAGTGGCGGCACGTGCCGCTTCCCGAGCGCGCGGCGCGGGTCACCGCGGCGCTGGACTCGATGACCGCGCACCGGGAGCTGCTGGCGCTGCTGCTGGTCTGGGAGATCGGCAAGCCGTGGCGGCTCGCGCTCGCCGACGTGGACCGCTGCATCGAGGGGGTGCGGTGGTATGTCGAGGAGATCGACCGCATGCTCGCGGGGCGCGCTCCGCTGCCGGGGCCGGTCAGCAACATCGCCAGCTGGAACTATCCGATGAGTGTGCTCACGCACGCGATGCTCGTGCAGGCGCTCGCGGGCAACGCGGCCATCGCGAAGACGCCGACGGACGGGGGGCTGTCCTGCCTGACGCTGGCGTGTGCCCTGGCCGTGCGTGAAGGGGTGCCGTTGACGCTGGTCAGCGGTGGCGGGGCGGAACTCTCGCCGGCGCTGGTGCGGGGGCAGGAGCTGGGCTGCGTCTCCTTCGTGGGTGGCCGGGACGCCGGCGGGCAGGTGGCCACCTCGCTCGCCGACCTCGGGCGGCGGCACGTTCTGGAGCAGGAGGGGCTCAACTGCTGGGGGGTGTGGGACTTCAGCGACTGGGAGACCCTGGCGCGGCAGATCCGGGCGACGTTCGACTATGCGAAGCAGCGGTGCACGGCGTATCCGCGGTTCGTGGTGCAGCGGTCGTTGTTCCATGAGTTCGTGGCGGCGTACCTGCCCGCGGTGCGGGGGGTGCGGTTCGGGCATCCGCTGGCGGTGGAGGCGCCGGATGATCCGCTGCCGGAGCTGGACTTCGGGCCGCTGATCAACAACGCGAAGGCGAAGGATCTGACGGATCAGATCGACGACGCCATCGCCAAGGGCGGAGTCCCGTTGTTCCGCGGGTCGCTGGACGACGGCCGGTTCCTTCCTGGTCAGGACATATCCGCATATCTGGCACCTGTGGCGATCCTGACGCCGCCCGGGTCCTCGCCGCTCTTCCACGCCGAGCCCTTCGGCCCGGTGGACACGATCGTGCTCGTGGACACGGAGGCCGAGTTGCTGGCCGCGATGAACGCCAGCAACGGCGCGCTCGTCGCCACCATCTCCTGTGACGACGGCCGGACCGCCCGGCGGCTGGCCACGGAGGTCCGGGCCTTCAAGGTCGGGCTCAACCGGCCCCGATCGCGCGGCGACCGCGAGGAACTCTTCGGGGGGCTCGGCGGCTCCTGGCGGGGGGCCTTCGTCGGCGGCGAACTCCTGGTCCGCGCGGTCACCCAAGGCCCCGACGACGAACGCCTCCCCGGCAACTTCCCCGACTACACGAGCATCCCCGACCGAGCCATCGCCTGAGAGCGGTGGAGGGAAATTCAGGGGTTGACCCTGACGTTGGTGTGAGCGTTTAGGTTCGGGTGGCCGGTGGGTGTGGCCGCCGGTGGTGGGTGCTGGTGGAGGGCGAGATGCGGATTGGGGAGTTGGCGCGGCGGGCGGGGGTGAGTGTTCGGGCGTTGCGGTACTACGAGGACCAGGGCCTGGTTCTGGCCCGGCGGGCCGCCAACGGGTACCGGGAGTACGACGAGGCCGATGTGCGGCTGGTCGCTCAGATCCGGTCGCTGATGGCCGTGGGGTTCACGCTCGAGGACGCCCGGCCGTTCGTCGCCTGCCTGCGGGCCGGGCACGCGTCAGGGAACGCCTGTCCGGAGTCCGTCGCCGTCTACCAGCGCAAGCTGGCCGAGATCGACGCCGAGATCCGGGCGCTGGCCGCCCGGAGGGCCGAGGTCGCCGGTCAGCTCAAGCAGGCCTGCCCTGGATGCGCGATCAGGAGAATCGAATGATCACAGTGACCACGGAGAGCTTCGACGAGGACGTGCTGAAGAGCGACCGTCCCGTCCTGGTGGACTTCTGGACCGAGTGGTGCCCGCCGTGCCGCATGCTCGCCCCGATCCTGGACGAGATCGACGCCGAGTACGGCGACCGCCTCGTCATCGCCAAACTCAACGCCGACGAGCACCCCGAGGTGGCGATGCGCTACAACGTGCTCGGCTACCCGACCCTCAACCTCTACCGGAACGGCGAGATCGTCCAGCAGATCAAGGGCGCCAAGCCCAAGCGGATGATCCTGGCCGATCTCGCCCCGCATATCTGACCGGATAACGATTAACCTGCTCGTTATGGGCATTGCCGAGATGGACACCGTCGAGCTCGCGTACGTGGAACGGGGTGAGCCCGGCGGGGTTCCGCTGTTCCTGATGCACGGACTGACCGATCGCCCGGACACCTGGGACGTGTTCGTCTCCGGGCTTGACCGGCACATCATCGCCTTGGCCGCGCGAGGGCACGACCGCAGCCCTCGTACGGCCGAGTACAGCGTGGATCTGATGGCGGCGGACGCGCTGGCGTTCATCGACGGGCGGGGATTCGAGCGGATCGATCTGGTCGGGCATTCGATGGGCGGCGCCATCGCGATCCGGATCGCGCAGGAACGTCCGGGGTTGATCCGGCGGCTGGTGCTGGAGGAACCCCCGGTGCCGCCGCGTCAGCCGCCGGCTGTCGAGGTGGAGTCCTTCCCCGAGCCTGACGAGCCGCTGGATTTCGACTGGCGGGCGGTCGACATGATCCGTCGTGGCGTCCGGGCTCCGAACGCCGCGTGGTGGGATCGTCTCGGCGCCATCACCGCGACCACGCTGATGATCAGCGGGGGCGAGACGGGCTTGTTGCCGCCCGCCGTCTTCGCCGAAGCGGCCGAGAACATCCCGGACGCGAAGTTCGTCATCATCGACGTGGGACATTGCATCCACGAGGGCGCCCCCGAGGCTTTCGCGGACCTGGTCCTGCCTTTCCTCGGCGCGGATCCGGCGTAACGCGTCCCGGACGCTGCCTTCATGCGCTTGGCATGGGCTGATACAGCCGGATCAGGTGGTCCGCGATGGGGTTTTCGTGAGTCGACAGCGCGGCGGCCAGGGTGGGCGGGGTGAGCCATTCGCCGGTGGTCGGCGGAGTGGTGAGGGCCAGGACGGCTGAGGTCAGCCAGTGGGTGCCCGGCGGGAGTTCGGTGCGGAGGGTGGGGATCGTGGTTCGGCGGGCGATGACGTTGGTGCCGGGGAGGGGATGAATCAGGTCGCCGTGCCGGGATGGTGCGGGACTGAGGGATTCGATCTGGCAGAGGCCCGCGGGGGTGTGAATGCGGGCGTGGCCTGGGCCGGTCGCGGTGCGATGGGGTGGCGTGTCGCGGTTCAGGGCGAAAGCGCCTTCGGCGGTGTGAAGGGTACGGACCGTGTGGATGCGGTGGACGCGCAGATGCCAGGGCACGTGGGCGATGAGCCAGGTCTCGATGTCCACGTCTGGTGAGGGGCTCCAGCGGAAGTAGTGGAGTCCGGCTGACGCGGCGGCGTCCAGGGGGACCTCGCAGGGGCGCCAGTGGTCGCCGTCCTCGCTCAGGGCGAGGGTGCTGTCGAAGGCGCCCTGGTCCAGGCCCCACGTCCCCGCGGGGACGCTGAAGCCGAACGCCGTCGAGTAGGCGAACTTCGTGTATTTGGCCGCGCCGTGGCGTACCCAGTTGTGGTGCTGGCGGGACGTCAGCATGATCACTTGGCGGCCTTCGTCGCAGCGCATCAGGGTGACGCCGGGGTCGGGCTGGGTGCTGGTCGCCGGGAGGTCCGGTGCTGGGGCCTCCTCGGCTTGCCAGAACGGGTGGGTGGAGGGGAGCGCGAGGGGGAGGAAGGCTTTCAGGGCCCAGTAGGGGGAGCCGGGCGCGTTGTACTGCTCGGCCAGGTGGGGCTGCGGATACGCGTACCCGATCGTGAGAAGTCCGGAGTCGTCGCGGATGGGACGATCGAGCCACCAGCGCAGGTGGCGGAGGAGATGGCCCTTGATCACGGGCCACGGAAGCGCTTCGACGCCGGCGAAGGCGAGAGCCCCCCAGAACGCGCCCTGGGCGAACCGGTAGGTCATGCTCCTGCCGTACGGGACGGCTGCGCCGTCCGTGGTGAACCAGTGCTGGAAGTCGTGGGCGAAGACGGCGGCGCGTTCCGTCAGGCGTGCGGCCCGGGTGGTGTCGTCGGTCAGGGCGGCATAGATCAGGGCGTAGTAGTGCATGGCGAACGGGATGTAGTAGTCCCGCTGGGGTGTACGGCCGTCGCTGTACCAGCCGGGGCCGAGCGCGTACGACTCCAGCGTGTCGAGTCGTGTGTGCACCGGCTCGGTGGCGACGCCCACCCGGTCGAGGCCCAGACCGACGAGAACGGGGAAGAACTGCCAGTTGTTCTCGACCGCCCGTACGGCCATGGAGTCCCGGAGCCAGGTGGCGACGGTGTCGCGCTGGCGGCCGGTGAGCGGGTCCCAGAGTCTCTCGGGCGCGAGCGCGAGGGCGAAACCGATCGCGGCGGTCTCGACCAAGCGCTGGTCGATGTCGGTGACCGGACCCCAGTACTCGGGATGCGCCGGATCGGTCCCGTTGGCGAGCCCTTCCCGCCACAGGTCCCAGTGCGCGAAGTCCGCACCGCCCGCCGCCAGCGGAGCCAGCCCCCACAGGGGCCGGGCGAACGCCTCCAGTTCGGCCGCCGCGTCGGGGTAGTGCGCGGTGTTGGCTCCGAGCCGCAGCCGGGCGCGTCCCGGGCTGAACCGGGGGAGCAGCGGTTCCACCAGCTCCCGGACCAGCTCCCGCGTCTCCTCCCGCCCGCACTCCTCCAGGGCAGCTGACCAGGCCGATCGTTCCAACGCGCGTCCCCCGATGGTGACGAATGCACTTCTCCGCGAAGGTTGCCGCTCCCGGCCACAACTGTCAAGGCTTAGTTTTAAGTAACAGCAGAAGTCCCGGGGCCTGCCCGTAGCCGCTGCGCACAGATGGTGATATATCCGGAAATTTCCACCCGGATCTACCGCCAGAAACCCATGCTCAAGACCTTATTTTAGGCATACGAGTAAGCTTAGAATCCCGGCATGACCGCCACACTCGCCTCCGGCAAGCTCTACATCGACGGTGCCTTCATCGAAGCAGAGGCCGCCGCCACCGCCCCCGTCCACGAGAAGGCGACCGGCACGCCCATCGGCGCTTACGCCCAGGCCACCCCCGCCGACGTGGACCGCGCCGTGGCCGCCGCCCGCGCCGCCCAGCCCGGCTGGGCCGCCCTGAGCGCCCCCGCCCGCGCGGCCCATCTGGACCGCTTCGCCGCCCACCTGCACAGCCGGTACGACGAGCTGATCGACCTCAGCATGCGCGAGACCGGCGGCGTACGCGCGAAAGCCGAGGACGAGGTCTCCGCGGGACTGCGCCAGCTGGCCATCTCGGCGGTCCAGGCGACTCAGACGGCCGGCGACATCCTCCAGCCGTACAAGGAGGGGAAGCTCTCGCTGTCCCGGGCGGTCCCGCTCGGCGTGCTCGGGGTGATCACGCCCTGGAACTACCCGCTCAACCTGGCGATGCGCGCCGTCGCCCCCGGCCTGGCCTTCGGCAACACGATCGTCCTCAAGCCGGCCGAGCTGACGCCCATCCTCGGCGGCCAGATCCTGGCCGAGGCCGCCCACCACGCCGGTTTCCCGCCGGGCGTCTTCAACCTGGTCACCGGCGACGGGCCCGAGGCGGGGCACGCGCTGGCCGAGCACCGCGGGCTGGACCTGCTCGACTTCACCGGCTCCCGGGAGGTCGGCCTGGCCATCGCCGCCTCGGCCGCCACCGACCTGCGCCAGATCCGCCTCGAACTCGGCGGCTCCAACGCCTTCGTCGTCCTGGAGGACGCCGACGTCGACCTGGCGGTCTCCTGCGCGCTCATCGCCTCCCTCGAATTCCAGGGCCAGACCTGCATCAGCGCCAGCCGCCACATCGTCCTGCGCGAGGTCGCCGACCGGTATGTGGAGACGGTGACCCGCCGGGTGGCGGCGCTCCGCGTCGGCGACCCCGTCCGCGAGGACGTCGACTTGGGCCCGCTGATCAGCGAGACCCAGCGGGACCGGGTCCACCAGTCGATCGTGCAGCCGTCCGTGGCCAAGGGCGCCGTCGTGACCACCGGGGCCACCTACGAGGGCCTGTTCTACCGGCCGACCGTCCTGACCGGCGTCACGCCCGACATGCCCGCCTTCGCGGAGGAGATCTTCGGCCCGGTCATCCCGATCACGGTGGTCGACTCGGAGGAGGAGGCCGTGGAACTCGTCAACGGGTACCCGATGCTGATGAACTCGGTCTTCAGCGCCGACCTGATCCGCGGCATGACGGTGGCAGAACGCCTCCAGGCGGGCGAGGTCCACGTCAACGACGCCCACGCGCGTCACGGCGCGGAGAACCAGATGCCCGGCTTCACCCGCCGCCAGTGGATCGGCGTCCAGCGCACCCCCCTCGACCTGCCCGCATGGACCCGCAGGTGAAAACTGCGCATCCGGCTCGGCTCGGCTCGCGTGGACTCGCCGGTGAAGTCTGCGCACCGCACTCGGCTCACCTGCACGGACCCGCGGGTGAAACTGCGCATCCGGCTCGGCTCGGCTCGCGTGGACTCGCCGGTGAAGTCTGCGCACCCCACTCAACCCACCTGCACGGACCCGCAGGTGAAACTGCGCACCCAGCCCGGCTTGTCCGCGTGGACCCGCCGGTGACCGCTGCGTTCGTCTGCGTGGATTCGCGGCGCTCGCCGGTGAACGGGAGGTCTGAATGACGGCGTCCGATTCGGGGCAAGTGCGGGCGCGGGTTGAGTTCGCGATGTTTCCCGATCTTCCGCCACGGCTGTTCCCGCCCCCGGTCGTGGAGCGGCTGCGGCGCGTGGCGGAGATCGATCTCGGCGATCCGCTGACCGAGTTCCGGTCGTTGGGCGCACAAGCCCGTCTCCGTGAGGCGGACGTCCTGCTGACCGGCTGGGGCAGCCCCCGCCTGGACTCCGCCGCGCTGGTTCATGCCGCCGGGCTCAAGGCCGTCGTGCACGCCGCGGGAACCGTCAAGGGCCACCTCGGCCCGGAGGTCTTCGCGCGCGGCGTGCCGGTCAGCTCCGCCGCCGACGCGAACGCCGTCCCCGTCGCGGAGTACACCCTCGCGATGATCCTGCTGGCCGGCAAGGGGGTGCCCGGGCTCGCCCGCGAGTACCGCGCCGCCCGCGCCGACCTGCGTCTCCCGCGCCGGGATCTCACGATCGGCAACTACCGCAGGACGGTCGGCCTGCTCGGCGCGTCCAAGATCGGTCGCCGGGTGCTCGCCCTGCTGCGGCCCTTCGACTTCCGGGTGCTGCTCTGCGACCCGTACGTGGACGCGGCCACCGCGGGGGATCTCGGCGCGACCCTGGTCGGGTTGCCGGAGCTGTTCGCCACCGCCGACGTGGTCTCCCTGCACGCCCCGGCCACCGAGGAGACCAGGGGCCTGGTCAGCGCGGGGCTCCTGGCCTCGATGGCCGATGGCGCGACGTTGATCAACACCGCTCGGGGCTCCCTGGTGGACGAGGACGCGCTGATCAAGGAACTCCGGACCGGGCGCATCTCAGCTGTACTGGACGTGACCGAGCCGGAGATCCCGGCGGCGGGCTCGCCGCTCTGGGAGCTGCCCAACGTCGTCCTGACCCCGCACGTGGCCGGCGCGCTCGGCAACGAACTGCACCGCCTGGGGGAGTCGGCCGCGGACGAGGTGCTCCGGGTCCTGACCGGCCGCTCGCTGCGGCATCCAGTCGACCCCGCCGTGCTCGCGATCACCGCCTGAAGAGAACCGCCTGAACAGAGCCGCCCT
>NZ_BOOA01000091.1 GCF_016862995.1 Acrocarpospora phusangensis
CAGAGCCGCGGAACAGAGCCGCGGAACAGAGCCGCGGAACAGAGCCGCGGAACAGAGCCGCGCGAATCAGAGCCCGCGATCAGAACCGCATAGAAGACGAAAGAGCCGGGGTGTCCCTCCACACCCCGGCTCAAGGTCGGTCCCAACGTCAGGACTTCAGCCCCGTGAAGGCGATGCCCTGCATGATGCGCCGCTGGAACACCAGCAGCACGATGATCACCGGGATGACCGCCAGCGCGGCCCCCGCCATGATGTAGTACGCCCGTCCCGACTCGGTGCTCGCCAGCTGCTGGAGGGCCAGCGGCAGCGTGTACAGCTCGGGATCGTTGAGCACGACCAGCGGCCAGACCAGGTCGTTCCAGTGGAAGATGAAGCTCGTGATCGTCACCACCGCGAGCACGGGCTTGGACAGCGGCAGCACGATCCGCCAGAAGATCTGCATCCGGCTGGCGCCGTCGATGCGCGCCGCCTCCTCCAGTTCGGCCGGGAGCGACAGGAAGAACTGCCGCAGCAGGAAGATGTCCAGCACCGACGCGATGTTCGGCATGATCAGCCCCCAGGTGGAGTCGAACATGCCCAGCGACTGGGTGACGTGGATGCGCGGGATCAGCAGCGTGATCGTCGGCACCATCATGCCGCTCAGCAGCAGCACGAACAGCTTGTCCCGCCCGGGGAAGGGGATCCGGGCGAACGCGTACGCGGCCAGCGCGTCGATCAGGAGTTTCGCCGGGACCAGCACCAGGCAGACGTAGATGCTGTTGAGGAAGGCCGTCCCGAGGCCGCCGAGGCCGAGCACGTACTCGTAGTTCTCCAGCGTGGCCGCCCAGTCGCCGGTCTGCTTGTCCAGCGGCAGCAGGTTGGGCACCTTCGTGAAGATGTCCGAGCTGTGCTTGAACGAGGTGGCCAGCATCCAGATGAACGGCACCACCGAGATCAGCGTCAGCAGCACCAGCGCGATGTAGATGGGCGCCTTGCGCACCCGCTGTGCGGTGTTCAAGCCGCCTCCTGCTTGATGAACTTGAACTGCAACGCCGTCACGATCATGATCAGCAGGAACAGCAGGAACGACATCGCGCAGGCCGCGCCCATCGCGTCGTACCGGAACGCGAACAGGTAGAGGTGCAGGACGTACATCAGGCCGGACTGCTCGGGGCCGCCGGTGACGCTCCGGCCGCCGCCGCCCGAGAAGATCACGTAGACCAGGCCGAACACCTGGAGTGCCGCGATCACCCCGGTCACGACCAGGTAGAACGTGGTCGGCCTGAGCATGGGCACGACCACCTTCCAGAACCGCTGCACCGGGCCCGCGCCGTCGATGATGGACGCCTCGCGGATGGAGTCGGGGATGCCCTTCAAACCGGCCAAATAGATGATCATCGAGATGCCGCACTGCCACGCGGCGATGAACGCCAGCGCGGGGATGACCAGCTCAGGGGTGTTGAGCCAGTTCTGCTTGGGGATGCCGAACAAGCCGATAATCGCGTTGATCAGGCCGTACTGCGGGTCGTAGAGCCAGCGCCAGATGGCGCCGACGGCCGCCTCGGCGGTGACCACGGGGAGGAACAGCAGCAGCCGGAACAGGTTGGAGCCGCGCCGGATCGCGTTGATCAGCAGCGCCTGGCCGAGCGCGGTGATCAGCGTGAGCGGCACGGCGATCAGCGTGTACTGGATGGTGACCTGCACGGACTTCCAGAAGTGAGGGAACTTCACGTCCTCGAACAGCAGGTCGCTGTAGTTCTGCAGGCCCACCCACTCGGCGGGGGAGCGCAGGTTCCAGTCGGTGAAGCTGTAGTACAGCGCGGCCCCCGCCGGGTACAGCAGGAAGACCACGAAATAGACCAGCGCCGGCGTGATCAGCAACCACCCGACCATACGGTCTGAGCGCCCGAATCCCGGGCGGCGTCGCCGCCCGGGACGGGGCGTCACGGCGGGCCTGTCGGCCACGACCGGAGATGCCACGATTTGCCTCGCTTCCGCGTTAGCTGTTCCAGCCGAGCAGCGCGCGGGTCTTGTCCGCGGCCTCGGTGAGCGCCTGCTGAGAGGTTTGCTTTCCGCTCAGCGCGGCCTCGATGGCGGGGGCGATGAACTCGTCGTTGATCTGGATCCACTCCGGCACGGCGGGCCGGGCGTGGGCGACCTTCAGCTGCTCCAGGAAGCCCTGCTGCTGCTCGCCGAAGCTGCCGGCGTCCCGCTCGGCCGCGGCCTTGTTGATCGGGAAGCCGCCGAGCGCCTGCGCGTACACGGTGTTGTTCTCGGAGCTGGTCAGGTGCTTGAGCCACTTCCAGGCCAGGTCCGCGTTCTGGCCCTTGGTGAAGACCACCGCGTTCTCGCCGCCGATGTTGCCGGCCGGCGTCGTCTTGTACGGCAGCGGCGCGACGTTGAAGTCCAGCTCGGGGAACTGGTCCTTGATCGTGGCCACGTCCCACGGGCCGGAGATCATCATGCCGGCCAGGCCGTTGGCGAAGGCCATCTCGGAGTCGGTGATCTCGCGGGGCGAGGAGGGCAGCAGGTCCACCCAGAGCTGGAGCGCCTCCACGGCCGGGCCCTGGTCGAACAGCACCTTCTTGTTCGCCTCGTCGACCATCTCGCCGCCGGCGCCGTGCACCACGCCCGGCCACATCCAGGCGCCGTAGCCGTCGCCCTTGGGCACCACGATGCCGGCGACCTTCGGGTCGGCCTTGTGGATGGCGTCGCTCATCTGCTTCAGCTCGTCCCAGGTCTTGGGCGGCGTCGGCACCAGCTTCTTGTTGTAGAAGAGCGCGACCGCGGTGTGGTCGATGGGCAGGCCGTACAGCTTGCCGTTCCAGCGGTTGGTGTTGAGGGCCCCCTCGAAGTAGTCGGCCTCGTTGACGGTGCCGGCCGGGAGCTCCTTGATGGTGCCGTCCATCGCGTACCGGGCGACGAGAGGCTGGTCAAGGACGCCGACGTCCGGGACGGTATTGGCGGCCACCGCGCTGCTGAGCTTGGTGTTGTAGTCGTCCTTGGGAATCTTGACGATCTTGACGGTGACGCCAGGGTTGGCCTTCTCGAAGTCGGTGCGGATCTTCTCGACGACTTCGCCCGCCTGCGGGGTCCGGTCCTGGAACATCCAGTAGGTCAGGGTCGTGGACCCTGCGGCCTCCTCGGAGCCGCCGCAAGCGGTGAGCCCGGCGAGCAGCGCCGCTACCGCCGCCGCCCCTGTGACTCTCCTGATCATTTCCATCTCCTTCATCGGGGGTTGCACAGACGATAATGTAAGATGCAAAAAAAGATCAGCCCTCCGCGGGAAACGCTTTGGTAACGCAACGCGGGCTACTCTGGGCGATTGGTTTCGTCCCGGTTGCGGCCGAGGTGAGAGCGTCGCGACTATAGCTTCAGGTATTGAACTAAGGACGGGGAGGGCGGACGCATGGCGAGGCCGGAGCGCAGGACGGTCCGGGACGTCCGGCGGGGCAACCGCGGCATGCTGCTGCGCACGCTCTATTTCGACGGGCCCGCCAGCCGTCACGAGCTCACCGGGCTCACCGGCCTCAGCGCCGCCACCATCAGCACCATGACCGGCGACCTGCTGGCCGACAACATCATCGTGGAGGCCGGTCAGGTCGACTCCGACGGCGGGCGCCCGCGTGTACTGCTCCGGGTCAACCCGGCGTACGGCCACGTGATCGGCGTGGACGTCGCCGAGACGCACGTCCGGGTCGAGCTGTTCGACCTGGAGATGACCGAGAAGGCCCGGGTGGACTACAGCCTGCGCCCCTCGCACCACGACATCGAGCTGGTCACGCGCCGGATCCTGGCCGGCATCGACGTGGTCCTGGCGGACGGCCAGGTGCCCGCCGACCGGGTGCTTGGCGTCGGCATCGGCGTGCCGGGCATCGTCGAGCGCGGCGCGGACACGCTCATCCACGCCAAGACCTTCGGCTGGGACGGCGTGCCGCTGGGCGCGCTGATGCGGGCGGGCACCTCGCTGCCGGTGTTCATCGACAACGGCGCCAAGACGATGGGCCAGGCGGAGCTCTGGTTCGGCGCCGGCCGGGGGGCCGCGCACGCGGTGATCGTGCTGATCGGCTCCGGGGTGGGCGCGACCGTGGTCGCCGACGGGGTGGTGATGCGGGGGTCCAGCAACAGCGCGGGGGAGTGGGGGCACACGAAGATCGCGCTGGACGGCCGGCAGTGCCGCTGCGGAGGCCGGGGCTGCCTGGAGGCGTACATCGGGGCCGAGGGCATCCTGGACCGCGCGGGGGTGCCGACCAGCACGACGGACTGGCCGGCGGCGCTCGGCCGGGTGCTGGAGAGCGACTCGCGGGTGATCGAGGAGACGGTGGCCTATCTGGGCATGGGCCTGGCCAACCTCATCAACCTGCTCAACCCCGAGCGAATCCTGATCGGCGGGTGGGCGGGCCTGATGATCGGCCGCGACCTGCTGCCCGGCATCAGGGCCGCCGCGCTGGCGAACTCGCTGGCCCAGCCGGGCAACGCGACCTCGATCATCCTGGGCGAGCTGGGCCCCGACGCGGTGGCGCTGGGCGCGGCGACGCTGGTGCTGGAGGAGTTCCTGGACACGAGCGCGCCCCTCCGCCTTCATGCGGCTAGTTAAACTAAGATCTGAATTTAGCCACGATCCGTAGGATGGGCGAGATGCCTGTTCTGTCCTGTCACGGAGTGAGCTGCCACGCCGGCGAGCGCGAGATCGTCGCGGACTTCGCGTTCGAGCTGGCCGAGGGCGAACGGGTGGCGCTGATGGGACCGTCGGGCTCCGGCAAGACCACCCTGCTCACCACCCTCGCCGGTCTGCGCCCGCCGAGCGCGGGCCACGTCTCCAGGACCGCCCCGGTCACCCTGGTCTTCCAGTCGTACGGCCTGCTGGCCCTGCTCACCGCCGCCGAGAACGTGGAGGTCGCGCTCCGCGCCGCCGGGCACACCGGCCGGGACGCGATGCGCCGCGCCGACGCCGTGCTGGCCTCCCTCGGCCTGAGCGAGTACGCCGGGCACCTGGTGGAGGAGCTCTCCGGCGGGCAGCAGCAGCGGGTCGCCGTGGCCAGGGCGCTCGCCGTCGGCCCGCGGGTGCTGCTGGCCGACGAGCCCACCGCCGAGCAGGACAGCGGCAACCGGGAGCTGGTGCTCAAGGAGCTGCTGGCCGCCGAGGCCGCCCTGGTCATCGCCACCCACGACCCGGAGGTGGCGGACCGCTGCGACCGGGTGGTGACGCTGCGGTGACGGCCGCCGTGCGCTGCGCGGGCGTCGTGCGGATCTACCGGGCCGGGGAGCTGGAGGTCGTCGCGCTGCGCGACGTGGACCTGGTGGTCGAGCGCGGCGAGACGGTCGCCCTGCTCGGGCCCTCCGGGGCGGGCAAGACCACTCTGCTCTGGATGCTGGCCGGGTTGCTGCGGCCGAGCGCGGGACGATTATGGCTGGACGGGACCGACCTGGCCGGGCTGGACCAGCGGCGGCTGGACCGGCTCAGGGCCGGCCACATCGGCGTGGTCCTGCAGAACCCCTCCCGCAACCTCATCCCGTACGCGACGCCCGCCCAGAACGTGGCCTTCGCCCAGCGCGGCGTACGGCGGGACCGGCGGCGGATCGCCGAACTCCTGGACCGGGTGGGGCTGGGCGGGGTGACGACCCGGGTGGGCCGGCTGTCCGGCGGGGAACAGCAGCGGGTGGCGGTCGCGGTGGCGCTGGCCAACCGGCCCCGGCTGCTCCTGGCCGACGAGCCCACCAGCCAGCTCGACGCCGCCACCGGGCAGGCGGTGATCGACCTGATCGGGAGCGCCGCCGCCGAGGAGGGCACCACGGCCGTGGTGGTCACGCATGATCACGCGGTGAGCGGGGCGCTGGGCCGTACCGTGACGATCCGGGACGGCAGGGTCGGCGCGGAGGGCCGGGGCGGTGAGGACTTCGTGGTGGTCGGCCGGGACGGCGGGCTGCTGCTGCCGCCGGAGTTCCACGAGCTGCTGCCGCCCGGGTCCCGCGCCAGGATCGTGCCGATCCCGCAGGGCGTGGCGCTGCACCGGGCGGATGAGGACGCATGATCTGGCGCGGGCTGTGGGAACGGCGCTGGCAGTCGCTGCTGGTGCTGGTCGTGGCGGTGGTGCCGGTGGCCGCCGCCGCGTACGGGCCGCTGCGCCGGGACCAGGCCGAGACGGCGATCGTCAGGGACGTGCTCGCGGCGGCCCCGGTGGAGGGCCGGGGCTGGCACTACTCCACGAAGACCGACCCCGCCCTGAAGGCCGTCGCCGGGTTCGCCCGGGATTTCACCGATCCGCCGGTCACGGGCATGGAGATCGTCAGCCCGCGCATCGGTGAGCGCCGCAGCTACCCGGTGGTCTGGCAGGACGGCCAGTGCGCGCACGTCACCATCCTGGAGGGCCGCTGCCCGGCCGCTCCGCGCGAGGTGCTGGCCGAGGAGGGCTCCGCCCTGGAGGTCGGCGAGCCCGTACGGCTGGCCCTGCTGCTCGCGGCGGTCCCGGGCACCGGCGAGATCGGCCCCGCGCCCCTCACGGTGGTCGGCCGTTACCGGGCGAACCAGGCCGATCCGTTCTGGTTCGGCCGTCCGCTGGCCGGCAACTCGTCCCGGGCGGGCCCGCTGCTCACCGTACGGGAGACCCGTACCGCCACCGTCGTGGCCGGCACCCAGGACTCCTGGTCCGACTACGCGATCGTCTCCGTGAACCGCGCCCGGGTGCGGGGGAGCGACCTGCCCGGGCTGAGCGCGCTGCACGGCGTGGTCACGGCGGCGGGACGCGCGGCCGGCAGCGCCACCCTGGGGAGGTTCGCCGACACCCTGGACGTGATGAACCGGCAGGTCGGCGCGCTGGGCGTGCCGCTGGCGCTGGTGGTCGCCCAGCTCGCGGCGCTCGGCTGGCTGCTGCTGTTCCAGACCGTGGCCGACCTGGTCAGGGCGCGCGGCCCGGAGATCACCCTGGCCCGGCTGCGCGGCCAGTCCCGGCTCCAGGTGTGGCGGTTCTGCCTGGCCGAGCCGCTCGCGGTCCTGGCGGTGGCGCTGGCGGCGGGCACCGCGCTGGCCTGGCTGGCGGCGGCGCGCTCGGGCCCGGTCGCCCTGTCGGCCGCGGCCGTCGGCGCGGGCGCGGCGACCGTGTTCGGCGGGCTGGCCGCCGCGGTCCTGGCCGCCCGCGGGATGGCGTGGCGGCCGGTCACCGAGCAGTGGCGGCGGGTTCCCCGGCGCGCCGCCCGGGGCTGGGTGCTGGACACGGTCGTCCTCGTGGTGGCCGGTGTCGGCCTGGTGGAGCTGCTGGCCGGGGGGATCATCACCGAGCCCTCCGGCCGGGACGTGGCGGCGCTGGCCGCGCCGGGGCTGCTGGCGCTCGCCGCCGCGCTGCTCGCGGCCCGGCTGCTGCCCCCGCTGGCCAGGACGGCCTTCGCGGCCACCCGGCGGGGCGGAGGGCTGGCCGGTTTCCTGGCCGTCCGCCAGGTGGCCAGGGGCGCGGCCACGGCGGGCAGCGTGATCGTGGTGGCCGCCACCGTCGGCGTCGCCGTCTTCGCCGGGCTGGCCTGGACGGTCGCCTCCGCCAACTACCGGGAGGTGGCCCGGGCGCACACCGGCGCGGCGAGCGTGATCGACGTCGCGCCCGGGGACATCGCCCGGTTCCGGCGGGCGGTCGAGGCCGCCGACCCGTCCGGCCGGGCCGCCGCCCCCGTCGTCCGGGTCCCCGGCAACCCGGCCATGCTGGCCGCCGACCCCGCCCGGCTGGCCCACGTCGCCTACGGCTACCCCGCCCCGGCGGGAGCGCTGTCGGCCCCGGTCGTGCCGCGCGTCTGGGTCCAGGGGGACCGGCTGCGGGTGACCGCCGTCCACGAGCGTCCGCCGGACAGCTGGACCGCCCGCGTGTTCGGCGTCTTCGCCACCCCCGGCACCGTCCAGCCCGCCCAGATCCCCCTCGGCCCGCTCCGCCCCGGCACCGGCGGGGACTACGAGTGGAACCTGCCCGGGGCGTGCCGGGACGCGCCCTGCGAGCTGCGCGGCTTCCGCAGCGAGGTGCTCATGGACGGCGACGCCGGCCTGGACCGCACCGCCCTGGACTACACGATCACCCGCCTGGACGTACGCCGGGACGGCCGCTGGAGCGAGGTGGAGGCCGCTCTGAGCACGCCCGGCGCCTGGACCGGCGGCGGCAGCGCCACCGAGCGCGGCCTCGTCTTCCCGATCGACCCGGTGGCCGCCCCCCTGGCCCGGCCGGCCACCTTCCCCGAGCGGCTGCCCGCCCTGGTCAACGGCCCGGTCGACGGCGGCATGCGGCTGCCCGGCCTGGACGACGCGTACGCGGCCGGGTTCGAGCAGAAGGCCGCGTACGCCGTCCTGCCCGGCCTGGACCAGGTCGGCGCCCTGGTGGACCTGGACCTGGCCGACCGGGTCGCGTACGGCGAAGCCGACCAGGCCACCTTCGAGGTCTGGGTGGCCGCGGGGGAGGCCGGCCGGATCGCCGCCGCCCTGGAGCGGGAGAACCTCGCCGTCTCGGGGATCCGGCACGCCGCCGACCTGGAACGCCGGTTCACCACCCAGGGCCCGGGCGCCGCGCTGACCCTCTTGCTGACCGCCGCCGTGGCCGCCGCCGCGCTGGCCCTCGGCCGGGCCGTACTCGCCCTGTACACGGCCGCCCGCGCCCGGGGGTACGAGCTGGCGGCCCTGGACGCGGCCGGGGTCAAGCCCGGAGCGCTCCGCCTCGCCCTGATGCTCGAACAGGTGCTCGTGCTGGGTGCCGGCACATGCGCCGGTCTCGCGGCCGGAGTGGTGGCGGCCCGGCTGGCGCTGCCCCGGATCCCGCAGTTCGCCGACCAGCCGGTGACGCCTCCGCTGGCGTACCCGCTGGATCCGGTGCCGGTGGTCGTGGTGGGTTCGGCCGCCCTGCTGGGGAGCCTGCTGCTCGCCGCCGTGCTCTCCGAGGTCCTGCTGCGCGGCGTCACCGTGGAACGGCTCCGCGAGACCGCCGGTTGAACTTGCAATATTCCGATTCGTGAAATATCCCTGGTGGGTGAATTGCTGTCATTTGGGGTGTTTGTCTGTGTCTGAAGCAGAGTCCTCGTCTAGGCTGGAATGTCTACTGGAAGAGGCGATGTGATGACCCAGCGGACGGCGCGGACCTCCGGGTCTCTGCGCCGGATCGATACCTCGGTGCCGCATTCGTCGAGGGTCTGGGACTACTGGCTGGGCGGTACCGACAACTATCGGGCCGATCGCGAGGTCGGCGACGAGATCGTCAGGCTGACACCCGATCTGCCGGTCAACGCCCGGGCGGAACGCCAGTTCCTCGGCAGGGTGGTGCGTCACCTGGCCGCGACCGCCGGAGTCGACCAGTTCCTGGACGTCGGCACCGGGATTCCCACGGCGGGTAACACCCACCAGGTCGCGCACCAGGTCAATCCGGCGGCCAAGGTCGTGTACGTAGACAACGACCCGACCGTGCTGGTACACGCGCGCGCCCTGCTCAACGGCAGCCTGAAAGGCCGGGTCGACTACATCGACGCGGACGTCCGCGACCCGGAGCCCATCCTCCAGGCCGCCACCGAGACCCTGGACTTCAGCCGGCCGGTCGCGCTGATGCTGCTGTGCGTGCTGGACTTCGTGCCGGACGACACCCTCGTCCACGACGCCGTCGGCGTGCTGGTGGACGCGCTCGCGCCCGGCAGCTACGTGGCCATCGCCAGCAGTGTGACCAGCCCGGCCATGGACAAGGCGGCCGACGCCTGGAACGCCAGCGGCGCGGCCCCGATCCTGCTCCGCACCCCCCGGCAGCTGGTCTCCATGTTCACCGGCCTCGACCTCCTCCAGCCGGGCGTCGTCTCGCTCCCCCAGTGGTGGCCCGACGCGGCCACGGAGTACACCGACCGCGAGGTCTACCAGTACGGCGGCCTCGGCCGCAAAGCCTGACCTTTCACCAGTCGTGGACAGTCCCGTCCATCAGCCTGTTCACCGGCAGATAGGCCGCCTGGTACGGGAACCGCTCCGCCGCCGCGTCGTCGTAGTCGATGCCGATGCCCGGCTCCTCCCCGGGCGCCAGCGCGCCGTCCGCGAACCGGTACGACGGCCGGAACACGGCGTCGGTGTCGGCGGTGTGCGGCATGTACTCCTGGATGCCGAAGTTGTGGATCGCCACGCCTAGGTGCAGCGCCGCCGCCAGCCCGACGGGGGAGATGTCGGTGGGGCCGTGGATTCCCGACTTGACCTGGTACATCGCGGCGTAGTCGAAGATCCGGCGGAGCGCGGTGACGCCGCCCGCGTGGGTGACGGGGGAGCGCACGTAGTCGATGAGCTGCTCGCGGATGAGCGTCTGGTAGTCCCAGATCGTGTTGAACACCTCGCCGATCGCGAGCGGGGTCGTGGTGTGCCGCCGGACCAGGCGCAGCGCCTCCTGGTTGTCGGCCGGGGTGACGTCCTCCAGCCAGAACAGGTCGTAGGGCTCCAGGGCCTTGCCCAGGGACGCGGCCTGGATGGGGGTGAGGCGGTGGTGGCTGTCGTGCAGCAGCGGGAGCTCGGGGCCGAACTCGGCGCGTACGGCTTCGAAGACGGTGGGCAGGTGGCGGAGGTAGAGGCGGGTGTCCCAGCGTTCCTCCACCGGGAGGGGGGTGGCGCGGGCCGGTTCGTAGTCGTACCGGTCGCCGGCTCCGGCGGGGGAGCTGGCGACGCCGTACACGGTGGACATGCCGGGCAGGCCGGTCTGGATCCTGAGGGCGCGGTAGCCCCGTTCCAGGTGGGCTCTGATGGAGTCGAAGAGTTCGGGGAGGGTGGCGCCGGAGGCGTGGCCGTACACCAGGCAGGCGTCGCGGGAGCGGCCGCCCAGCAGCTGGTAGAGGGGGAGCCCGGCGACCTTGGCCTTGAGGTCCCACAGGGCGGTGTCCACGGCGGCGACGGCGGCCATGGTGACCGGGCCGCGCCGCCAGTACGCGCCCCGGTAGAGGTACTGCCAGGTGTCCTCGATGCGGTGCGCGTCCCGGCCCGCCAGCAGCGGCGCGACGTGCTCGCGGAGGTAGGCGGCGACGGCCAGCTCCCGGCCGTTGAGGGTGGCGTCGCCGTATCCGGTGAGGCCGTCGGCGGTGCGCACGCGCAGGGTCACGAAGTTGCGGCCGGGGCTGGAGACCAGCACCTCCACACGGTCGATCAGCACGCCGCAGATATTAGGTCCGCTTGGGGGGCAGCGGGAAGAATCCCGACGTCCTGGCGAGATAGTCGGCGTACTCCTGGCCGCGGCTGCGGCTCATCCGGCGCTCCAGCAGCGCCTTCCCGCTCTGGCTGACCAGCATGTACGTCATCAGAATCGGCGAGACCACCGTGACCAGCGCGGGCCAGGAGGCGCACGAGACCAGGAACAGCCCCCACCACACGGTGGCGTCCCCGAAATAGTTGGGATGCCGGGTCCACGCCCACAGACCCCTGTCCATGATCTTGCCCTGATTGGCCGGGTCGGCCTTGAACCGCGCCAGCTGGAGGTCGCCGACGGCCTCGAACAGGAACCCGGCCGCCCACACGGCCACGCCGATCCAGGCGAGCACGCCCAGCGGGGCGTCCTGGTACATGGCGACCTGCACCGGCAGCGACACCACCCACATGATCGCGCCCTGCGGGAAGTAGATCTTCCTGATCACGTACGGCACCACCGGCCCGGTGTTCCTGCGCATCAGCGCCGCGTACCGGGGGTCCTCGCCCTTGCCGTGGTTCCTGGCGTGGATGTACGCGCCGAGGCGCAGCCCCCAGATCGCGGTGAGCACGAGCACCAGCACCCGGCGGGCGTCCTGGCCGTCGCCGGCGAACTGGGAGGTGACGAAGCTGACGGCCGCCACCACCACGAACCCGAGGCCCCAGATGGTGTCCACGATCGTCTGGGCGCCGGTGCGCAGCGCGTACGCCATGGTGAGGGCCATGGTCAGGCAGACGGCCACGGCCGTCACCAGCAGGTTGATCAGCACTGCGGTCATCGGGACATCTCCTCCGCGAAGTCCAGGAAGCCCAGCTGGGCGTTGGCGTACCGGTGCGCGGCCCCGGCCCTGCTGCGGCTCAGCAGTTCGGCCAGGCTCTCGGGGCGGTCGGCGGACGCCGCGGGGACCGTGCCCCACTCGACCGCGTCGGCGGCGCGCAGCCCGGTGCCCGCCGAGACGATCACCTCGCCGTTGAGCGCGCAGGCGGGGTCGCACAGCGCGGCCACCACCGGCGCGACCGCCCCGGGATCCATCAGTTCACGGTACTGATCGGCCATGCCGGCGTCGGTCATCTGCGTCGTGGCGTACGGCAGCAGGACGTTGGTGTGCACGCCCCGCGACGCTCCTTCGAGGGCGACGGAACGGCCGAGCGCGATCACCGCGCCCTTGCTCGCCGCGTACGCCGAGACGGTCGGCTCGCCGTGCAGCCCGGCGGTGGAGGCGACCAGTACGATCCGCCCGTGCCGCTGCTCGCGCATCACGGCCGAGCAGGCGGCGGCGACCTGGGCGGTGCCGAGCACGTTGGTACGGATGACCGACTCGAAGTCCTCCGGCGCGGCCTTGTGGAACATCGCCGGGCGGCTCACGGCGGCGCTGGTCACGCAGGCGTCGATCCGCCCCCAGGTGTCCATGGCCAGCTCGACCAGGCGCCGGGCGGTGGTGGGGTCGGCCACGTCGCCGTGCTCGGCGACCGCCTCGCCGCCCGCGTCCCTGATCTCGGCGACCACGTGGTCGGCGGGGCCGAGCCCGTCGTCGTCCACCACCCGGTTGCGGTTGTTGACCACCAGCCGCGCGCCCTGGGCGGCCAGGTGCAGGGCGAAGGCGCGGCCGAGGCCCCGCCCGCCGCCGGTGATCACGATCACGCTGTCCTTGAGACCGGCGAGGGCGCTCATCCGGCCACCCGCTCGATGAGGACGGCGACGCCGAGGCCGGCCGCGCCGCTGACGGCGGCCACGCCGTACCGGCCGCCGAGGCGTTCCAGGGCGTCGGCGCAGCCACCGACCATGATCGCGCCGGTGGCGCCGAAGGCGTGGCCCATGGCGATCGTGCCGCCGGACGGGTTGAGCCGGTCGGGCCCCGGGCCGAGGTCGCGGCGCAGGCGCAGGCAGAGCGCGGAGAAGGCCTCGGCGAACTCGTAGACGTCGATGTCGGCGGGGGTGAGCCCGGCCTTGGCGATGACCTTCTCGACCGCCTCCTGCCCGGCCGTCAGCATGATCACGGGGTCCACGGCGGCGGTCGCGGCGGCGATCACGCGGGCGCGCGGGCGCAGGCCGTGCCGTTCGGCCTGCTCGCGGGTGCCGAGCAGGAGCAGGGCCGCGCCGTCGGCCAGCGCGGGGGAGCTGCCGACCGTGTGCAGGTGGCTGATCTCGCCGACCTCGGGGTGCGCGGCCAGCGCGAGATGGTCCTGGCCGAGCTCGCCGAAGGCCGGGGCCAGCGCGGCGAGCGACTCCATGCTGGTGCCGGGCCTGATCAGTTCGTCCCGGTCGAAGACCGAGCCGTCCGCGCGGGTCATCGGCAGCACCGAGCCGGCGTAGTCGCCGCGGTCCCAGGCGGCGGCGGCCTTGCCGTGGGTCTCCACCGCGTACGCGTCGAGCTGCTCGCGGGTCCAGCCGTCGATGGTGGCGTTCAGGTCGGCGGCCACGCCCATGTGGATGGAGCCGATCCGCCGGACGGTCTCCGGGTGGGTCCAGAGCGGCCCCCGGTCGCTGTACATCGGCACCCGGGAGACGCTCTCCACGCCGCCGGCCACGGCCAGGCCGAGGTCGCCGCCGCGGATCCTGGCCGAGGTCTGGGCCACCGCGTCCACGCCGGAGGCGCAGAACCGGTTGACCGTGCCGCCGGGCACGCCGTCGCCCCAGCCGGCCAGCAGGGTGGCGGTCCTGGCCAGGTTGGCGCCCTGCTCGTCCACCTGGGAGGCGGAGCCGACGATCACGTCCTCCACCGCGGCGGGGTCCAGCCCGGTGCGCGCCGGCATGGCCCGCTGCAGCGCCGCGACCAGGTCCACGGGGCTCTGATGGTGCAGGGAACCGCGGGCGGAGCCCTTCGCCCGGGGGGTGCGCACGTAATCCAGCAGGAACACGTCGGACACGGTTACGCCTCTCGTCGATTACTCTTTTAAATGTAGTATGACTCGGTCAAGATCGGGAGGGTGAATTTCCCGGCCGACGTGGCGCTTCGTTGACGGATCACTCTCATTATTGTAGTAAGGAAGCATGTCAGTATGGATCCTGGGCGGCCATCAGACGGACTTCGCCCGGAACTGGTGCCGGGATGACCGGGACTTCGCCGACCTGACCGAAGCCGTCACGGCCGGCACGCTCGAGGACGCCGGGGTGGACGCCGCCGGCATCGGCGTCGTGCACGTCGGCAACGCCTTCGGCCAGCTGTTCACGCGGCAGGGCCAGCTCGGCGCCATGCCCGCCACCGTCCTGCCCGAGTTCTGGGAGAAACCCGCCGCCCGGCACGAGGCCGCCTGCGCCTCCGGCGGCGTCGCCCTGCTCGCCGCCATGGCCGACATCGAGTCCGGCCGGTACGACTCCGCCCTCGTCCTCGGCGTGGAACTGGAACGCACGGTCTCCGGCGACGACGCGGCCGGGCATCTCGGCGCCGCCGCCTGGATCGGCCACGAGGGCGAGGACGCCCGCTTCATGTGGCCGTACATGTTCAGCGCGCTCGCCGACGAGTACGACCGCCGCTACGGCCTCGACGAGAGCCACCTGCGCGCCATCGCCGAGCTCAACTTCCGCAACGCCCGCGCCAACCCGAACGCGCAGACCCGCGGCTGGACCTTCACCGACGCCAGCTTCACCGCCGACGACCGGGCCAACCCGGTCGTCGAAGGCCGGGTCCGGCGCACCGACTGCAGCCAGATCACCGACGGCGCGGCCGGCGTCGTCCTCGTCGGGGAACGCTTCCTCGCGCGGGGCGGCACGCCGAAGACGCCGCCGGCCAGGATCCAGGGCTGGGGCCACCGCACGGTCGGGCTGCCGCTCGCCCAGAAGCTGGCCCGCAGCGCGGCCGAGCCGTACGTGCTGCCGCACGTGCGCAACACCATCCTCGACGCCTTCGGCCGCGCCGGCATCCCCGGCGTGGACGCCCTGGACGGCATCGAGACCCACGACTGCTTCACCATGTCCGAGTACGCGGCCATCGACCACTTCGGCATCACCGGGCCGGGCGAGAGCTGGAAGGCCGTCGAGAACGGCGACCTGGAGATCGGCGGGCACATCCCCGTCAACCCGAGTGGCGGCCTGATCGGCGGCGGCCACCCGGTCGGCGCCACCGGGGTCCGGATGGTGCTGGACGCCAGCCGCCAGGTGACCGGCAGGGCCGGGGCGTACCAGGTCGAGGGGGCGCGCCGGTTCGGCACCCTGAACATCGGCGGCAGCACGACCACCACGGTCGGCTTCGTCGTCGGTATCGAGTAGAGGAGCACACGAGTGGACGTCGACGTCGTCGGACGCGTCCTGTCAACCCTGCCGGCGGATGACGACCATCCGTACCGGACCGGGCCGTGGCGGCCGCAGACGACCGAATGGCGCGCGGACGAGCTGAAGGTGACCGGGGAGATCCCGGCCGACCTGGACGGCGTCTACCTTCGCAACACCGAGAACCCGGTGCATCCCGCGCTGGAGCGCTACCACCCGTTCGACGGGGACGGCATGGTGCACGTGATCGGGTTCCGGGACGGCAAGGCGTTCTACCGCAACAAGTTCATCCGCACCGACGGCTTCCTGCTGGAGGCCGAGGCGGGCGGGCCGCTCTGGGCGGGCATCGCCGAGCGCCCCGAGAAGTCGCCGCGCTCGGACGGGTGGGGCGCGCGGGGGCGCATGAAGGACGCCTCCAGCACCGACGTGGTCGTGCACGCCGGGGTGGCGCTGACCAGCTTCTACCAGTGCGGCGACCTGTACCGGCTGGATCCGCTCACCCTGGAGACGCTCGGCAAGGCCAGCTGGGGCGGGGACTTCCCGTACGCGTGCGGCGTGTCCGCGCACACCAAGGTCGATCCGCGCACGGGGGAGCTGCTGTTCTTCAACTACGGCACGGACGAGCCGTACATGCACTACGGGGTGGTCGGGGCGGACGACCGGCTCAGCCACTACGTGGACGTGCCGCTGCCGGGTCCCCGGCTGCCGCACGACATGGCCTTCACCGAGAACTACGCCATCCTCAACGACTGCCCGATGTTCTGGGAGCCCGAGCTGATGGCGCGCGGCCGGTACGCCGCCCGGTTCCACCCGGAGCTGCCGACCCGGCTCGGCGTGATCCCGCGCAAGGGCACCCGCGTGCAGTGGTTCGAGGCCGACCCGACGTACGTGCTGCACTGGGTCAACGCGTACGAGGAGGGCGACGAGATCGTGCTGGACGGGTTCTTCCAGGGCGAGCCCGAACCCGAGGACACCGGCGACGGCGGCTACTACCAGCGCATGTTCCGCTTCCTGGCGCTCGACCGCATGCAGACCCGGCTGCACCGCTGGCGGCTCAACCTGGTCACCGGCCAGTGCCGGGAGGAGCGCCTGTCCGACTCCATCACCGAGTTCGGCGTGGTCAACAACGCCTTCGGCGGCCTCGGCTACCGCTACGCGTACGCGGCCACCGGCGTGGAGGGCTGGTTCCTGTTCGACGGCCTGGTCCGGCACGACCTGCGCACCGGCGCGGAGGACCGGTTCCGGCTGCCCGCCGGCGTCTACGGCAGCGAACCCGCCATGGCCCCGCGCCGGGGATCCACGGGTGAGGACGACGGGTACGTTGTTACGCTGACCACCGACATGAACGAGGATCGCTCGGAGTGCCTGATCTTCGACGCGGCCCGGGTCGCCGACGGTCCGATCGCGCGGATCGCGCTGCCCGAACGCGTCTCCAGCGGCACCCACGCCACCTGGGCCGCGGGGGACACCATCCCCGGCTGGCGCGCGGCGGACTCACCGGCTGCGGCCCTGCGCCTCTGAGCGGCTCCGACCCGTACCGATGGAGAGACCCGTGCTCGTCCACCCGCCGGACCGGCCGACCGCGCTGCCGGCCGGCGGCACCAACGCGATCGGCCACACCCTCGGCCTGATCGGCGACGAGTGGAACCTGCTCATCCTCCGGTACGCGATGATGGGCGTGCGCCGCTACGGCGAATGGCGGGAGGCCCTGCCCATCTCGCACGCGGTGCTCACCCGGCGGCTCGCCTACCTCACCGACATGGGCGTCTTCGAGAAGGCCGAGTACGAGAGCCGCTCCCGCCGCCTCGAGTACCGGCTGACCAAACGCGGCCGTGACCTGTGGCCGATCCTGCTGTCGGTGTGGGCGTGGGAGGCCGCCTGGGTGCCGGAGCACGTCGAGTCGCTGCCCCTCATGGTGCACAAGCGCTGCGGCGAGCAGTTCCTGCCGGTGCTGACCTGCGCCGCCTGCGCCAAACCGGTGCAGCCCCGCGACATCGTCGGCGGCTTCGGGCCCAGCGGCACCTGGGAACGGTCCGTGCCGGCCGCCACCACCCGGCGGCGCTCCACGGGCGCGGGCGCCGGCCTGTTCCCGCAGACCATGACGCTGATCGGGAACCGCTGGTCGGCGGCCATCCTGGGCGCGTCCTTCCAGGGCCTGCACCGCTTCCGCGACTTCGAGCAGCGGCTGGGCGCGCCGCCGACGATCGTGGCCGAACGGCTGCGGGTCTTCTGCGAGCTGGGCGTGTTCGAGCAGAGCCCCAGCGCGGAGCGGGCCGACTGGCTCAGCTACCACCTCACCGAGAAGGGCCGCGCGTTCTTCCCCGTGGTCATCACGGCCATCGACTGGGGGCAGCGCTGGTACCGGGCGGCCGACGGCCCGGCCCTGCTGTACACGCACCCGGCCTGCGGCCAGGACTTCCACACGCAACTGCGCTGCGACGGCTGCCTGGTGCCGTTGCGCGGGCACGAGGTCGCGGTGGAACGCCCGGCCTGACCTGGAAAGGAGGGCGCACATGTCCTCAGGTATCGCCGATCTCCTGCGCGCCTCGGCGGCACGCGCTCCCGAATCCCCCGTGGTGACCGGCGACGGCCGCCCCCTCACCTACGGCGAGTTAGACGCCCGCTCCTCGCGGGCCGCCGCGGCCCTGGCCGAGCTCCCGCCCGGCTCCCGGGTCGGCTACGTGGACCGCAACGCCACCGAGTACTTCGAGCTGCTGTTCGGCGCGGCGAAGGCCGGGGTCGTCCTGGTCCCGCTGAACTTCCGGCTCGCGCCCGACGAGATGCGCTGGATCCTGGACGACGCGGACGTCTCCCTGGTGGTCGCCGGGACCGATCATGTGCCCCTGCTGGACGGGCTGTCCGTTCCGCTGATCGCGGTCGGGGACGCGTACGAGGACTGGCTGGCCGCGCACCCGCCCGCAGACCCGCGCCGCGACGCCGCCGGCGACGACCTGGTCGTGCTCATGTACTCCTCCGGCACCACCGGCCGCCCCAAGGGCGTGCACGTCACCGCGGCCGGGCTCGCCGCCGCCGTCGACCTGTTCGGCGCGGCCTTCAAACTCGGGCCGGACACCGTCAGCCTGGTCCCCATCCCCTACTACCACATCGCCGGCGCCGGCTGGGCGCTCATCACCGTCGCCGAGGGCGGCACCCTCGTGCAGTGCCGCGAACCCACGCCCCAGTCCATGCTCGCCCAGCTGGTGGACTTCCGCGTCACCCACACCGCGATGGTCCCCGCCGTCATCCAGATCATGACCGACCTCCCGGCCGCCGCCACCGCCGACTTCTCCCGCCTCCAGCAGATCGTCTACGGCGCCTCCCCCATCTCCGAGAGCCTGCTGTCCCGCGCGGTCGCCCTCTTCGGCGCCGAGTTCTTCCAGTCGTACGGCCTGACCGAGACCATCGGCGTCACCACCCTGCTCGGCCCCGACCAGCACATCCCCGGCAACCCGGTCAAGGGCCGGCTGCGCTCCGCCGGGCGCGCGGTCCCCGGCATGGAGGTCGCCGTCGCCGACCTGGAGACCGGCGAGCCCGCCGAGCCCGGCGTGGTGGGCGAGGTCATCGTCCGCGGCCCCTGCGTGACCACCGGCTACTGGCGCAACCCCGCCGAGACCGACGCGGCCTTCCTGCCCGGCGGCTGGCTGCGCACCGGCGACGCCGGCTCCCTGGACGCCGACGGCTACCTCTACCTGCACGACCGCATCAAGGACATGATCGTCAGCGGTGGCGAGAACGTGTACCCGGCCGAGGTGGAGAGCGCGCTGGCCGGCCACCCCGCCGTACAGGAGTGCGCCGTGATCGGGGTGCCGTCGCCGCGCTGGGGCGAGACGCCGCTCGCGTACGTCGTGCTCCGGCCCGGCGCCGAGACCGCCGGGGAGGAGCTCCTGGCCTGGACCCGCGACCGGCTGGCCCACTACAAGTGCCCGACCCAGGTGGTCTTCACCGGCCTGCTGCCCCGCAACCCGTCCGGCAAGATCCTCAAGCGCGAGCTGCGCCGCCCGTGGTGGGAGGAGGCCGGCCGCGGCATCGGCTGAGTGACGGCTCAAGCAACGCGAAAGGGGCGGCCACGCGCGAGCGGGGCCGCCCCCTTTCTGACGTTCTCAGCCTGAATAGCGCGCTCTGAGGACCTCCTTGCGGACCTTCATGGCCGCGTTGCGGGGGAGGGCGTCAATCTCGAAGACGCGGGTGGGCTTCTTGTAGGCGGCGAGCCGGCCCGCCAGGTAGCGGCCGATCTCCTCCTCCGTGACGCGGGCACCGGGAGCGGGGACGATCGCGGCCGCCACGGTCTCGCCCCACCGGGGATGCGGGACGCCGAAGACAGCGATGTCGGAAATGCCGGGCATAGACCGGAGTGCCTTCTCCAGTTCGGCCGGGTAGACGTTCATCCCACCCGTGATGATCATGTCTTTCCTGCGGTCGGTGATGTACACGTAGCCAGCCGCGTCCACGTGCCCCACGTCACCGGTACGGAACCAGGACCCGTCCATCACCTCCGCCGTCAGGTCAGGCCGGGCGTGATACCCCGCGAACAGGGTGTCGGACTCGACGGCCAGCTCCCCGGTCTCGCCGGGCCCGAGCGGCGCGCCGTCGTCGCCCAGCACGCGGACGCTCGCCAGCGGCACCGGACGTCCCACCGAGGCGTACACGTCGTCGGCAGCGCAGCCGGGCGACCAGTCGCCGGGCGTGGTCGCCGTCACCGGCGCGCCCGTCTCGGTCATGCCCCACGTCTCCAGGTAGCGCGGACCGGCCAGCGCGACCAGCTCGCGGACCTGG
>NZ_BOOA01000092.1 GCF_016862995.1 Acrocarpospora phusangensis
CTGACCGCCGGGATCCCCTAGAGCACCTAGCAACCCAAAGGCTGGCGAGTCTCGCCGTTTCCGGCGCCGTGGGACCAGCTCCCCTCTTGGCGCCGGTGCGGCGAGGAGCGTCGCCTGCGTCAACGGCGCCGGGTAACGGCGGGAACCTGGCGGCTGGTCGTTCTGACGGAGGGCTCAAGCATGACCGGGCCCGAGGCCCGCGAGATTACGGTCACGCGGGCCTCGGTGGCCTGTCTTCTGGTGCCTAGCTGGTGGTGGAAGCCGGTGTCGTCGGGCCTATTTGCTGGTGGACGTGGTGGAGCGGGATTTGAGGCCGGTTACGCGGCGGAACATGTCCCACCAGAAGGGAGCGCCGAAGAGGAGGGCGACGAGGGTGAGGAGGAAGCCCGGCCAGTGGCTGGGGGTGAGGAGGCGGTCCCACCAGTCGCCGCCGCGCCAGGCCCAGGAAGGACTGCCGGACGGGGGAATGGTGGCACTGACGGGGGCGTGGGCGAAGATCTTGACAAAGGCCGGCGTGCTCAGGACGTCGGTCACGCAGCTGTAGGTGTCCTGGCCGGGGTCGCACTGACTCTTGATCGGGGCGAGAGCCTGCTCACCTTGATCGGCGAAGGCCGCGACCGCGCTCCGGTACGCGTTGTCGTTGAGCAGGGTCTTGCCGTACTCCAAGGCGTCCATGCTGAACAGGAGGGTGACCAGGAGGCTGAGAATGCCGACCGCCCAGCGCACGTACCTCCGGTAGAGCAGGGTGAGGCGCGTCATCTCTCCGTCGAACCAGTCTTCGACGCCCTTGCGGAAGGCCTCCATGTCGACCGGGTTCGGAGGGGTGGGCTCGCTGGGTACGGCTGCGCCGCCGGAGACAGGTTGGCCCGATGCGGGCACGGCCCCCGGGACGGATTGGCCCGAAGCGGGCACGGCCCCCGGGACGGGTGCACCGGGAGGAGTGGCCGCCCCTGGGACGGGGTCGCCCACGAGGAAGGCGGAAGCTCCCTGTGGGAGTGTGGCCTGCGCGGCGGATCCCGGCGGGGTGAGCGTCTGGGCGGCCGGCGCGGCGGCGGGAAGGACTCCTCCGGACTTCTCCCAGATGGCGGCCAGGGGGCGGTAGAGCGGGCTCTTGAGCCTCTGGAGCTGGGCGAGGAGAGGTTCGACGCCGCCCCGATCAGTCGCGATTTCGAGTAGGGCCACGGAGAAACGCGACGGCGGAATGTCGGCGATGGTCGTCTTGCCGTGTTTGGCTTCGTCGATCTCCTGGATGCGCTCGTGCAGCAGATCCGTAAGAGACTCACCATGCTCCCGAGGATCGGCCTGCTCCGCCCCATGCGCCGAATCGACGCTCGCCACGACGACCGTGTCGCTGAAACTACTCCCGGCTCCCTGCAAGGAACTCGCGTCGTCAAACGCAACGGGAACCAGGTCAGCGGGCGGACCAGCAATCAAGATCTCAGACGGAGACACCGTCCCCGCCGGCCCACCTGATCCACTTGGTCCAGCGGGTCCACTTGGTCCAGCAGGTCCGCTCGTTCCAGCGGGTCCAGTTGGTCCAGCAGATCCATCTGATCCGGCGGGTTCGCCTGATCCAGCCTGTCCACTTGATTCGGAAGGTCCGTCTTCCGCAAGTCCCTCTGATCCCGCAGGTCCGTCTGATCCGGCCGACCCGGTCGATGCAGAAGGCCTGGTAGATCCTGCCGCCTCTTCCGATCCCGTGGCTCCTTCCGGTTCCACTGCCGACGATGCCTCTGTCTGCCTGCCGGTGTCCGGAGCTCCATTAGTGACGGGAATTCCGGACGCCCCCGCTGATTCCGGCGTTTCGGCCGAGCTCGAAGTCCCCGTGGACTCCGGTGTCCCGGTCGCACTGCCCGACCCCGGCCCTCCAGCGGACCCACCTCCCGCCGATACCGGCGTTTCCGCTGACACCGGCATCCCAGCCGCCGCCCCCGCTGCGGCCTTCACCTCGGCCGCGACGACCGAATCGGGCGCAGCGGCCAGGGGAGGGCTGTAGACAGGAGCGGGATACGGGCTGAAGGCCGGACGTGGGTCCTTGCCGAAGGGGAGTTTCGCGAAGACCCCGAGCAGGGTCGCGGGAAGGCGCGAGCGGATCATCTTCGGCGGTGGCAGAAGATCGGCCAGCGTGCTCCGTAACCTCCGGCTGAGCCGGCTGAAACCCTTGAGCCGCGAGTCCAGCCACCGCAGAACCGCGGGAACCTTCTCCACGACCTCGCCACCGTCGAGCGTGTCACGCAGATAGGCCCACAGGAATTTGCTGCGGATCCCGAGCAGCCGTACAACACCTTCGTTCAGCCCGCTGACCAGAAGAGACAGCAGCAGAAACGCAAGAATGAGACCTATGGCAAGGTCGACATAATACGAAACCAATGTGATCACCCGCGTCGTTGATACACCGTCCCCCGCCCACCCGCAACAATTTCAACAAATCAGCTCCCCAAACCATCCAGAACGCTCTAATCCAACTCATCCAACGCCTGAACATTGAGGTACTGCCTCCCATCCCGCAGAACCTCATAACGAAGCCCGACCTCCCGCCACCACCCCACCCCTCCACCCGAGGGCTCCTGCGAGACGCATGCGCCTTCCGAGCCGACGTCCCCATCAAGGCCATCAGCGGGACCAGCGGACGGAGATAGGGCGGCCGCGACGTCGGCGGCGGTGACGGTGAGTTCGGCGGGGAGCAGATAGCTCGCGCGTGCGGGGTTGGCGGTGATGCCGGCGAGTTGGCGGGTGAGGAGCGCCCGCGCGAGGCCGTGGATCGTGTTGGTCCACACGGCGAGGTGGACCTGGCCGACGGCGAAGACGCGGAGTTCCGGGAGGCCGAGCCGGTTCAGGCCACGAGTCGAGAGGGCGATGCCCGCGGCGGCGGTTTCCTGGGTGATGCGAATCCAGGGCGCTATTACGAAGTCGCTGAAATAGGGCGACGGGACTGCCCGAGACCGAGCTTCCCGGAGCCTTTCCGGGTTGTGAGCGGGGGAGAGCGGCCGGGCCGTACCGGCATCGAGGGGTGTTCCTCCCCGTGCGGAGACGAGCGCTTCCGCGGCCGAGGCACCGGCCCACAGGTGGGTCATCGGCCAGCCCGGTACGGAGGTGCACGACACCAGCAGATGACCGGACGTCTCCAACAGCGGCAGCAACGGTCCGAGGCCGGGCGAACAGTCGCCACAGCACAGCAACTCGGCCACGTCCCTGACCCGAGGATCCCCCGGGCCCACCTCTTCGATCGTGAGGTCGGACACCGCGACCGCCGGGGAATCTCGCCAGCCCGTCTCCGGCGCGACAACCAGAAACCGAGCGGTCAGAACCTTGGGCAATGGCAGCAGGATCACGCCCTCAAGGTGCCACCCCCAGAGCCCTCCCCAAGCCGTCGAACCGCATTCTGTGGATAGCGCTTCCCCATCCACAGGCACACCCCGCCTGAAAGCTTCAGTCCGACCAGGACAAATCCCCAGATGTATGATCACTGCGCACTTTTAAGTAAAGCCGAATGGCAAGGTGATTGTTAATCTGCTGGTGTTCCAGCTCGGTTCTGGAGGTGCGTCGTGGTGCGGACGATCACACTCGGGCAGTGGCAGGCCACTCGGGATGCGCTGCGACGGACAGGAGACCGCTTCCTGGCGCTCGTCGCGTCCGCGCCGGACCCGCAGGCGATGGCGACCAAGGACTGGACAGTGGCCGACACGGTCGCCCACGTACGGTCCATCGCCTCGCTCTACACCTCGATCCTCCAACCGGACGAGGTCCCGCACCCGTTCCCCGACGTGGAACACCGCATCCAGACCACCACGGTGGACACCGTCGCCGAGATCAACGACATCGTTCTGGACCAGTTCCCCGAACGGGACACCCGCGTCCTCAACGATCTCCTCGACGGCGACATCCGGCAGATCCTGGACTCCACGGAACACGCCGACCCCGCGACCCCCATCCCCTGGCTGGGCGGCTCCCGGGTCCCCGTCGCGGGCGTGCTCGCCCACCTGGTCAACGAACTCCTCAGCCACGGCTGGGACATCGCCCGAGCTCTCAAATCCCCGTGGGAACTTCCGCCCGCGGACGCCGCCCTGTTCTTCGAGCTCTTCCTGATCGGAATGATCCGCCAGGACGCGGGCGGACTGCTCGGCCCCCAGCTACCCGGCCGCCGGATCGCGGTGGAGTTCCACTCCGCCCACACCACTCCCGTCACCATGGTCCTCAAAGACCGCCGCGTCACTCTTGAGGAGACCGGCCTCGGCGCTGACGCCCGCATCACGTTCGACCCGCCGACCCTGAATCTGATGCTGTTCGGCCGGGTCAGCAAAGCCAGAGCCGCTTTGACCGGCAAGGTCCGGGTCAGCGGCCCGCGCCTTTGGCGCCTTCCGGAGTTCCTCAGGATCGTCCACCTCCCCGAGAACTCCTATCCCCGGACCGGCACGCCCCGGTAACGAGCCGCGCCGGAGAGCCGCAAGTCCTCGAAACTTTTCGCCGGGTTGCCATGATCTTTCAGGGTGTCGTCCCGAGATCCCCACATGGGACGTCCTGAAATATTTCGGCCCCACCGCTCCGTGCATGTTTCCTAATTGTTACCGCAGGCAACAAAACACATCTTGTCAGTGCAGTCGGCGCGACATATGTTGCGTCCAACAACTTTCATAAGACTGCATGTGCTGGTTTCTACACGGACTGTTACAAGACGGGTTGCCGCCGGCGCCAGGCCGATGCTGTCTGAAGATCATCTCCATGGGATCTACTGACAGGAGCAGCAGATGAAACAGCGGAGACGCCCACGGTCCCGGTTATTCGGGGGTTTCGTCGTCCTCCTGGCGGCGTCCGTCTTCACCGGCTCTGCGGCCTACGCCGATGTCCTGCCCAACAACCCGATCATTCCCGACAAGTCATCCGACCCCAACGCCTGGCTCTGCTACGACTACAACACCGGCCAGAACGGGATCTGCCTCTACACCTCCCGTGACGACAGCCCGTCCGGCTGGAACTACAACGGCGACAATCCGTACCCGATGACCAAGACCCGGCTCTACTACCTGCCGCTCGGCGCCAACCCCGGCACGCAGAGCAACTGGCAGGCCAAGGGCAGCACCGTCGACAGCGTCCCAGGCGTGGTCTTCCAGGAGAGCCAGTACTCGTGGGTGCCCGCCAACGCCAAGCATCTGTGGGCCCCCACCGCCTTCTACAACTCGCTCGGCAAGTACTTCCTGCTTGTGCCGGACGTCTCCGGCTCGAACGTGCACACCTCGTCGAGGATCGGCGTCTCGGACTCCACCTCCCCCTTCGGCCCCTTCACGTACCGGCGGAGGCTGAACCTCGACTCCGGCCCCAACAGCGGCTACGCCAGTGACCCCTCCATGTCGTACGGGCCGCTCTTCCCCTGGCTGACGTACGCCAACGGCGATTTCAACAACTGCGGCAAGATCTCGATAGCCCAGCTCTCGTTCGAGATGGACAGCGTGCACAGCGGCTGGCCCAAGCACTTCGCCATCAACCCCGCCACCCCGGGGCCCTTCACCCTCAACGGCGTCCCCACCGGCGGCGGCGGCAACGCCAACCTGAGGGGCTGCAACAACAACTCCGACTACTACTTCGAAGGCCCGGAACTCTTCCAGCGGTACGTGAGCAACGTCGGGCTCAAGTACTACCTGATGTTCGCGGTGAAACCGGCCAGCACGCCGCCCCAGTGCACGACGGCCATGGGCGAGCCCGGAACCGCCAACGAAGCCATCGCGTACGCCATGGCCGACGACATCGAGGGCCCCTACACCTACAAGGGGATCATCATGTGCGGCAGTAGTACCGAGTGGACCAACCAGGCCAGCATCGTGCAGGCGTGGGGTCCCAACTCCAGCAACAACCTGTTCTTCTACCACGACGGCGCCTCGGGCGGCCCGCACACGCGCAAGGTGCACGCCGAATGCTTCCGCTTCAACGCGGACGGAACAATCCCCAAGCTCACCCGTACGAGCAGCACCTCGTCCAGTCGTTGGGTGGGCAACTGCTGGGACGACTGAGCACATGGGCTCGCCGGCAGTGATGACGCCGGCGCATGAACGCCGAGGCCGATCGGGACAGTCGGCCACGGCGCACCCGCAGGGGTCGGGCCTCGGCCGGTCCGACCCCTGCCCTTCCCTCCCATGATGCCCGGTTCGCCCGACCTTCGTACAGGCCGTGATAAAACATTCCGGCAGGGCGGCCGGTCAGACCTGCGCGACTCCACCGTCGACGAACAGTTCGGTGCCGGCGACGAAGCTGGAGTCCGGCGAGGCGAGAAACAGGACGGCCCGGGCGATCTCCTCTGGAGTTCCGTAGCGGCCCAACGGCACCATCGAGGTGATGAGGTCCTTGGTCGCCTCGGGGATGTCCTGGACCCCCGGGGTGTCGATCGGTCCCGGGCTGATCACGTTCACGCGGATGTCACGATCCTTCAGTTCCGCCGTCCAGGTGCGCGCGAACGACCGCAGCGCGGCCTTGCTCGCCAGGTAGACCGTGCTGCCGGGAACGCCCTTGCTGGCGCCCGCGCTGCTGTTGAGCACGATGGACGCGCCGTTGGACAGCAGCGGCAGCAGCTTCTGCACGGTGAACAGGGTGCCGCGCACGTTGATGTCGAAGACCTGGTCGAACGACTTCTCGGTGATCGCGGGCAGCGGTTCGTCCAGCAGGCCGTGGCCCGCGCTGGCGAACAGGATGTCGGCCCGGCCCTTCTCTTCGCGGATGATCTCCGCGAGGCGGTCGAGATCGGCTGGGTCGGCTGAGTCGGCCCGCACTCCGGTGACGTGGGGACCAAGTTGCGCCACGGCGGCGTCCAGCTTGTCCTGGCGGCGTCCGGTGATGAAGACGTGGGCGCCTTCGGCGACGAACGCTTTGGCGGTGGCCAGCGCCATGCCGGAAGTCGCACCGGTGATGACGGCGACTTTTCCTTCGAGCTTGGACACGACAGTTGCCTTCCGATCGGGGAGCGATAGTGAGGGATGCCTCAGCTTCGGCGACTGTACCACTATCATGAGGGGTGCCTCACTATAATGGTGAGGGGGCTCTCACTTTGGTAACCTCGCTGGTATGGAGCACAGCGACGGCGGTCACCTCGATCAGGCTCGAGTCGGCTCTCCCGGGTCGGTGGCCGTGCCGCGCCGGCGGGACGCCCGGCGCAACCGCGAGTTGCTCATCGGTCTCGCGCAGGACGCGTTCGCCGAGCACGGCGTCGACGCGTCTCTGGAGCAGATCGCCCGGAAAGCGGGCCTGGCGATCGGAACCCTCTACCGGCACTTCCCGACCCGCATCGATCTCCTGCTCGCCGCGTTCGAGCCGAAGCTGTCGGAATTCATGGCGGTCGCCGAGGCGGCGCTCCACATGGATGACCCGTGGGAGGGGTTCTGCGCATTCCTGGAAGCCCTGTGCGCCACGCAGGCCGGAGACCGCGGCTTCAACGACTTCATCTCCATGCGGTTCCCCCACAGCCGGGCCACCGAGGCGATGCACGATCGGCTGTGCGAACTGGCCACCAAGGTGATCGAACGCGGTCAAACGGTCGGAGTGGTACGTCCCGACATCACCGACGCCGACATCATCAGCCTCGTCTGGGCCAACAGCCGCATCATCGACGCGACCAGAGGCGCCGCCCCCAACGCGTGGCGGCGCAACCTGCACATCATGATCGACGGCTTCCGCGCCGCCCGGCATCCCCTACCAGAACCGCCGCTCACCGAGGCACAGCTCTACCAGGCGATGGTCAACCTCACAACGGTCAACCTCACCTGACCGGCACCCGGCCCCGCCACGGCCGCCAGACGAACCCATTACTACGGGAATCGTGCCTGCGAACCGAACAGATGTGTTCATCGACACCCAATGTGGTGTAACCCACACAAAAGGATCTTCTGGCTAAGCTGGGGAAATGGAAGATGAGTACGATTTTGTCGTAGAACTGTGCGACTTGAAACGCTTTGGTGAGGCTCGCGCCCGGCTGGACCACCTGATAGCGGAATATCCAGATGATCCCGGCCCGATCCTTCTGTTAGCCAACGTCCACATCCTTGAGGGCAGTCCTCGCGCCGCCCGCGAGGCGATCGACCGGGCGATGATCGTCACCCCGGACCTCGAAGCTCGCGACCTCGTCGCGGCCTCCAGGCTGTTCCATCTCCTCGGTGACGTCACCCAGGCGATCGCCTACGGTCGGCGCGCGGTGGAGGTCGATCCCGGCAACTGGATGGCCCACGAGGAACTGGCCGCCGCGTACGCCGCGCACCCCAAGCGCAACCTGATGGTCGAGGCCGAATACCACGCCGCGAAGGCGGCCGAACTGGCGCCCGGGGAACCGGAAACCCAGCCGACGCCCGGGAAACGGGTGGAGAGGCGTTTCCCCCGGGACTCGATCCGCCAAGGAGTGCTCGTGGTGGTGCTGTTCCTCGGCTTCATGTACGGGTCCACCGTCCTGAAGTGGCTGGGCCACAGAGTCGAGGACCTGATGGCAGTCGATCGGCCGCGAGATGAGTTCCGCCTGGTGGGACTCCTGATCGTCGTCGCGGTAGGCATGGCCGGATGGGGGATTTTTCGGGCGATCAGGGTACGGCGCGGCGGCGACAGGATCGGCCCCGCAATCCAGCGCCGGCGGGCGGTGTCTCGCGAACTCCATGTCACGATCCCCGACAAGCTCGCCGTTTCGGCGACGAATTTCGCGGCCTGGCTCTGTTTTCTGCCGTTCTTGGTCACGACGTGGCTCGGCGTCGCCGTGCTGGATGAGAAGGTACCGCCCCATCCCGGGGCGGTGGCCGCCGCGGCCGCCGTCGTCGCCGCGCTGAGCCTCTTCCTCTGGCCGGCCCTGCGCTGGTGGCTCGGCCCCGGACAGCCCCGGCGGTTTCTCACTGCCAGCCTGACGCTGTGCGTCTACTTGCTGATCACCGGCGGCCTCATGGTGACAACCATCATCATGGCGGCCGCCCAGGTGATGAATGAAGGCTTCTGGATCGCGGTCACCGTCCTCCACTTCGCCTGGATCCTGGCGGCGATTGTGCCGATGATCAAGGTGAGCAACATGGGTCGCCTTCCCAGCTAGTGCGGTAGTCGTGTGCGGCGACGCGGCGATCGGGATCCCGCTCTGGTCGGCGTGATCAGCTGGAGCCCACGATGCGATAGCCCGCGGCGAGGTCCAGGACCTTCCTGCGGGCCTTCGATCCGAGACGATCATCGCCTCGACCCAGGTGTCCGAAGGTGTGAGGCGTCGGCGAGGATGGGTGCGATCTCTGAAGCACGAAGAAGGAGCCGACACGATGACGAAGTACCTGATCTCGTTCCCGAGCGGCGCCATGGTCTTTCCCGACGAGGATCTGCAGGCGGTTTCGGATGCGGCGCACGCTGTGGTGCAGGAGGCGAAGGACGCCGGCGTCTGGGTGTTCGGCGGTGGCATCGACGAAAGCGTTCCGCCCGTCATGGTGGATGGGGATGGGACCGTGATCGAGGGCACATACCCACAGACGCGGCAGCTCGAAGGCGGCTACACGGTGCTGGAACTGCCGTCCCGCGAGGCGGCACTGGAGTGGGCCGCGAAGATCGCGGTCGCGTGCCGATGCGCGCAGGAGGTCCGCGCGTTCCAGTACGACCCCGCCAGCTGACGGGCCTCACCGTCGCAGGTGTGGGGATGTGACTGTGATCGACACTGATGAGGGCAGGCTGTATCTGGCGACGGTCGAGGACCTGTTCTCCCGACGGTTATCGCTCATCGCACATTGAGTGTCACATGATCGAGAAGAGGAAAGCCTCATCGGCCCTGCTATGACCGCTGTGGCATTGACGGTCTTCGGGGATTGGCAGGAGATTCACTACCAGCCGTCTGCGCGTATCCGCGAGTCCATCAGGATTGCCCACGTATACGACGCACCCTGTCGGCCCCGAAGCTCGCCAGGCCCCTCAGCCGGCATCAGTTCGATCGCCTTCTCAAAGTTGGCGCGCGAGAGATTCCGGTTCGTCCGGCTGACGCGAAGGTAGTTGCCCGGCACCTCATAGGTGAAGGGCAGGCCCGTCACGGTGCGGAACTCCTGGCCGGCGTAAGTCAGAATGCGAGCCCACACGTCCTCGACGTCGCTCATGACCACCATCATCCACCGACTCCGGGCGCACAGGAAGGTTCGAAGCGTACGCCTACACCGGGCTCAGGTTGATCCCGCCACAACGGAAACGGCCCGGCATCGAGATCGATGCCGGGCCGTCTGTTCCGGTTGACGTTGTTCAGTGATTACGAACAACGACAACCAACGACACGGGTTTCCCAGGTCGGCGCCCGTTTCGGGAAGATCGCCGAGGCCGGGAAACCCCGCCGTTTTACACGTCGTAATACAACTCGAACTCGTGCGGATGCGGACGCAGCCGGATCGGGTCGATTTCCTGGGTGCGCTTGTACTCGATCCACGTCTCGATCAGGTCGGGCGTGAAGACGCCGCCTTCGAGCAGGTAGTCGTGGTCGGCCTCAAGAGCGTCCAGGACCGCGGACAGCGAGCCGGGGACCTGCGGGACCTGGCGGGCCTCCTCGGGCGGAAGCTCGTAGAGGTCCTTGTCGACCGGCTCCGGCGGCTCGATCTTGTTGCGGATGCCGTCGATGCCCGCCATCAGCTGGGCCGCGAACGCGAAGTACGGGTTGCACGACGGGTCCGGAACCCGGAACTCCAGCCGCTTGGCCTTCGGGTTGGAGCCGGTGATCGGGATGCGCACGCAGGCCGAACGGTTGCGCTGCGAGTACACGAGGTTCACCGGAGCCTCGTAGCCGGGCACCAGGCGGTGGTAGGAGTTCACCGTCGGGTTGGTGAACGCCAGCAGCGAGGGCGCGTGCTTGAGCAGGCCGCCGATGTAGTAGCGGGCGATGTCGGACAGGCCCGCGTAGCCGACCTCGTCGTAGAAGAGCGGCTCGCCGTCCTTCCAGAGCGACTGGTGGCAGTGCATGCCCGAGCCGTTGTCGCCGAAGATCGGCTTCGGCATGAAGGTGACCGTGTGGCCGAACTCCAGCGCGGTGCTCTTGATGATGTACTTGTAGAGCATCAGCTTGTCGGCGGTCTGCAGCAGCGTGCCGAACTTGAAGTCGATCTCGGCCTGGCCGGCGGTGCCGACCTCGTGGTGCTGCATCTCGGTCTCGATGCCGGCGTCGATGAGACGGCGGACCATCTCCGACCGGAGGTCGGTGAAGTGGTCCATCGGCGGGACCGGGAAGTAGCCGCCCTTGTAGCGGGGCTTGTAGCCGAGGTTGCCGCCCTGCGTGGCGGTGCCGGTGTTCCAGGCGCCTTCGATCGAGTCGATGTAGTAGAAACTCGAGTGCTGGTTCGTCTGGAACCGCACGTCGTCGAAGATGTAGAACTCGGCCTCGGGTCCGAAGTAGACCGTGTCGGCGATACCCGTGCCCTTGAGGAATTCCTCGGCCTTGCGGGCGACGTTACGCGGGTCGCGGCTGTACGCCTCGCCGGTGAGCGGGTCGTGCACGAAGAAGTTGATGTTCAGCGTCTTGTGCTTGCGGAACGGGTCGATCACGGCCGTCGTCGGGTCGGGCAGGAGCAGCATGTCCGACTCGTGAATGGCCTGGAAGCCACGGATGGACGAACCGTCGAACATCAGGCCGTCGGTGAAGACGTTCTGTCCAAAGTTTTCCACGGGGAATGTGAAGTGGTGCGTCGTACCCGGCAGGTCGGTGAACCTGACGTCGACGAACTGCACCCCTTCGTCCCGGATGAAATTCAGGACGTCGTCGGCGGAGTTAAACACTCTCTCGAACCTCCCAGGGGCATGGGCTTAGCAGACTGAAAGTAGGCCCGGGGCGTTTCCACCCCATGTCTCGTTTGTTTCGCACGTGTTAAGGGAACAACGGTCCAACGCTAACCGTGACGGGGAAGTCACGCCATCGACGTTGGCGGTCCCCAGTGGACCTTTGACCGAGAATTTCCCCGTCCGGTACGGCCCGGCACCGGACCGCCCACCCCTGCCGATACCGTGGACCGTATGAGCGAACGGCAGCCCCGGTGGACGCAGACCTGGCTGGGTGGCACCCGATCGGCGGGTATCGACCTAGGTTACCCGGGGGAGCGCCTGGGCCTGCCGAAGGAGGGTCCGGGCGCGGTCGCCGGGTTCGGCCGCCGGATCGGCGCGATCCTGGTCGACTGGCTGATCTGCACGTGGGCGATCGCGCGCGGCGTGTTCCAGGCCGGACCGCAGGACGCCTCCTGGATCGGCATGGCCGTGTTCGCCGCCGCGTACGTGCTGCTGGTCGGCACGCTCGGCATGACCCTGGGCATGCGCCTGTTCAAATTCCGGATCGCCAACCTGGACGGCTCCCAGCCGGGGCTGTTCGCGGTGCTGGTGCGGACGCTGCTGCTGTGCCTGGCCGTACCGGCCCTGATCTGGGATCGGGATCAGCGGGGGCTGCACGACAGGGCGGCGGGGACGATCGCGGTCAGGATCTGACGCAGCTGAAGATGGCCGTGCCGGGGAGGTGGCGGCCCCGCAGCGGGCTCCAGCCGCCCCAGTCGCGGGTGTGGCCCTGGGGCCATTCGGGCTCGGTCAGCGTGACCAGGACGAGTCCGGCACCGGAGATGAGTCCGACCCAGTCGCCCAGCGTGCGGTGGTGCTCCACGTACGAGACCGGGCCGTCCTCGCCGTCCTCGAACTCCACGTACGGCACGCGGTCGAAGTAGGACCGGTCGGCGGTCAGGCCGCGCGGCCCCGGGTCGTCGGGGAACGCCCACCGGATGGGATGGCTGACCGCGAAGACGAACCGGCCGCCGGGCCGCAGCACCCGCCGCGTCTCGGCCAGGACCGCGCCCGCGTCCGCGACGAACGGCAGCGCGCCGAAGGCGGAGCAGGCCAGGTCGAAGGAGGCGTCCAGGAACGGCAGGTACTCGGCGTCGGCCTGGACCAGCGGCAGCGGCGCGGGCGAGCCCTGGTCGATGCGGCGCGCGTGCTGGAGCTGCCGGTAGGACAGGTCGAGCGCGACGACCTCGGCGCCCTGCCCGGCCAGCCAGCGGCCGCACTGCCCGGCGCCGCCGCCGACCTCGAGCACACGCCGTCCGCGCACGTCGCCCAGCAGCCGGGCGTCGGCCTCGTCCAGCCCCTCCGGGCACCAGACGAAGCCGTCGTCGCGCAGGAACGCGCCGTGCTCGGCCTGGTAGCCGTCGGAGACTCCGTCCCACCAGGTGCGGTTGGCCCGGGAGGTCTCCGTCCTGGAGACCTGCTTCCTGGCCATGGATCAGCGGGCCTTGGGGGCTTTGGGCATCTTGGGGAGCCGCGCGCCCTTCGGCATCGGGCCCTTCGGCAGCGGGATGGACGGGGTCAGCGCGCGCATGCGGTTGTTGACCTCGGAGACGGCCGGCTTCTTGAGGTTGCGGGGGAGCTTCATCAGGTGCCGCTGGAGCTTGGCGATCGGCACCTGCCCCTCGGCGTCGCCGCACTGGACGTCGTAGACGGGCACGTCGATCGCGACCCGCTGGACGCGCTTCTTCTCGGCCACCAGCATGCGCTGCACCCGGTTGCCCGGGCCTTCGGAGACCAGGATCACGCCCGGATAGCCGACCACCCGGAACACCAGGTCCTGCTCACGGTTGACCGCGACCGGCTTCTCCTCGACATACCAGTTCCCGCGCATGCCCTGCAGGATCGCGTACGTCGCGCCGGGCTGGCCGTGCAGCATCTTGTACTGCGCCCGCTGGGCCAGCTGGCCGAAAATGATCATGCCGACCAGCAGCGCCGCCGGGATGCCGAGGGGCAGCGTGTAGATGAGGCTGTCCGTCAGCAGGCCGAGTACGACGGCGAGCGCCACCACGACCACGACGGACGCGTAGACGATCGGCATCCCCTTGGGGTTGGCCTTTTTGATGATCTGCGCGATCATCCGGATTTGCTTGATGCGGCCTGGGCTCGCCGGGTCTTTCGCCATGACGTGAAGGATACAAATCCCGCGGTCGATTCGTGAAAACGAATCAGCTTCGCACGGCGGATCTGCGCTCGATCGCCTGCTGGTAGAGCTTGCCCGCCCGGTAGGAGGAGCGCACCAGCGGCCCGGAGAGCACGCCGGCGAAGCCGATGGCCTCGGCCTCCCGCTGGAGCTCCACGAACTCCTCGGGCTTCACCCAGCGCTCCACGGGATGGTGGCGCGGCGTCGGCCGCAGGTACTGGGTGATCGTCAGCAGGTCGCAGCCCGCCTCGTGCAGGTCGCGCATGGCCTGCACGATCTCCGCGCGCTCCTCGCCCATGCCCAGGATCAGGTTGGACTTGGTGACCAGACCGGCCTCGCGGGCCATGGTGAGCACGCCGAGGGAGCGCTCGTAGCGGAACGCGGGCCGGATCCGCTTGAAGATCCTCGGCACGGTCTCGATGTTGTGCGCGAACACCTCGGGACGGGCCGAGAAGACCTCCTCCAGCTGGGCGCGGTCGCCGTTGAAGTCGGGGACCAGCAGCTCCACGCCGCAGCCGGGCAGCAGTTCGTGGATCTGGCGGGCGGTCTCCGCGTACAGCCAGGAGCCGCCGTCGGGCAGGTCGTCGCGGGCGACGCCGGTGACGGTCGCGTAGCGCAGGCCCATCTGCTGGACCGACTCGGCGACCCGGCGCGGCTCGTCCGTGTCGTACGCCGCGGGCTTGCCGGTGTCGATCTGGCAGAAGTCACAGCGCCGGGTGCACTGGTCGCCGCCGATGAGGAAGGTCGCCTCGCGGTCCTCCCAGCACTCGTAGATGTTGGGACAGCCGGCTTCCTCGCAGACCGTGTGCAGCCCTTCCCGCCGGACCAGCGACTTCAGTTCCGTGTATTCGGGACCGGTCTTCAGCTTGGTCTTGATCCACGGGGGTTTGCGCTCGATGGGGGTCTGGCTGTTGCGAACTTCAAGGCGGAGGAGTTTACGGCCTTCAGGTGCGACGCTCACCTTGCCAGCTTATGCCAGCGCTCAACTGAGCAGACCGAGGCCCCTCAGCATGCGCGTGTACCGCGGGCGCAGCTCCTCGTCGATCCGGTCGGACTCGTCCGCCTCGACGGTGGCGGCGATCGGCGCGGACCCGGCCAGCTCGCGTAACGCCGCCCGGTCCAGGGCGCCGCGCCTGATCACCGAGACGTCCTCGCCGCGCAGCGCCGCCGCCTGGAGCGGTGCGAGGTAACGCCGGGAGGAGATCAGTTCGGACAGCTCGGCCAGTGCGCCGGGACCCGCCACGCGCTCCGCGGTCTCCAGGGCCCGGGCGCGTTCTCTGGCCAGGTGGCCGCGGGTGAGCCGGTCGAGCAGGAAGTCGGCCACGATGGCCGGCCATCCGATCACCCAGCCGATGATCCGGCCGAACGTGCTGGCCGACTCGTACGTGGTGTGCGGCGCCCACGCGCCCAGCGTCAGCGCCATGTCCTCGTGCGCCCGCTGCCGGCTGGAGTTCTCCCCGGCCCCGAACAGCGCGGAGCGCAGCTCGGCCAGCGTCGTCCGGGCGCCCTCGATGATCGCTCCGTCCACCGCGCGCGCGTTCGCGCAGGCCACCGCGAGCAGCGCCACCCGCTGGGCGGGGGCGAGCGCCAGCCAGATGGGCAGCCCCAGGGTCAGCACGGGTTCGCGTCGCAGCCCGATCAGCCGCAGTTCGGCGCCCAGGCCCTGCTCGTCCACGGCGATCGTGTTCGGGCGCGGCGCTCCGGTCGCCTCGGCCACCCGGGCGGCGAGGGCGTACAGGCTGGGGGCGGTTTCGCGGGGGAGGAGCTCGACGGCGGGGGAGAGGCGGGCGGCGCGGGGCCTGAGGATGAAGCCGATGCCGAGGAAGACGCCGCCGAGCAGCCAGGACACGAGGAACCCCGGGTTGCGGAGGATGGTCCAGAGGCCGAGAGCGGCGAAGGCGAGGGTGAACGCGTGGACGGCTATCGCGACGACATAAGCCGCCAATCTGGTGGACATAGGGTCATTTTGGCGGGATCGGCCTCGTGACACTAGCCGTGCAGATCCTCCTCGAACATGTCATACGTCTCCGCGTCGAGCGCCTCCCCGAGCCGCTTCTCCGCATACGGGATGACCTCGTCCACCGTGATGCGGCGGCCGGTCTCGGCCGACAGCGAGGTCACCCCCGCGTCCGGGATGCCGCACGGGATGATCCGGTTGTACCAGCTCAGGTCGTTGGCGCAGTTCAGCGCGAAACCGTGCATGGTGACGCCCTTGGCGACCCGGATGCCGATCGCGCCCAGCCGGCGGTCCGGCACGCCGTGCGCGGCCTCCCCGCGCACCCACACCCCGGCCCGCCCGTCCACCCGGCCCGCGGCCACCCCGAGGTCGGCGCAGACCTGGATGAGCACTTCCTCAAGCATCCGCACGTACGGAATCACGTCGCCGATCGCCACGATCGGATACCCGACCAGCTGCCCGGGACCATGCCAGGTGACCTTGCCGCCCCGGTCCACGTCGATCACCGGGGTGCCGTCGCTGGGCCGGTCCTCCGGCCGGGTCCGCTTGCCCGCCGTGTACACGGGCGCGTGCTCCAGCAGCAGGCACAGATCGCTCAGCTCGCCGCGCACCCGCCGGGCGTGCGCGAGGCGCTGCAACGCCCACGCCTGCTCGTACGGAACATCGACACCAAGTCGGACGACAGCCAGCCCACTCACGTGTCCAGGGTAGACGCGAGTTGCCGGGGTTCGATACGGAACTCCTTCACCCCACCCGCCCCATCTCTCTCGATCCGGTACGCGTATCCGTCCGGCTCGATGCTGACCGCCTGGATGAACTCGGTGCCCACGTAGTGCAGGGCGACGCCCTCGTCGGCCGCGTACCCGTCCGGGAGCTCGCCGGAGGCCACCGACTGGTGCAGCAGCGTGCGCCGCTGCTCGTCGGAGTCGTAGTGCACCCCGCACGAGTACGGCAGCAGCCCCATGCCCTCCGCCCACGGCCGCAGCACCGGCCCGAACGAGTCGGTGTTCCCGCCCACGTGCCAGCAGAGCGCGCCCGCGCTCTGGCCCGCCAGCACCACGCCCGACCGCCACGCCTGCTCCAGCGCCTCGTCCAGGCCGTGCAGCCGCCACAGCGCCATCAGGTTGGCCACGCTGCCGCCGCTCACGTAGATGGCGTCCTGGTCCAGGATCCAGCCGCGCGGGTCGGGGATGTTGGGCATCGGGAAGACGCTCAGGTGGCTGAGCTCCACGTCCCAGTCGCGGAACGCGCCGTACATCTTGAGCAGCCAGTCGTCGGCGTCGCCGGAGGCGGTCGCCAGCAGGCCCACCTTCGGGCGGTCCTGGCCGGTCAGGTCCAGCACGTAGCGGAGCAGCGGCGTCGCCTCGAAGATGCCGTACCGGTCGGTCGGCCGGAACGAACCGCCCCCGATCGCCACAATGTGCGACTGCCCAACCCGTCCCATTGTCCACTCCTGTGTCAGAAAGAAAGAAGAGTGCCCAAGCCTACGACCCGGCTGAGGGTGCTCGCGCTGGTATCCCGGAAGAGGGGTAGTTCGGCCGTTTGGCGAGGATAATGGGTGTGTCGTCTCGGGGAGTGGCGGACGTCCCGGAGGGCCGGTGGCCTCATTCTTTGACCGCTTCGGCGGTTTTCTCCTGTTATGCGCGGGAATGATTGCCGGATTTATCGTGAAATCATTCTACGACGAGATCAAGAAATACCTCGGCGCCGCCGTGGGCTGGCTCGTGGCCGCCTTCGCCGGCAGCCTCTCCGACCGCTGGCGCCTGCGTTTCGGCGTACGGCTCTACCGGGCCGGCGTCCGGGGCGCCCAGGAACGGTTCCGGGTGCCGTTCTCGGCCGACAACCTCCAGGTGCCGATGCGGGACAACTACATCCCCATCCGCCTGCGCGTACGCGACGAGGAACGCACCTCGGAGAGCGTCATCGAGTCCAGCCGGCGGACGGTCGTGCTCGGCGAACCGGGCGCGGGCAAGTCCCTGCTGCTCAGGAACTCGATGCTGCTCTGGGCCGACGGCGTCACCAGCGGCTGGGACGGCGCGCAGGTGCCGGTCCTGGTCGAGCTGAGCCGGTGCAGCGACAACACCGAACCCCTGGAGACCCACGTCCGGCAGGCACTCCGGGACGGCCGCATGCCCGCGCCGTCCCCCCGCTTCGTCACCCGCTCCCTGGAGAAGGGCCGGCTGCGGCTGCTCTTCGACGGCCTCGACGAGGTGACCTCCGGCGAACGCGGCCGGGTGATCGGCATGCTGAACGACTTCGCCGCCCGGTACGCGTCCTGCGGCGTCGTGGTCTCCTGCCGTACGGCCATCTACGACGGCCAGCTCGACGACCGGTTCGACCAGACCGCCCGGGTGGCGCAGTTCGCCGAGGCGCAGATCCGCCGGTTCCTGCGGGCCTGGCCGGGCATGCCGCCCGAGGGCGTCGGCCAGCTCATGGACGCCCTGCACCGAGCCCCCAACATCCAGCGGCTGGCCGCCAACCCGCTGCTACTGACCATGATCGCCTCGCTGTACACGGCCGACGAGGCGCGGGAGAACTTCAAGCTGCCCAACTCGCGGGCCAGCTTCTACGAGGAAGCCACCGACTTCATGCTCCGCCACAAGTCGGGGCGCATCGATCGGCGGCCGCACAAGAAGGCGATCCTCCAGCACATCGCGCTACGCCTCCAGGAAGCGCACCGCGGCACGGCGGACCGGCGGTCGCTGCCGTTCCTCACGGTGCTGGCCGACGTGGCGGAGCTGCTGGAACGCGAGCTCAACCTGCCCTCCGACGAGGCGGCCGGGCTGCTGGAGGAACTGCGGGAACGCAGCGAGCTGATCCTGCGCATCGACCGGGGCGAGCGGCTGCAGTTCCCGCACACCACGCTCCAGGAGTTCTTCGCCGCGAGGGCGCTCGCCGCCGACCCCGAGTCGCTGACCGAGCGGCTGGCCCGCGACCCCGAGGCGTGGCGGGAGCCCGTCAAGCTCTGGTTCGGGCTCGCCGACGCCGACGCCACCGCGGCGCTGCGCCGGGTGGACGAGCTGGATCCGCTGCTCGCCTTCGAATGCCTCGGCGACACCGTGCACGTGGACGAGGCGTTCGCCTGGAAGCTCGTGGAGCGGAGCCTGGGCGAGCTGGGCCAGGGGGACAGTGCGCTGGTGGCCGCGTTCGGCGCGGTCGCGGGGGACCGGCGGCCACGCGGGCGGCGGGTGTTCGACGCGCTCGTCGCCATCGCCAGGGACGCCGCGGACGTATGGCGCGGGGACGCCATCCTGGCCTTGGCCGCCACGCGGTTACCCGAGGCCGCCGCGGTGCTGGTGGAGTTCGCGGCGGATGTGCCGGGGGTGCGGAGGGCGCTCGTGGAGATGGGCGATCTCGCGGTCCGTACGCTGCACGAGCGCGCGCTCAACGGGTCCCTCGACGCGGTGGACGACCTCGGCGCCATCGCCACTCCCCACGCCGCCGAGGCGCTGGCCAACCTGCTCGGCTCCATCGATCTGCCCATCGACCTCCTCGATTCCGACGGGCGGCAGGTCGTGGAGGTCCTGAACAGGCGGAGGCTGCTCCCCGGCGGCACGCCGTCCGTGAGTCTCAAGTGGTCGAGCGAGTTCCGGTACTTCACGGTGACCCCGGTCGCGCGCAGGGCTGCCTGGTGGGTCGCCTCCCTGCTGTCCAGCCCGGACACGGCCGACGCGCTGGCCGAAGCCGCCGCGGGCCGTGGCTGGCCGCTCAGCGACGAGGTGGCCGCGATCGAGGAAAGCCTGAAATCCGCCGTCCGCTCCCGCACGCGGGAGACTCAGTGGGTGGCGGCGCCCTTCTCGAAGGACTCGCCCGAACTGGCGGCACTCATCACGAAGGTGGCCGAACTCCTCATCAGCAGCACCCTGGAGGAGATCCCCGTCCCGTTTCCCCCGCTGGACGCCCGGTTGTCCCTCCCGCTCGCGGGGGTGGGCTTGTCCGAGTGGCGGGAGGGAGCAGGGAAGAACGCTGACCTGAACAACGCGCGAAGCTACTTCGCCGGCCTTGAGCAGCACGGCACGCCGGCCGAAAGGGAGGTCTGGCGGCTGCTCAGCGGGGAGATCGAATCCTTGCTCGGCGACTCGACGCTGCCGAGCGAAGGCGATCTGCGGCTGTCCGCGGTCGCCTACACCGCGCGGGATGAGAGCAGGGATTGGCCCCGGGAGAATTTCCTCTTCTGGATGGAGATCTTCGGCCGGCGGCGAGCGCCGGACCCGGATGACCAGCGCGTGCTCCACCAGCGGTTCGAGACCTCCGGAGTGCCCGCGCCGATCATGACCATGATGGCGGGATTCGACGAAGGGTTCCGGCACACAGTCATGACCGCGACGGACGTGAACTCCTCGCGGCGGCTGACCCGGGCCGACTGGCGGCGGGTCCGCGACCCGAGGGACTTTCACGCCGGCGGCCACATCCTGGCGCTGGCTCTCCTGTTCGTCCCCATGCTCCTGCTGGCGCTGGCCGGTGCGCTGGGCGCCATCACGGAGACGGCCTGGCTGTCCGCTGCAACCCTCGAATTCGGGATAGTAGCGACAGTCTGCCTCATCGTGAGCGCGCTGGTTCTGGTGAGAACGCTCATGGACCAGGCCGATTGGGATCCCGGCATTGTGGATGATCTGTGGGACGTCTTCCTGGCTGACGACGGCGGGATCATCGGCATCGGGGTCGGAGCAGCCGGGGTGACACTCCTGAACGGGGTCGTGCTCTCGTTGCACCTGTTCGGCACGCTCTGGACGATCACCGGGGGCGTGGCGCTGCTGGCGGTGCTCGTGCTCGCCGCCGTGCTGGCGGAGATGACAGGACGGCTCACGACCGTCGTGTTCGCGGTGGTCCTGCTGGTCTCGTTCGGTGGCGGGCTGGCCATGGCCGTCCTCACCATTCAGGGATCCCCGCTGGGCTGGGGAAGCACCGGTTACGGCTGGGTCTCCATCGTCCTGACCAGCGGTCTCGCGATCTACGGCTCCGGCGTCCTCCTCGACGACACGGGGCGGGAGTTCACGTGGCTGGACACGATCATGGACGGATTCGACGCGATCGATGACTGGACGGACTTCACGTTCGACACGACCCACCTGGGCGCGGTGTTCGTCCTGGTCACGTCCGGGGTCACGCTGGTCGCGGCGGGAACACCGATCCAGCAGTCGTTCGGCTGGCCGGTCACGCTGGCCGCCGGGGCGCTCTGGGCCGCCGCCGTCGCGGCCGTCTCGCTCGACATCTGGCGGCGCCGGCGGCGTGTGCACAACCCCTTCCACGGCCTGCTGGAGCGGGCCGACGGGTCGTTCACTCGTTGAGGGCGGACTTCAGCGCGGTGGGCAGGTCGGGTTCGTTGAAGCGGTGCCCGTGGTCCAGCAGCACGCGCGGGATGACGCGCTGGCCGATCAGCACGCCCTCGTCGGCGAAGCCGCCCAGCGCCAGGCGCAGCGCGAAGGCGGGAGTCGGAATCGGCAGGGTCGTGCGATTCAGCGCTTCGCCGAGGGCCTTGGTGTATTCGGCGTTGGTGACCGGCTCCGGCGACGTCACATTGACGGGTCCCGAAATTTCGTCCTTTTGCAGGAGGAAGCGGACGGCGTCCACCCAGTCGTGGAGCGAGATCCACGAGAAGTACTGGCGGCCCGTCCCGAGCGGCGCCCCCAACCCCATCCTGAAGATCGGCAGCACCTTCGCCAGCGCGCCCCCGCGACGGCTGAGCACGACGCCCGAACGCAGCCGTACCACCCGGACGCCCGCCTCCTCGGCCCGCGCGGTCGCGCCCTCCCACTGACCCACCACATCGGCCAGGAAGCCCTCACCCTGCCGGTCCTTCTCGTCCACCGCGCGGTCCCCGGTGTCGCCGTAGAACCCCACGGCGGAGCTCGACAGCAGCACACGCGGCGGGGCGCCCATCCCGGACAGGGCGGCCGCCACGGCCGACGTCCCCTTCGTCCGGCTCTCCAGCACCGTCCGCTTGTACGACTCCGTCCACCGCTTGTCGCCGATTCCGGCCCCGGCCAGATGCACGACGGCATCCGCGCCCTCGAAGACCGCGGGGTCCAGGATGCCCTCGTCCGGGTTCCAGAACGCCTCGTCGGGGGCGGCGGGCGGATGCCGTACCAGACGGCGGACCTGGTGGCCGTCGGCGGTGAGCGCGCGGATCAGAGCCGAGCCCAGCAGACCGGAGGAACCCGTCACCACGATCGTCATAGGACCCACGGTAGTTCCTTCGCCGCCGGAACCACGTTCGGTTGCGCCTCAAATGTGAACGAGCCCTCCGCCATGCGCAGGCGGAGGGCTCGTCAACAGTTCGTCAGCCGCTCACCGGCTCACCGGCTCAGCGGCCTCACACGCTTCAGGCGAGGCCGAGCTGGCCCTCGAAGCGGCCTTCCTCCAGGCGGCGCTTGACCGTCGTGAGGAAGCGGGCCGCGTCCGCGCCGTCCACCAGGCGGTGGTCGTACGTGAGCGCCAGGAACACCGTCGAGCGGACCGCGATGACCTCGCCCTCGGGCGTGTCCACGACCACCGGACGCTTCACGACCGCGCCGGTGCCGAGCATGCCGACCTGCGGCTTGTTCAGGATCGGCGTGTCGAACAGGGCGCCGCGGCTGCCGGTGTTGGTCAGCGTGAAGGTGCCGCCGGCCAGGTCGTCCGGGCTGATCTTGTTGGTCCTGGTGCGCTCGGCCACGTCGGCGATCTTCCGGGCCAGGCCGGCGATGTTGAGGTCGCCCGCGCCCTTGACCACCGGCACGATGAGACCCTTCTCGGTGTCCACCGCGATGCCGAGGTTCTCGACGTCGTGGTAGGTGACCTCGCTGGTCTCGTCGTTGATCACCGCGTTCAGCTTCGGATGCACCTTCAGCGCCTCGACCGCCGCCAGCGCGAAGAAGGGCATGAACGACAGCTTCACGCCCTCCCGCGCCTCGAACGCGCTCTTGGCCTGCTGGCGCAGCTTGGCGATCCGGGTCACGTCGACCTCGACCACGGTGGTGAGCTGCGCGGTGGTGTGCAGCGACTCCATCATGCGGTCGGCGATGACCTTGCGCAGCCGGGACATCTTCTCGGTCTTGCCGCGCAGCGTGGTGTCCACCTTGACCGGCTCGGGAGCCGCGGCGGGCGCGGCCTGCGCCGGAGCGGACGGCGCGGACGGAGCCGCGGGAGCCTGGGCCTGCTGGGCGGCGGCGGCCTGCTCGCGCTGCACCCGGGCCGCCTCGATGACGTCCTGCTTGCGGATCCGGCCGCCGACCCCGGTGCCGGACAGCGCGTCCAGGTTCACGCCGTGCTCGTTGGCCAGCTTGCGCACCAGCGGCGTCACGTACGGGCTGTCGCCCGCGGGCAGCGGCGTCGGCTCGGCGGGCGCCGGCGGCGTGTACGCCTGCGGCGCCGGACGCGGCGGCTCGGGGAACTGCTGCGGGGCGGGCTGCGGCGGGGCCGGGGCCTGCGGCGCGGGCTGCGGGATCGACGAGACCGGGGGCTGCGGCGCCGCCTGCGGGGCCGGGGCCTGCACGGGCTCAGGCTCGGGCTCCGGCTCAGGCTCGGGAGCCGCCGCCGGGGCGGGCTCGGTCGCGGCGGGCGCGCCGGCGGAGTCGATGACCGCCAGCTCGGCGCCGACCTCCACCGTCTCGTCCTCGGCCACGACGATCTTCGTCAGGTAGCCCGCGGACGGCGAGGGGATCTCGGTGTCGACCTTGTCCGTCGAGACCTCGAGCAGCGGCTCGTCGGCCTCGACGTGGTCGCCCTCCTTCTTCAGCCAGCGGGTGACGGTGCCCTCGGTAACGCTCTCGCCGAGCTGGGGCATGGTTACGGAGACAGGCATGTTGTGTCTTTCCTATGAGGGCTTGTCAGTTGTGGACGTGCAGCGGCTTGCCGGCCAGCGCCAGCATGGCCTCGCCGAGGGCCTCGGACTGGGTCGGGTGCGGGTGGATGAGCTGGGCCACGTCACCCGCCGTCGCCTCCCAGTTGTAGATCAGCTGGGCCTCCGCGATGAGCTCGCCGACCCGGCCGCCGACCATGTGCACGCCGAGGACCCGGCCGTCGCGCTCGGCGACGACCTTGACCTCGCCCTGGGTCTGCAGGATCTTGCTCCGGCCGTTGCCGGCCAGGTTGTAGGTCAGCTCTACCACGTCGTACCCGCGCTCACGCGCCTGGGCGGTGCTGATGCCGACCGCGGCCACCTCGGGCTCGGAGTACGTGATCCGGGGCACGCCGTCGTAGTCGATCGCCACCGGGTTCAGGCCGGCGATGTGCTCGGCCACCAGGATGCCCTCGGCGAAGCCGACGTGGGCCAGCTGCAGGGTGGGGATGAGGTCGCCCACCGCGTACACACCCGGGACGTTGGTGCGGCAGAACTCGTCCACCGGGACGTAGCCGCGGTCCACGGTCACGCCGATCGACTCGAAGCCCAGGCCCGCCGAGACGGGGCCGCGGCCGACCGCCACCAGCATGAGCTCGGCGTCCAGCGTCTTGCCGTTCTCCAGCGAGACCACGACGCCCGTGTCGGTGGTCTTGACGCTGTCGAAGCGCGCGCCCAGCTCGTACTTGATGCCGCGCCGCCGGAAGGCGCGCTCCAGCAGCTTGCTGTTGGACTCGTCCTCCAGCGGGAGCAGGTGGGGCAGCGCCTCCACGATCGTCACCTCGGCGCCGAAGGAGCGCCACACGCTGGCGAACTCCACGCCGATGACGCCGCCGCCGAGCACCACCACGGAGGAGGGCACCCGGTCCAGCGCCAGGGCGTGGTCACTGGTGATGACCTTGGTGCCGTCGATGTCCAGGCCGGGCAGCGACTTGGGCACGGAGCCGGTGGCCAGCACGAGGTTCTCGCCCTCGATGACCTGCCCGTTCACGGTGACCTGCTTCGGCCCGGTGACCCGGCCCTCGCCCTCGATCACGGTGATCTTCTTGCTCTTGATCAACCCGGTCAGGCCCTTCCAGAGCCCGTTGATCACTTTGTCCTTGTACGCGAGCACGCCCGGCACGTCGATCCCGTCGAAACGGGTCTTCACCCCGAACGCCTCACCCTCACGGGCCTGGTCGGCCAGCTCCGCCGCGTGCAGCAGCGCCTTCGTGGGAATGCACCCGTTGTGCAGGCAGGTGCCGCCGACCTTCCCTTTCTCGATCAGCGCCACGCTCTTGCCGAGCTCGGCCGCCCGCAGTGCACAGGCGTAACCGCCGCTACCGCCACCTAGGACGACGATGTCGAAGGGGCCGCTGCCATCAGCCACTGGAAAGCTCCCTAATGAATTCTCACGTGCCGTTGTGACGGCATCTTTTCACTTGTTACCGATGATCGTGGTTCAGACGCGGGGCTACCGCGCGTATCGCTCCGCGATCCCGAACAACGTACGCGTGAGGGCGCCTGTTCCGCCCTTCGGTGTGTAGCCATGGGGTTCGCCCTTGTTGAAGGCGGGACCCGCCATATCCACGTGTGCCCAGCGAACGCCGTCAGGAACGAACTCACGCAGGAAAATTCCGGCGGCCAGCATGCCGCCCCAGCGCTCCGGGTGCAGATTGGCGATGTCGGCGACCGGCGAGTCCAGGCCCTTGCGCAGCTCCTCGGGGAGCGGCATGCCCCACGCGTTCTCGCCCGCCGCCTGCGCCAGCCCGACCACCTCGGCCCGCAGCTCGTCGTCGTTGGACATGACGCCGCAGGTACGCCAGCCGAGCGCGACGATCTGCGCACCGGTCAGGGTGGCCACGTCCACGATCAGATCCGGGCTGTCCTCCACCGCGCGGGCGATCCCGTCGATCAGCACCAGGCGGCCCTCGGCGTCGGTGTCCAGCACCTCGACGGTCTTGCCGCTGTAGGTGTGCAGCACGTCGGAGGGGCGCTGGGCGCTGCCGGAGGGCATGTTCTCGGCCAGGCACAGGTAGCCGATCGCGTTCACCTTCAGACCGAGCCTGGCCACCGCGAGCAGCGCGCCCAGCACGGCGGCCGCGCCGCCCATGTCGGACTTCATCCAGTCCATGCTGGCGGCCGGCTTGAGCGACAGGCCGCCCGAGTCGAACGTGATGCCCTTGCCGACGTACGCGACCGTGGTGGCCGCCTCCGGGTGCGCGTACGCGACGCGGACCAGGCGGGGCGGGTTCGTGGAACCCTGGCCGACGCCGACGATGCCGCCGTAGCCGGCCTCCTTCAGCGCGACCTCGTCCAGCACCTCGACCGACAGGCCCGCCTTGCCCGCGGTCTCCTCGGCGATGTCGGCCAGCTTGGCCGGCCACAGGTCCGACGGCGGGGTGTTCACCAGGTCGCGGACCAGGTTCACCGACTCGGCCAGCGTGGCGGCGCGTCCCGCGGCGGCGTCCGCGCCGTCGGCGCCGGTCAGCACCACGATCTCGGCCAGCGGCGTCTTCTTGCTGCCGTTGGTCTGATACTTGCTGAACGCGTACGCGCCGAGCAGGCCGCCGAGCGCGATGGCCTCCACCTCGGTGGCGGTGGGGGCGGGCAGGGCGAAGACGGCCTCCGTGGTGCCGGCCAGGGAGCGCGCGGCGGCGCCCGCGGCGCGGCGGAGCGTCTCCGGGTTGTAGGCGCCCTCCGGGGCGTCGCCCAGGCCGACGGCGACGACGATCGGGGCCGGCAGGGCGCCGAAGGTCGGGAACTTGGCGATCTCCTCGGCCTTGCCCGTGAAGCCCATCGCGATCAGCGTGGTGGCGAGCTTTCCGCCGAGCGCCTGATCGAGGCCGTCGGCCCCGGGAGCGGTCTGTGGACCGTCCGGGGAAGCGTGGATGCCGATAACGAGAGCACTGGTCTCGATGGAGACCGTGTCAGATGCATTGACGCGCACTGTGGTCACGTGAGCCGATGCTAGCTGGGCTTTCACAGTACGCATAAACGAGGGTTCGTCCTACGAATCGTCCGAGGGGCTCTGACGGTCAGATCGGCAGCGCTACGGCGGTGACCAGCACGGTCGTGGTGGCCACCTCCACCAGCGATCCAAGCACGTCACCCGTGATCCCCCCAAGCCTCCGCACCGCCCTCCTGCGCACCACCCACGCCGCGACCAACCCCACCCCCACCGCCCCCACAAGCCAAACCCATGCACTCCCTGCCACGCCCCCACCAGTCATGCCACCCGCGATGCCC
>NZ_BOOA01000093.1 GCF_016862995.1 Acrocarpospora phusangensis
CCCACCCACCCACCCGTCCGAGCGCTCGCGCCCCGCCGAGTCCGCCACCCCCGCCATTGACGAGAAGGCGCAGGACAACGCCCCAAACGTTGTCCTCCCGCCCCCAGACATCCACCCCTGGCTGTCCAATGCCCCGACTGGCTCAGCGTCGACGGCCGCAGACATCCAACCCCGGCCGTCCAACGCCCCGACTGGCTCAGCGCCGGCGGCCGCAGACATCCGGCCCCGGCCGTCCAACGCCCCGACTGGCTCAGCGCCGCCGGCCGTAGACATCCAGCTCCGGCCGTCCAACGTGTCGGCTGGCTGGCCCACTTGGGCGGATTCAGCGCCGCCAGCCCCAGACATCCAGCTCCGGTCGTCCAACGCGTCGGCTGGGGCCCCCGGAAACTCTGAGGAGGGCCCTGCGACCACTGCGGGCATCTCCGGGACTCCTGCTGCGGCCGTCCCGGGCACCGCCGACTGTCCTGAGGCGACTGCCCGCGTGTCGGAGGCCGCCGAGGCTTCCGTGGAAGTCTCCGAGTCCGTGGCGGAGGAAGCGGCGGCGGAGCCTGTGGGGGCTGTGGCCACCCGTGGGGGGATGTTCAGGTCGTTGCGGAGCTACAACTACCGGCTGTTCGCGGCCGGGGGTGTGGTGTCCAATGTGGGGACCTGGATGCAGCGGACGGCGCAGGACTGGCTGGTGCTGAGCCTGACCGGGGGGAGCGGGACGGCGCTCGGGGTGACCGTGGCGTTGCAGTTCCTGCCGGTGATGGTGTTCGGGTTGTGGGGCGGCATGCTGGCCGACCGGTACCCGAAGCGGCGGTTGCTGGTGGTGGCCGAGTCGTTGATGGGGCTGCTGGCGCTGGCGATGGGTGTGCTCATCGTGAGCGGGGCCGTACAGGTGTGGCATGTCTTCGTGATGGCGTTCCTGCTGGGGTTGCTGGCCTGTGTGGAGGTGCCGACCCGGCAGGCGTTCGTGGTGGAGATGGTCGGGCAGGACGATCTCTCGAACGCGATCGCGTTGAACAGTTCGACGTTCAATCTGGCCCGGGTGGTCGGGCCGGCGCTGGCGGGTGTGCTGATCTACTGGATGGGCACCGGGCCGATCTTCATGGTGAACGCGGTGTCGTTCGGGGCGGTGATCGCGGGCCTGCTGCTGATGCGCAAGAGCGAGTTGCGCACGCCGGCGCGGGTGCCACGGGCGAAAGGCCAGCTCCGGGAGGGGCTGCGTTACGTCGGCGGGCGGCCTGACCTGCTGCTGCCCATGCTGATCGTGGCGTTCGTCGCGGTCTTCGCGCAGAGCTTCTCGACGGCCATCGCGCTGATGGCGACCAACGTCTACAACGCGGGGTCCTCGGCGTTCGGTATCGCGTCGAGCGCGCTCGCGATCGGTGCGCTGGGCGGGGCCCTGCTGGCGGCCCGGCGGATCAAGCCCAGCCGCCGGTTCCTGCTGCTGGGAGCGGCCTTCTTCGGGATATTTCAGATGATGGCGGCCCTGGCCCCCGGGTACATCACGTTCCTGGTCCTGCTGGTCCCGGCCGGCATGGCCATGATCACCGTGAACACGACCGCTAACGCGACCGTCCAGATGGGCGCCTCGCACGAGATGCGCGGCCGGGTCATGGGCATCTACGTGCTCGTCTTCACCGGCGGCGCGCCCATCGGAGCACCCCTGGTCGGCTGGCTCTCGGAGATCGCCGGCCCCCGGATCGCGGTCATGGCGACCGGCGCCCTCAGCCTGGTCGGCGTCGTGCTGGCCCTCCTGATCACCCGGATGGTCGCCAAACGCAAGGGCCTGGCCGTACCCATCCGCCCTGCCCGCGCCGCCAGACGCGTCTTCCGCCGCACCACCGCCCCCGACGCCCTCGGCCGCTGACCGGGGGTCTCAGCTGGAGCGCATGACGTACCCCACGCCGCGCAAGGTGTGGATCAGGCGGGGAGCGGTTCTGTTGTCGATTTTGCGGCGGAGGACGGAGACGTAGGACTCGACGATGCCGGCGTCGCCGCGGAAGTCGTAGTCCCAGACGTGGTCGAGGATCTGGGCCTTGGAGAGCACCCGGCCGGTGTTGGACATGAAGTAGCGCAGGAGTTTGAACTCGGTGGGGGAGAGGGAGACGGCGGCGCCGCCGCGCCAGACCTCGTGGGATTCCTCGTCGAGCTCGATGTCGGCGAAGCTGAGGCGGGGCGGAGCGGCGAAGCGGTCGCCCGAGGTGCGGCGGAGGACGGCGCGGATGCGGGCGACGACCTCTTCGAGGCTGAAGGGCTTGGTGACGTAGTCGTCGCCGCCCAGGGTGAGGCCGCGGATCTTGTCCTCGGTGGCGTCCCTGGCGGTCAGGAAGACCACGGGGGTGTAGGTGCCGCTCGCGCGCAGTCGCCGTACCACCTCGAAGCCGTCCACGTCGGGGAGCATGACGTCGAGCACGATGAGGTCGGGGCGGTGGCGGCGGGCGGCGGTGACGGCCGCGGCGCCGTCGGAGGCGGTGCGCACGTCGAAGCCCGCGAACCTGAGGCTGGCGCCGAGGAGTTCGAGGATGTTGGGTTCGTCCTCGACGATCAGGAGCCGGGCTTCGGGGGACGTGGGGGATTCAGGCATCATGGCAGCTTCTTGAGGCGACATGAACGGATGCTGGGCACTCTACGAACCTCGCCTTAAAGGCGCTGTCAAAGATCGAACCACGATCGAGGGCCGGGCGGCTGCCGAAGCCCGCGATCAGAAGATCGAACCCACGATGTGCCGGGCGATGGCCAGGCTGGACGTCGCGGCGGGGGAGGGCGCGTTGCGGACCAGGACGATCGGGCCGTGGGTGTCGATGGCGAAGTCGTCCAGGAGGGAGCCGTCTCGCGCCACGGCCTGGGCCCGGACGCCGCCCTCGGTCCTGACCAGGTCCTCCTTGGTGAGCGACGGCACGTAGCGCCGGGCGGCCTTGAGGAATGAGCGTTTGGCCAGCGAGCCGTACACCTCGCGGAGGCCGGTCCGCCAGTGCTGGGCGGCCATGCGCCGGGTGCCCGGCCAGGCCGCGATGCCGCGCAGGTCCTTCAGCGAGATCTTCGACCAGGAGTAGCCCTCTAACGCGAGCGCCATCACCGCGTTCGGCCCGACCAGCACCTCGCCGTCGATACGCCGCGTCAGGTGTACGCCGAGGAACGGGTACCGGGGATCGGGAACCGGATAGATCAGCCCCCTGACCAGGCCCTTCGCGGCGCCGGTGAGCCGCAGGTACTCCCCGCGGAACGGGACGATGCGCACGTCCCCCGGCTGTCCGGCCATGGCGGCGACCCGGTCCGTGCCGAGCCCGGCGCAGGCGACGAGCCGGTCGAAGGCGAAGCGGGTCCGCCCGGCCAGCACCTCGACCCCGGACGCGGTCTCCCGGATCGCGCGGACCGGCCTGCCGAGGCGTACGTCCAGGGAACCGGCGAGGCTGCGGGCGACGGCGGGGAAGTCGGCGATCGCGGTGTGCGGGGAGTGCACGGCGCCGACGCCGACCGCGTGCGGTTCGATCTCGCGCAGGCCGAGCGCGTCCAGGACGGCGATGCCGGGGACGCCGTTCTCGGTGGCGCGCCCCGCGATGCGCTGCAGACCGGCGAGTTCGCCGCGCGTGGAGGCGATGACGAGCTTCCCGACCTCCTCGTACGGAAGCCGGTGTTCCGCGCAGTACTCCCGGAGCAGCGCGACCCCATCCCGGCACAGGCGCGCCTTCAGCGAGCCCGGCTGGTAGTAGATGCCCGCGTGCACGACGCCGCTGTTGTGCCCGGTCTGGTGCGCGCCGACCTGGTCCTCCTTGTCGAGCACGGTGACCTCGGCGCCCTTGGCGGTCAGCTCCCGCGCGACCGCCAGCCCCAGGATTCCCGCTCCGACAACCCCGATTCTCATGTCAGCCGCCCTACCTTCGCCGCGTCGATGTGCCCCTCATCGCGAAGCCAGCGCAGCGCGTCCGCGATCGTCTCCCGCTCGGGGCGGAGCGTAATCCCCAGCCCCTCAAGGGTAGAACTGTCCTGAGTCGGCACCATTGTGACCATGAGTTCGACGGCATCCCTCGTGAGGGGATACTTGATCCGCCAAACTTTCTTGACCGTGTCGAGCATGGCGGCGGCGCCGCGCAGGACCCCCGCCGGCACCCGGAACCGCCGCCCGGTCAACCCGGTGACCTCGTCGCATAAGTCCGCCAGCTGCGTCCAGGTCAGGAAATATCCCCCGAGCAGGTAGCGGCGCGGGCCCTGCCCGGCCACCATGCACGCGGCCAGCGCCGACGCCACATCCCGCACGTCCACCAGGGCGAGCCCGCCCGGCGCGATCGGCCAGCCCTGCTTCAGCCCGGCGACCAGGCCCTCGTTGAGGGAGTCCAGGGTCGGCTGGTGCGGCCCGCAGCACCCGCCGGGGTAGACGATCGTCACTGGTGAGCCCTGATCCTGCAGTTCCCGCGCGTACCGCTCCCCGGCGATCTTCGTCTTGCCGTAGTCGTTGCGCGGGCTCGCGAGCGCGCTCTCCGTCGTGATCACCGGCCCCTGCGGCGGCACGAACACCGCCGTCGTGGACACGTGCACGATCGGGTCCAGCCCCAGTTCGGCCGCCTGCCCGAGCACGTTACGCAGCCCGCCCACGTTGGTCGCGGCCAGCCCCCCGTGCCCCATCGCGATCTCCGCCGCCGAGTGCAGGACCGCCTCCCCTCGCGCCAGCCCGGCCCGTACGGCTGCCGCGTCCCGGACGTCCGCCTCGACGATGGCGAAGTCGTCGAAGTCCTGGTCAAGCCCCAGCGTGCCGAGGACCTTACGGGCCTTCTCCGGGTTGCGTACGAGCAGAATGGGCTCGTGCCCGGCGGCGCTGAGCGCGGCGACCGCATGCGACCCGACAAAACCCGTGGCACCGGTCACAACTACCCGCATCCCGAAAAGTTAGCCCGGCGCATACCCATCGCAATAGGTCCACTCGGCATCGAACTTGTGTTCGGTATGATGGCAGGATGTACGTGCCTCCGGAATGGCCGTCCGAGGTGCGCCCGCCCGGCAGCCCGGACTGGGAGAGCTCCGCCGTCGACTGGCTGCTCGACGCCGTGCCGCCCGACTACCGTGCGTACGGCGTGCTCCGCCGCCACCCGCTCGCGCTGGCCCGGATGGCGCACCACCACGTGCGGGCCGAGGTGGAGGCGGCCCGCGCCGGATACCGGGAGGCCGCCGTCGACCTCAAGGACCATCTCCCGCCGCATGTCGTGGAGGCCGTCCTGGAGGTCTACCGCCACGAGGGTCCCCGGCTGGTCGCCCTCGCCGAATCCATCGCCGTGGTCGAGCGCGCGCTGCGCGGCGAACGGTTCGTCGCCAGGATGTGACTAGCGCAAGCCCTTGATCATGGAGCCGAACCGCCGGACGTCCCGCAGCCGTGCCTCGTACGTGGCGCCGACCAGGAGCAGCAGCAGTCCGCCGACCGCCACTGGCACCCAGCGCGGCACGCTCAGCACCAGCTCCGACACCCAGGGCGCGAGTTCGTGCACGGCCACCATGGCCAGCGTGAACCCGCCGAGCAGGGCGGGCGCCTGGAGCCGCCAGCGCGCCCCGGCCAGCAGGACGGCCAGTGAGACCACGCCGAGCGCCAGCGGTCGGATCCAGTGCTCGGGCTCGGCGTACAGGACGTACAGGCTGGGGAGCAGGGAGAAGGAGAGGCCGCTGCCGTAGGCGAGCCAGGAGGACGCGGTCCTGGCGCGCCACCAGCCGAAGGCCAGCAGCACGACCGAGACGGGCACGGTGTACGCCTCGACGACCTCCACGCCCTCCGCGCTGAGGCGGGTCCAGGAGGCGAGCAGAAGCAGCGCGGTGCCGACATATCCGGCTTGGCGGCGGTCGGCGCGGAGGGCGCTGCCGACCGCGATGACCCCGGCCAGGGCCAGCGCGATGCTGAGCATGCGCCGGTCCACCGCGAGCGCCAGTCCGATCCCGGCCAGCCCGCACGCGGCCACCTCCACCCCCTCCACGTCCCTCGGCAGCAGCCACGCGGCCACGGCGGCCAGCGCCGCCACCGCCAGCAGAACGAACGTGAGATACCGCGCATCCAGGTCAGCCGCCAGCCACACCGCGACCGCCTCACCACCGGCCAGCGCTGTCGCCACTCCAGCCGCCCAGGCCCGTACGGCAGGCAGACTCGCCCGCCACGCCACTCCCGCCGCGATCACCGCCAGCACGGCCGCCGAGATCAGGGTCGCCGTCTCGGAGATCAGCGCCCAGGCCGCGACTTCGGCGACCATGGCCAGCCCGAGCACCGAGAGCGCGCCCTCCATCAACCGGCCGTCGAACCCGGCCCTCGCCTGAACGAGGGCACCATCCTGGCCCGCGGCCGGGGCCATGCCGGCCTCGGGTCCGGCTGCCGACTCCGCCGCCCGAACATGGGCATGATCTGGGCTCGCAGGCGACGACCCCCCGAACACGGCTCCGGCCGTCGGTTCTGTCCCTTGAACACCGATGTCATCTCCGGCCGGGGCCAAGGGCCCTCCGAACACGGCTCCGGCCGTCGATTCTGTCCCCTGAACACGGGCGTCATCTTCGGCTGGGGCCAGGGACCCCACGAACACGGCCCCTGCCGCCAGTCCGGCCACGACCAGGAGCTGCACGGCGATCAGCACCCAGAAGGGCAGGTTGAGCGCGACCGGCAGGACTGCCAGCAGGACGGCCGTCACCGCCACGGCGGACACGATCGGCGCGGTCCTCCGGCGTACCAGTGCGGCGCAGGCCGCCAGCGCGACCGCGACGGCCGCGACCACGACCAGGATGGGCGGCGTGATGGTGACCAGGTTCAGGCCGAGCTCGTCGCGGGTGCCCAGGGCGCGCGGGCCGTCCCACACCGTACGCCGGTCGCCCCAGACGCCGCTGCGCTCCAGCGGTCCGGCCAGCGCGATGCCGACCGGGATGAGCACCGGGGTGGCCGTCAGCAGCCCGAAGGAACCGGCGCCGATCGCGACCGCCTTGCCGAGCCGGCGGCCGGGCGCGCCGAGCCTGAACCGGGCGAGCACGGCGATCCCGCCGACGAGGAAGGCCGCGAGCGGGGTCGGCACGAGCCACCAGTCCGCCGGGACGGACAGCCGCAGCGGGTAGGCCAGCGCGGCCGCCAGCGCGATGGCCGCGCCTGCCCCGAGGGGGACCGTCCATTTGCCGCGTGTGGCCTGGAGAAGGGCGATCACGGCGGCGGCAGTCAGCACGCCGGAGATGGCGAACGCGCCTCTGAGGTCGTTCTCCTGGATCGTCAGCAGCACGCCCTGAACCGTGCCGAGGCTCCAGGTGATCCAGAAGCAGACGGCGGCGGTGCGGCGCTTGAGCACGTTCCAGAGCAGCAGGTCGATCGCGGTGGTGGCGACCAGCGCGGTGGTGATCCAGAGCGGGCTGTGCTCGATGGTGAGGACGGGCAGGGCCAGCTGGCCGAAGCCGATCGCCACGGGGACGGCCAGTTTGAGGGCGCGGATCTGTTCTTCGGCGACCACGTGCACGAGCAGGCCGTACAGGCAGAAGAGGGTGGAGACGACGGCGATCAGGACGCCGGTGTAGATGAGCGGATCGATGCGGTCGAGTCCGGCCAGGCCGACCTGCCAGGCGGCGTAGCCGTCGAGCAGCAGCAGTACGAACCCGAGCAGCGACACCGTCTCGGCGGTGGCGTTCAGGCCGCGCCGCAGCAGCACCAGCGGCGTCGCCAGCGTCAGCGCGGTGAAGCCCAGCAGCACGGCAGCCCGCCCGCCGATCCCGAGGTACCCCCAGCTGACCACGGTGAACACCACGGCCGCCACGACCAGCAGCAACCCACCCAAACCAAGCAGCAGGTTCTGTACGGCCCTGCCGGACATATCCGCCGGCCGCCCGGGGCCCGCGGGAGCGCCCGGCGGAGGTCCCTGCGGCACACCAGGGTTCCACGCGGGATGAGCTGAAGCCGAGGCCATGACCGGGGTTCTGGCGCGTTCCGACCGGAGCGTCCTCAGCAGCACCTCGCGCCGGGCCAGGAGATGGCCCTCACGGGCCCGCAGATCGGCCAGCGCGACGTCCAGCCGCCACAGTTCGGTGGCGGCAGGGCCGACGAGCGGCAGCCCGCAGGCGGGGCACGCGTTGTGTGGCCCGGTCAGCTGCTGACCGCAGTCGGGGCACGGAAGGGGACCACCGGAGTTCATGATTGAACAATGCCGGTTCGGACCGTCCGCGCACTATGCGTACATGTACTCACTTACTCGTGAGTAGGACCCTAAAAAGGGATCTCGGCCCTCCGCGTCAGGAGGAGGGCCGAGATCTCGATGAGCTCAGGTGTAGCTCTGGCGCTCGATCCGGAAGGAGACCCCGCCCTGCTCGTCGATGGCGGCGTCCAGCGACTTGTCGTCGAGCACGTCGGCCGCCTCGGCGTCCAGGAAGACGCGGGCGCCCTCGACGTCGATCACCTGGTCGGTGACCGCGGGCGCGTCCGCCACCGAGAGCAGCAGCGCGCCGGGCTCGTCGGCCTGTCCCGCGATGCGAATGCCCGTGTCCGCCGAATCCGTCGACTGCGCGGTGAGATCACGGATCACCTGTACGGCGTTCTCCGTCAGTGTGAGCACGATGACTCCTCGTTCTGGTCGGGTGTTTCGTCCCTCCTTGCCCCGGACCGGCGAGTTCACACATCCCGGTCAGCGAAGCGCCCAGCGGGCGATGATTCCGATGATCGCCATCGCGCCCACGGCGACGCCGACCCAGATCGCGATCATCGCGGTGGAGACGCCGCCGGAATCGGCCGCCGCCACGGGCTTCGCCGTCGGCGCCTTCGCCGGTTGGGCCGGGCTCGGCGACTCTCCGGCACCGGTCACCGCGGCCGGGAGCGGGACCTCGTAGACCGGGCTGTCGGCCCCCTCCGAGCCGGTGAGCAGGGCGGATCCGTCCCGGGTGTACGCCACGGACTCCGACTGGGCGAGCGCCGGCATGGTGACTCTGGAGAGCAGTTTGCCCGGCGCTTTGTAGACGGAGGCGGAGAAGTAGGTCCTGATCACGAAACTGGAGCCGTCCGGGGCGTACGCGGCGTCGGTGGCCATGATCGGAGCCTCGCCGACCCGGCGCAGCACGTTGGTCCGGTCGGTACGGAGGGTCCTGGGCGCCTGGTAGATCGAACCGGAGAATTCCTTGGAGATCACGTACAGGCGGCCGGTCTTGGGGTGGACCATGATGCCTTCGGCGTTCCGGGCGCCGTCCGCGTACCGGAACCGGTATCGGACCGCCTCAAGAGTGGCGTTTCTCACGCGCTCCGGCTCAATGACCTTGTAGACGGAAATATCCGCCCATGCGCCGTCCAAATTATCGCCGATGTCGGCGAACCACAGGATTCCGCGCCCGGTCTGCGGGTCCGTGGAGGCGGCCATCGCCTCCCAGTCCCTGGCCTCCGCCCCGGCCAGGGTGAACGTCGCCCGGGTACGGCCGTCCATGCCCACCGCGAAGAACTGCGCTCCCGCGTCGCTGTCGTTGTGGGTGTAGACGATGTCGGGATGCGTCGGCGACAGCGCGATACCACTGGACTCGGTGATCCTCTTATCCCTGAAGGTGAACAGAATGCGCTCACTGTCGTCGGGTGCGGCCGCCCAGGCGGGCGCCGACGTCAGCGCCCCCAGCACCCCCAGCATCACCAGCCCGATGACCTTCATCCAGAGTCCCCCCGGTCCGCGCCCCATGGGCCAATCATCGCGGATGCTCATCCCACGGGCTCGCCTGGAGTCCACTCCAGGTTCATAAGCTGAGGCGCATGGAGTATGGACAACTCGGCAGAACCGGACTCAAGGTCAGCAAACTCTGTCTGGGCACGATGAACTTCGGCCCCCACACCACCGAGGAGGACTCCTTCGCGATCATGGATCGCGCGCACGAGCTCGGGATCAACTTCTTCGACACGGCCAACGTCTACGGCTGGAAGAAGGGCGAGGGCGTCACCGAGCAGATCGTCGGCCGCTGGTTCGCCCAGGGCGGCGGTCGCCGGGAGAAGACGGTCATCGCCACCAAGCTGTACGGCTCCATGGGCGACTGGCCCAACGACAACCTGCTGTCCGCGCTCAACATCCGCCGCGCCTGCGACGCCTCGCTGAAGCGCATGCAGACCGACTACATCGACATCTACCAGGCCCACCACATCGACCGGAACACCCCGTTCGACGAGTTCTGGGAGGCCATGGAGGTCCTGCGCACCCAGGGCAAGATCCTCTACGTCGGCTCGTCCAACTTCGCCGGCTGGCACATCGCCAAGGCCCAGGAGTCGGCCCGCCGCCGCAACTTCCTCGGCCTGGTCAGCGAGCAGTCCAAGTACCACCTCCTGCAGCGCTCGGTCGAACTCGAAGTGCTGCCGGCCTGCGAGGACTACGGGCTCGGGGTCATCCCGTGGAGCCCGCTCGCCGGAGGTCTCCTCGGGGGCGTCCTCCGGAAGATCGAGAAGGGCCGTACGGCCACCCCGGACCAGCAGGCCGAGATCGAGCGCCTCCGTCCGCAACTGGAGCAGTACGAGGCGTTCTGCGATGACCTGGGAGAGGACCCGGCCAACGTCGGCCTCGCCTGGCTGCTCCACCAGCGCGCCGTGACCGCCCCGATCATCGGCCCGCGTACGGCCGACCAGCTGGAGGGCACCACCCAGGCACTGGAGATCAAGCTGGACGACAAGGCGCTGGCCCGCCTGGACGAGATCTTCCCCGGCCCCGGGGGGACCGCGCCGGAGGCGTACGCCTGGTGAGCCTGGGCGCGCGAGGTCAGCTGACCAGCGCGCCCAGCACCACGATGAACATGAGCAGGGCCAGCACGGTCGGCACCAGCCAGCGGCGAGGACGATCCACGCCGTTGAGCCTAATCGGGCCCGCCCAGTGGGTAGGCCTCGATGGGCTCATACCGGAGCGGAGGACCCAGATGGCTCTCGAACAGCCGCACGCTGGTCGCCTGCCAGGGCGTGCCGTCGAACCAGCTCAGCGCCTCCACGAGCGGGGACAGGTCGGCGGCCTTCCGTGACCTGGCCAGCGTGAAATGGGCCCGGTAGGGCCGGTCGTCGGTCTGCCCGGCCCCGGCTCTGCGGGCACCCGCCGCCACGGAACCGGCGAGTCTCGCCAGCCGGGCGGGCGCCCGTACGCTGAACCACAGCGCGTTCGCCCGTCCGCTCCTGGTGAACGCCCCCGCCTTACCGAGCGCCAGAGTCAGCGGCTCATGATGCCCCGCCGCCCTCGCCAGCCTGACCCGCAACTCGGCCTGCGCCCTGTCCGGCACCTCCCCGAGAAACGCCAGCGTGATGTGCCAATTAGCCGGTTCAACCCACGTCAGGCCCGGCCACTCCTGTCGCAGCGGCTCGACGACCGCCTCGACCTCGGCCAGGACGTCCGGCGGCGGCACCAGCGCCACGAACATTCTGCTCACCCGGGGATTCTCGCAGCGGCTCAGCCGGGGAACGTGCGGTCCGGGAATCCCTCAGCGGTGGTCGCGTCGGGCAGCGCGATCCTGTCGCCTTCGGCCAGGCCGCTGGTGATCTCCAGGTACAGGTCGCTGCGAATGCCCACACTGACCGGTTTGGTCTGCCCAGACGCGGTGGTGACCGTGGCCGTCCCGTCCGCCTTCGTCTGTACGGCTCTCGCCGGCACGTAGACCGCGTTCTCGGCTTCCGCCGTGGTGACGACGACGGTCGCGGACTGGCCCAGGAGGAGACCTTCGGGATGGTCGTCGAAGGTGACGGTGACGCCGTACTGGACGAGGCGGTCGGTGGTGGTGGCGGTTGGGTCGATATGGCTGACCTTGCCGGTGTGTTTGGTGGTCTGGTCGGTGGTGAGCGTTATTTCGGCTGGTTGGCCGACTTTGAGGTGGCCGATGTCGGATTGGGTGAACAGGGCGTGGAGTTGGAGGTTGTCCAGGTCGCCGAGTGTGATGAACGTGCCGTTCGTGTAGTCCGTGTCGACGGTTCCGGCGATGGAAAGCACGGTTCCCGCCGCGGGAGCCTTGATGGTGACTCCCGCCAGAGCCTCCTTGGCCTCCGCCAGATCCGTGGTGGCCTTGCTGACGTCCGCCTCCAACTCCGCCTCAGTCATCACCCTGCCCTGACCACCACCCCCGCCAGACCCCCCACCCTGCCGGAACTGCCCACCTTGCGCGCCTTGCCCCTGCGTTCCCTGCCCTCCCTGAGTTCCTTGGCCCTGGGTTCCGGTGCAGCTGGGGGTGGGGCGAGTAGAGGTGGGGGAGGGGCTCGGGCTCGGCGCGGGGGCTTCGGTCTGGATGTCGACACCGACATCCCCCGGCTTGGGCGCACGCGGCTTGTCGTCACCGGAGCCGTCGCGTCCCGGGGAGCCGCCGGCCGACCCGCCGAAGGCGGGCTCCACCATCGTGGGATCGGAAGGCGACCCTTCCGGCGAGCCCGAAGACCGCCCGGAACTCGGCTGGGCACTCGGTTGCGCGCTCGGCCGCCCACTCGCGCTCGCCGAAGGCTTCCCGGTGGGGCTGGCGCTCGGCTTGCTCGACGGCGGACATGCCGACCCAGTCCCGGACCCTCCCGCGCCGGAAGCGCCGCTCGAAGCGGCATTGGCGGTTGACACCGAGCCGCCGTTGTCGAGGGCTTCTTCGGCGGCGGCTAGGGCGGCCTTGGCGGCGGTGTAGTTCTCCTTGGCGAGGGTGTCGTCGATGCGGGCGAGGATGGCGCCCTTGGTGACCTTGTCGCCGACGGAGACGTAGAGTTTCCGGACTTTGCCCTGGGAGGTGAAGGAGAGGTCGCGCTTGCCGTTGTCGACGGTGGTCGCGGCGGCGGAGACCGCGGCGACGACCGTGCCGCGGGAGGCGGCGACGTAGTCCAGGCGGGGGGCCGCGGCGGAGTCGCCGGCGTTCAGGTAGATCACGCCGGTGCTCACCAGGACGATCGCCGCCAGGGCGAGCCCTCCCTTGCGCAGGAGGGAGGACGGGCTGCTCGACATCATGGCGGTCATCCTGGCGAGCCCGCGTCATGACCCGCTTAACCCTGCCTGAGAGTTGGCTGTGCGTGTTGGCAGCAAACCTTCAGGGACACCGGAGCTGGACTCAAGCGGGAACCGGCAGTGTCGATCCTCGTGAAGCTGTCGACGAAGCGCAGAGCGCTGATCGTGAATCTCTTGCTCGGGGGGTTGCTGCTCGGCGGCGTGGCGGCCGCGTACGCCTCGCTGGGCAGCGGCTCCCCGGCCGGGGCCGCGCCGCTGACCACGCCGGTCACTCGGGGCAGCGTGACGGCCTCGGTGTCGGCGTCCGGAGCCGTGGAGAGCGCGCGGACCCGATCGCTCACCTTCGGGACCAGCGGCACCGTCGAATCGATCAAGGTCGAGCCGGGGGACCGGGTCAAGAAGGGCGCGGTCCTGGCCCGGCTGGACGACACGGCCGCCCGCGAGTCCCTGGAGGCCGCCAAGGCCAGCCTGGACGCGGCCGACGACGCCGACACCTCGACCGCCTCCGGCTACTCCCAGTACATCAACGCCCGCAACACCTACCGCGCCGCCAAACGCGCCCTCGACGCGACCGTCATCAAAGCCCCCTACGCGGGCACGGTGATGGCCGTCAACGGAACCGTGGGCGGCTCCTCCGGCGGATCCGGAGGTTCGGGGGGTTCCGGTTCCGCCGGTACGGCCTCCGCCCAGAGCACCGGCTCAGGCTTCATCGAGATCGCCGACACCACCAAGCTGCGCATCGTCGGCCAGTTCACCGAAGCGGACGTGATCAGGCTCAAGGTCGGCCAGGCCGCCACCGTCACCTTCGACGCACTCACCGGCATCTCCGCGACCGGCGAGGTCACCGTCATCGACCCCCAGCCGCAGACGACCAACAACGTCGTCCAGTACGCGGCCACGATCACCCTCTCCCAGGTCCCGCCCACCGTACGGCTAGGCCAGACGGCCAGCGTGCAGGTGACCGTCGAGACGGTCGAGGACGTACTGACCCTCCCCACCGCGCTGATCACCACGGCCGGCGGCCAGAGCTCGGTGACCGTGCTGGACAACGGCCGCCAGGTCAGGACCCGCGTCGAGGTCGGCGTGAAGGGCGACACCACCACCGAGATCGTCTCCGGCCTGAACGAGGGCGACCAGGTCGTCCGCCCGGCGTCCACCTCCACCACCGGCGGCGGCTTCCCGATCCCGGGCGGCTTCGGCGGTGGCGGCGGCTTCATCCGCGGCGGCGGTGGCGGTGGCGGTGGCGGCGGTGGCGGGTTCGGCGGTGGCGGTGGCGGTCAGGGTGGCGGCGGTCAGGGCGGAGGGAGCCGATGAGCACGCCGCTCGTACTGGACGTCCGGGATGTGTGGAAGATCTACGGCGAAGGGGAGACGGCCGTGCACGCGCTGCGCGGGGTCACCCTCACCGTCGAACCCGGCGACTACGTGGCCATCATGGGTGCCTCCGGATCCGGCAAGTCCACCCTGATGAACATCATCGGCTGCCTGGACGTGCCGTCGTCAGGGGCGTACCGGCTGGACGGCACCGACGTCGGCGGGCTGGACGAGACGCGGCTGGCCGTCGTGCGGAACCGCAAGATCGGGTTCGTGTTCCAGTCGTTCAACCTCATCCCGAGGATGAGCGCGCTCATGAACGTCGAACTGCCCTTGGCGTACGGCGGGATCAAGGCCGCGGAGCGGAGGCGGCGGGCGCTGGCCGCGCTGGAGCGGGTGGGCCTGGCGGACCGGGTGCACCACCAGCCCAACGAGCTGTCCGGCGGGCAGCAGCAGCGGGTGGCGATAGCGCGGTCGCTGGTGAACGCGCCGACGCTGCTGCTCGCCGACGAGCCCACGGGAGCGCTGGACAGCACCTCCACGGCGGACGTACTCGGCATTTTCGACCAGCTCAGCCTGGGCGGCCGGACCATCGTCGTGATCACCCACGAGCCGGACGTGGCCGCGCACGCCAAACGCGTCGTCCGGCTGATGGACGGGCAGGTCATCGCGGACATCCGCCAGTCGCCGGTGGCCGGGCCGCCGCCCCGGCTGGAAGAGGTGAGCATGTGAACACGCTCGAAGTGCTGCGGTTCGCCGTACGCGGGCTCATGGCCAACAAGATGCGCAGCACGCTGACCACGCTCGGCATCCTGATCGGCGTGGCCGCCGTGATTCTGCTGGTCGCGGTGGGGGAGGGCGCGTCCCGGCAGATCCAGAGCGACATCCAGCGCCTGGGGGCCAATTCGCTGACCGTCTCCTCCACGACCTCCGGCGGAGGTGGCGGTGGCGGCGGAGGCGGCGGTTTCGGCAGACTGCTCGGCGGCGGGGGGAACGGCGGGCAGCAGAACTCGGGGCCGCGTACCCAGGCGAAGGCGCTGACCGTGGACGACGCGCGGGCGCTGGCCGACAGGACGAACGCGCCGTCGGTGCAGAGCGTCTCCCCGGTGGTGACCGCGTCCAACCAGACGGCCACCTACGAGGGCGCCAGCCACGCCGTCCAGCAGGTGGTCGGGACCTACCCGAGCTACTTCGAGGCGTCCAACAAGCCGGTCGCGAAGGGCACGTACTTCTTCAACGACGACGTCATCGCCGCGCGGAAGGTGATCGTGATCGGCCAGACCGTGGCCGAGAACCTGTTCGGCGAGGTGGACCCGGTCGGCAAGCAGATCAACGTCACCGGGGTGCCGTTCACGGTGGTCGGCGTCCTGAAGGAGTCGGGTTCGTCCGGATTCCAGGACGGCGACGACCTGGCGATCGCGCCGCTGCCGGCCGTGCAGCAGAGCCTGACCGGCTTCGGGCCGCTCGGCCAGATCCTCGTCCAGGCCACCAGCGCGGACACCGTCAACACCGCCCAGGACGAGATCACCCAGGTCCTCGACCAGCGCCACGGCATCACCGGTACGGCCACCGCCGACTACCGCATCCTCAACCAGGCCACCCTCCAGGAGACGGTCGGCGCCGCCATCGGCACGTTCACCGTGCTGCTCGGCGCGGTGGCCGCGATCAGCCTGCTGGTCGGCGGCATCGGCATCACCAACATCATGCTGGTCACGGTCACCGAGCGGACCAGGGAGATCGGCATCCGCAAGGCCATCGGCGCGCCCAGGAGCGCCATCCTCGGCCAGTTCCTCGCCGAGGCGACCATCCTCAGCCTCTTCGGCGGCCTGCTCGGCGTGACGGTCGCGGTGGCCGGGGCCCAGTTCACCATCGCCGGGATCACGCCGTCGGTGGTGCCCAGTTCGGTCGCGCTCGCGCTGGGCGTGTCCGTCGCGATCGGGCTGTTCTTCGGCAGTTACCCCGCCAACCGCGCCGCCAAGCTGCGGCCCATCGAAGCGCTGCGCTTCGAATGACGCATCGAATGACGATCGGATGATCGTTCGGATGAGAGGACACGAGGGTGGGCAGGCGTAGGACGGCTCCGGGTGAGCTGCTGGAGACGTCGCCGTACGGCGACGATCTCGACCGTGAGCTGATGGCGCGTCCGGTGCGGGCGAGGACGTCCAAACTGACCGTGACGCTGGCCGCGGGTGTGGTGCTGATGGCGGGCGTGCTGCTCGGCATCCAGGCCCAGAAGCTGTGGGGCGGCTCCGGCGATCGGCAGGCCATGATCGCTGGGCTGCTGGCCGGGCAGGGCGGCCAGGCCGGCGGGTTGCGCCAGGGCGGTGGGCAGCGTCAGGGCGGCCAGGGCGGCTTCGGCGGCGCATTGGCCGGTACGACATTCGGCACGGTCAAGCTCGTCGACGGCGACAAGATCTACGTCGAGGCCGACGGCGGCACCACGGTCGTCACCACGAACGGCGACACGAAGATCCAGATCTCCAAGGAGGGCAAGGTCACCGACCTGAAGCCCGGCAGCACGGTCATCGTCCAGGGCGAACGCGACGCCGAGGGCAACGTCGCCGCCACCTCGGTCAGCGAGGGCGGCCTCCCCGGCATGGGCGGTCGCCGATGAGAGCGGGGACACCCTCCTGGCTGGGGGGTGCCGCCGCCGTCGAGGCCGTGATGGTCCTTCCCGCCGAGACGGCACTTCCTGGGGACGGCCAGGGCGGAGGAGGTCGCCGGTGACGGCCGAAGCGCGGTTGATGGTCGTGGATGACGAGCCGAGCATCCGGGAGTTGCTGGCGGCGAGTCTGCGGTTCGCGGGGTTCGAGGTCGTGGTCGCGTCGGACGGCGGGGAGGCCGTGCCGATGGCCGAACGCGTCCGTCCTGACCTGGTGGTTCTCGACGTTATGCTGCCTGACATGGATGGGTTCGCGGTCGCCGCCAGGCTGCGTTCCACCGGCCGGCGGGTCCCGGTGCTGTTCCTCACCGCCAGGGACAACACCGAGGACAAGCTGGCCGGTCTCGCGCTGGGCGACGACTACGTGACCAAGCCGTTCAGCTTGGAGGAGGTGCTGGCCAGGATCCGGGCCGTGCTCCGCCGTACCGGGGGAGATCCCGGGCTTCCGGCCCGGCTTCAGGTCGCCGATCTGGAGCTGGACGAGGAAGCCCACCAGGTCTGGCGTCAGGGCCGTCCGGTGCGTCTCTCGCCGACCGAGTTCAAGCTCCTGCACTATTTCATGATCAATCAAGGCCGGGTGCTGTCGAAGGCGCAGATCCTCGACCACGTCTGGCACTACGACTTCGGCGGCGACCGCAACGTCGTCGAGTCCTACGTCTCCTACCTCCGCCGCAAGATCGACACCACCCAGCCCAAGCTCATCCACACCCTGCGCGGCGTCGGCTACGTGCTCCGCGCTCCCCGCCGGTGACACCGCCAGGCCGATGACCCGCCCACGAGGAAGCCGGTGACTCGCCTGTGAAGAAGAGGCTCGCTCGGACGCCGCTCTGGCTGCGGCTGGTGGTGGGCACGCTCGCCATGGTCACCCTGGCGATCGCGCTCACCGGCGGGTTCGCCGTGCAGTTGCTGCGCGGCTACCTGACCGAGCGGGTGGACGAGCAGCTCGCAGCCGCCAGCAGGCCGCTCCGCGACATGATCGACGTCCCGATCTCGGAGCTGCGGTTCCGGGACGGCGTGCCCCGGCCGCAGCGGTTCCCCGGCCTCTTCCACGTCAGCATCCTCGACGCGCGCGGCGACCTGGTCAGGACGGTGGCCGAGTCCCCCGGCGCGGAGAAGCCCGCCCTGCCGCGGCTCACCGCCGACGAGGTGCGCCAGCGGCTCGGCAAGGCGTTCACGGTCCCTTCCGTGAACAGTCCGGACCCGCCGTGGCGCGTGGTCGCCGTACCCGGGCGGGACAGCCAGAGCCGGGTGGTGGCCATGAGCATGGGCGACCTCGAACGTACGGTCTCCCGCTTGACGGCGATCGTGGCCGGCGCCGGCGGAGCCGTCCTGGTCGCCCTCGGCCTCGCCTGCTACTGGCTGGTACGGCGCAGCCTGCGCCCCCTCGGCGAAGTCGAGCGCACGGCCGCCGCCATCGCCGCGGGAGACCTGTCGCAGCGGGTGCCGATGCGGCATCGCCGTACCGAGATGGGACGGCTCGGGCGGGCGATCAACGGCATGCTCACCCAGATCGAGGCCGCGTTCCAGGATCGGGAGGCGTCGGAGGCGGCGGCCAACCGCTCCGCGTACGAGGCGAAACGGTCGGAGGAGCGGATGCGGCGGTTCGTCGCGGACGCCTCGCACGAACTGCGCACTCCGCTGACGTCCATCCGCGGCTTCGCCGAGCTCTACCGGCAGGAGCACGGCCGCAATCCGGGCGACGACCTGGCCGGGCTGGTCCGGCGGATCGAGGACGAAGCCGCCCGGATGGGACTGCTCGTGGACGACCTGCTGCTGCTCGCCCGCCTCGATCAGCAGCGGCCGTTCGAACGGGAGCCGGTGGACGTGCTCAGCCTGGCGGCGGGCGCCGTCCTGGACGCCCAGCTGCTCGCCCCCGACCGCGAGATCGAACTCCATCGCCTGGACGACTCCGACGAACCCGTCACTGTGGGCGGCGACGAAGCCCGCCTCCGCCAGGTCATCGGCAACCTCGTCGGCAACGCCCTCCGCCACACCCCCGCCGGCACCCCCTTCCGCGTCGGCGTCGGCATCCTCCCCACCGGGCAGGCGCTCACCGCTCGGGTTGGCGGGGAGAACGGCGCGCTTGGCCGGAAGGCGACTACGCCGCGGCCCGACGGGGGCCCTGGTGCCGCCAGTCGGCAGGCGGCGGCCGATTCCGCTGAGCGAAGGGCTGGGGTCGCCGGCCGGGAAGCGGTCATCGAGGTGGCGGACGAGGGGCCGGGGGTGCCTGATCCGGAGCGGGTCTTCGAGAGGTTCTACCGGGGTGATCCGTCGCGGACGCGCGACTCCGGCGGCACGGGTCTGGGCCTGTCCATCGCCGCCGCGCTCGTGCACGCCCACGGCGGCACGATCACCGCGGAGAACACCGCCCCGGGCGCGCGTTTCCGCATCCGGCTGCCCATGAGCAGCTGAAGCACCGCATTCGCGATCACCGGGAATGGACACCGCAACAGGTGTCCGTCCGCGCATCAGGCTCCCCGTGAGTCCCTGACGTGAGGCCTATGGTTGACTAATATCAACCTTTTTGTCCTCGATGAATTGAGTGTGCGTGTCCTCCGAAGCACAGTCCTTGGCGGCTGCCGGCTCCGATGTCCCCGACCAGATGACCCACCGCGAGATCCTGGAAGCCCTGTCCGGATTGCTGCTGGCGATGTTCGTCGCCATGATCTCCAGCACCGTCGTGACGAACGCGCTCCCCCGCATCGTGGCCGACCTCAAGGGCAGCCAGACCGGCTACACCTGGGTGATCGTGGCCACCCTGCTGGCCATGACGGCGACCACGCCGATCTGGGGCAAGCTCGCCGACCTGTTCAGCAAGAAGCTCCTGGTCCAGCTGTCGCTCTCCATCTTCATCACCGGCTCGCTGGTGGCGGGCCTCGCCCCGAACATGAGCGTCCTCATCGGTGCCCGGCTCGTGCAGGGCCTCGGCGTCGGCGGCCTGATGGCGCTGGTGCAGATCGTGATCGCGAGCATGGTGAGCCCGCGTGACCTGGGACGTTACTCCGGCTACATGGGTGCCGTGTTCGCCGCCGCGACCGTCAGCGGCCCGCTGATCGGCGGCCTGGTGGCCGACAGTGTGCTCGGGTGGCGCGGCTGTTTCTTCATCGGCATGCCGTTCGGCCTGGCCGCCTTCGTGCTGCTGCAGAAGACCCTGCACCTGCCCGTGGTGAAGCGCGAGGCCAGCATCGACTACCTCGGCGCCACGCTCATCATGGCGGGCGTCTCGCTGCTGCTGGTCTGGGTGTCGCTCGCCGGGCAGCAGTTCGCGTGGTTGTCGGGCACCAGCGCCCTGCTCGTCCTCGGCGGCCTGGCGCTGATCGGCGTCGCCGTGTACGTGGAGGCCCGCGTCGCGCGCGAGCCCGTCATCCCGCTGGGCCTGTTCCGGGACCGTACGGTGGTGCTGGCCACGCTGGCGTCGGTGTTCGTGGGAGTGGCCATGTTCGCGTCCACCGTCTACCTGAGCCAGTTCTTCCAGCTGGCCCGCGGCATGTCGCCCACCCAGGCGGGACTGATGTCGATCGCGCTGGTCGGCGGCCTGCTCGTGTCGAGCATCGTGAGCGGCCGGGCCATCAGTGTGACCGGCAAATGGAAGAGGTGGCTGGTCGCGAGCATGATCTTCGTCGTGGCCGGGTGCGGGCTGCTCGGCACGATCGACGAGACCACCAACCTGGTCCTGGTGGGCGTCTTCATGTGCCTGCTCGGCATCGGCGTCGGGGCCTCCATGCAGAACCTGGTGCTGCCGGTGCAGAACATCGTGTCCTCGGCGGACCTGGGCGCCGCGAGTTCGCTGGTGACGTTCCTGCGTTCCATCGGCGGCACGGCCGGGGTGGCCGCGCTCGACGCCCTGCTGTCGGCGCAGGTCTCCGACAAGGTGGCCGCCGGCCTCAAGGAGCTGGGCGTCCCGACCGGCGCGCAGCACGCGGACGGCATCCCGGACCTCAGCACGCTGCCGGCGCCGGTCCGGGCGGTCTTCGAGCACGCCTTCGGCGCCTCGATCGGGGAGCTGTTCCTGGTCTCGGTGCCGTTCGCGGTGCTGGCGCTGCTGTGCGTGCTGTTCATCAAGGAGGTCCCGCTCCGTACGACCGTGCACACGAGCGAAGAGGTCGAGGCGCAGGGGATCATCTAAGGGTGACCAGGAGCCGGATCGACTCGCTGCGCCGTCTCGAGTGCGAGATGGCGGTCCTGCTGCGCCGGATCAAAGGTGTGATCGCCACGCACGCGCGGGCCGTGCATCCGGAGCTCCAGCCCGCCGCGTACCTGGTCCTGTCCTGGCTCACCGAGAACGGCCCGGCCCGCGCCTCGTCGATCGTCGAGCACCTCGACTTCGACAAGAGCGCGGTCAGCCGCCACCTGACGCATCTCGGTGAGCTGGGCCTGATCGTGCGCGGGCCTGATCCGGCCGACGGCCGCGCGACGCTCATCTCGGCCAGCGAGGTCGCCGCGGAGCGGGTGTCCGACGCCGCCGCCGGCCTGCGCCGACGGCGCGACCACAAACTGGCGGAGTGGCCGGACGAGACCCTGGCCGAGTTCGTCGACGCGCTCGGCCACTACAACAGGACCCTCGGCTCGGAGCTGTGAGAGCTCAGAACGCGTACGCCGGATAGAACACCAGCATCCACACCCCGAAGGCGATCTTCAGCACGCTGTCCGGCAGGTAGAACGCCTTGATCGGGGCGTTGGGAAGCGCGAACAGGCCCACGGCCGCGTTGATCGCCGTCAGCACGCCCAGGGCGGCGATCAGCGGGCCGTGCGCCCAGCCCATGATCACGAAGTGCAGGCCCACCACGAGCATGATGCTCAGGGTCAGCCGCCGCTCGTCGGAGTCGCCGAACTTCCTGACCAGGTAGACGATCGCGGCCACCTCGAACAGGACGGCGACCACGAGCGCGGCGATGTTGAGGAACGACGGGCTGCCGAGGGAGGGCAGCAGCGCGCTCAGCCCCGAACAGGTGAAGCCGGCGATGAACCCGCCCGCGGCCAGTGGGATCCAGCGGCGGGGGAAGAACAGTCCGAGGAAGAAGCCGAGTCCCACGCAGATGAGGAAGATGCCCCCGCCCCGGATCAGTGGGTACGGGTGGGTGAGGGCGGCGATCAGGGACGTGCTCATAGCCTCTTCTCTCGGGAGAATGGGCCGAATTATGGTCTGTCGAGCATGTTTATGACAACCGTTCCGGTTCGGCCGGATTGACAGGTGACTTACAGGCGGGCTTCACGTGGTTCCCATCCGGCCGGGGTGGGATCGGGGATGGTCGGAACCCCCCGGCCCTGAGTCCCCGGGAGTCACGTCCGTGATCGCGTTTCTTCGGGTCTTCGCCGTCGTCGCCGTCGTGCTGGGCTCCGCCGCCTGCGGCGGGGCGGATGCCGTGCCCACGGGCGCGCAACCGACGGGTGGGCAGCGGCAGGCGTTGTCCGAGTGCCTGCGCGAGCACGGTGTCACCCCGGCTCCCCGGCCCAGTGGGTCCCCGTTCCCGCGGCCGAGCGGCGGGCGAGGCGGTCCGGGGGGTTTCGCCGCCAATCCGGAGGCGCGGGAGGCGATGGAGGCGTGCCGGGCGTTGCTGCCGTCGGGTGGTCCGGGGCAGTGGGGCGGTCGTGACGGGTCCGCGCTGAACGCGTTCCGTACGTGCATGAAGGACAACGGGGTGGAGCAGGTCCGCGGGATGGCCGATCTCGACCAGGCCGATCCGAAGGTCGCCAAGGCGCTGGAGAAGTGCCGGCCGCTGCTGCCGGAGCGTCCTTCGCCGACCACCTGACGGCGTCCGCCGAGGTGATAATGGCGATATCTCGGCAAATTAGTGGTCAATGAGGCGTTGCTGAGGCCATCCACAGGGAAGGTCCGGGGCATGGCCGATGAGCTGCTGACGGCTCTGCGGAGCCTGCGGAGCGCGCTCGACCACGACCTGTTTCCGCTGGCGATCGGGGATGTGGCGGCGGACCGGCGTGCGCTGAGGGAACTGGTCGGGCAGCTCGACGACTACCTGCTGCCACGGCTGGCGGCCATCGACGCGCCGCTGCTCGCGGTGGTGGGGGGATCCACGGGCGCGGGCAAGTCGACCCTGGTGAACTCGCTGGTCGGCACGGATGTGACGGTGCCGGGAGTGCTGCGGCCGACCACGCTGGCGCCCACGCTGGTGGCCAACCCGGAGGACGCCGCCTGGTTCACGGCCGCGCACGTGCTCCCGGGCCTGCCGCGTGTCACCGGGGAAGGTCCCGGCGAACCGGGCACCTTGAAGATCGTCGAGACGGTCTCGGTCCCGGCGGGACTCGCGCTGCTGGACGCGCCCGACATCGACTCCGTCGTCGTCGCCAACCGGCAGCTCGCCGCGCAGCTGCTCGCCGCCGCCGACCTCTGGCTGTTCGTGACCACGGCCGCCCGGTACGCGGACGAGGTGCCCTGGGGGTTCCTGCGGACCGCCAGAGAGCGCAGCACCGCCCTGGGGATCATCCTGCAGCGGGCTCCGGCGGAGGCGATCGATCCGGTCAGCAAGGACCTGCGGCGGCTGCTCGGAGTCAACGGGCTCGGCGACACCCCCATGTTCGTCATCCCCGAGCTGCCCTTGCCGGAGGAGAACGCCCGGCTCCCGCAGACCGCCGTACGGCCGATCAGGGAGTGGCTGGCCGAACTGTCCGCCGACGCGAAGGCGCGCGGCGAGGTGGTACGGCAGACGCTGGCGGGCGCGCTCGACAGCCTGGCCGTACGGGTGCCGGCGCTGGCCGCCGCGGCGGATCGGCAGCGGCTGGGGATCGGGGAGCTGCGGGGGCTGGCCGAGCGCAGCTACGACGTCGGGATGAGCGGGTTCGACGAGGGCATGCGGGACGGTTCGCTGCTGCGCGGCGAGGTGCTGGCGCGGTGGCAGGACTTCATCGGGACCGGCGATCTGATGCGGTCGCTGGAGACGCGGGTGGGGTGGATCCGGGACCGCATCGTGGCCGTCATCACCGGCAGGCCCGCGCCGGACCGGCAGCTCAGGTCGGCGCTGGAGAGCGGCGTCGAGTCCCTGATCAGGGCGACCGCCGACGGGTCCGCCGAGCGTGCGGTCGAGGCGTGGCTGGCCACGCCGTCGGGGCGGGATCTGCTGGAGCGCGCGGGCGTGGCGACGGCGGGACGGCTGGGGCGGGCCTCGCCCGAACTGTCCGCGCGGGCCGGGGCCGCGGTGCGGGATTGGCAGGGGTACGTGCTCGAACTGGTCAGGTCGGAGGGGGCGGAGAAGCGCACCACGGCCAAGGCGGCGTCGTTCGGGGTGAACGGGCTGGGGCTGCTGCTGATGCTGGCCGTGTTCGCGTCCACCGGAGGGCTGACCGGGCTGGAGGTCGGGATCGCGGGCGGGACCAGCGTGCTGAGCCAGAAGCTGCTCGAAGCGGTCTTCGGGGATCAGGCGGTGCGCAAGCTCACCGAGCAGGCGCGGGCCGACCTGCGGGACCGGGTGCGGGGGCTGCTGGACGTGGAGCAGGGGCGGTTCACCGGGTTGCTGGCGGATCTGGGGGCGCCGGATTCCGAGGCGTTGCGGGTGGCGGCGCGGGCCGTACAGGAGCGGAAGCGGGAGCTGCCGGCGTGAAGATCTTGCGCAGGGATCGCACGGTGCCGCTGGAGGAGCGGTTGAGCGCCCTGGGGACGGCGGCGGATCTGGGTGAGGGGCGGCTGGACGGGGCTGTCGTCGGGGCGGCGCGGGCGGTGGTGGCGCGGGCCGGCGTACGGGGGCGGCTGTCGGTCGAGCACACCGTGGTGGCGCTGGCGGGGGCCACGGGGAGTGGGAAGTCGTCGCTGTTCAACGTGTTCGCGGGGTCGGAGCTGGCGTCCGTGGGGGTGACCCGGCCGACGACGTCGAAGGCGCAGGCGGCGCTCTGGGATCCGGAGGGTTCCGGGCCGCTGCTGGACTGGCTGGATGTGCCGTTGCGGCATGTGACGGGGAGCGGGGACGGGCCGCTGTCGGGGCTGATCCTGCTGGATCTGCCGGATCACGACTCGATCGAGCTGGCGCATCGGCTGGAGGTCGATCGGCTGGTGGCGGTGGTGGATCTGCTGGTGTGGGTGCTGGATCCGCAGAAATACGCGGATGCGGCCATTCATGAGCGGTATCTGCGGCAGCTTGCCCGGCATCGGGATGTGACCGTCATCGTGCTCAATCAGATTGATCGGCTACCTGATGATGCGGTTCGGCGGTGTTTGGGAGATCTTGGGCGGTTGCTTGGGGAGGATGGGCTGGATGGGGTGCCGGTGCTGGGGGTGTCGGCGCGTACCGGTGCGGGGTTGGGTGAGTTGCGGGGGTTGCTCACCGATCGGGTGGCGCGTCGTCAGGCGTGGGCCAGCCGGCTCGCCGCCGACGTGGCCGGGGCCGCCGATCACCTCGGCGCCGCCGCCAACCTCACCTCCGACGCCGGTACGGACTCCGTCGATCGTCTGACGAAACCGCTGGCGGGTGCGCTGGCGGAGGCTGCGGGGGTGCCGCTGGTGGTGGCCGCCGTCGCCAAGGCGCATCGGCATCGGGCGGTTGTCGCGACGGGGTGGCCGATCACGCGGTGGCTGCGGAAGTTCCGGCCGGATCCGTTGCGGCGGTTCCATCTGGGGACGGTGGAGGCGGCTGGGCGTACGTCGTTGCCCGGGCCGACGTCGGTGCAGCGGTCGCAGATGGATGTGGCGATTCGTGAGGTCGGGGCCGAGGTGGGGGGTGGGGTTCCGGAGCCTTGGGCGGGGGTGGTCAGGCATGCGGCCCGGAGCCGGAGTGGTGAGCTGGCCGACGCGCTCGATCGGGCTGTGGCGACGACCTCGCTCGGTGCGTCCAGGCGGCCGCATTGGTGGCGGGCGGTCGGCTTCCTGCAGTGGCTCCTGTTCGCGACGATGCTCGTCGGCGCGCTCTGGCTGTTCGTCTACTTCGCCCTGGGCTATTTGCAGCTTCCGGAGTTCTCGGCGCCGACGGTCGGGCAGTTGCCGTGGCCGACCGCGTTGCTTATCGGCGGGGCGTTGGCGGGGCTGATCGTCGCTTTGCTCTCTCGGGTGGCCGCGTGGCTGGGTGGGCGGCGGCGTGCGCGTAAGGCTGGGAAAGCGCTGCGGGCGAGTGTCACCGAAGTGGGCGAACGGCTGGTTCTCGCTCCGGCGCAGGAGGAACTCACCCGCTTCCGGACGTTCGCCGAGGCAATCGAAAAGGCCTCCAGCTGACGGGTCCGCTGGAGGCCTGTTGGGTTGCTCGCCGTCATCCGGCGCCGTTCACGCAGGTGACGCTTCTCGCCGCACCGGCGCCAAGAACGAGTGCGCTTGGCTATCCGGTCGATGATTCAGTCCTGGTTGCGGGGGTGGTGGGCCGGGTCTGGGGTGGTGAGGTCTTTCAGGGCGTCGGTTACGGCGTTGGCGGATTCGATGGAGCGGAGGGAGCCGGGGGGTTCGTCGGCTTCGGCCTTGGCTTGGGCGGCGGCGCGTTCGGCTTCGGCGACGGCCTCGCTGCCGGCCTGGCTGGGCTGGCGCTCGCGGGTGGCGGCGGACTGGGGGAGCGCCTCGGTGAAGGCCTTGGAGACGCCCTGGAGGGCTGAGGTGACCTCGCTGGGGATGACCCAGAAGGTGTTGCCGGGGCCCTGGGCCAGCTGGGGCAGCATCTGCAGGTACTGGTAGGCGAGGAGCTTGGGGTCCGGGTCGTTGCGGTGCACGGCCTGGAAGACCTCGTCGATGGCCTGGGACTGGCCCTCGGCCTTGAGGATCTGGGCGGTCCGCTCGCCTTCGGCGCGGAGGATGGCGCTCTGCTTCTCACCCTCGGCGGTGAGGATCTGCGACTGGCGGAAGCCCTCCGCGGTGAGGATGGCGGCACGCTTGTCCCGCTCCGCCCGCATCTGCTTCTCCATCGCCTCCTTGATGGTGCGCGGCGGGTCGATCGCCTTGATCTCGACCCGGTTCACCCGGATGCCCCACTTGCCGGTGGCCTCGTCCAGCACCCCGCGCAGCTGGCT
>NZ_BOOA01000094.1 GCF_016862995.1 Acrocarpospora phusangensis
CCGCCCGCCGAGCTGTGGCGGGAGGCCGGCGGCCGCCGGCTGGCCGGGCGCGACGCGGAGCCGGTCGGCCTGCTTCGACCGGGCGACCAGCCCCGGCTGCCACTGCCGGCGTAACCCTTCGTCGTTGAGGAGTTCCCATGTCATCCCTCGTGGTTGGCCCCGTCTTCCGGCATTCCGACGACCACACCATCGCCGATCTGTTCGCCCTCCGCGTGGCGGACGATCCCGGAGCGCCCGCGCTCAGCCACGACGGCGTGACCCTCTCGTACGGGGAGGCCGACCGGATCAGCGGCCGGCTGGCGCGCCGGTTGCTCGACGCGGGGGTGGGCCACGGCGATCTGGTGCCGCTGGTGATGCCGACCGGCCTGGAGGTGCCGATCGCGATGCTGGCCACGATGAAGATCGGCGCGCCGTTCGTGCCGATGGACAGCTGCTGGCCGGAGGCGCGCCTGCACCAGGTGCTCACGGCGATCGCGCCGAAGGTGGCGCTCTGCCGTACGGGAGAGACGGCGTCCGTACCGACCGATGTCCTGACCGTGGACCTCACCATGGGGACCGCCGATCCGCTTGAGGGGGCCGCCCGGCCGGCCCTGGACGATCTGATTTACGGCTTCTACACCTCCGGTTCGACCGGGGTCCCCAAGTGCGCGCTGAACCTCCACCGCGGCCTGCGCAACCGCTTCGCGTACATGTCGCGGCGCTTCGGGGCCGGCCGCGCCGACGTGGTGCTGCAGAACAGCCCGCACGTCTTCGACTCCAGCATCTGGCAGCTGTTGTGGCCGCTCACCCAGGGCGCGCACGTGGTCGTGCCGCGCAACACCGGGGTGGTCGACCTCCTCGACGTGCTCGAGACCATCCACCGCCACCGGGTGACCATGACGGACTTCGTGCCCACGGTCTTCAACGTGCTGGTGGAACTGCTGCGGGCGCAGCCGGAACTCGCGGCGAAGCTCACCTCGCTCCGGCACCTGCTGATCGGCGGCGAGGAGATGCTCGCCGAGCCGGTGCAGGCCTTCCGCCGCATGCTGCCGGACGTGCGCATCACCAACACCTACGGCCCGACCGAGGCGTCGATCGGCATGATCTTCCACGAGGTACGCGACGAGGACGTGGAGCGCATTCCCATCGGCCTGCCGATTGACAACACGTGCGCCGCCGTACTGGACGAGGAGATGAATCCGGTTCCGGCGGGGGCCACCGGCCAGCTGTACATCGGCGGCGAGTGCGTGGGCGCGGGCTATCTCGACGACCCGGAACGCACGCGGGCGGCCTTCGTCGCCAATCCGATTCCGGAACTGCCGACCGCGCGCCTGTACCGGACCGGCGATCTGGCCGACCTGCGCGACGACGGGCTGATCGCCTTCCGCGGGCGGCAGGACGACCAGGTCAAGGTCGGCGGCGTACGCGTGGAGCCGGGCGAGGTGGAGAGCGTCCTGCGCACCTGTCCCGGCGTCAGCGAGGCCAGAATCGTCGTCTACGCCGACGAGGCCGGCGTGAACCGGCTGGCGGGCTTCGTCACCGGGCGTGTACGCCTGGAGTCCCACCACGTCCTGGACCATGTGCGCGGACAGTTGCCGGGCAGCCTGGTGCCGACGCTGGTGATCCAGCTGGACTCGATGCCGTTCAACGGGAACGGCAAGCTCGACCGCGCCGAACTCGTCCGGCGGGCCACGGCCTACCGCCGGAGAGGCGCCGAGCAGGAGACCGACCCGGTGGCCAGAGCGGTGCGCGAGACCTGGCTGCGCCTGGTCCCGGGGGACGACGGCCCGGACGGGGACTTCTTCGCCAACGGCGGCGACTCGCTCACCGCGGTGCGCCTGACGCTGACGCTCAACGAGCGGCTGGGCACCTCGCTCACGGCGCGTGATGTCGTGGCGGCGCCGACCATGGCGGCGTTGACCGCGCGGATAACGGACCGGCCCGTGGCCTACCGGACCGCGGACGCGGATCTGCGCCTGGTGATGGAGGACAGCCGCCTGCCGGCCGACATCCGGCCGATCGGGGTCACGGCGCGCGAGGCCAGGAGAATCCTGCTGACCGGCGCCACCGGCTTCATCGGCGCGCACCTGCTGCACGACCTGCTGAGCCGTACCGGGGCCACCGTGTACTGCCTGGTCAGGGCCGCCGACGCGACGGAGGCCCAGGACCGGATCCACGACAGCCTGGTGCAGTTCCACCTGTCGGTCACCGACATGGACCGGGTGGTCGCCGTTCCGGCCGACCTGTCGGCCCCGCGTCTCGGGCTCGGCGCCGAGGAGTACGGCAGGCTGGCCGCCGAGATCGACACGATCATCCACAACGGCGCCCGGGTGAACCTGCTGCTCGACTACCGCCACCACAGGGCCGCGAACGTGGCCGGCACGGTGGAGATCCTGCGGCTGGCGGCGCTACGGCGGCACAAGGCGCTGCACTTCGTCTCGACCCTCAGCGTGCTGGACTCCGCGGCCGGCGGGTCCGAGCTGCCGCCGGGTCCGAAGCCTCCGGCGGCGGGCGGCTACAGCCTGTCCAAGTGGGCGGCGGAGCGGCTGGTGGACGAGGCGGCGCGGCGGGGCCTGGCGGTGGCCGTCTACCGGCTGGGCGAGATCATGCCGCACTCGGTGACCGGGGTCCCCTCGCCGCGCAGCCTGCCGGACATGCTCATCCGGTGGTGCCTGAGGCTGGGGGTCACGTTCAGGAGCCCGACGGTCATGGACTACACCCCGGTCGACCAGGTCGCGGCGCTGGTCACGGCCGGAGTGTCGGGCCGGGGCCGGGGCTGGTACCACCTGGCGCAGCGGCGGCGGATGCGGTTCGACGACCTGCTGGCCGGCTTCGCCGGGGAGTTCGGCCTCAACCCCGTGTCCTACCGCGAATTCTGGGAGCTCCTGCGCGCGGAGCTGACGGCCGGTCCGGGTCCGCACGACGACCTCATGCGGCTCCTGACCACCGCCCCGGCCGCCGGGCCGGAGGTGACCGACGACGAACTCGCCGACAGCCTGGAGCGGCTCCTGCGGGACGGCGACGGCGACCACGTGGTCGACCGCAGCCTGAAGCTGCTGGCCGCGGCGGGGGTGCGGTTCCCGTCGCTGGACTCGGAGGCGCTGCTGCGATACGCGGCGCACCACCGCCGCCTGCGTCGCGGTTCCCGGCTCGCGGACGCCGGCCGGCCAGGTCACTGAGGGGCGGCGCGCGCGTCCGGTCGACCGGCACCGTCGGCGTGTTCACCGGCGCCAGGTCACTGCGGGGCCGACGCTCGCGCCGGCCCCGGCGGGATCCGGTCAGAGGGCGTCGCGGACGTCACGAACTACGTTGGCGGCCTCGAACAGGGCCGCCAACCGGTCGATCGGGTACATCTGGTGCGCGTCTCCCGGCCGGTAGAGCGACCCGGGATCGACGTGCGTCTCCACCATCAGCCCGTCCGCGCCCGCCAGGACGGCCGACAGCGCGACGGTGCCGACGGCGTCGGCGCGGCCCGCGCAGTGGCTGGGGTCGAAGACGACGGGCAGGTCGGTCAGCCGGCGCACCGCGAGCAGGGCGCCCAGGTCGGGCTGGAAGGCCAGGGTGTCGTCGAAGGACACCACCCCGCGGGCGCACAGGATGACCTCGGGGTTGCCGTGCGCGACGACGAACTCGGCGGCCCGCAGCCATTCCGGCACTCCGGCCCGCAGCCCCCGCATGAGCAGGACCGGGCGGCCGATCCTGCCCAGTTCGGCCAGCAGGACCCTGTTGTGCATGTTGCGGGCGTCGACCTGGACGCAGGAGGCGACCTCGGCGACGGCTTCGACGTCGCGCGGATCCATCACCTCGGTGACGATCGGCAGCCCCGACGCGTGGCCGATCTTCTCCAGGTCGGCCAGACCGGAACGCCCCCGGCCGAGGAAGTGGTAGGGGCTGCTGCGCGGTTTGAACAGCCCGCCCCGCAGGGCATGGCCGCCCGCCTCCCGTACGGCCGTCGCCGTCCGCCCGGCGGCGTCCGTCTCCTCCAGGGCGCACGGACCGCCGGCGAACCACAGCGGATGGCCCCGGCCCACGGACACGCCGCCGACGCGGACCGTGTCGGGGACGATCCGGTGCTCCCGGTCCACCAGCCAGTATCCGCGCTCGCGCGTGCTGTGCGTGGCGATGACGTCGCCCGCGCCGAAGCCGGGCACGAGGTCCTCGTCGCCGCTCACCACGACGAACCTGCGCTCGCCGTACCTCAGGGGCCACGCGGTCAGGCCGGGTACGGCCTGGACGAGGTCGACGATCGGCTGGGCGGCGGCCTCCGGCCGGAGTTCGATGAGCATCAGTTTCCCGCCTTCGTCCGGAGGTGGTCGGCGAGCTGCGCCAGGGTCGGGTGGCGGAACAGGTCGCGCAGCCGTACTTTCAGGCCCAGGCGGCCGCTCATGCGTGTGGTGGCCTGGGTGGCGGTCAGGGACGTGCCGCCCATGCGGAAGAAATGGTCGTGGCGCCCGACGCGTGGCATTCCGAGCGTCTCGCCCCATATTTGGGCGATGCCGCGTTCCACCTCGTCCGTGGGTTCCTCGTAGTCGGCGCGCAGCGCGTCCCAGTTCGGTCGCGGGAGGCGGTTGCGGTCCGTCTTGCCCTGCACCGTCAGCGGCATCCGTTCGAGCTGCTGGATCGCGGCCGGGACCGCCTGCGCGGGGAGCCTCCGGGCGACGGAGTCCAGCACCGCGGCGACGTCCACGGCGGTGTCGGCCACCAGGTAGGCCGCGAGGACCCGTTCGCCGCTCGGGTGCTCGGCGGCCGTCACGACGGCCTCCCGGACGCCGGGATGGCGCAGCAGCTCCGCCTCGACCTCGGCGACGTCGACGCGGACGCCGCGGATCTTGACGTCGAAGTCGGTCCGGCCGCAGTGCTCCAGATGGCCGTCGGGACGCCGGCGTCCGAGGTCGCCGGTCCGGTAGAGCCGGGATCCGCCGGGCCAGAACGGGTCGGGCACGAAACGCGCGGCGGTGGCCGCGGGCGCCCCCAGATAGCCTCGCGCGAGTTCGGGCCCGCCGACGTAGATCTCGCCGATCTCGCCCTCAGGGACCGGGCGCATCTCCGGGTCCAGCAGGTGCAGGCGCACGCCCGGCCATGGCCTGCCGACCGGCGGCGCGGTGGATCGGTCGGCGTCGGTGGCGGTGCGGTTGGTGAGCCGCCGCTCGTACGGCGTCAGGCAGCTGGTGATGCCGTTGGCTTCGGCGGAGCCGTACTCGACGGCGACCTCGAAGGGCAGGTCGGCGGGCGGCCAGCGGCGTACCCGGTCGCTGCCGACGGTCATCAGGCGCAGGCTCGCGCCCGGGGCCCAGCCGGCGAAGAAGAGCCTCTCGGCCATGGGCATGCTGACGAACGCGGCGGTGATCCGGGTGCCGGTCAGCCAGTCCCGCAGCGTGCCCTCCTCGGCGGGCACCTCGTCCGGCGCCGCGTGGACGCTCGCCCCCGCGGTGAGGTACGGCCACAACTCGACGGCGGAGGCGGAGACGCCCGGCGGGGAGAGCCAGGCGGCGCGGTCCCGGGGCGTGATGCGGCGGCACTCCCGGTGGGTGTGCGCCCGGTGGGCCAGCGCCCGGTGCAGGACGGCGACGCCCTTGGGGTCCCCGGTCGAGCCGCTGGTGTACACGATGTACGCGAGCTGGTCGGGATGGACGACCCCGTCCAGCCCGTCCAGCTCCTCGCCCGGCTGAGACAGGGTGGGATCGGTGTCGAGGTGGAGCAGGGGAGTTCCGCCGGTGTCCAGCGGAACGCCGAGTTCGGCCAGGGTGAGCACGGCCGCGGGGCGGACCAGCTCCATGAGCCGCTGCAGCCGGCCGACGGGATCGCCGGGGTTGGCCAGCACCGCCGCGCCTCCGGCCTTGAAGACGCCGAGCAGGCCGACGGCCATCTCCGTGCTCCGCCGGGTGAGCAGCATGACGGGGGCCTCCGGTGCGCAGCCATGCGCGCGTAGCCACCGGGCCACTCCCGCGGCCTCGGCGTTCAACCTCCCGTAGGTCAGCCGCCTCCTGCTGTCGCAGACGGCCGGTGCGTCCGGGGTGCGCCGCGCCCAGCCGGCTACGAGCGCGGTGACCGGCGTTTCGGATTCCAGCGACATTCCAGGCAGCCCCCTCGACACGCATTGACTATAGTAATTGTTGTATGTATGTTATTCAACAAAAGTCAATATCTCTGAGGAGGACTCCATGACCGATTCGGACCCGGCCGAGCAGTACGTCGTCGTCCGCAACGGCGAGGAGCAGTACTCGATCTGGTGGGCCGATCGCGATCTGCCGGCGGGCTGGCTGGCCGCAGGTCACACCGGCACCCGGGAGGAGTGCCTGGCCCATATCGAAGAGGTGTGGACGGACATGCGGCCGCGCAGTGTCCGAGAGGCCATGGCTCGCTGAGGCCGGGACCCGTTGAACCCCTGGGACCCCGAGCGCGCCGCTCCGCATCCGGCCGGTCAGGATGACGGCTGTCCTGCCGTGGTGTTCGACGTCGACGACACGCTCGTCGACTTCAGCGGCGCCACCCGCGACGCTCTCGCCTCGTGGCTGACGAGTCTGGGCGTCGACGGCTCGGAACGGGCGTACGCGCTCTGGCGGCAGGCGGAGAAGCGGCATTTCGCCAGCTACACCGAGGGTCTGATCAGCTTCGCCGAGCAGCGCCGCCGCCGCTGCGCCGACTTCTGCGCCGCGCTCGGCCTGCCCGAACCCGCCGACACCGACGCCTGGTACGCGGGCTACCTGGAGTGCTTCGCCCCCGCCTTGCGGCTTTTCGACGACGTGCTGCCGACTCTCGACCTCCTCGCCGCCCGCGGCGTCACCCTGGCCGCGCTGAGCAACAGCTCCTCGGCCCACCAGGACGAGAAGCTGCGCCGGTTCGGCGTCCGCGACCGCTTCCGCGCCCTGGTCTGCGTCGACGACGTGGGCGGGCGGGGCAAACCCCACCCGGCCATCTTCCACGCCGCCTGCCAGGCCCTGAACCTGCCGCCCGGACGGGTGATCTACGTGGGTGACGTCCTCGACACCGACGCGAGGGCGGCCACCGGGGCGGGGCTGCGCGGGGTGTGGCTCGACCGCTCGGCGAGCGCGGACCCGCCCTCCGACGTGCCCGTGCTCCACCGCCTGGACCAGGTGTGCCACCTGCTCGACCAGAAGGGACCCCGCGCATGACCCCATCGACCGCCGTCGGGTCGTTCGCCGAACGCTGCCGGCTGCTGACGGCCGGGCGCGGCCCCGTGTGGCTCGGCGTCGCGCCGTCTTCCCGCTGGCTGACCGAGTGGGAGCTGCCCGACACCGTGCCCGGCGCACGCCGCTACTGCGAGATCACCCTTGAGGCGGCGACCGGCCTGCTGACCGGACTCAAGGTCCAGACCCCCTTCTTCCTCCGCTTCGGTACGGCCGGCCTCGACCTCCTGGCCTGGTACGCCCGGGCAGCGGGGGAGGCGGGCCTGCTCGTCCTGGCCGACGCCAAGATCGGCGACGCCGACGACACCATGCGCGCCCACGCCGACCTGTACCTCGGTCCGGGCAGCGTCGTGGGCGCGGACGCGGTGACCGCGCACGCGTTCCTCGGACTGGGCTCGCTCGGCCCCCTCTTCACGTACGCGGCCGGGACCGGAACCGGCGTCCTGGTTCTCGTCCGTACGTCCAACCACGCGGCCACCGAGGTCCAGGGGGCGCCCCACGCCGGAGGCGGCACGGTCGCGCAGGCGCTGGCGGAGGGCCTGACCCGCCTGATCGAGGCCGCGGGCTGGGAGCGCGCCGGCCCCGTCGGCGCCCTCGTCGGCGCGCGCCCGCCGGAGTCGCACGATCTGGTGGGCCGGCTGCCGTACGGCGTGCTGGAACTGCCCGGCCTCGGCAGGCCGGGCCGGACGGTGGCGGAGGTGGTGGGGCCGGCCCTCGCCCGTACCGAGCCGCTGCTGCTGCCGGTCACCACCGGCGCGCTACGCCACGGGCCGGGAGTGGCACGGCTGCGGGCATCGCTCGCGCGCTGGCAGGAAGACGTACGCACGGCGTTCCCGCCGTCTCAGCAGAATGTTGACACCGGAATCAACGATTTCCGTGATGACCCCGTCAAGAGACCCGCTTAAAGTCGGAAATTGTCATATTCCAGTTGCGGCGCCGCCGCACCAATACGCCCTTGGTGGTGATTCACATTCGGCGCACTGACTGGCCCTGGTAGTCCTGACATTTCCGAAGCATATTTCCGAAGCGCTTTTGTGGAACCGTCGTCCTTCGTCATTCTGGGAAGGTGCCGTGTCGGATTCTGGACTGGTGACCCTCGCGCTTCCGCATCAGGAGGCGTCATGGCTCGCGGATCGGCTAGCCGGCAGCGCCGGCCGCCACCTTTACGCGGCGCTGCGGCTCCACGGAACGCTGGACACGGACTCACTGGCCGCCGCCCTGACCACCGTCGCAGCCCGATACCCGGCCCTCCGGCAGACCTTCCACTGGACGGACGGCCACCTCGTCACCCGCCCCCTCCCGCCCGGCCCGGCCTCACTGACGGTGACCGGCCCCGACATCGACTGCGACAGCCAAGCCGCTCGCGATGTCTGCGCACCTTTCGATCTCGCCCACGGACCCCTGCTGCGGGCTCACCTGTACCGCGCCGGGCAGTCCGGCAACCTCCTGGTACTCACCGGCCATCCCATCGCGTGTGACGCCGAGACCCTGGCAGCGCTGGCGAACGATCTGAGTCTGACCTACGAGGCCATCACCGACGGCAGGACCATACCGGACGGCCTGCCCTCCGAAGCCCGCCCCACCGGAGGGCCAAGCACCAGTTCAACGGCCCGGCCCGACCGGGGACCGAGCGCCGGCTCGACTGCCCCGCCCGCCGGGGGGCCGAGCGCCAGCTCGAAAAAGGGTGGGTGGGTGGGAGATCCACCCCATCCAATGGATACGACAGAGAATCCACGCCGCACCCCCAGCAGCCTTCCAGCAGAGGACCGACTGTCCGGCGCCCCCCTCCTGATCAACTGGCCCTCCGGCCGACCGCGCAGGGCCCGGCCGAGCGGTCCCGCCACGACCCTGCGCACCCGGCTCAAGGCGACGCTGGCGGACCGGGCCGCCCAGCTCGCCACCGACCTCGAAGTCGAGCGCTCGACCGTGCTCCTGGCCGCACTCCGCTGCCTCCTGACCCGGCACACCCGCCAGCCCGACCTGCTGATCGGAACCTCCGTGACACCCGAGGGATCTCCCGGGCCAGAGGACGAGGTACTACCCATCCGCAACGACCTGACCAGCCACCTCAGCTTCCGGACGGTCGTACGACACGAGGCCGAGGCCCTGGAGTCGGCCGGAACCCGCCGAGTCCCTCTCCTGTCACTCGCCAGCGCCCTTCACACCGAGAGCGACCTGACGGCCGGCCCGATCGTGCAGGTGGCGTACTCCTACCATCCGCGAGAGCAGCCCGACCGGCGCTGGGGCGGCCTCCCCGCCGAGACGGTACAACTGGACCTACCGGAATCGGCGTACGAACTGGCGATACGCGCGAGCGAGACCGACGAGGGCCTGTCGATGGCCTGGGACCACGCCGTGGCGGTGATCAACCGGCACACCGCGCAGGAGTTGGCCGACCGATTCGAGATACTCCTGACCGGCGCGCTCGACGACCCCGACCAGCCGATCTCCGCACTGCCGTACCTGACCGACCACGACCAGCGCGAGCGGGCGGCCCGCGAGCGCGGCCCACATGCCGCGACCCCGGCCTCCATGGTCGACCTGGTGGACCGCTGGGTGGAGCTCACCCCGGAAGCGGTCGCCGTCCGGTTCGGCGCCGACCAGCGGACCTACCGGCAACTGGCCGAAGACAGCGACGCCATCGCCGCCGGTCTCACCCTGGCCCCGGAGTCCCGAATCGGCGTCATGCTGCCGCGTAGCGCCGACCTCCCGGCGGTCCTGCTCGCCGTGGCCAAGGCCGGCCACGTCTGCGTGCCGCTCGATCCGACCCACCCACCGGAACGCCTCGCCCACGTCATCACGGACGCCCGCGTCGCCGCGCTCCTGGTGGAGACCGGGACCGACCTGTCGGCCATCGCGGCCGACGTCCTCGTCCTCCACCCCGGCGACCTGAAGCGCGGCACGCCCGAAGCGCGGCCGCGACGGCCGCTGCCCGGCGGGCTCGCCTACGTGCTCTACACCTCCGGCTCCACAGGCCCGCCGAAGGGCGTCGCGGTCACCCACGGCGGCCTGGCCAACTGCCTGGCGGCCACCCGCCGCCTCATGGACTACCGGCCGGGCCAGCGACTGCTGGCCGTGACCACGATCTCCTTCGACATCGCGATGCTGGAGATCTTCCTGCCACTGGTCTCCGGCGGCGAGACCATCCTGGCGACCACCAAGGAGGCCAGGGACGGCGAAGCGTTGCAGGCGGCCCTGCGCCGCTGGCGGCCGCACGTCGTGCAGGCCACCCCGCTGACCTGGCAGATGCTGTTCCTGTGCGGGTGGACCGGAGACCCCGACCTGGTCGTGTCCTGCGGCGGGGACGTGGTCACCCCCGCGCTCGCCGCCCGGCTGATCGCCTGCGTCCGGACCCTGTGGCACACCTACGGTCCCACGGAGACCTCCCTGTACACCGCGTGCCAGATCGTCGAGCCCGGGCCGCAACCACCCGTGGTCCCGGTCGGCGGACCGATCGACGGCACCTATTTCCGGCTCCTGGACGATCGGCTTCGCCCGGTACCGCCCGGCGTGATCGGCGAACTGTGCATCGGCGGCGCGGGTCTGGCCCGGGGCTATGTTGGACAGCCGGAGCTGACCGCCACACGCTTCGTGCCGGACCCTGACGGCGACGGCGAACGGCTGTACCGCACCGGCGACCTCGCCCGGTGGCGCTCCGACGGACGCCTCGAACTGCACGGGCGCAACGACCGCCAGGTGAAGATCCGCGGGCACCGGATCGAGCCCGGGGAGATCGAGTCGGTGCTTTTCGGACATCCTGAGGTCGCGCTGGCGGCGGCCGTGGTCACGGGCGATCGTTCGGAAGCCCGGCAGATCATCGCGTACGTGCAGGTCCGCTCGGAGGCCGCGGCCGGCCGGGTGCTCAACGAACTGCCAGGGTACGTGCGCGAGCGGTTGCCGGAGGTCATGGTGCCGGCCGCGTACGGAGTCGTGGACCCGATGCCCGTGCGGACCAATGGCAAGGTGGACCGCACAGCCCTGGCCAGGCTGAAGCCACCGCAGGCCGGCCGGCGGCCACCGGCTCCGGCGGACGAGGTGGCGGCGTGGATCGTCCGTACCTGGTCGAAGGTACTCGGCCTGCGGAATCTCTCCTCGGACGACTTCCTCGCCCTCGGCGGGAACCTGCGGCACGCCGCCACGGTCCAGGAACTCGCGGCGCGGGAGCTCGGCATCCGGCTCCCACTGGGGTCGTTCGCCGAGACGCCGACGATCGAGGCGCTGGCCCGGCGACTTCGCCAGGCCCGCCTGGCGGACACCGCGCGCGAACCGTCCTCGCTGCGCTGGCTGCGCGGCGGGGAGGAGCCCGCCCTGGTGTTCGCGGTGGCGGGTTCCGCGCCGGTGCCGTACGCCGAGGACCTGGCGGGGATTCCGGACACGAAGTGGCCGGTGGCGCTCCTGACCGTGAAGGAGGAACCGGCCGGACCGGAGGCGGCCGATCTCGCGCGGCTTCCCGCCGCCGAGGGAACGGTGCTGGTCGGCGTGGGCGACGACGTAGGGCCCGCGCTGCGGCTCTCCCTCGTGTTCCAGCGGGAGACGGGTATCGCCGTCGGCGTCCTGGCGATCGACGCGCCCCCGCCCGATCCGCACCTGCTGGCACGGCACCGGGGGTCGCTGGGCTACGCCTGCGTGTCCGGGCCGGGCGAGTGGCTGGCGGACTGGCGCCGCGCCGCCCCGCGCGGGCTGGTCGGCGCGCGCATCCTGAGCGGCCGGCACGAGGACGTGGCCCGGCGGCTGGCGGCCCTCGCCGCCGCCCTGGGTTGAGAGGGGAGGAGCCGATGCCCACAGGTGACCTCCTCGGCAGGCTCATCGCGCTTGAGCCGGCCGCGCGGCGCGAGTTCCTCCGCCGGACCCAGGACGGGGACCGCGAATCGGGCGTCCCCGCCCGGCCGCGCCCCTCGCGGTTCCCGGCGTTCCCCGCCCAGCAGTCGCAGTGGTTCCTGTGGCGTATGGCTCCGGCGGACCCGGCCTATCACGTTCCCGCTTGCTACGACATCCGGGGACCGCTGCGGGTGGACGTCCTGGCCGAGGCGGTGGCGGCGCTCGTGGCGCGGCACGAGATCCTCCGTACCGGCTTCGACGTCGCCGGGAGTGAACTGCAGCAGGTGGTGCACGAGCGGATGCGGGTGCCGGTGGAGATGTCACGCGTGTCCGGCCGGAACCAGGCCCTGCCGGCGGCGGAGAGCGCGGTCGAGGAGGCCTTCGACCTGCTCCGGGGACCACTCCTGCGGGTTCGGGTCTGGCAGTACGGCCCGCAGCGCTTCCTCCTCCTGACCGTGTTCCACCACATCGTGATCGACGAACGCGGCTCGGAGATCTTCGAGGCCGAACTGGGCGAGCTGTACCGCGCCGCCGTCCAGGACAGATCCGCCGCCCTGGCCCCCCTCGCGGCACAGTGCGGCGACCTGGCCCTGCGCCACTCCGCGCACGACCGCGACACCGGCATCGCCTACTGGCGTGAGCACCTGACCGGCAGCGTGCCCACCAGCCTGCCCGGCGACCGTCCCGCACGGCCGGCGGAACGCCTGCCCGGGGCGGTGGTGCTCCATCCCCTGCCGCCCGGCTCCGGACAGCGGACCGCCGACCTGGCCGCCGAACTCGGAGTCACCCCCTTCGCCGTGGTCGCGGCGGCGTTCGCGGACTACCTCGCCCGCTTCGCCGGCGACTCCGACGTGGTCTTCGGCACCCCGGTGTCGTGCCGGGAAGAGCCGGGCGCGGACGCCCTGGTCGGCTACTTCCTGAACACCCTCGCGCTCCGCCTGCCCGTCCCGCCCGGAGGCGGCTTCGCCGAACTGGCGGTGGAGGCGCAACGCGTGATCACGCGGGGCCTGCGCCATCGCCACGTGGCGTTCGCCGACATCGTGGAGGCGACCGGCCGGATCGCAGGGCCCTTCCGCAACCCGCTCTTCGACGTCCTCCTGGTCTACCTGCAGGGCGAGTCCGCGGATCGGTGCCTGCGCCTGACGGACGACGTGGTGGTGGCCCGCCACGTCCTGCCGCCGCGCAGCGCCTTCCCCTACCTGGCGTTCATGGTGCTCCACCAGGGCCAGGACCTGACCCTCCTCGTGCGGTACCCGGTGGACCACTACGACGACGCGACGGTGCGCCGCCACGCCGCCGATCTCGCCGACGCCTTCCACCACAAGCTGATCGGGAGGTAACCCGCCAGATGTATCCCCTGTCGTACGGCCAGGAGCAGATGTGGCTCGTCGACCAGATGCTGGGGCCGGCCGCCCTGGCCGCGCCGGCCCTGTGCACGCGGATCACCGGCGCCCTGGACGTCGGCGCCCTGCGTCAGGCCACGGCGTACATCGTCGACCGGCACAGCGTCCTCCGCGCCAGGTTCCTGCCCACGCCCGCCGGCTGCGAGCAGCGGGTGGTCTCCGCGCCGCCGCTGGACTTCGACCTCACCGACCTGCCCGACGCCGGGCAGGCCGCCGCGGCCTGCGCCGAGGAGATCCGGCGCGGCTTCGACCTCACCCGCGACCCGCCGCTGCGGGCCCGGGTCTACCGGATCGCCGCCGACGACCACGTCCTGCTCGTGTTGCGGCACCACATCGTGTGGGACGGGGAGTCCGACGAGATCTTCGCCGCCGAGCTGGGCGCGCTCTACCGCCAGTTCGCCGGCGGAGCGGCGGCCGACCTGCCGCCGCTCGCCCTGCAGTACCCGGACTTCGCTCGCCGCCAGCGGGAGGAGGTTTCCGGCCAACGGCTGGAGAAGCTCGTGACCAGGGCGCGCGACGCCATCGGAGACCCGCTGCCGGAGCCGCTGCCCCTGGGCGGACCCGGCGGGCGCGGCGAGTACGGCTACGCGCACGTGGTGCCCATCGCCCCGGCCGTGGGTGACCGCATTCCGGAGTTCGCCCAGGAAGCCCAGGCGACGCCGTACATGATGCTGCTCGGGGTGTTCCGCGCCTGGTGGTCGGTCGGCGCGGGGGTGGACCGGCTGCTGATCGGCTGCCCGATATCGGGCCGGCGCCGGCCGGAGTACCAGGACCTCATCGGCTATTTCTCCAACCTGGCGGTGGTCGGCCATCGGGTCGACGCGTCGATCACCCCGCACGAGGTGATCGCGCGGGAGCGCCGGGGGCTGCTCGAAGCCATGACCCGGCACGATCTGCCCTACGAGGTCCTGGCGCGCTCGCTCGGCCGCTCGGCGAGCAGACCGCTCGTGCAGGTCGCCTTCCTGTACGAGGCGACGCCCTGGCCCGACCTGATGCTCCCGGGCCTGGGGACGGGCCGCTTCGACTTCGACGCGCCGAATCCGCCCCCGCCGCTGGACCTGATGGTGACGATCGGCCCCCACGGCGACGGCCTGGCCGCCAAGTGGGAGCACCGGGACCCACTGCTGAGCGAGACGGTACGGGCCATGGCCGCCAGTTTCGACACCATGCTGGCGCGGGCCATCGAGCACCCCGGCACCCCGATCGGACGGCTGGACGTTCCCCGGGCGGAGCCGGCCACCACGGCACGCGCGGACACGCCGCAGGTGACGTGGCTCACCGCCGACACCGGCACACCGCCCGGCAGCCGCCTGGAACAGGAGATCGCGGACACCTGGTCGGAACTGCTCGGGCGGGCGGTCCCGGGAGTCCACGCGAACCTCTTCTCCCTCGGCGGGCACTCCCTGACCGTGGCGACGCTGGCCTTCCGGCTGGCCGAGGCGTACGGGTTGCCGGTGCCGATGGCGGACCTCATGGAGCACCCGACCGTGGCGGGGCAGGCGGCGCTGATCGAACGACAGCTCGCGACGGCGCTCGACCGGCTGGACGAAGCGGAGATCGTCCGGGTGCTGGACCAGCTCGCGACCGAGACCCACCAGTGACGAGAACCTCCCCCAACCCACGGAAGTAGCCGACATGAGCCAGACGGTCACCCCGCCTCCCGCAGAGCCCCAACCGGGCATCATGCGGAACCGAGACTTCCGCCTGCACTGGACCGGGCAGACGGTCTCGTGGATCGGATCCGAGATCACCGAGATCGCCTTCCCCATGGTGGCGATCCTCACGCTGAGCGCCACCGCCACCGATCTCGGCCTCATCAACGCCGCCCGCATGGCGCCGGCGATCGTCGCCACCCTCTTCGCGGGCCTGCTCGTCGACCGGCTGCGGCGACGGCGCACCATGCTCGTCACCAACCTGGGCCGCGCCGCGGTGGTCGCGACCGTGCCCTTCCTCGGCTTCGTCGACGGCCTGTCGGTCGCCAGCCTCTGCGTCCTCGGCTTCCTGCTGGGCTTGCTGACCATCGTCTTCGATCTGGCCAGCCACTCCTTCCTCCCCACACTCGTGCCCAAGGACCAGCTGGGCGTGGCCAACAGCCGGCTCCAGATGAGCCTGAACATCGCCAGGACCGCCGGCGCCGGGCTCGGCGGACTCCTGGTGGCCTTCCTGCGGGCCCCGGTCGCGCTGCTCGTCGACGCGGCCTCGTATCTCGTCTCGGCGCTCACCCTGTCGCTCATCAGGACACCGGACGAGAAGCCCGTCCGGGAGGAGTCCGTACGGACCGGGGTCTGGGCCGAGATCATGACGGGCCTGAGGTTCACCTTCGGCAATCGCTACCTGCGCGCGATCACCCTCTCGTCGGCGGTCTTCAACTTCGGCATCCAGGTCTTCCTCACCCTCTTCCTGCTGCACGGCGCCCGTGAGGCGGACCTGTCCGTGGCCACGCTCGGCTTCATCATGGCGATCGGCTCACTCGGCGGCGTGGCCGGCGCGATGGCCATGCCCAAGGTCGTGGGCAGGCTCGGCCTCGGCAAGTCCGTGCTGGTGGGCATATCCATCGCCGCGGTCGGGCCGCTGGCCGTCCCGCTGGTGATCCAGCCGGCCTTCGTGTCGGTCCCGGCGTACACCGTGTCCTTCTTCCTCACGCTCTTCGGCGTGGTGCTGTGGAGCATCTGCGCGGCGGTCATCCGGCAGAGCCTCACCCCGAACGAGATCCTGGGCCGGGCCACGGCCAGCGAAAGGTTCGTCACCGCGAGCCTGCTGCCGATCGCCTCGCTGCTGGCGGGCGTGCTCGGCGACGCGCTGGGCACCCGCTGGGCGGTGCTCATCGGCGTGCTCTGCCTTCCTCTCGCCCTGCTTCCCATCCTGTTCTCGCCGCTGCTCCGGCTGCGCGGCCCCGAGGACGCGGAATAACCGATTATCAGAATGGACCGACCCCAGAATGGATGTGCATAGAACAGAAAGCACACGACAGCGCCTCATCGATGTCCTGAAAACGCAGGAAAGATTCGATATCCGTCTTCGGGCCATCGATGAGGCGGACGATTACGACACCACAATGGGAGTGGAGACGAGCGAGCCGGTCGAGCCCTGGGAAACCGGTAAAGCCTCCGACTTCACGCTAGAGCATCACATGCGTTACTCGCCGACGCCGGTGCGCACCATCCGACGGGTTCTCCAAGCCTGCGACGTACGCTTCGAGGACGTCTCGTTCGTCGACTTCGGCTGCGGAAAGGGCCGGGTGCTGCTCGTGGCCGCGGAGTTCCCCTTCCGGAAGGTCATCGGCGTCGAGTACGCGCAGGAGCTGGCCGAGACCGCCCGGAGCAACATCCGGCGCGCGCGGCCGGACGGCCGCCGATGCCACGATCTCGAAGTGTCCGTCCAGGACGCGGCGGAGTTCCTCGTGCCGCCCGACGCCGGCGTCTGCTACTTCTACGAACCGTTCTCGGCGACGGTCGCCGAGAAGGTCGTGCGCAACATCGAGGAATCCGTCGTCCGGCATCCGCGCAAGGTGGTCGGATGCCTGGTCGGTCGCGGCCTCCCCGCCCAGGACGGATGGGACGGCGGGGCGTCCAGGGTCGGCGCGGTCCTGCGGGGACGGCGGGGGTGGTCCCTCGCCCGCTCCATCGCCTCGCCCGACGATCCGTACTACGACGCGTGGCTGTTCACGACGGGTGGAGAGCGAAGGGGAGCGGCGTGAGCCCAGCGAGGCTCGGTCCGCCGTCACGGTGGGAAGGCTGGAGGTCCGCATGCGGGAACGGCGTTTCGGGCGACTGGGGTGGATGGTTGGAGATGTCGGATACGGGATGTGGGGGATCGCCGGGGGAGAAGGCGGCTGGACCGGCGCCGACGACGTAGCCGGCGACGCCGCCCTCGACGAGGCGGTACGCCTCGGCTGCACGTTCTTCGACACCGCCTGGATCTACGGCCGGGGCCACAGCGAAGAGCTGCTCGGCGGGTTACGGCTGCGCCATCCGGACCGGCGGCTTCGCCTGGCCACCAAGATCCCGCCCAAGGACAGGCGCTGGCCGACCACCCGGGAGTCCAGGCTCACGGACGTGTTCCCCGTCGACCACCTGTGGGAGTACCTGGAGAAGAGCCTCGCCAACCTGGGCGTGGACTGCGTGGACCTGCTGCAGTTCCACGTCTGGGAGGACGCGTGGGCGGGCGATCCCGCCTGGCGGGAGGCGGTGATCGAGATGAAGGAGCGCGGCCTGATCCGTGGCGTGGGCATCAGCGTGAACCGGTGGGAACCGTGGAACGTGCTCGAGACCCTCGGCGGCGGCCTCGTCGACGCGGTCCAGGTGATCTACAACATCTTCGACCAGGCGCCGGAGGACGAGCTGTTCCCCGCCTGCCAGGAGCTGGACATCGCGGTGATCGCACGGGTGCCGTTCGACGAGGGAACCCTCACCGGCACCCTGACCCGGGACAGCACATGGCCCGCCGGCGACTGGCGCAACAGCTACTTCGTGCCGGAGAACCTGCACGCCAGCGTGGCCAGGGCGGAACGGCTGGCCGCCGTCATCCCGGACGGCATGACGATGCCGGAGCTGGCGCTGCGGTTCGTCCTGGGGCATCCGGCGGTCAGCACGGTGATCCCCGGCATGCGCAGCACGCGTCACGTCCGCCAGAACCTCGCCACGAGCGACCTGCCGCCCCTGGACCCGGAACTGATCGAGGAACTCCGGCTACACCGCTGGGACCGGGTGCCGACGGAATGGTCCCAGTGACCGGCGGCAGTGCGAGCGCGCCTCCGATAGCGCTGTGGGCCGCGCCACGGTCGCGGTCCACAGCGTTCCTCCGCGCCATGCTCGAACGCGGAGATCTGCACGTAGTGCACGAGCCGTTCTCCTACCTGTCCGATCAGGGCTACTTCGACGTCGGCGGCAGCCGCTGCACCTCCGCCGGCGAACTGCTCGCCGCTCTGCTGTCGGCCTCCTCGTCCCGGCGCGTCTTCTTCAAGGACACCACGGACTACCGCTACGACACGCTGCTCGCCGACCGCCGCCTCTACCGCGACCTGATCAACACGTTCATGATCCGCGAGCCGTCGGCGGCGGTCGCCTCGCATCTGCGGATCGATCCCGCCGCGACCGTCGACGCCATCGGGTTCGAGCACCTGCACGCCATCTTCTGCCGCGTACGGCAGGAGACCGGCGAGACCCCACTCGTGATCGACGGCGACGACCTGGTCGCGAACCCCGAGGCCATGGTCCGCGCGTACTGCGAGCGCGTCGGGCTGGCGTACGTCCCGGACGCCCTGCGGTGGGAGACCGGCACCCAGGCCGCCTGGCGGCGTACGTCGCGCTGGCATGAAGACGTCGAGCGCAGCACGGGTCTCGGCGTGACCCCTCGCAGGGCGCCGCTGCCGCCTGACCGGCGGGAACGCGACCTGGTCCGCCATCACCAGCCGTTCTACGACGCCCTGTACGCCCACCGCCTGGTCGCCGGCTAAGACCGCGCCACGCGTGAAACCGGCTCGTGGAGATCTCCGAGCATCGCCCGGAGCAACGATCCGTAGTTCTGGACCATCGCGCTGACCGTCGGTTCCCCGTAGACGTCCGTGCCGTACTCCACCACGATCGTGGCGTCCTCGCCGAGCGTCAGACCCCACGTCATGTCGAATCTCGTGGTCCCCTGATGGTGGTAGATCCGCTCGACCTCCAGCCCGGGAAGGCGCGGGCCGGGCAGTTCTCCGTTCACCGCGAACGCGACCTGGAAGAGCGGCGACCGCGTCCCGTCACGTTCCGGGGCGACCGCCTGCACCACGCGTTCGAACGGCAGGTCGATGTGGGCGAGCGCGCCCCGGAGTGCGCCGGTGGCCTGCCGTACCAGGTCCTCGAAGGTGGGGTCGGCGGCGAACCGCCCGCGTAACGCCACCACGTTGACGAAGAACCCGATCGTGTCGGCGACCTCGGGCCGGTCCCGGCTGTTGGTGGACGCGCCGACCACCACGTCGGGGGCTCCGGTGTACCGGTGCGACAGCGCCCAGAACGCGGCGAGGTAGACGGCGAACTCCGTCGTCCTGAGCCGGCGGGCCAGCTCCCGGACCGCCGGGTAGAGGTCGTCCGGGAGCCGTCCGACGACCAGGGACCCGCCCTGGCCGGGTTGCGCCGGGCGTGGCCGGTCGGCCGGCAGGTCCGCTGTCCGCAGGTCGCTCAGCTCCTGCCGCCAGTAGCGGATCAGATCGGCCGTACGCTCCTCGGACAGGCGGCTCGCCTGCCAGCGCGCGTAGTCCGAGTACCGCACCCCGAGCGCCGGCAGCGTCGCCTCCTCGCCCCGCGCCTCGGCCGCGAACAGGGCCGCCAGTTCGCGCTCGAAGACCGCGGCGGACACCCCGTCGAAGATCGCGTGATGGATCACGAAGACGAACAGGTGCTCCTCGGGACCGAGCCGGTACAGGGCCGCACGCCACAGCGGAGGCCGGTCCAGCGGCAACGGCAGCTCGGCGATCTCGGCGCCGGCGGCTTCCACCGCCCGGGTCACCGACATGCCGGACGCGTCGACCACCTTCAGGTCGACCGGCACCCGCGGCAGGACGAGCTGCACCGGCGCGTCCTCACGCAGCCGCAGGCAACTGCGCAGCGGCTCGTGCCGCTCCACCAGCCTCGCCAGCGCCCGCCGTAACGCGTCGGCGTCGAGCCGTCCGTGGATCCGGTAGTAGTGCGGCATGTTGTACGCGGCCGTCCCGGGGGTCAGCTGCTCGACGAACCACAGGGTGCGCTGCGCGCTGGTCAGCGGCGCCTCGACCTGGGTGGGGTCGGTGCGGGGGATCCGGGAATCGGCGCCCGTCGCCGCGCGCAGTTGCGCCAGGAAGCCGGCCCGCGCACCGAGAGGTAGAGCCGCCAGTCGCTGTTCGAGATCGGTCATTGAGGTTCTCCGAACACGCGTGATACAACTATAGTCGATATTGGCAATTACTATAGAAAGATTGCGTCGCTGTCCAGCCGTGAGGTGAGGCGATGAACCCGACAGATCCTGACGATGCCGGTGTGCTGAACGGCCGAGAGGCGGCCCTGTCGGAGCGCAAGCGCCGGCTTCTCGCCGAGCTGCGCCGGCGTCGCGACCTGCGGCCCGTCGCGGCCTCCCGGCTGCACCGGCTCCGCGACGGCAGCGGCACGCCGATCGTCCTGGTGCATCCCGTGGGCGGCCAGGTCTTCAGCTACGTGGACCTCGTACGGCACCTCGCCCCGGGACCGCCGGTGTACGCCCTCGAAGCCGACGACGCGCTCGCCGGAGAGCACCCGCCCACCTTCGAGAAGCTGGCGGCCCACTACCAGGACCGGCTCCGGCGGGCGGACCTGACCCCCCGGGTGCTCGTCGGCTGGTCGTTCGGCGGCATGCTGGCCTACGAGATGGTACGCCAGGGCCTGTCGGCCCCACTGGTCATGATCGACGCCATGCCGAGGCCCAAGAAGTACGACGGCGTGACGCGAACCGAGGGGGAGTACCTCGAATCCTTCCTCCACGACCTGATCCGTTCGGGCGGCCGCGACGCGGACTCGGTGGCGCTTCCCGAGCAGGCGTGGCAGTACCCCGCCGACATCGCCCTCACCGTCGTCGACGCGGCCCTGGCCGCCGGAGGGGTACGGCTCGGCCTGTCGACCGACGAGCTGATGGCGCGCTACCGCGTGTACGTCAACGCCACCCGCGCCCTCGACGACTACGCGCCGGTCCCGATGGAGCACCGCGTGCACCTGCTGCGAGCCGCCGACTGGGGAGGGGACGACGCCGCGGTGGTCTGGCGCGCCCTGCTCGGCGACCGGCTCGTCGCGGCGGACCTGGCGGCCGACCACTACACCATCCTGCGGGAACCCGCGGTGCTAGAGGTCGCCGCCGTCGTCAACGAACTCGCCGGCGGGCAGGCGCGGCCAGCCTCCACGCGGTTCGCACCCGCGATGGTCGCCGACGTGGCGGCGGCGCACCCGGACGCGGTCGCCCTGAGCTGGGCCGGCGGCGAGCTGACCTACGCCGGCCTGGCCGGAGCCGCGGAGCGGCTGGCGGCACGGCTGCGTGACGTGCCGATGGTCGCGATCTGCGGAACCCGCTCGCCCGATCTGTACGTGGCGATTCTGGCCGCCCTGACGGCCGGTGCCGCATACGTCCCCATCGACCCGGACTATCCGGTGGAACGGCAGAACTACATCCTCGCCGACAGCGGAGCGGGGGTCCTGCTCGGCGAACCCGCGCTCACCGCGCGGTTGACGCTACCCCCTGCCTGCCGAGTGGAACCCCTGACCGGCACGGCCGGACCCGCGCCCGCATCGGAGGCGGTCCGGCTCGATGGGGACTCGCTCGCGTACGTGATGTACACGTCGGGCTCGACCGGGAACCCCAAGGGCGTGGCGATGCCGCACCGCGCCGTGAGCAACCTGCTCAGCTGGCAACGTGGCCGCTCCGCCTGCGGGCTCGGCGACCGGACCGGGCAGTTCGCGCCGATCAGCTTCGACGTCTCCTTCCAGGAGATCTTCTCCACCTGGACCGCCGGAGGCACCCTCGTCCTGATCGACGACGAGCTGCGCCGCGACCCCCGCCGCCTGATCGACCACCTGCACGAGAACGACATTCACCGGCTCTACATCCCGTACGTGGGGCTGCGGATGCTGGCCGACGCGAGCGTCCACACCACGAGGTACCCGGGCGGATTGCGCGAGGTCATCACCGCCGGGGAGCAGCTGCGCGTCACGCCGTCGATCCGCCGGTTCTTCACCATGACCGGCGCCAGCCTGGACAACCACTACGGTCCCACCGAGACCCACGCGGCGACGGCCGAGATGCTCGGCCCCGATCCGGCCACCTGGCCCGACCTGCCCCTCATCGGCCGGCCCATCGACGGCGCTGAGGTCCGGGTGTGCGACGAGGCGCTCAACCCCGTACCGGACGGCGCCGAAGGCGAGATCTGCATCGGCGGAGCGGGCCTCGCGCACGGCTACGTCGGCCGGGCCGACCTGACCGCGGAGCGTTTCGTCCACCGGGCGGACGGCGAGCGAGTGTACCGTACCGGCGATCTGGGCCGGGTGGTCGAAGGGGGCGGGCTCGAGTTCCTGGGGCGGATGGACGACCAGGTGAAGATCAGCGGCTATCGGGTCGAGCCCGGGGAGGTGGAGACCCGGCTGCTCGGACTGCCCGGGGTGGCGGACGCGGTCGTCCTGGCGGAGCGGAACGCGGTCGTCGATGATCTGCGGCTGGTCGCCTACTGCCTGCGGGCGGCGGGAGCCGTCCTGTCTCCGCGGGAGATGAGGCGGGAGCTGGCGGCCGTGCTGCCCGCCCATCTGCTTCCCCGCCGGTTCGTGATCACCGATGAGTTCCCGCTCGGCCCCAACGGGAAGGTGGACCGCAAGGCTCTGGCCCTGACGCCGGCCGAACCCTTAGTCGGCGACGCCGCCGCCCACACCGGGAGCGAGCTGGAAAGGGCGATAGCCGGCATCTGGCGAGAACTGCTCGGCGAGCACGACCTGCCCGGCGACAGCTTTTTCGAGCAGGGCGGCAACTCGCTGAGCCTGGCGATGCTGGCGACCCGTCTGGAGCATCTGTCCGGAGTCGTGGTCCCCCTGGTGGAACTGTTCACGCACGACACCGTCCCGGCGCAGGCCGCCTTGGTCGAGCGCCTGTTCGCCACGGAAGTGGCGCGCTATTCCCCCCTGGAGATCGACGGCGTTCTTGAGAAGATGCTCGAAAGCTGACGGGCGAGCGGAGCGCAATGGACGTCGCGAAGGACATCGAGATCCACCCCGTGGACGAGAGCCGTTGGCCGGACCTGGCCGACCTGTTCGGCGAGGCCGGCGGCCACGACGGCTGCTGGTGCATGTTCTGGCGACTGCCCAACAAGGAACTCATGGCCAGCAGCGCCGACGAGAACCGCGAGAGGCTGCGCGACCTGATCAGCCGGGGCGGTCCCGTCGGCCTGATCGCATACCTCGGCGGCGAACCCGTGGGCTGGTGCACCGTGGGCCCGCGCACCGGCTACGCCCGGGTCGAGCGCACCAAGGCGATCGCCCCGGCCGACCCCGCCGACCCCGCCGTGTGGTCGGTCCCGTGCTTCTTCGTCCGGCGCGACCACCGGCGCACCGGAGTCGCGAGCACGCTCGTCCGGGCAGCCGTCGAGTACGCCCGGGAGCAGGGCGCCCGCATGATCGAGGGCTATCCCGTCGCGCACACCAAACACTCGGCGGCCGTCCTGTCGACCGGCACCGTGGGGGTGTTCACCGACGCGGGCTTCGCGGTCGGCGGCGACACTCCGGCGAGCGGCCGGCGACTCGTGGTCCGCCACGACCTGTGAGCCGGCTTCGACTCAGGACGCCTCAGGACGCCTCAGGACGCTTCGCGAAGCTCCTCGATCTCCCGCCACAGCGCGGCCACCTGGCGGTAGCTGCCGCTCTCCTCGTACAACGTGACGGCCCGGCGGAGCGCCTGGACGGCCTCGTCCAGGCGGCCCAGCAGGCGAAGCGCCTGGGCGTGCCCGCGCAGGGCCATGACCAGGTCCAGGCCGGTCAGTCCCTGGTCCCCCTGCGTCAGTTCGGCGAACAGGGTGGCGGCGGCTTCGGTGTTGCCGTGGGCCAGCTCGTACTGGGCGCGCACCCGCTTGACCGCGTTTCGCTCGGCCGTGGTGTCCGTGACGGCGACCGCGCTCTCCGCCGCCGCCAGCCAGGTGAGGCCGGCGTCGGGGCTGCCGGCCTCCAGCAGGATGCCGGCGGCGGACCGCGAGAACCGGAGCCACTCCAGCACCGACATGGCGTCGAACCGCAGCAGTTCGCGAGCCTTGGCGAGTTCGGCGATCGCGTCGGCGTCATGGCCGAGGCGGACCGCGGCCATGCCGGCCAGCCAGTGCGCCCGCCCCATCAGGGCCGGCTCAGCGCTGGCGTCGGCTTCGGCCAGCAGCTTCCCCGTGAGCGCCTCGACATCCTGCAGTTCCCCCATCTCGCACAGGACCGAGATCAGGACTCCCAGCAGCCGGACCAGTTCGTGGCGCTGCGCCGGGTCCGCGAGGACGGGCTGCGCCACGAGCGCGAGGGCCGCGCCACGCGCCTCGTCCAGGCGGCCCAGCTCCCGGAGCGTCGAGATGCGGTCGATGCGGAGAGACACGGCGACAGCGTCCAGCGAGCGGCCGTCGGCGACGCCGATCAGGCTGTCCAGGAGCTCCAGCCGGGCGGGATGGTCCGCGATGGCCGCCAGCACCCGGCTGAACTCGACGCCCACCCTGAGCAGTTCGTCGTCGTCCCCGCTCGTGCGGGCCCGATCCAGCGTCGCCTGGAGGCTCGTCCGGGCCCCCGCGTAGTTGCCCAGCTCCATCAGGCTGCGGGCCTGCACCAGCTCGGTCACCAGGGGGGCGTCGCTGTTCGGGCGATGCCCGAACAGCTGGCGATAGTCATCGCCGATCAGGTCTTCGAGGGTGGTGTGCAACGCGTCGGCCAGCTGGAGCACGATGTCCAGGGTGGGCACGCGGTCGCCCGTCTCCAGCAGGGAGATGTAGCTCGAGGTGACGATGTCGCCCGCGAGCGCCTTCTGGGACAGGCCCCGTTCGATCCGACGGGCGCGCAACTGCTTTCCGAAGGTCGGCTGGGACGCCTTCAACATGGGACTAGCCGCCTCTCAACGTTCTGTGGAGCCGCCTGCTCCAATTGATGGTAACAATAGATAATGCCGCCAGAACAATAGTCATTTCCGCGGGTCGCATGTGGGGGATTCGCCAATTGGCCACGGTGTGTCCTGGCGTACTCGCGGTGAGTGAGGCAAGGTGGGCGCGCGAGGTCGCACGGGTTTTTAGACAGGATCGGGCCGGGCGATCGGACGCGGCCGGCGGTCCGGACGGGCGCCCGTTACGGGAGGGCCGTCGGTCCAGCTGATCGGGGGCGGGTCACTCGTGGTGGCCGCGGCGCTCCTGGGCCTGCCTGACCGCGACGGCGAGCGAGCCGAGCGTGGGCCGCTCGAAGAAGGCGAGCGCGTCGATCTCGACCCCGAACTCTTCCTCCGCGACGGTGACCATCCTGATGAGCTGCATGCTGTCCCCTCCCCGCGCGAAGAAGTCGTCGTCCGGCCTCACGTTCGCGCCGGGCAGCACCGCGCTGTCGCAGAGCTGGCACAGTCTGCGCGCCACAGGATCCTCAAGCATGAGCCCTCGTTCGTGAGCGGTGGCCATCGGCGGGTGGCGGGCGAAAGCCACCTCATTGACAAAAGTTAGCCAATGCAATGACTATAGTCAAAGTGCCGATGCCTGCTGGCCCAGCCGGAAGGGGGATCGACGGGTCGTGTCGATCAAGACGGATACTGGCATTCACGACTTGGTATCGCGGTGGGCCGTGCGGACGCCTGACACGATCGCCATCAGCGACCGCGAAGCCCTGATCACCTACGCGGAACTGGACGGCTCCGCGTCCGCGCTGGCGGACACGTTGATCCAGTGGGGTGTCGCCGGCGAGTCGCCCGTGATTCTCGCGCTTCCCCGTTCGATCGACTTCGCCGTGGCCGCCCTCGCCGTGTTGCGGGCGGGCGGCTGCTACGTGCCGGTCGACCCCGGCTACCCCGCGGCCAGGCAGGCGCTCATCGTCGAGCAGTCCGGGGCCCGATGGGCGATCAGCACGCCCGCCTGCGCGGACGCCCTGCGCGACGCGGGGGTACAGGTCATGGAGATGCCCAACCCGGTGGCAGGCGGCCGGGTCGATGCCCGGGCCGGAGCGAGGACCCACGCCGGCGCGCTCGCGTACATCATCTTCACCTCCGGATCCACGGGCGTGCCCAAGGGCGTGGCGGTGAGTCACGAGGCCGTGCTCAACCTCGTCGAGGCGGACCCGCGCCTGGCCATCGCCCCGGGAGAGGTGGTGGCGCACCTCGCGCCCACCGCGTTCGACGCCTCCACCTTCGAACTCTGGTCCACCCTGTGCCGGGGCGGCCAGGTCGCCGTGGTCGGCCGGGACGGGGTCTCCATCGAGTCGCTGGGCGCGCAGTTACGCGAGATCCGTCCCTCCTGGCTGTTCATCACGACCGGGCTCTTCCACCTGCTGGTCGATCTCGATCCCGGCGCTCTCGCCACCATCGACCACGTGCTGACGGGCGGGGACGTGCTGGCGCCGCGGCAGGTCCTGGCGGCCGCGGCGGCCGGCCGGGAGGTCTTCGCCGCGTACGGGCCGACCGAGACCACGGTCTTCTGCTCCCTGCACCGCGTCGATCCGGCCCGGCCGTACGGCAGCGTGCCGCTGGGCTCGCCGCTCGCGGGCAAGCACATCTACGTCCTGGACGCGGACCTGCGCACGGTGGCCGACGGCGAGCTGGGCGAACTCTACGTGGGCGGCGCGGGCGTGGCACGCGGGTACCACGGCAACCCGGGCGCGACCGCCGCGAGCTTCCTTCCCGACCCGTTCCGCGGGGACGCCGG
>NZ_BOOA01000095.1 GCF_016862995.1 Acrocarpospora phusangensis
CCGCTTGATCGCCGGGGAGTGGAGGGATGCCGGGGGTGAGAAGGTTTGACTGTCCAGACAACAGCGCGGCCACGCCGTGTGCTTGTCCCCGATCTTCCTACAGCCGGTCCGCCGGGGGATAGTGCGGATGAGAGTCTTCTCATCCTGGGCTCAGGGTGATCTCCCGGACGGGGCCGAGGATGGCGGCATGAGTCGCCGGATTTCGGTTGTGGTGCTCCTGGCCGGGGCGGTCGTGGTCGCGCTCGCCTTCGTCGGGATCGTGTGGGCGGCCGGGAGCGGCACGCCCGACCTGGGTGGTCCCGTCGTCGTCTCGGCCACGCCCTCGGAGAAGCCTTCTCCCCGGACGCCGTCACCGGACAAACTTGATGCCGTATCGACGAAGCGGGCGGACCCGGTCAAACCGCCGCCGCCGCAGCGGGGTGGGGATGACGACGATGACGACGGCGACAACGGGGACGACGGGGACGACTGATCCGTGCCGCGGATGACCGCCCGCGCCCGGATCGTCGGGTGGATGCTGCTGCTGGTGGGCCTGGCCCTCTCGGTGGCGCTCTTCGCGACCTGGACGATCCTGCTGGCGCGCCTCGACGACCGGGTGAACGCCGAGCTCGGCAACGAGACCGAGAAACTCCGCTCGTACGCGAAGACCGTGAGCGGCGCCCCCGACGTGTCCGAACTGCTCGACTCCTACCTGGCCGTCAACGTGCCCGACCGGTGGGAGACGTTCTTCACGCTGGTCGACGGCCGCCCCGACTCGATCAGCGGCATCGTCCCGCCGGTACGGCTCGACCACGACGAGGACCTGGTCGAGACCGCGGGCGAAGCCACGGCGCCCACTCCCGGCACGGCCCGCACCGCCGCCGGGGAGGTGCGTTACGCCACCATTCCGGTACGGGTGACCGGCGACGACCGTACCGGCCATTTCGTGGTCGCGGTCTTCTACGACCGGCACCGCGAGGAGGTCGTGGAGGCGGTGCGCGTGCTCGCCTTCACCGCGCTGGCGGCGCTCGCCCTCGCGGGTGCGGCCGGCTGGTTCGTGGCGGGCCGCGTCCTGGCCCCCGTCCGCCTGGTACGGCAGGCCGCCGCCCGGATCACCGACTCCTCCGATCTGACCCGGCGCCTGCACGTACCCGGCAACGACGACGTGGCCGCGCTGGCCGCCACGTTCAACCACATGCTGGACCGGCTGGAACGGGCGTTCGCCGTCCAGCGGGAGTTCGTCGACGACGCCGGCCACGAGCTGCGTACGCCGATCACGGTCATTCGCGGGCATCTGGAGCTGATGGGCGAGGACGACAGGCACGAGACGATCGCCCTGGTGACCGACGAGCTCGCCCGGATGAACCGGATCGTGGACGATCTGCTCACGCTGGCCAAGGCCGAGCAGCCGGACTTCCTCAGTCCCGAGGAGGTCGAGCTGGCCGATCTGACGGTGAGCGTGGTGGCCAAGGCGCGGGCGCTCGGGGACCGGCGGTGGCGGGTCGAGGAGGTCGCCGAGGAGCGTGTCCTCGCGGACCGGCAGCGGCTCACCCAGGCCCTGGTGCAGCTCACCGCCAACGCCGTCCGGCACACGCGGACCGGCGATCTGGTCGCCGTGGGATCGTCCGTCCGGGATGGGCTGGTACGGCTCTGGGTGCGTGACAGCGGACCCGGCGTCCCTGCTGAGGACCGGGAGCGTATTTTCGAGCGGTTCGTGCGGGGCGGGAGCCGTACCGGGGAAGGGGCGGGTCTCGGGCTGGCCATCGTGCGGTCGATCGCGGAAGGTCACGGCGGGACCGTCGGAGTGGAGGAGTCCCCCGGCGGCGGGGCCCTCTTCGTCATGAGATTTCCGTGCAAGGAGGTTGGGTGAATCGCATTCTGATCGCGGAGGACGAGGAGCGGATCGCGTCCTTCCTGGAGAAAGGGCTCCGCGGCAGCGGGTTCACGACCACCGTCGTGAGCGACGGCCTCGCCGCGTACGAGCACGCCAGGACCGGCGAGTTCGACCTGCTGATCCTCGACATCGGGCTGCCGCTCAGCGACGGCTTCACCGTGCTGCGCCGCCTGCGCGAGCACCGCGTCGGCATCGCCGTCATCATCCTCACCGCCCGCGACAGCGTCGTCGACACCGTCGCCGGCCTCGAAGGCGGCGCCGACGACTACATCGCCAAGCCCTTCGCCTTCGAAGAACTCCTCGCCCGGGTACGGCTCCGCCTGCGCGCCGACCGCCTCCCCGAGGTGACCGTCCTCAAAGCCGGCGACCTCGCCCTCGACCTGCGCACCCGCAGAGCCCACGCCGCCGACCGCTCCGTCGACCTCTCCACCCGCGAATTCGCCCTCGCCGAGGTCTTCTTCCGCCACCCCGACCAGGTCCTGACCCGCGAACAACTCCTCAGCCACGTCTGGGGCTTCGACTTCGACCCAGGCTCCAACGTCGTCGACGTCTACGTCCGCTACCTCCGCCGCAAACTGGGCCACGACCGCATCGAAACCGTCCGCGGCACCGGCTACCGCCTCCGCGCCCAATAACCTCCCCACCCACAAACCTCCTCGATCAGCCAGATCCTGTACGCCTCTCGCCCAGCAACCTCCCGGAACCCTCCACGCAGACATCCCCGACCAGCCCGGCCTTGCCCGCCCCATGCCCAGCGACCTCCCGGAACCCTCCACGCAGACATCCTCAATCGGCCCGGCCTTGCACGCCGCTTACCGAGCGACCTCCCAGAACCCTCCACGCAGACGTCCCCGACCAGCCCGGCCTTGCACGCCCCATGCCCAGCGACCTCCCGGAACCGGTTGACGCCCCTGGTCCGCTTGATCGCAGATCCGCTTGATTCCCAGGTCCGCCAGATCGCCTGGTCCACTGGGCTGCCTGCTGTGCCGGCCTGCTTGGTTTGCGGGGCTGCGGACTCGCTCTGGATTAGTTGACGAGGCTCTTCCGTGAGAACTGCCTCTGCGGATCGCCGATGAGAAGCCGCTGGTGAGAAGCCTCTCACCAAGCCCTCACGGTCAGCCCACCCCGCCCTCGAATCCTGGAATCAGCCGCGAGAAGCGGCCCGACTACTCCAGGAGCACACCATGACCGACACTCTCCGCCCCGCCCTTCTCTCCCTGGCTCTCGCCCTGGGCCTGACGACGACCACCGCCGCGCTGGCCTCGCCGGTCCAGGCGGCGCCGCTCTCGGCGATCACCACGGCCGACGACGATGACGACCGCGGTGACGACGATGACGATGACGATGACGAAGGGGGCGACGATGACGACGACCGGCCGCGCGGCGGTTCGAACGACGACGATGACGACCGCCGTCCCCGAGGCGGCGTCGACACCGGACTCGGCGCGACCCAGGACGACGATGACGACGATGACCGGCCGCGCGGTGGTGTCGGCGCCGGACTCGGGGCGAGCGGCGACGATGACGACGACCGGCCCAGGGGTGGCGTCGACACCGGACTCGGGGCGACGCAGGACGACGATGACGACGACGACCGGCCGCGCGGTGGCGTGGATACCGGCAAGGGTGGTGCGAGCGGCGACGATGATGACGACCGGCCGAGGGGTGGGGTGGACACCGGGATGGGTGCCACCGGTGATGATGACGACGATCGGCCGGAGGGTGGCGTCGAGGCTGGGAAGGGGGGTTCCGCTGGGCTGAGTGGTGATGACGAGCAGCCGAGTGGTGGGGTCGAGACCGGGCTTGGCGGGGCGGTGGAGGACGGTACGTCTCCGCTGGTGCCGCTGGGGGTCGCCGGGGTGGCGGGAGCGGCCGTGCTCGCCGGGGGCGGGTTCTGGCTGCGGCGCAAGTTCGGTGCGGAGAGTTGACGATGAGAGGCCGTACCGTGCGCGGGGGGATCACCCTCGCGGCCGCCGCGCTGGTCACGATCGGGTGCGGGGGCGACGCCTCCGCTGAGATCCCCGTGCAGGTCCCCGCTGGAGCGCCCGAAGCGGTGAGCGTCCGGTCGGCGGTGGCCGTGAAGAAGGATGTCGCGGATCCCGTCCGGCTCAGTATTCCGGCGATCGGCGTCTCCACCAAGGTGATCGCCCTGCCGCTGGACCGCAAGGGACGGCTGGTCGCGCCGCGTCAGTTCGATCGGGTCGGCTGGAACAAGGCAGGCCCGGAACCCGGCGAGAAGGGCGTCGCCGTCATCGCCGGCCACGTCGACTCCAAAACCGGCCCCGCCGTCTTCTACCGGCTCCGTCACCTCTCCAAAGGCGACCGCGTCCACGTCCATCGCAAGGACGGCACCACCGCCACCTTCACCGTCCATCGAATCGCCCGCTACCCCAAGAACCGCATCCCCGACAAAGTCGTCTACTCCGCCGAATCAGGAGCACACCTACGCCTGATCACCTGCGGCGGAACCTTCGACCGCTCCCGAGGCAGCTACCGCGACAACATCGTGGTCTTCGCCCGCTAACCCAACCCCCACCCAGGATCGCCGCCGCCCCCAGCGCCGGCGATCCTGCCGTTTCACCCATAACCGCCCTCCATGTGGAACCCACACGCGACCGCCATATACGAACCCGTGACACCCTTCGCGCCGTCGAGTGGGTCTCCCCGGACACCCTGCGATGCTCCGCGGCGGCAGCGGATGGGGGCCGGGGCGTTAGCCCCCGGGCCGGGGCGTTAGCCCCCGGGCCGGGGCGTTAGCCCCCGGGCCGGGCGGGTGGGGATATCCCGCATCGCGTGACATGTGCGCCCCGCGGCCCTTGGACGCCGGATGTCAGGCCGAGCGTCAACCCACCTCTTCCCCGCCCCTGCTTTCAGGTTCCCGATGACCGAACTATCCGGAGGAAGGCTCAGTACTCGTCGGTCCAGTGGTACCAAGGGCCTTGGATGTGCTCGAAAGACGAAGCGACCGAGGGGTTGGTGTCGTCGATCGGCGCGTGTGTGGGGCTCCAGACGTATCCGTAGGGGTCCACGCCCGTTACTGCCTCGCCTACTTGGAAATGGACGCGGTCGCCCTCTCGGTAGATGTCCCGAAACTCGATCTTCCCGATCTTCTGCGGATGAGCCGTCGTGCCGTCGTCCGGTGCGGCCGTCCCGACCACCTGCTCCATCTCGGCGAAGGAGGGCGCGACGCGTTGCGCGACGCCGTATCCGCAGGAGGTCAGCAACCCGAGCGCGACGCAGGCGACCAGTTTCCTCATGCGTTGATTGTCCCCGCGTCGAGAGCTACCCCCAGGGCCGTTTGGAGATCGTGCAGCGCGACGAACATCCCGGCCGGCGGGCCTGGACACAGGTAGGACAAAAAGGGCGGGAGGGAGGCAAGAAAGCCTTGACCCGGGGGGCTGTCCGAATTAACTTCGATGAAATCATGTTCGGCAATGTCGAACAATGTTCACGTCAGTTCTGGACGGTGTCATGAGCGACTCCATCACCACCCCCCAGAAGCTCCTCGCCGAACTCCTGGGCACCGCCTTCCTCGTGTACGTAGGCGCGGGCTCCGCCGCCGCCACCGGCGTCATCGCGGCCGGCACGGACGTGCCGTTCTCGATGGCCCAACTGGGCGTGATCAGCTTCGCGTTCATGCTGGTCATCGTCGGAACCGTGTACGCGATCGGTCACATCTCGGGCGGCCACATCAACCCGGCCGTCACCCTGGCCCTGGCCGCCACCGGCAAGTTCCCCTGGCGCGAGGTCCCCGGCTACATCGCGGCCCAGGTCGCCGGAGCCGCCGCCGGAGCGGTCGCCATCTTCGTCACCCTGGGCACCGAGGCCGCGAAGGCCGCCGGCGGCGGCGTGACCTCGTACGCGGCGGAGACCGGCTTCCTGCGCGGCACCGTCGTCGAGGCCATCGGCACCTTCATGCTCGTCTTCGTGATCTTCGGGGTGATCGACCGCAGGGCGGTGCCCGGCTGGGCGCCCATGGCCATCGGCTCCATCGTCTTCGCGATCATCATCATCGTCGGTCCCGCCACCGGCGCGGCGATCAACCCGGCCCGGTATGTGGGCCCGTTCCTGGTGACGGCTGCCTTCGGCGGCAGCGTCGGCTGGGACCAGCTCCCCGCGTACCTGATCGGGGACTTCGCCGGCGGTCTGCTCGGCGCCCTGGCCTATCTCGGGCTTGCCTCCACCCGCGCCAGGGCAGAGGTTGATGGCACCACGACAGTGAGGACGGCACCGTGAAGAAGCTCATCAACAGCGTCGACGGCGTGGTCACCGACGCCCTGACCGGCATCGCCGCCGCCCACCCCTCGCTCCGGGTGGACCTGGAGAACAAGGTCGTCTTCAGGGCCTCGGGCCCGCGCCCCGGCAAGGTCGCCCTGGTCTCCGGCGGCGGCTCCGGCCACGAACCCCTCCACGGCGGTTTCGTCGGGTACGGCATGCTCGACGCCGCCTGCCCGGGAGAGGTGTTCACCTCTCCCGTACCCGACCAGATCATCGAGGCCACCAAGGGCAGCGACGGCGGCGCGGGCGTGCTGCACATCGTCAAGAACTACACCGGCGACGTGCTCAACTTCGAGATGGCGGCCGAGCTCTGCGCCGACGAGGGCGTGGACGTGGTCAGCGTGCTCGTCAACGACGACGTGGCCGTGCAGGACTCCCTCTACACGGCGGGCCGCCGGGGCACCGGCGCGACCCTGTTCGTCGAGAAGATCGCCGGGGCCCTGGCCGAGACGGACGCCCCCCTGTCCGAGGTGGCGCGGGTCGCCCGCGAGGTCAACGACCGCAGCCGCTCCTTCGGCGTGGCCCTCACCGCCTGTACGGTCCCCGCCGCCGGCAAACCCACCTTCGACCTGCCCGAATCCGAGATCGAGCTGGGCATCGGCATCCACGGCGAGCCCGGCAGGACCCGTACCGGACTGAGCGAGGCCCGGGAGATCGTCCGGGTGGCGATGGACGCCATCAACGACGACCTGCCGCTCTCCGGCGACGTCCTGGTCATGGTCAACGGCATGGGCGGCACTCCCCTGCTGGAGCTCTACATCGTGTACGCCGAGGTCGCCGCCTACCTCGCCGAGAAGGGCGCCACGCCCGTACGCAACCTGGTCGGCAACTACGTCACCAGCCTGGACATGCAGGGCTTCTCGGTCACGACCTGCGCCCTCACCGACGAGTTCCGCGCCCTCTGGGACGCCCCGGTCGAGACGCCGGGCCTGCGCTGGGGCCGCTGAGCAGAACTGAACAGAACTGAACAGAACTGAGCGGAACCCCGATACCGGTGGCCGAGCCCTCCGTGGGCTCGGCCACGTCCCCCGTGCGTTATACGACATGTCGTAATGTCCAGCACAGTCGAGGGCATAAACCGAAATATCGGTTCACGTTGATTTGCATCGCCGTACAGACCGGGAGCGGATTCTTGGACACCTCGTTCTTCGTCGCCTGGATGGAGGAGATCGCGACAGCCGTACAGGCTCAGCGTGATCATCTGACCCAGCTGGACGCCGCCATCGGCGACGCCGACCATGGTTCGAATCTGGATCGCGGCTTCGGCGAGGTCCGGCGGGCGCTGGCCGACTCGCCGCCCGAGACGCCGGGGGCGGTGCTGAGGCTCGCGGGCGCCACATTGATCCGGAAGGTCGGCGGCGCGTCCGGTCCCCTCTACGGGACGGCGTTCCGCCAGATGGGGAGGTCGCTCGGGGACGTGTCCGACATCTCGCTCGCGGAGCTGTCGACGGCGCTGGACGCCGCCCTGGCCGGGGTGCAGAAGCTGGGGGCGGCGGTGGAGGGCGACAAGACGATGGTGGACGCGCTCGCGCCGGCGGTCCGGGCGCTGGCGAAAGCCGTACAGGACGGGGTCAAAGCGGAGGATGCGCTGAGCGCGGTCGCGGCGGCGGCGCAGGAGGGGGCGAAGGCCACGATTCCGCTGCAGGCCCGCAAGGGCCGGGCCAGCTACCTGGGCTCGCGCAGCGCCGGCCACGAGGACCCCGGCGCGGCCTCCACCGCCCTGGTCCTGAGCGCCCTCCGGACGGCGGGATTCCGCACATGGTAGGCATCGTGCTCATCTCGCACAGCGCCCGCCTCGCCGACGAAGTGGCCGAACTGGCCGCGCAGATCGGCGGCAGGGACGTCCCGATCGCGGCGGCCGGCGGCACCGACGACGGCCGCCTGGGCACCAGCATCACCAAGCTCAGCGCCGCCATCGACACGGTCGACCAGGGCGACGGCGTGGTCGTGCTGATGGACCTCGGCAGCGCCGTCCTGACCGCCCGGACCCTGCTCGACGAGTACCCCCGCCCCAAGGTCTTCCTGGCCGACGCCCCCTTCGTCGAGGGCGCCATCTCCGCCCTGGTCACCTCCGGCGGCGGCGCCGACGTCAAAGCCGTCCTGACCGCCGCGGAAGAGGCCCGCCACATCGGCAAATTCTGACGCGTCCGCCCGGCCGCCTGTCACACTCCCGGCAGTGCCTGATTCCGGTCAACTGAAGCCCGGGGCCGCTCGGTCCAGGTCTCACCCGTAGGTGGACGTGCTTCTGGGCGCGCCCAGGTCGCGGGAGAGCGCCCGCCCGGACTCGCGCACCGCCAGCAGGAGATCGTTCCGCCGGACCCCGAGCAGCCGTTCCGCAGGCCCGACCACGCCGATCGCCCCCGCCACCACCCCGCCCCTGCTGAACACGGGCGCCGCGATGCCCGCGTCGCCCAGCGCCGCCTCCTGGTCCTCCACCGCCATCCCCGTCCGCCGCACCGCGGTCAGCGCCTCCTCGAGTTCCTCCCGATCGGTACGCGTCTGCCCCGTCAGCGGCACCAGCGGCTCCTCGAAAAGCTCCTCGATCCTCGGGTGGTACGCGGCGATGGCGTGCCCGAGCGCGCACGCGTGCCACGGGATCGCGGCCCCCACCTCGAGGATCTGCACCATGTCGTCCGGCCGGAACACGTGGTGCAGCACGATCACCCGCGACCCCGACAACGTCGCCACCCACACCGACTCGTTGGCCCGCTGCGCCAGCGAGTCCGCCCACAGCAGGCTCCTGGCCCGCAGCTCGGACCCGTCCAGATAGGCGTTCCCCAGCTGCAACACCGCAGGTCCCAAGGCGTACTTGCCAGTCTCCACGTCCTGCACGACGAGCTCGTGCCGCTCCAGTGTCCGCAGCAGCCCGTGCACGGTCGGCTTCGCCAGCCCCACCCGCTGCGCGATCTCGGTCACCCCCAGCCGTGGCGCGCCCGCCCCCAGCGTCCGCAGGATCAGCGCCGCCCGCTCCACAGATTGGATCATTTTTCGATTATGCCGAACACGGTTCACCTCCCGCCTCTTCGCCCCAGAGCCCGCGCACGCGCGCGAACACCTGCTGGCCGTGGGAGAACTCGAGGTTGTTGCCGTCCGGGTCGGTGATCATGCATACGTACCCGACCGGAAAGGGAATGTCTGCGGGTTCCATGCGCAGGCATCCGGCGTCCCGGGCCTTCGCGGCGACGCGGTCCACGTCCTCCCGCCCGGGAACCTCGATGCCGATGTGCGCGAACGGGGCGAGCTGCGGCTGGCGTTTGCCGCGATCCGCGTGGAAGGTCACCAGGACCAGGACGAACGGATCCACGACCTGCCCGTCGTTGGACAGCCAGACCGTCTCCCCGGTGTCGTCGGCGAATTCGGCCACCTTCACGAGCGGGGTGAATTCCTCGTACCAGGCCAGCGAGCGTGCCACGTCGTACGAGGGAAGGGCGACGTGCGTCCATCTGGGGCGCGTCAGAGCGCGCGGCGAATGCGTCATGCCCAATGCTCTCAAGCGTCCGTCGATCGGCCGGAAGACCGCGCGAAACAACCCGGTCACCTTCACGGAAAGGGTGACCGGGTTCTTGTCCATCGGGTCGAGTACCGGCCGGGTCAGGCGCGGCCGATCGGAACCGGCCTAGCAGTGGCCCCGGACGGTGGAGCTCGTGGCGTCCTTGACTTCGATGGGATAAACAAGGCGCGCGTCGTAGAGGAATGCCCTGGCGCTGTAATTCTTATTGGTCTGGACGTCGGAGCAGGGCTCGCTCGCGTGCGCGTATCCCCAGCCCTGATGCCCGTTGTACTTCGTCTCCCCCTCCGCGACCTTCACCTTGCGGCCGAGCGAGTCGTGCCGGTAGATCACGGTCTCGACCCAGTACGTCTCGGGCCTCGTGCAGTACACGGATCCGCGGGCGTTCAGCGCACTGGGCGCGTTGATCAGGACCACCGTGAGGCTGCAGTCCTTCGGAATGGCCAACGCCGGCGCCGCGGGCACCACCACGCCGACGACGACCGCCGCGACGACAGCCACCGATAAACCGGCAGCCCGAATCCAGGTCCGTCCCTTAAGCATGACATTCTCCCTTCATCTCAGTTTATGCAGATACCTTCACCGTAAACCAGAATATAAGGAGACGTCAACTCATGTGTCCATATATCCAGACATCAATTCACACCAGTTGATGAGGAGCCCATGGGCCTTCGCGGGCATCGCCTGGGGTGACCGTTGATCGATACGCTGCGCCTGTGAGAGTCGTCCGCGTGGATGGATGCCTGCCGATTATCGGCTTGATAATCGGCTTGGCCGTGACGACCGTCCTGGTGTTCTGCGGCCTCGTGTACTTCGCGCTGACGTCAAGCCCGCTCGACTGATCTTCCCGTCCGCCGCTCGAGCGACGAAGCGCGGCTATTTGTGCTTGAAGTAGACGAACAGGCGGCCGTGGTTCTTGGCGTCCTTGTCGATGCGGTGGTAGAGGGCCTTGATGTGCTTCTGGTCGAGGAAGCGGAGGACCTTCTTCTTGAGCTGGCCGGAACCCTTGCCCGGGATGATCTCCACTTCGGTGGCCTTCTTGGCCAGCGCCTCCTGGATGATCGCGTTCAGCGCGCGGTCGATCTGGTCGCCCTTGTTGAAGATGTCGTGGAGATCCAGCTTCAGCTTCATGGGCCGAGTGTAGCTCTCGCCCAAAATTGACATTCACCTTGTCAAACCGGGATCTAGCCCCGGAAATGGTGGCTAGTTAAACTCCCCATCAGGCCTGGCCCTTCGCCGAGCGGGGGTCAAGCCGTCGTCAACCACCGGGGAGGGTTGAGTCTCTTCCGTGCGCCGAAACAGGCGCCTGCCGGGGGTGGCGCGACGCCTCTTTGCTGTGCGACGAGTCCCGCAGCCCCATATGGAGGTGTCGTGTCAAGGAAGCTCCGTTCGAGACACTTACGTTTGACCAGCGCCGTCGCCGTTCTCGGTCTGGTCGCGGCGGTGGTCCCCGCAGGATCCGCGGTGGCGGATCCGACCCCGTCGCCGGCGCCCAGCCTCACGGCGAAGCCGCTGGGCAGTCCGGAAGTGGTGTTCGGCGCCAAGTCGTCGACCGGGAAGCTGGCCAAGAGCGACGAGGAACTGCTCAAGTCGACCTCGTCGGCACCGGTGAACGTCGTCGTCAAGCTGGACTACGACTCGCTGGCCGCGTACAAGGGCGATCTGGCCGGGCTGCCGGGCACGAGCCCGGCCGTGACCGGTGAGCAGCTGGATCCCGACAGCGCCGCCGCGCAGAAGTACGTCAAGCACATCGAGGGCATGGAGCAGGAGTTCCTGGCCGAGCTGCCCGGGCAGGTCCCGAGCGCCAAGGTCGGGCAGCGCCTGCGCACCGTGTACGGCGGCGTGGCGCTGACCGTGCCGGCCAACGAGGCGGCCGAGCTGCTGACGCTGCCGGGTGTGGCGGCCGTGCAGTCCGACTCGCTGGAGAAGCCGCTCACCGACTCCAGCCCCGACGCCATCGGCGCCACCCCGATCTACAACCAGCTCGGCGGCGCGCCCTCCTCCGGCAAGGGCGTGATCGTCGGCATCCTGGACTCGGGCGCGTGGCCCGAGCACCCGTCCTTCGCGGAGGCGGCCGGGCTCCCCGCTCCCCCGGCGAAGGCCGACGGGACCCCCCGGACCTGCAACTTCGGCGACAACCCGCTGACCCCCGCGTCGGACGTGTTCGCCTGCAACCGGAAGCTCATCTCCGGGCAGCCGTTCCTCGCCACGTACAACGCGCTCGTCGGCGGCGACGTGTACCCGACCTCGGCCCGTGACTCCAACGGGCACGGGACCCACACCGCCACCACGTCGGCGGGCGGGCCGGTGGCCAACGCCAACCCGCTCGGCATCGACCGCGGCGACATCCACGGCATCGCGCCGGCCGCGCACGTGGCCGTCTACAAGGTGTGCGGCGCCGAGGGCTGCTTCCAGTCGGACTCGGCCGGGGCGGTCGCGCAGGCCATCCTGGACGGCGTCGACGTGATCAACTTCTCCATCTCGGGCGGGGCGAACCCCTACAGCGACGTGGTCGAGCTGGCGTTCCTCGACGCGTACGCGGCGGGTGTCTTCGTGGCCGCCTCGGCGGGCAACGCCGGTCCCGGCGCGGCCACGACCGACCACCGCAGCCCGTGGGTGACCACGGTGGCCGCGTCCACCCAGAAGCGCACCTTCGAGTCGACCATCACCTTCACCGGCGGGCCGACGATCAAGGGCGCCTCGATCACGGCCGGCGTCGGCGCGCCCGCGCCGGTGGTGCTGGCGTCGGCGCCGCCGTACAACGACCCGCTGTGCCTCACCCCGGCGCCCGCCGGGATATTCACCGGGAAGATCGTGGCGTGTGAGCGCGGGCCCAACCGGGTGCTGAAGGGCTTCTCGGTCAGGCAGGGCGGCGCGGCCGGCATGATCCTGTACAACAGCACGCCGCTGGACATCATGACGGACAACCACTGGCTGCCGACCGTGCACATCGACAAGCCGGCGGCCGACGTGATGCTGGCGCACCTGGCCGCCACTCCCGGGGCGACGGCCTCCTTCACCCAGGGCACGAAGACCAACTGGCAGCGCGACTCGATCACCACGTTCTCCTCGCGCGGGCCGGGCGGGGACTTCCTCAAGCCGGACGTGACCGCGCCGGGCCTGCACATCCTGGCCGGGCACACGCCGACGCCGGAGTCTCCGCTGGAGGGCCCGCCCGGCAACCTGTTCCAGGTCATCGCGGGCACCTCGATGTCCTCGCCGCACGTGGCGGGCGCGGCGGCACTGCTGCGCGCGCTGCACCCGACGTGGACGCCGGGCCAGGTCAAGTCGGCGCTGGAGACCACGGCGCGGACCAACGTCACCAAGCAGGACCGGGTCACCCCGGCCGACCCGTTCGACACCGGCGGCGGCCGCATCGACCTGGGCGAAGCCTGGGACGCGGCCCTCACCCTGGACGAGACCGCGGCCAACTTCGCGGCCTCGGCGGCCGACCCGCTCAACCGGATCGACCTCAACCTGCCGTCGGTGAACGCGCCCATCATGCCGGGCGAGATCACCGCCAAGCGCACGGTGACCAACGTCACCGACGCGACCGTCTCGTACGAGGCGGTGGGCAAGACCACGAGCGGCGCGATCATCACGGTCACGCCGTCGGAGTTCGAGCTGGAGCCGGGCGAGAGCGCCGAGCTGAGCATCAAGATCAGCGCGCCGGAGCTGCCGGACGGGCAGTACTTCGGTTCGATCAGCCTCAGGCAGGAGAACGGCAACAAGGACCACCACCTGCCGGTGGCGTTCTTCCGCCAGGAGGGCGCGATCCCGGTCGAGCAGTCCTGCGCGCCCGACACCATCGTCCGCCACACCGGCTCGTCCACCTGTACGGTCACCGTCAAGAACGACACGCTGGAGGACACCGAGGTCACCGCGGTCAGCACGCTCAACAGCAAGCTCCAGCTGACCGGCGTGACCGGGGCCACGGCCACCGGCACGCAGGTCGCGACCGCGGTGGAGACGCTGGAGGGCAGGCAGCCCGACCGGCCGGTCATCGCGCCGGGCTCGCTGTTCGGCTACATCCCGCTGGACGCGTTCGGCGTCGCGCCGATTCCGCTCGGCGACGAGCAGGCGCTGAACTTCACCGTGCCGGCGTTCCGGTTCGCCGGGCAGACGTTCACCCGGCTCGGCGTCACCTCCAACGGGTACGCGGTGGCGGGTGGCACCAACGGCTCGGCGGACATCCAGTTCATCCCGCAGTCGCTGCCGGACGCGGCCCGGCCGAACGGCGTGATGGCGCCGTTCTGGACGGACCTCGACGGCACGGGCGCGCCCGGCGTCTTCGCCACCACCCTCACGGACGGCGTCGACGACTGGATCGTGGTGGAGTGGCGGCTCAACCTGTTCGGCACCAGCAGCCAGCGGGTGTTCCAGCAGTGGATCGGCGTCAACGGCGTCGAGGACGTCACGTACGCCTACCCGGGCCCGCTGCCCTACCCGGGGGCCGCGTTCGGGCTGACCGTCGGCGCCGAGAACAGCGACGGCACCGCCGGCAGCCAGATCCCGGACGGCACCGGCCCCACGTCGGACTACCGGATCACCAGCACGCCTGGCGCTCCCGGTGAGACGATGACGTACACCATGACGGTCAAGGGTGTGGCCGGCGGCGTCGGCACGGTCACCACCGCGACCTCCACCGATCAGGTGAAGGGCATCACCGTGGAGGTGGACAAGATCACAGTCCAGTAGCACGGCGTGAAAGGACGGGCCCGGCGGATCGATCCGCCGGGCCCGTCCCGTGAACGTCGAACGATCAGCCGCGCAGGTAGCCGACCAGGTGCTCCCGTTCGGACTCCAGCTCCTCGATGGCGCTTTTCACGACGTCGCCGATGCTGACGATGCCGACGAGCCGCCCGTCGCGTACGACGGGGACGTGCCTGATCCGGTGGTTGGTCATGGTCTGGCGGAGGTCCTCCACGTTGGCGTCGGGGGCGCAGCTGCGCACCTCCGACGTCATGATGGCCGAGACCGGTCCGCCCAGGACATCAGCGCCACGCTGGTGGAGATGCCGCACGACGTCACGCTCTGAGACGATTCCGGCGATGGTGACCCCGTCCTCGGACACCACCACCGCGCCGATGTTCTTCTCGGCGAGCACGCCGAGCAGTTCCGCGACCGTCGCCTGCGGCGCCACGGTCACGACATCGGCTCCTTTACCCTGCAAGATCGTACCGATCAGCAACCGACACCACGTCCTTCCTGCCGGGGTACAGATGGGGATCCCCTTTTCGGTTCCCGGCTAAGCGACCGAAAACGCAAATCCTGTCCACACAGGGGACAACTCGCAGTGACCCTGCGTCAAGGCTCCTTGATGCCCTCTTTCCCCTTCCCATATCCAGAAATTTCCCTTAACGTGCCGATAAAATGTGAAATAGCACTGGAGGGCTTGTGGGGGACTTCAACGTCGGGAGTCATGATCTGCCGATCGGGGCGGAGCTGGCCGCGTTCATGACGCGGGGCTGGGCGGACACCCGTCGGAGCGATCTCCGGCCGGTGCCGATGGCGGCGTACACGGCGAAGCGGCGGGCCCGGCTGGCCGGCCGGTTCCCGGGCGAGTACCTGGTCATCCCGTCCGGCGGGCTGAAGGTCCGCAGCAACGACATGGACTACCGGTTCCGCGCGCACAGCGCGTTCGCGTACCTCACCGGCGACCGGGAGCCCGACGACGTGCTGGTGATCGACCCCGCCGGGGTGGCGCGGCTGTTCGTCCGGCCCCGGGCGCCCCGGGAGGAAGGGCAGGAGTTCTACCGGGATCGCCGCTACGGGGAGTTCTGGGTGGGCCGCCGCCCCGACCTGGCCGAGGCGGAGACGCTGTACCAGGTCGACTGCGCGCACATCGACGGGCTGGCGGACGCCGTACCGGCGGGAAGGGCGCGGGTGCTGCGCGGGGTCGACGCGGGTGTGGACGGCCTGATCGCGGCGGGGGACGGGGACGGGGAGCTCGTCTCGTACCTGGCGGAGATGCGGCTGGTGAAGGACGAGTGGGAGGTGGCGGAGCTGCGGCGCGCGGTGGACGCCACGGCACGCGGCTTCGAGGACGTCGTGCGGGCCCTGCCGGGCGCGCTGGCGCACCCGCGCGGCGAACGCTACGTGGAGGGGGTCTTCGGCCTGCGCGCCCGGCTGGAGGGCAACGACGTCGGCTACGACACGATCGCCGCCTCGGGCGCGCACGCCTGCGTGCTGCACTGGATGCGCAACGACGGCGGCCTGAACCCGCGGGATCTGCTCCTGCTGGACGCGGGCGTGGAGACCGACCACCTCTACACCGCCGACGTCACCCGCACCTTCCCGCTGTCCGGCCGTTTCAGCCCCGTCCAGCGCCAGGTGTACGACCTGGTCCACGCGGCCCAGACCGCCGCCATCGCCGAACTCCGGCCGGGGGCGCGGTTCCGCGACTTCCACCTGGCCGCCATGCGCGTGATCGCCGCGGGCCTGCACGACTGGGATGTCCTGGCCTCCCCGGACATCGAGTCCGGCCGGTACCGCCGGTACACGCTCTGCTCCAGCGGCCACATGCTCGGCCTGGACGTGCACGACTGCGCCAAGGCCCGCACGGAGACCTACCTGGACGGCGTGCTGGCCGAGGGCCACGTCCTGACCGTCGAGCCCGGCCTCTACTTCCAGCCCGACGACCTGACCCTGCCCCCGGAGCTGCGCGGCATCGGCGTACGCGTGGAGGACGACCTGGTGATCACCGCCGGCGGCGCCGAGCTGATGTCCGGGGCGCTCCCCCGCGAGTCGTCGGCGATCGAGTCCTGGATGGCCGAGCTGGGAAGGTGACCGTCCGCGTCCGCCGCTACCCCCCGTAGTTCACTTGATCGACACACGCCCCTTCTAGGCTGGGGTTATGCGCGCCCCTCTGGCCGTCGCGGGTTACACCGACGAAGTCCTCGACGCCGTCGGCGGGACGCTCACCGAAGCGGAACGGGACCGGGCGGCACGGTTCACCCGCAAACAGGACCGCCTCGACTTCGTCGCGGCCCACCTCCTGGTACGGCACTGCGCCGCCGAACTCCTCGGCGTACGCGCCTGCGCGCTCACCCTGGTGCAGTCCTGCGAACGCTGCGGGAGATCACACGGCCGCCCGTCCATCGCCGAGGCCCCCGGCCTCTCGGTCAGCCTCGCCCACACCTCCGGGTACGTCTCCGCCGCCGCCGGCCTGGGCAAGGTGGGCGTGGACGCCGAGCACGCCACGGCGGGCCAGGCCGACGAGAACCTGATCGCGCTGGCCCTCACTTCGGCCGAGGCGGACCTGGTCGGGCTGGACAACCGCAGGCTGATCCGCCTGTGGGTCCGCAAGGAGGCCCTGGTCAAACGCGGCGAGCTGGCCCTGGACCGGCTCCGCGAGGTGGATCTGTCCAAGCTGCCCTTCGAGGGCCGCGCCCACGAGTGGGACGGCCGTCACCTGCTGGAGTGGACGTCCGGCACGGTGATCGCCACCGCCATCTTCAACGAGCCGGGCGAGCTGCGCCTGATGGGCGCCTGATCAGCCGTGCCCCGGATCGGACAGTCCGCCACATGGTCGCATTCGGGGGTGCGCGGCAGGCGTACACGATCTTTATGCTGGAGTAATGGCAGATCCGCGCTGGCTGAGCCCAGCTGAGCAGCGGGCCTGGCGTGCCCACCTGGCGGCGCACCGGCTCCTCACGCACCGCCTCGATCGCGACCTCCAGGAACACGGGCTGTCGTTCAACGACTACGAGATCCTGGTCAACCTGTCCGAGAGCCCGGACCGGCGCATGCGGATGAGCGACCTGGCCGACGCGACCATCCAGTCCCGCAGCCGGCTCTCCCACCAGATCTCCCGGATGGAGACGGCCGGCCTGGTGACCAGGGAGAACTGCGAGGCCGACCGGCGGGGCACGTTCGCCGTGCTGACCGCCCACGGCTGGGACACCATCCAGCGGGTGGCGCCCGACCACGTGGCCGGGGTGCGCCGCCACCTCATCGACCTGCTGACCCCCGGGCAGGTGGCGGAGCTGGAGGCCATCTACACGCCGGTGATCGCCAAACTCCAGGGCAAGTAGGGTCCGCCCGCTTCGCCGGGGAGTGGCTACGATCCGGGAGTGCGAAGAATCCTCTGGATGATGCTTTCGGTGGCCGGCGTGCTGCTCGGCGCGGCGTGTAGTTCGGCGGATCTGCCGGACGGGCCGGAGTTGCTGGTGAAATCCGGGTCCGCGATGGGCGCGGTGCGGACGGTGGCCTTCACGCTGAGCACGGAGGGCGAGCCCGAGGTGCAGGTCAGGCGGGCCGAGGGCAGCCTGACGCGGGCGGGCGACGCCAAGGGCTCGATCCAGGTGCGGCTGATCGGCACCCTCCAGGAACTGGAGTTCGTGCTGCTCGGCCCGGACGTCTACCTGAAGGGCCCGACCGGGGGCTTCCAGAAGTCGATGACGCGGGAGCAGCTGGCCGCCTTCTACGACCCCGGCGCGGTCATCTCGGGCGTGCCCGCGCTGCTGGCCGCCGGCAAGGACGTCACGGTCGAGGGCGAGGAGGCGGGCGCCTACAAGGTGTCGGTGACGATGCCCCCCGAGGCGCTGGTGAAGGTCGTGCCGGGCATCACCCAGCCGGTGACGGGCACGCTGCTGATCGACAAGGCCACCAGCAGGCTGACCAGGATCGAGCTGCCCGTCCCCGGCGGCACGATCACGGTCGCGCTGGCCGACTACGACGCGCCGGTCACCGTCACGGCTCCCCCGCTGTCGTGAGCACGATCCCCCGGAGCCGCCGGCTCGCCGTCGGCGCGGGCGGCGCGGCCGTGCTGCTGGCGGCGCTGGACGCGTACGTGGTGGTCACGGTCCTGGTGGACATCGCCGCGGACGTGAACGTGCCGGTGAACCGGCTGGAGCGGGCCACGCTGATCGTGACCGGCTTCCTGCTCGGCTACGTGGCCGCCATGCCGCTGCTCGGCCAGCTCTCCGACCGGTACGGCAGACGCCCCCTCATCCAGGCCTGCCTGGCCGGTTTCGCGGCCGGATCGCTGCTCACGGCGGTGGCCGGGTCGATCCCGCTGCTGGTGGCAGGCCGGGCGCTGCAGGGCGTCGCGGGCGGGGCGCTGCTGCCCATCACGATGGCGCTGATCGGCGACCTGTGGGACGCCAGGGCCCGGCCGGTCGCGCTCGGCGTGGTCGGGGCGGCGCAGGAGCTGGGCAGCGTCCTCGGCCCGCTGTACGGCGCCGCCCTCGCCGCGCTGCCGTTGTTCGGGTGGCGGACCATCTTCTGGGTCAATCTGCCGCTGACGCTGGCCGCCATGGTGGCGGTGCACCGGGGGGTGCCGGGCGGGCGCGGGCCGTACCGGCCGGTGCGGATCGACGTGGTGGGCGGGGCGCTGCTGGCGGTGGCGCTGGGGCTGCTGGTGGCGGGGCTCTACAACCCCGCGCCGGAGAAGAGCGTGCTGCCGTCCTGGGGGCTGCCGTGCGTGCTCGCCGGCGCGGTGCTGTGCGTGGTCTTCGTCGGGTGGGAGATTCGGTCGCCGGTGCGGCTGCTGGACCTCTCCGGGGTGCCGAAGGCTCCGCTGCTGTCCACCCTGGCGGTGAGCTTCCTGGCGGGGGCCGCGCTGCTGGTGACCCTGGTGGACGTGCAGCTCGTGGCGCAGACGCTGCTGGGCCTGGACCAGGTGGGCGGCGCGCTGGTGCTGACCAGGTTCCTGGTGGCGCTGGCGGTGGCGGCGCTGGCCGGGGGGCTGCTGGCGCGCCGGTTCGGGGAGCGGCTGGTGTCCGTCGCGGGGATGGCCGTCGCCTGCGTGGCGTACCTGCGGATCTGGCAGTGGCCGGTGGATCTGGGCGAGCATCTCACCCGGGTGGACGTGGATCTCGTCGTCGCCGGGCTCGGGCTCGGGCTGGTGATCGCGCCGGTGTCCTCGGCGGTGCTGCGCACCGTCCCCGCCGACCGGCACGGGGTCGCCTCGGCCGCCGTGGTGGTGGCCCGGATGATGGGCATGCTGCTCGGCGTGGCCGCTCTGTCCGCCTGGGGTTTCCACCGTTTCCAGTCGCTCACCGCCGACCTGGACACGCCGCTGCCGTTCGGCGTGGAGGCGGGCGAGTTCGCCCGGCGGCTGGCCGAGTACGAGACGGCGCTGAAGGCCGCCCTGCACACCGAGTACACGGAGATCTTCCTCATCACGGCGGTGCTGTGCGCGGCCGGCGCCGTCGCCGCCCTGGCCCTGCCGGCCAGAACCGCGACAGGAGGCGAAACCGAGTAGGGGGGTGCTCAAGCGCGACGCCGTGCCGGCGGACACGATCGTGGCGTGCGGCGGGGACCCGGAGATTTCCCGATCAGCGCAGGACAGGGGTCCCGTGCGATCGGGACACCCGGAGCCGCACATTAGCCCGGTGCGGCCCCACCTGGATTCGGGGCCCGTCGCTACATAGCTCAGGAGCCCCCATGCGCAAGGTCTTCTTCTGGTTCTCGGTGCTGCTGCTGGTGTCCGTGCTGGCCCAGTTCTACCTCGCCACCTTCGGCGCCTTCGAGCGCCCCGCCCCCGCTCTGGGCGCGATGGACAGCGCGATCGTGCCGCACATCATCAACGGCACGATGGTCATCCCCGTGTTGTCCCTCCTGCTGACCGTCTTCGCCGCGATCGCCAAGGCCGGCCGCCAGCTCATCTGGCTGTCCATCGCGCCGTTCGGCCTGGTCGCCGTGCAGCTGTTCGTGATCTTCGAGCTGGCCGGCCTGGCCGGGGCCACCGAGAACAGCACCACCACCGCCGGCCTGGCCGTGCTCGGCTTCCACGCCCTGGACGGGGTGGCGATCCTGTGGGTGACCGTGACCATCGTCCGCAAGGCCCGCGCCCTGCTCAAGACCCAGGCGGCGGAACCTGTCGCCGCGCACGCGTGAGCACCGGCCAGCTGATCGGCGTCGATCAGATCCTGCTCGTCCTGGTCGCCGGACTGTGGGCGGCGGCGGCGGGAGTCGCCGTCGCCGCCCTGCGGGGGGCGGCCGGGAACCTCGCCCCGATCGCCGCGGGCCTGCTCGCCGCGGCGATCGCCGCGACCTGCCTGCGCGGCTGGACCACCGCCGCGCTGGCGTCGGCCGGCTGGTGGTTCGCCGCCGAGAAGCTCACCCTGGCGCTGCCGCTGGTGGCGATCCCCGGGCTGGCCGCGGCGGCGGTCACCCTGCCGTCGCTGATCCGGTTCTGGCGGCACGGGAGCCCGCCGGACCCCGCTCGGACGCTGCCCGTGGTGCTCGCCGCCGTCGGCGCCGCCGCCGGGATCGCCTGCGCCCTGCTGATCGCCTACCCGGTCACCGTCCCGGCCGCCGCCGTGCTGCTACTCGCCGTCGCGGGCGCGTCGGCGCTGGCCTGGCGGGTGCTCTCGGGCCGTACGGGTGACCGGTGGCGGGTGGCCGGGACGGCCGTGCTGATGCTCGGGGTGTCCTGGGCGATCACCGGCGGCTGGTCCGGCAGCGCGTTCCACGCCGGGCACGACGCGGAGGCCGCCGGGGTCTCGGTCGCCTCGCTCGCCGGCCGCCCCGAGCCCGCCGCCAGGAAGTTCACCCTCACCGCCGAACCGGCCACGCTCCGGTTGCCCTCGGGCCGTACCTTCGAGGCGTGGTCGTTCAACGGGCAGTCGCCCGGCCCGACGCTGCGGGTGAAGCAGGGCGAGCACGTCGAGGTGACGCTCCGCAACGAGCTGCCCGGCCAGGCGGTCACCATCCACTGGCACGGGTACGACGTGCCCAGCGGCGAGGACGGCGTGCCCGGCGTCACCCAGGACGCGGTCCTGCCCGGCGGCTCGCACGTCTACCGCTTCCGGGCCACCGACCCGGGCACCTACTGGTACCACAGCCACCAGCACTCCAGCGTCGCCGTCGCCAAGGGCCTGTACGGCCTGCTCGTCGTCGACCCCGTCGACCCCGTCGGCCCCGTCGGCCCCGTCGGCCCCGCCCCGGGTGACCACACCCTGGCCCTGCACACCTACGGCACCATGACCCTGTCCCTCGACGGCCGGCCCCCGTCCGACGCCCTGGTCAAGACCACCATCCGGCCCGGCGCCCCCGTACGGCTCCGCGTGGTCGGCACCGACAGCTCGCCCGTCGAGATGGGCCTGACCGGGACGCCGTACGAGCTGGCGGCCGTGGACGGCACGGACGTGCCCGGCGCGACCGTCCTGACCGGCGACCGGCTCAGACTGGCCGCGGGCGGCCGGTACGACCTGACCTTCACCATGCCCGCCAACCCGGTCTACCTCGACGTGAACGGCCACCCGGGCCTGCTCCTCAACGGCGGCACCCCGCCCGCCCCCGCCGCGGGCCCCGTGCTCGACATCACCCGGTACGGCTCGGGCGCCCCGGTTCCCGCCGAGTTCGACCAGGAGATCACCTGGGTCCTCGACCGCACCCTGGCGATGGTCGACGGCCTGCCCCGGCTCGCGTACACGGTCAACGGGAAGGGCTTCCCCAACATCCCGACGCCGCTGGTGAAAGAGGGCCAGAAGGTCCTGATCCGGGTCGTCAACCGCGGCTCCGACACCCACCCGATGCACCCCCACGGCCACCACGTGCAGGTCCTGTCCAAGAACGGGCGCCCGGCCAACGGCCTCTGGATGGACACCTTCGACGTACGGCCCGGCGAGGTGTGGGAGGTGGCGCTGACCGCCGACAACCCCGGCATGTGGATGTCCCACTGCCACGACCTGGCCCACGCCGTCCAAGGGATGGAGTTCCATCTCGCCTACGAGGGGGTGACCAGCCCGTTCGACCTGGGCGGCGAGGCGGGCAACCACCCGGCCTAGACCCGGCGGCTAGGAGCGCAGGTACGCGAGCACGGCCAGCACCCTGCGGTGCTGGTCGGTGTCGTCCGCGTACAGGTTGAGCTTCACGAAGATGCCGCGGATGTGCTTCTCCACCGCGCCCTCCGTGACCACCAGCTCGCGGCTGATGGCCGGGTTCGACCTGCCCTCCGCCATCAGGGCCAGCACCTCGCGCTCGCGCGGGGTCAGCGAGCCGAGCGGGTCGTCGCGGCGGCGGCGCACCATCAGCTGGGCGACCACCTGGGGGTCGAAGACGGTGCCGCCGCCCGCCACCCGGCGCAGGCCGGCCAGGAACTCCTCGACGTCCACCACCCGGTCCTTGAGCAGGTAGCCGACCGCGCCCCTGGCGTCGGCCAGCAGGTCGTCGGCGTAGGACACCTCGACGTACTGCGAGAGGATCAGGATCGGCGCGCCCGGCACCTTCTGCCGGGCCGCCACCGCCGCGCGCAGGCCCTCGTCGGTGAAGGTGGGCGGCATGCGCACGTCCACCACCGACACGTCCGGGCGCAGCTCCTCCACCGCGGCGACCAGCTCCGTGCCCGTGCCGACCGCCGCCAGCACCTCGCAGCCGAACTCCTCCAGCAGGCGCACCAGGCCCTCCCGGATGAGCACCGCGTCGTCGGCCACCACTACCCGCACGGAACCTCCGCCACGATCATCGTCGGCCCCCCGGCGGGAGACTGGACGGCCAGCTCGCCCTCGACGCCGCGCAGCCGGTCGGCCAGGCCGGACAGGCCGTGCCCCTTGGCGACGTGGGCGCCGCCGACCCCATCATCGCCGATCGTGAGCAGCAGCGTGCCGCCCACCCGGACCAGGGTGACCGTGCACATGGTGGCCCGGCTGTGCTTGGCCACGTTGGTGAGCGCCTCGGCGGTGACGAAGTAGACGGTGTTCTCGACCAGCGCGGGGAAACGTTCGTCCAGCCGCACGTCCAGCTCCACCGGGACCGTGCAGCGGGTGGCCAGCGCGGCCAGCGCCGGCGCGAGGCCCCGGTCGGCCAGGATCGGCGGGGCGATGCCCCGGGAGAGGGCGCGTAACTCGTCCAGCGTCTCCCGGGTGGCGGTGATGGCCTGCCCGATGGTGGCGCTGGCCGCGGCCGCGTCCCGCTCCAGCTCCCGCTGGGCCCGGGACAGCTCCATGGCCAGGTGCACCAGGCGCTGCTGCGGGCCGTCGTGGATGTCCCGCTCCAGCCGCCGCAGCGCGTTCGCCTCGGCGTGCGCGGCCGCGTTCCTGCCCTCGGTCAGGTCCTCGATGCGCACGTGCAGCTCCGCCACCCCGGTCAGCAGCGCCCGGCCCAGACCGGCCTGCAGGAGCGCCATGCCCCGGATCACCGGGAACAGGGTGACCAGGCAGATCAGCCCGAACATGCCGTAGAAGGCGACGTTGGTGCCGTAGCTGTCGCCCAGGCCGAGCAGCTCGGGCAGCTCCTGGTTGCCGGGGATCTCGCTGGTGATCCAGCCGTACAGCGGGTAGGTGAGGCCGGCCAGGACGGCGGCCCACCAGGTGACGGCGACGCAGAAGGTGGCCACCGCGACCGGGAAGACCACGATGCCGTGCAGCAGGTCCAGCCAGGACTGGCCGGTCAGCAGCGGGTTGACCAGGCGGCGCACCCGGCCGGAGCCGTCCGGCGGCTGCGGGTAGCGCGGCCGGGCCAGGTCCCGGCCGAGCACGGACTCCAGGCGGCTGCGCTCCAGGTCGCTGAAGCCGCGGGCGACGAGCAGGGTGAGCCCGAGGATGGGCACCCCCGCCCAGACCACCAGGAGGCCCGCGCCCGTCGCGGCACCGGCGATGAGCAGGGTGAAGGAGATCGTGGCCAGGGGGAACCCCAGCAGCAGGTAACCGGTGTCGGCCATCAGGCGGCGGGTCATCGTTCGCATGGGTCTCAACCTAGGAACATCTCCCCTCGCCATCGAGCCGGTGCGCCGCCCTTCCGGGGGTAGGGCAGGCCCTACTTCTTCTTGCGCTTCTCCCGGATCTTCATGGTCACCTCGATCGGCGAACCGGCGAAGCCGAACTCCTCGCGCAGCCGCCGCTCGATGAACCTGCGGTAGGTGTCCTCCAGGAAACCGGAGGTGAACAGCACGAACTTGGGCGGCTCGGTGGACGCCTGGGTGGCGAACAGGATCTTCGGCTGCTTGCCGCCCCGCACCGGCGGCGGCGTGGCCTGCACCAGCTCGGTGAGGAACTGGTTGAGGCGCGCCGTCGGCACCCGGGTCCCCCACGAGTCGATGGCCAGCTCCAGCGCCGGGACCAGCTTCTCCACGTGGCGGCCGGTCTTGGCGGAGATGTTCACCCGCAGCGCCCACGGCGTGCGGACCAGCTGCCGCTCGATCTCCTTCTCCAGGTAGTAGCGCCGGTCCTCGTCGACCAGGTCCCACTTGTTGAAGGCCACCACCATGGCCCGGCCGGACTCGATCACCAGCGAGATGATCCGCAGGTCCTGCTCGGTCAGCACCTCGGAGGCGTCGATGAGCACGATCGCCACCTCGGCCCGCTCCAGCGCGGCCCGGGTGCGCATGGCCGCGTAGAAGTCGGCGCCCTTCAGCTCGCGGTCCCGCCGCCGGATGCCCGCCGTGTCGATGAACCGCCACGTCTTGCCGCCGAGCTCGATCAGCTCGTCCACCGGGTCCCTGGTGGTGCCCGCCATCGGGTCGACCAGCACCCGCTCCTCGCCCGCCACCTTGTTCAGCAGCGAGGACTTGCCCACGTTCGGCTTGCCCAGCAGCGCCACCCGGCGCGGGCCGCGCGCGGCCCCGAACAGCACCGGCGGCGTCTCCGGCAGCGCGTCCAGCACCACGTCGAGCAGGTCGCCGCTGGAGCGGCCGTGCAGCGCCGACACCGGGCGCGGCTCGCCGAGGCCCAGCGACCACAGCTCGTTGGCCTCCAGCTCCTGCAGCTGGTTGTCGACCTTGTTCGCGGTCAGCACGACCGGCTTGCCGGACCGGCGCAGCACCGCGCCGACCGCCTCGTCGGAGTCGGTGATGCCGACGCTGGCGTCCACCACGAAGAGGATCACGTCGGCCAGCTCGGCCGCGATCTGCGCCTGCTCGGCGATCTTCAGCGCCATGCCGGTCGCGTCCGGGTCCCAGCCGCCGGTGTCCACCAGCGTGAACCTGCGGCCGCGCCAGTTCGCCTCGTACGTCACCCGGTCCCTGGTCACGCCGGGCACGTCCTCGACCACCGCCTCGCGGCGCCCGATGATGCGGTTGACCAGCGTGGACTTGCCCACGTTGGGCCGGCCGACGACGGCCACCACCGGCAGCGGGCCGGACTCGGCCTCCTCCTCGGGCCCGTCGACGGCCAGGCCGGCCAGCTCGGCCTCGATCCAGCCGCCGTCGTCCTCGTACTCCCCCGCGCTCATGATCGCGTTTTTCCCTTCACGCGCGCCGGAATTCAGGCGCGCTCCTTGACAAGTCTCAGCACCTCGGCGATGACCTCGTCGAGGTTGAGCGCCGTGGTGTCCAGTTCCACCGCGTCCGCGGCCATCGCCAGCGGGTCGGTCTTCCTGGTCGAATCGAGGGTGTCCCGGCGGGCCAGCTCCACCCGCTGCGCGGCCACCGTGGACCCGGCCAGCTCCGCGCTGCGGCGCATGGCGCGGGCCTCCTCGCTGGCCGTCAGATAGACCTTGACGGGGGCCTGGGGGGCGACCACCGTGCCGATGTCGCGGCCCTCCACGACGATGCCGCCCTCCGGCAGGGCCGCCTCGATCAGCTCCCGCTGCCGGGCGACCAGGCGGCGGCGGACCTCGGGCACCGCGCTCACCGCGGAGACCGCCCGGGTCACCTCCGGGGACCTGATCGGGCCGTCGACGCGCACCCCGTCCAGCGTGACGCCGGGGAAGTCCGGATCGACCCCCATCTCCAGCGCGGGCTCGCCCGAGCGGGCGGCGATCGCGGCCGGGTCGCCGAGGTCGACCTCCATCTGGAGCATCCACCAGGTGACCGCGCGGTACATCGCCCCGGTGTCCAGGTAGCGCAGGCCCAGCGCCCGGGCCACCCCGCGGGACGCGCTCGACTTGCCCGACCCGGAAGGCCCGTCCATCGCGACGATCAGACCCGGCACATCGCTCCCCTTACTTGAGTTGTCCGCCCCCCAAGGTACCGGCAGTCCCGGCCCCGGCGCGCATCGAGCCGTACGGTTACGGGACCTGCCACCCGTGCTCACGCAGCGCGGCGGCGAACACCCCGGCCGCCTCCGGCTGCACCGACAGCTCCACCGCGCCCAGCGGCAGTCC